>NZ_CANNDN010000001.1:0-688333 GCF_947503465.1 uncultured Tateyamaria sp. | reverse complement strand
CAGACCGCGGTCATGCGGCACGTCCACGCCACACAGGGTGACGTGATCGCCGGGGCCAAAGGCGTGCACGTCAAACCCGTTGCCCAGTCTAATGTCCATCGCGTCCTCGCAATATCCGTTCGGCCCGTGCGAAATCGGCGAGCAGGGTGATTTTCAGATTGTCTTCGTCTCCGGGCACGATGGCAACCGCCAGCCCGTGGGCACGCGCAACCTCGACATCGTCGGCGGCTCCGCCGGGATGGGCCGCATGGGCCGCGCGAATGGCCTCCAGGTCAAAGCCTTGTGGCGTCTGCGCCCGAAACAGCCCGGCACGGTCCTTGGTCCCGGTCACCCGACCATCCGCTCCGGTCCACAACGCATCGGTGACGGCCAGGGCGGGGGCGGCCCCGGCGGATGTTGTCAGCGCGGCCAAAACGGCCGAAATGGTCTGTGCCGTCACCAGGGGGCGGGCGACATCGTGGATCAGGACGGTATCGGCCCCGTCCACGGCATCCAGTCCGCAGCGCACGGACGCGGCCCTGTCAGCGCCGCCGGTGACGATGGTGACCTGTTCCCGGACATCGTCCTTGATGCGGGTCACGTCATCCGTGTGCACCACCAGCACGACCTGGCCGATCTCGGGATGGGCGGCAAAGGCGTGCACCGTGCGGGCCAACACCGGAGCGCCCGCCAGCATCTGCCACTGCTTGGGCGCATCACCGCCCGCGCGTACCCCGCGTCCGGCCGCCACGATCACGGCAGCGGCGGCGGTCATTTGACGTGCTCCTGCATCATGCCTGATCTCTAGGGGCTCTGCGGCGACCTGTCCATGGGGCTGGGGAGTGATTAAAATTTAGGCAATCGCATGCGAGTTGCCCCGTAAACAGACTTGAGACAATTGAGAAAACGCAAGGATTGCAGTAGCACAGAGCGACGCACAAGGATTAGGCACACCCTTATGGCCGTAGGCCCCCTCGACATGACAGCCCCCGTGATGCTGGCCCCGATGGCCGGAATCACCGACTTGCCTTTCCGCAGCCTCGTGGCGCGGTTCGGGGCCGGCATGGTTGTGTCCGAAATGGTGGCCAGCCACGATATGCTGAATGCCCGACCGGGCAGCCGCGAAAAGGCGGAACTGGGCTTGGGGGCGGACGGCACCGCCGTGCAGCTTGCAGGGCGCGAAGCGGCGCCAATGGCCGAAGCGGCCAAAATGGTTGCGGGGCAGGGTGCCAAGGTCATCGACATCAATATGGGGTGCCCGGCAAAGAAGGTGGTCAACGGCTATTCCGGTTCGGCGCTCATGCGGGACCCAGATCACGCGCTGACCCTGATCGAGGCGGTGGTGAATGCGGTCGACATCCCCGTGACGCTCAAGACCCGGTTGGGGTGGGATGACGCGATGATGAACGCGCCGGACATCGCGACGCGCGCCGAAGCGGCGGGCATTCGCCAGATCGTGATTCACGGACGCACCCGTTGCCAGTTCTACAAGGGCTGCGCCGATTGGGCCGCGATCCGCACTGTCGTTGATGCGGTGGACATTCCCGTCATCGCCAATGGGGACATCGTCGACGCGGCCACCGCGCGTCAGGCACTTGATCTTTCGGGCGCGCAAGGTGTGATGATCGGGCGCGGCGCACAGGGCAAGCCATGGCTGCTGGCCCAGGTGGCGCACGCGCTGTTCGGCACGCCCGCGCCACAGGTGCCCAAGGGGGCCGCATTTGCGGCGATGGTCATGGATCATTACGCCGCCATGCTGGACTTCTATGGTAATCTTTTGGGCCTGCGCGTGGCGCGCAAGCATCTGGGATGGTTCATGGATACCGCAGGCACGCCCACGGACATGCGCCGCGCCGTGCTGACCGCCAAGACACCCAAGGCCACGATGGACCTGCTGCCGCGCGCGCTCTGCCCCGAAACGGGGGTGGCGGCGGCATGACGGGTGCAGGTGATCTTTGGGCCTCCCTGCCGGTACCGGTCATCATCATCGGCCCTGACGACGATATCGTCGACATCAACTCGGCCGCCGAAGGGTTCTTCAATTCCTCGGTCAAGACGATGAAGGGCATGCCGCTTTGGGACGAACTGGCAGTGGACGCCCCGCTCGAGGACAGCCTGGCGCGGGCGCGCAAGAACGGCACGCCGTTGTTCGTGAACGATGTGGATGTGGGCCACGGCCAGCGTGCACCGCTGCAATGCGCGCTCCAGATCGCGCCGCTGATCGGTGCGCCCGATCACATGGTGCTGATGATCTCGCCCCGCGAATTGTCGGGGCGCATGACGCAGAACCATTCGGTCAAGTCCGCGGCCAAGTCCGCCATCGGCATGGCCGAGATGCTCGCCCACGAGATCAAGAACCCGCTTGCCGGGATCACCGGTGCGGCACAGCTGCTGTCCATGAACCTCAAGCCCGAGGATCTGGAACTGACCGACCTGATCGTGGAAGAGGGGCGGCGCATCGTCAAATTGCTGGAACAGGTGGAACAGTTCGGAAACCTGTCACCGCCCGACCTCAAGCCCGTCAACATCCACGACGTTCTGGACCGCGCCCGCCGCTCGGCGCTGCTGGGCTTTGGCGCGAACATGCGGATCATCGAGGATTACGATCCCTCCTTGCCCTTGGCATACGGCGACCCGGACCAACTGCTTCAGGTGGTGTTGAACCTGGTCAAGAACGCCTCTGAGGCCGCAGGCGACGCGGGCGGCACGATCCGCCTGCACAGCTATTTCGAACATTCCTACCGCCTGCGCCGCGCAGATGGGTCGGGCCAGTCGCTGCCCCTGCAGATCGAGATCATCGACGACGGTCCCGGCCTGCCCGAGGCCATCTCTGCCGACATCTTTGACCCGTTCGTGTCGGGCAAGGAAAACGGCACCGGCCTGGGCCTTGCCCTGGTATCCAAGATCATCTCGGATCACGGCGGCTGGATTTCCGTCACCTCCGTGCCGGGCAAGACCGTGTTTCGCCTGTCACTGCCCCGCGCGCCCAAATCCGCGCTGGTCAATTCCGACCCCGCCCCCACAGATCAACCAGAGGACTAGCACATGGATGGCACCGTTCTTGTCGCCGATGACGACCGCACGATCCGCACCGTTCTGACCCAGGCGCTCACGCGGGCGGGCTGCAAGGTGCATGCCACCTCGTCGCTCACCACGCTCATGCGCTGGGTGGGCGAGGGTAAGGGCGACGTCGTGATCTCGGACGTGATGATGCCGGATGGCAACGGGCTCGAAATGCTGCCCAAGATTTCCGAAGACCGCCCCGGCCTGCCCGTCATCGTGATCAGTGCGCAAAACACGATCATGACGGCAATCCAGGCGGCCGAGGCCGAGGCCTACGACTATCTGCCCAAACCCTTCGATCTGCCCGACCTGATGAAACGCACCGCCAAGGCGCTGGAACAAAAGGCGCACGCCCCCGCGCGCCAGGAAGACACAGACCGCCCGGACGAACTGCCGCTGGTGGGGCGCACCGCGATCATGCAGGCGCTCTACCGCGTCGTGGCGCGGGTGATGAACACCGACCTGCCGGTGCTGATCTGGGGCGAAAGCGGCACGGGCAAGTCGCTGATCGCCCGGGCCATCCACGACTTTTCCGACCGCCGCACATTGCCCTTCGTCACCGTCACCGCCGCCGAACTGCAGGACCTCGAAGGGCCCGCGCGGGTGCTTGCACGGGTCAAGGGCGGCACGCTCCTGATTGACGAAATCGGCGACATCCCCGAAGAACTCCAGGCCCGCATCGTGCGCATGATGGACACGCCCGGCGAATACGTCCCGCGCTTTCTGGCCACGTCGCAAACCGACCTGACAGCCGCGATGGAGGCGGGGCAGGTGCGCAAGGACCTCTATTACCGCCTGTCCGGTGCCACGCTCAACGTGCCTGCCTTGCGCGAACGGGTCGATGACATACCGCTGCTGGCGGATCACTTCCTGCTCAAGGGCGAAAAGACGGGCCAACCCCGCCGTGTGCTGTCCGACGCCGCCTCGGAAATTTTCCGCACCTATTCCTGGCCTGGCAATGTGCGGCAACTGGAAAACGCGGTGCGCCGACTTGGGCTGACCAGCCGGGCCGCCGAAATCACCGCGTCCGAGGTGGAACAGGTGCTGGGCAGCCAGCCCGAACTGGAACCGATCCGCAGCGCGGGCGACACGGACAAGCTGGGCGCTTCCGTGGCGCGGCATCTCAAGCGCTATTTCGACCTGCATGGGAATATGCTGCCACCGCCGGGGCTTTACCAGCGCATCCTGCGCGAGGTCGAGGCACCGCTGATCGAAATCGCGCTCGATGCCACAGGCGGGAATCAGGCGAAATGCGCCGACCTTCTGGGCATCAACCGGAATACTTTGCGCAAGAAGATCACAGATCTGGATATTGAGGTGACACGCCGCCGCAAGTTGATGTAATACTGCCACACAACCCGTGGCCGATGGGGCGCAGTGTTCCTCGGATCACCGGATATGGCGGTACGGCACCAAAGGTGCCACATCATAAAGGGCGCACCGAGTGGCATCCGAAACACGCACCAGCTGGTGGATGACGCTGGGCCGTTTGCGGCGACGCAGACGTGTGCGCAACTTTGCGACGCTGGGGCTGGTCCTGCTGGGGCCGGTGCTGGCGCTGGCGACGTTCCTGGTGCTGGGGCCGCTTGATCAGGGGGCGAACGCGCTGTCGCTGCGGCTGGTCCTGCTGGCCGACCTGGTCTATGTCCTGCTGGTGGGCGCGCTGGTGCTGTCGCAAATCGGACGGCTGATCGCGGCGCGCCGGGCCAAATCCGCAGGCTCCCGGTTGCATTTGCGTCTTACCGGGGTGTTTGCCCTGCTGGCCCTGATCCCGACGGTCACGGTGGCCGTCTTTGCCGGTCTGACCGTGAATATCGGCCTCGAAGGGTGGTTTTCGGACCGGGTCAGCCGCGTGGTCGGGGCCTCTCTTGCCGCCGCCGAGGCGTACGAGACCGAACAGCGCAGCGATCTGATCACGGACGCGCGGGCATTGGCGCGCTATATCGACACCGTGCGCGGGGCGCAGCCGGTGGGCGACCGCGAGGTGCTGACAGAGGGACAATTGCAGGTCCAGCGCGGACTGCGCGAGGCGTATCTGATCGACGGGACAGGCGAAATTCGCGCCCGGGGCGACCGGTCCTACCTGTTTGATTTTGAAAAACCCTCCGCGGACCAGATCAGCCAGTCCATCGACACCGGTGGGCTGGTGATCCAGGACTGGCCCAACAACGAATTCCGCGCGCTTGTGCCGCTGGCCAGCTATGTGGACCGCTTTCTTTATGTCAGCCGCGATGTGGACGGCGAAATTCTGTCCCTGCTGGATGAAACCAAGGAAACCGTGCGCCTGTATCAGCAGTTGGAAAGCGAACGGGGCACGGTGCTGTTTCAGTTCGGGCTGCTCTATCTCGGCTTTGCGGTGATCCTGATCCTGGCGGCGATCTGGCTGGGTCTGTGGTTTGCCGAACGCCTGTCAGGCCCCGTGGGGCGTCTCACCGGGGCGGCGCAGCGGGTCGGGGCGGGCGATCTTGACGTTCAGGTGCGCGAAGAGGAAGGCGATGACGAAATCGCCATGCTGGGCCGCTACTTCAACCAGATGACCAAGCAGTTGAAGGGCCAGCGCCAGACGCTTCTGGCCAATACCGAACAGATCGAACGCCGCCGCCGGCTGTTCGATTCGGTGCTCAGTTCCGTCACATCGGGCGTTGTCGGTGTGGACGCGCATGGGCGCGTGACGTTTGTGAACCGCTCCGGCGCGACCCTGCTGAACTGGCAAGAGGGGAAAGAGGCGGTGCCGCTCGCCGTGGCTGTGCCCGAATTCGCGGCCCTGTTCGCCCTGCTGCGTGCAAGCCCCCAAGAGGTGGCGACGGGCGAGGTGAAGGTGACGCGGGGCGGGCGACTTGAAAACCTGCTGGTGCGCATGGCAACCCGCCGCAGCGTCGAAGGCACGCTCGAAGGATATGTGGTCGCCTTCGATGACGTGACAGATCTGGTATCGGCCCAACGCATGGCCGCCTGGGGTGATGTGGCCCGCCGCATCGCGCACGAGATCAAGAACCCGCTGACCCCGATCCAGCTCAGCGCCGAACGGATCAAGCGCAAGTTCAGCCCCAAACTGGGGGACGACAGCGAAAGCCTGGACCAGATGACCGACGTGATCGTGCGCCAGACGGGTGATCTGCGCCGCATCGTGGACGAATTTTCAAAATTCGCCCGCATGCCCGAACCGGAACGCAAGTCCGAGGACCTGGTGCAACTGGTCCGCGACGCGGTGTTGTTGCAGCAGTCCGGCCAGCCGGACGTCGAGATTGCCGCCGATTTGCCCACACAGGCGATCCAGGCCGAAGTCGACGCGACAATGATTTCGCAAGCCTTGACAAACCTGGTGAAGAACGGCGGAGAAGCCATTGATACGCTGAAGGAAAAAGGCGTACCAGATGGGCATGCCCCACGGATCGAGGTCCGCATGACCACCGGACCTACCGGGGCCGTCATCACCATTTCGGACAATGGCATCGGTCTGCCCGAAGACCGCGCGCGTCTGTTCGAACCCTACGTCACCACCCGCGACGAAGGCACCGGCCTTGGCCTGCCCATCGTCAAGAAGATCATCGAAGAACACGGGGGCACGCTGACCCTCGAAGACGCGGCCCCGTTTGCGGGCCAGACCCATAGCGGCGCCATGGCAGTCATCACACTGCCCGTCATGGCACCCGCCCATGAAGATGAGAAAGAGGAAGCAGTATGAGCGACATTCTGATCGTGGACGACGAACGGGACATCCGGGAGCTGATTTCGGATATTCTCGAAGATGAAGGCTTTGCCACCCGGCTTGCGGGCAATTCCGACGACGCCATGGCCGCCATCAACACCGAGGAACCGGCGCTGATCATCCTCGACATCTGGCTCAAGGACAGCCGGATGGACGGGATCGACATTCTCAAGGCGGTCAAGCGCGACAATCCCGGTGTGCCGGTGGTCATCATCTCGGGACATGGCAACATCGAGATCGCGGTGGCCGCGATCAAGCAGGGGGCCTACGACTTTATTGAAAAACCCTTTAATATCGATCAGTTGCTGGTCGTTATTCGCCGCGCGATGGAAACCAGCCGTCTCCGGCGCGAGAACCAGAGCCTGCGCCGGCCCGAAGCCGCACAGGCCAAGATGATCGGTGCCTCTGCCAGCTTCCGCGCGCTGATCTCGCAACTGGACAAGGTGACCAAGTCCAACGGTCGCGTGATGCTGACCGGCCCCGCCGGATGCGGCAAGGAGGTCGCGGCGCGCTACATCCATGCCAAGTCGAACCGGGCAGACGCGCCGTTCATCACGGTCAACTGTGCCGGTGTAGCCCCCGAAAACATGGAAGAAGTCCTCTTTGGCAGGGAAGGTGCCGAACGCGGGGTCGAGCCGGGCCTGCTGGAGCAGGCCCATGGCGGCGTGATCTATTTCGACGAAGTCGCGGATATGCCGCTGGGCACCCAGTCCAAGATCCTGCGCGTGCTTGTTGATCAACAATTTCAAAGGGTTGGCGGGACAGACAAGGTGCGCGTCGATCTGCGCGTGATTTCGTCCACAAACCGCAACCTCGAAGAGGCGATTGCCGCCGAAACCTTCCGGCAAGAGCTGTACCACCGCCTGAACGTGGTCCCGATCGCCGTGCCCAGCCTGGAAGAACGGCGCGAGGATATCCCGGTCCTGGCCGCGCATTTCATCGAGGAATGCAACGCCGCCCAGGGCCTGCCCAAGCGCGAACTGACCGAGGACGCGGCGGCGCTGATGCAGACGATGGTGTGGCCCGGGAACGTGCGTCAGTTGAAAAACATGGTGGAACGCGTGTTGATCCTGGGGGACGGGACGGGCCCCATCGACGCCAAGGAATTGCCCGGCGCAGACGAGCCCGAGGGCGAGGAAGGGCGCGTGGTTCTGTCTGGCGCGCTTGCAACCCTGCCGCTGCGCGAGGCGCGCGAGGCGTTCGAGCGCGAATACCTGCTGACCCAGATCAACCGCTTCGGCGGCAACATCAGCCGGACCGCGAATTTCGTCGGCATGGAACGGTCGGCCCTGCACCGCAAGCTGAAGTCGCTGGGTGTCGTGACCTCGTCCAAGGCGGGCGCGCGGGTGGCGCATCTGGATGAGGAAGAGGCGCAGGCGGGCTGAAAATCTGTCCCCGCGGGGACAGATTCGAAAAAGTCAATGATTTCAGGATCTTGAAATTTCCAAAGGTTAAAACCCGTTAACCTTTGCGCACCTCAAGCTGTGCCAGTACGTCAAGACCCTGCATGTTCAGAAAGTGCAGGATGTCGATAAAGACCCAGTTCTCGGCCAGCTTGTCCCCGTCGCGGCGATAGATATCGACAACGCGCATGTCGGCCTTCTTGCCGGATGGGGGCAGGCCCAGATACGGGCCGGTGCACGCCATCGTCAGGTTCGGCCAGCCAAAGAACCCGCCATAGGTCCCTTCGGCCATGCGGCAGATATGGCCGTTGAAGGTGCGGTCCCCAAGCTGGGTGCGGAACGGGCGCTGATGCTGTTCGATATAGCGGTCGATCGTATAGGTGGCCCCGATCCCGGTAGGGCCCCACCAAAGCATGTCGTCATGCCAATCGCGGGCAAGTTCCTGTGCGGGCGGCAGTGGCGTATCTGATGCGTTCGCCTGCGTGATGGCGTCCATCATCGCGTGGATGCGGTTCAGCGTCTCCTGGCCCGTCGCGGGGTCCTGATCTTCAAAGAGAAGACCATCATGGGTCAGCGGCCCCGGCTGGACCAGTTGGGCGCCGGTCATGCCGGGCAGGGGGTACTGGCCCGCCTGCGCCATGAGGTGCAGCAGGTCCACAAAGAGCGCCTGTTCGACAATCCGGTCGCCTTCGACCTTCGAAAACTCGGCATAGCGCACCATGGTGATCTTGCGCGTCGGCTGGATGCCCAGAAAGGGCGCATCGAAGAGGCCCATGAGATGGCCCATCGAGGCAACCCATGTCCCGCCGCCTGCGTCCAGATGATTGTGCCCGGCAAAGAAGATGTCCTGCCGCCGCTGGACCCGTGACATGGCGGCCAGAAACGGGGACCAGAACGCGTCGGCCACGGCCTGCGGCCCGCGCTGTTCGTGAAAGGGGTGCATGCCACGCCACAGCGTGTCGGGCAGAAAGTGCTGCGACAGGGTGGTGAAACAGCATGCGGGTTCGGCCCGTGCAAGGGCTGCGTGATGCGCCAGAACAATTGCTTTGGCATGGGCGAGGGTGGTGGTCATGTTCATCCTTGGGTGACGATGCGGAACCGGCCATCACCGGTTCTGATGGCGCAGCTGCGCCCGTTGAGCCGGGGCAGGGTTGTCGACGGGCCCGGCGGTGCGGCCTGTGCCACCCCTTGGGGACAGGCGGGAATTTCGACCGGGCGATAGCCCAGATCGCCCATGCACTGCCCCTTGACCCGAGCGCGCAGCTGGGCGTTGACATCGACTGTGTAGATCTCGCCCGGGACCCAGAACCCGCCACGGGTGTGGCAGTGGCCATCGGCGCGGCAGACCCGGCGTGGAACGTAGCGCGGTGCGCCCTGTCGCACCGTGTTGGCGACCGGAGCGTCCCGCAGCGCCTGCACATCGCAGGTCGTGGTGTCCCGTTCGAACTGTGCCAAGCTGACGCCCTCGGCATAGTAGGTCGAGAGGGGCAGGCAGCCGGACAGGGCCACGGGCAGGGCGAGGGTAAGCAGGACGCGCATCGCGGGGACATTGCCGCAGCTTGGAGGCTTTGGCAATTGGGGTTTGGACGGGCGTTTCCGGCGGTCGTGAGCCGCGTTTGATCCGTGACCACCGGAACGGCGGCAGAGAGCCCAAAGCTCCAAATGCTGCGTGGTGCCCCGATGTCCGCTTCCACGGTCCCTAAAGTCAACATTGTCGATGCCGAAGAGATTACAAGCGCGATTCCTTCAATTCTGCAAATTCATCGTTGATTTCAGTTGGACGCAGAACCTAGGGTTGCAGCAATCGACTCATGGTGTGCGAATGCGGTTTATTGTTCTTTCTGTTTCTCTAGTATGGGTTTTCGCTAGCTCCGCATTTGCCGACATCCGCGCTGACGTGCGCGAGCTATTCACTCACAACATGGACGCCCTCGATTTTGCTCGCGTGAAAATCGAAGTGGATCGCATGATTGATTCCAGTATCGATGTTGAAGCGCAACTGGTTCAAATCGATGACATGGTTGCCGCAATCCGTGCGATGCTGCCGCGCAATGCCGATAGTTGGACAAAGGTGGAAGCAATCCGGCGCTATATCTATCAGCCAGGGCCATGGAACGATGGCAGGGCATTCAGCTATGACCACGATGATCCTTACGGCCTGGATGTGCGCAACAAGTTGTTGAGCGACTATATCCAAGATCGACGCGGCAACTGCATCACTATGCCATTCTTATTCGTTATTCTTGGGCAACGGCTTGGGTTGGATGTGACACCTGCCATGGCCCCATTGCATGTCTTTGTGAAGTTCACCGTCGATCAGGGCGTCACACACAATCTCGAAACCACCAGTGGGGCCGGGCGAGCACGGGATCAACACTACCGAGAACTGCTGCCTATCACGGATGCAGCGATTGCAAATGGCGTGTTCCTAGCCCCACTGAATGCGGAACAGTCCGTCGCGGTCATCGCCGCAGTGGTTGTCGAAGAGCTGATTGAGCAGGAGCGCTATCATGATGCCATTGCCGTGGCGGAAATCCTGATCGAGCATTATCCGATGTTCGCCTACATCATGGTGAAGAAAGCTACGGCATCTTATCACCTGCTGCGCACGGAGTTCCACGAGAAGTACCCGAATGTGCAGGACGTGCCCGAAGATCAGCGCCCTTATCTGGCTTACCTTCAGCGTGTGAACCAAGGTTCTTTTCAACAAGCGGAATCTTTAGGTTGGCGACCTCTGCAAAGATAGGTTAGCGTAAAATGCGAATTGAAAGACTGGGGTGTTAGATGCTTCGCATTTTACAGCAATTTATAATGACCACGCTATTTGCGATCTTTGCGTCGCAGGCATCCGCCATGTTTATTCAGCCAGATTGGTGGGAAGTAGATGATCCTGCCGTTGGCACAAATCGCTACTCCTATTCTCCCAATGACCCAATAAATCTGGCGGACCCTGGCGGAAATGCCCCGGACTACGGATATGGGACTCCTGACAGTTATTACAGCGGAAGACACGCAAGCGGTGATGATAGTGGATCACGGGAAACTCGGCAAGAACACTATGAACGCCTTTTGGAGTTTACGTCTACTGACTTCTATAATGGCCAATCACCTGAAGAGAGAGCTTATAGCCTGAACGCGGCCGATTGGGCCGAGTATCTGCAATCGGGTGAGCTCGGATCAGGTGATTTTATATTTGATTTTTTAGGTCTAGGAGCCACAGCGCTTGCAAGAAACGCTGCGAACCTGTCCGTCAAGCAGCTTGATGATCTTGCCAAGGCTGCAGCAGCTGCTGCAGCGGCTTCGGGATCGAAGCAAGCGTCACGGTTGGTGGTACACAAACATCATCTTTTTTCTCAGCAATTCAAAGGTTTCTTTAAAAATGCTGGAATAGACATCGACAACTATACTGTGGCACTGGGGAGGACAGTTCATTTGTCGAAGGTTCACGGAAGAGGTGGCGGCGCTCTTCGAGGAAATTGGAACAAAGAATGGTCAGACTTCATATCCAAGAATCCAAACGCGAATCGTGAGCAGATTTTTCAACAAATGAACAAAATGAGACGGGATTTCCACCTAGATGATTTACCAATTACTCCATACAGGTGACTAATGAGCTGGCCAGAATATAAAGTCGTACTGACGCCGCTTACCGACGAGGCGCAGGAAAAAATGGGGTTCAAGTGGGCAGACCCCCATATCGGGACTAGGTCAAAAGTAGGTGGCTCGCCGGATTTCCTTCAAGACCATGAAGCTCAGGTTTGTCCATCATGTGGCGCAGAAATGACCTTTATTGCTCAAATCGACTCTATCGGTGAAGAGATGACTTTTGCCGATGTAGGTATGCTGTACGTTTTCGTGTGTTTTGGCTGCTTCAAAACATCAGCGTTCGTTCAAAGCGGTTAACTTCACATAGTGAACCCTATGGGCGTCGGAGCCTCAAAGTTCAGCCAACTCTAAGCGGCCATTGGCGCTAACGCAGCGAAAGTGCGGTTTGTCCTGCCAAGCCGACCTCGGGTGCGGACCTGAGGCCGAAATTCCCGAGCGTTTGTGTCAGATGACCGGTCTGAGCCCATTTTGTCTTACTGCCGCATGTCTCAACAGGGCAAACGCAGCTTCAGGATTGTCGGCGACTACTTCTTTCGAAACACGCTGAGCTTGGTGAAGGTCTTGTGCAAAACTGAATCCTCTTTCTTTCTTCTATCTGACGTTTCTTTGCCCAATGCTTCCCAATTATCCGTATTTCCTGGCAGTCGTGGGACCTCGCCAGTTTCTCGGCCTTCGTCGTCGTACCGCGACAGTTGTCTCGCAATCTCTTGATTGAGAAATTCCGTTAATGACGGCCACTTCATGGCGACCAAATCGTGGTCTCTATTGATCAATTCAACTTCGCCAACGCTCGTGAGATACAGATGGCCTTGCGAGTATCGAGGGCCATTCATGGCCCCCAAGCCAAAGTGGCCTTCTGGAATGAACTCTGGTCGAGTGTAGAAAACATTTTGGTATCTGATACTTATCGGCTGCCCGATACCTTCAGCGTCTCGGACGGTCTGGCCACCAGTCGCTCCGTGCAACGAGATGCCCATAATTCTCGCGCCATTAAACGAACTAAGAATATCTCGATAGGGTTGCGGCAAGTATCGTTCACTCTCTGCCTCGGCATCATCAAGCCCAGCATCCGAAAGACCCGGATAAAAGCGACACAGATATGCGTGTGGAGCTACATTCGGAACATGGCCAGTAGCGAATGCACCATCATCCGTTTCCAGATAGCCCAGCCTGTCCCATCTACTGCGTATTTCTTGCGCGAGGTCTAGGATTACCTTCGCCACTTTTTCGTCTTTCAAAGGCGTCACCGACTACAGCTGCTGTCGGGGCCTTGGCTACAAGCCTTGGTCTACAGTGGCAATCCGATTGCCTCCAAGGTCAGCTTCGTCCCGCAAAGCCGCCGGTGGCAAGTCGCCGCATCCAAGACATTTTTGGTGCACCGCCGTGCTGCGCCTTGCGCATCGTCCTTGCCCCCGGCGTCGGGCGATGGCCTGGGTGGCCCCGCGACTGGATCGTGGTCTGTCCCCCTTGAACAGGCACTTCCCGGGGGACGCGGGCCTTCCCCTGTGCCGCCGCGGCCATTGCTTGACGCTTTGCCTGTGCCACCCCTAGTCTTCTGGTCATTCCCGAGGGGCAGTCATGACACAGGCACCTGATCGCATAAAACTACCGTTCCACTATGACGCGGGGCGCATGCTGGATGAACTTTCATCCGACTTGGCCAAGCCGTTTCTGTATTATTCCGTTGTCATGCTGACCGTGCCGCCGGATCTGAGCGCCCATACGGGGGCGTCCCGGGCCCCGTCGAAGGACAACGGCGATCTGAGCGACATCCCATACACCAAGTCGATCATCGACGGGTTTCGTGCCCATACGGTGGTCACCCTGACGCGGCTGCTGCGGCTGGAGGCCGGGGCCGAGGTGCAGGAACATACTGACCCGACCCTTGGCCTGGATGTGCCAGACAGCGTTGTCCGGTTGACGATCCCCATTACCCCCACGGATGACGTGGAGTTCCTGTTGAATGGCGACCCGGTCCCGATGCAGCCGGGCGAGTGCTGGTACATGAAGCTGAACGATCCGCACCGTGTGCTGCATCACGGCACCCAAGAGCGTGTCAACCTGACACTTGATGTGGTCCCGAATGCATGGGTGTTGGACCAGTTGGGGGTGGCCGCCTGAGGTTGCGTACCGCGCGCGCGATTGTTTCGCCGTGATCCGGCCCCGCATCACCGCCTGCGCCCCGATGCGCGCCTGACGCCCCGCCAAGCGTTGACCGCATGCCCCCTGTCTGTCATGCAAAGAGGCTGAATGCGCCGTGTGCTGGCGCGTCGAAACGGGGACATGGATGAAAGTCATCATCTGCGGGGCAGGCCAGGTGGGCTGGCAGATTGCCCGCCACCTGTCGGGTGAGCGCAACGATGTGACGGTGGTCGACAGTGACCCCGATCTGGTGCGCCGGGCCACCGATACGCTGGATGTGCAGGGGGTTGCGGGCTTTGCCAGCTATCCGGATGTGCTGGACCGCGCGGGGGCGCGCGACGCCGACATGGTCATTGCCGCCACCCATTCCGATGAGGTCAACATGGTCACCTGTCAGGTGGCCCATTCCGTGTTCGGCATCAACCGCAAGATCGCGCGTCTGCGCAGCCAGTCCTATCTGACCGCCATCTATTCCGACCTTTATCGTCGGGATCACATGCCCATCGACGTGGTGATTTCGCCCGAGCGCGAGGTGGCCGCCGCCGCCTTGCAGCGCCTGAGCGCGCCTGCGGCCTTTGACACCGAACTGTTCATTGACGGGCAGGCCCAGCTTCTGGGTATTGCGCTGGATGCCGATTGTCCGGTGCTCAACACGCCTCTGCGTCAGTTGACCGACCTGTTTTCGACCTTGCGTGTTGTCGTGGTGGGCGTGCGCCGCGAGGGCACGCTGTTTGCCCCCGAAGCGTCGGACCAGTTATTCGAGGGGGACGAGGCCTATGTCTTTGCCCATGTGGATGACGTGCCGCGCACCATGGAGGTGTTTGGCAAGACCATGCGCAAGCAGGAGCGTGTGGTACTGGTGGGTGGCGGCAATGTCGGCCTGACCGTGGCCCGCGCCCTTGAGAAACGCGCCAGCCGGGTGCGCGCCAAGGTGATCGAGCGGAACCGCCGTTGTGCGGAACTGGCCGCCGAAGCGCTGGAGCGGACCATTGTTCTGCACGGCGACGGGTTGGATGTGAACCTGCTGACCGAGGCGGGGGTGAGCCGGGCCGATGCCATGCTGGCCGTTACCGACGACGACAAGACCAACATGCTGGCCGCCGTGCGTGCCAAATCCGAGGGCTGTCCCTATGCCATTGCGCTGATCAACGACCCGACGCTGGTGCCGATGATGGGCCCCCTGGGCATTGACGCCTATATCAACCCGCGCGCTACGACCGTGTCATCCATCCTGCGCCATATTCGCCATGGCCGCGTGCGCTCTGTCTACTCCATCGGCGATGCGGATGCCGAGGTGATCGAGGCCGAGGTGCTGTCGACGTCGCCCATGGCGGGCAAGAAGATCAACGAGATAGACTTTCCCGAAGGGGTGCTGATCGGGGCCATTCGCAAGGGTGACAAGGTCAGCCGCCCCGTCGGCAGCACCCGTATTGACGAAGGTGACGTGATCGCCATCTTTGCCCTGGCCACTGATGTGCCCGAGGTGGAGCGCCTGATGCAGGTGTCCATCGACTTTTTCTGATGCAGGGACGGGTTCAGCCGCGCCAGCCCTTTTGGCTGTCGGTTCTGCAATTGCCGCTGTTCCTGCTGCTGGTGGGGGTGTTTTCCGCCGCGATGCTGGTGCCCGCCATCTATGGGGGCGTGGTGCGCGAATTGGTGGCGGCGCGGGCGTTTCTGTATTCGGGTGTGCTGGGCCTTGTGATCTTTGCCCTGATCGGGTTGGCCCATGCGGGACGCGACCCGCGCCATGGCCCCCTTGGGCCGCTTGTGTCGCTGCTGAGCGCCTTTGTCATCCTGCCGGCCCTTCTGGCGGTGCCGTTTTACGAGGGGCTGCGCACAACCACGTTCCTGAATGCCTATGTGGAGATGGTGAGTGCGGTGACAACCACCGGGGCCACGATGTTCGACGATCCCGGGCGGCTGAACGGGACGCTGCACCTGTGGCGCGCCATCGTCGGGTGGCTGGGCGGATTGCTGATGTGGATCGCCGCCTCGGCCATTCTGGCGCCCCTGAACCTCGGTGGTTTCGAAGTCACCGCGCGGGCCGAACCGGGCCGATCCTCGAGCCGCGACATCGGGATGAGCGCGCCCGAGGTGCGTGCGCGTGTTGCAAAGGTCGCGGCGGTGCTGATCCCGATCTATGCCGGGCTGACCCTGTTGCTGTGGGTTCTGCTTGCGGTGGGCGGGGACGAAGGTCTGGTTGCCCTGTGCCACGCGATGGCGATCCTTGCGACCTCAGGCATCTCGCCGGTGGGCGGACTGGAGACGGCAGGGTCCGGGATGGCGGGTGAGGCGGTCATGCTGCTTTTCATGCTGTTCGCCTTGTCGCGTTTGACGTTCTCGACCGACACGACCACCGCTGAATCCGGCGGGCTGTGGCAGGACCCCGAATTTCGCATCGGGGCGGCGGTGGTGATTGCAGTGCCCCTGTTCCTGTTTCTGCGTCATTTTCTGGGGGCCTATGACGTGGCCGCCGAAACCGACCTTGTGGGCGCGGGCCGGGCGTTGTGGGGCAGTGCGTTTACCGTCATGTCCTTTTTGACCACCACCGGGTTTGCATCGGCCAATTGGGTCGACGCACAGGCGTGGTCCGGGCTTGAGACGCCGGGGCTGCTGCTGATGGGTCTTGCGCTGATCGGGGGCGGCGTTGCGACCACGGCGGGCGGGGTCAAGTTGCTGCGGGTTTTTGCACTTTATCGCAATGGCGTCAGGGAGATGGAGCGCCTTGTGCATCCGTCCTCTGTCAGTTCGGCCGGGCCACGCGCGCGGCGGTTGCAGAAAGACGGCGCGTTCATCGCGTGGATCTTCTTTATGCTTTTTGCGCTGACGCTGGCGCTGATCACCATTTTGCTGGCCTTTACAGGCGTGGCGTTCGACACCGCGCTGGTGCTTGCGGTTTCGGGTCTTTCGACCACGGGGCCGCTTTTGGATGTGGCCAAGGATGCGCCCATTTCGCTGACCGATCTTGGCGGTGCGGCCAAGGGGATTTTCACGGCCGCGATGGTTCTGGGCCGCCTGGAAACGCTGGCCATCATCGCCCTTTTCACTCCGGATTTGTGGCGCGGGTAGGCGGGGTGTCGCGGTAGGTCCGTAACGGACTGTTTTTTGGGGTGGAATCTTTCTAAACCCCACGACATACTCCGCCCGGAGGGACGGTCTGATCCGCAGGCCTAAGCAAGAAAAAAAGGGTTAACCGACATGGCTTCGGACCGACAGAATTTGCAGGATGCATTCCTGAATCACGTGCGCAAGACCAAGGTGCCCGTGACGATTTTCCTTATTAATGGTGTGAAATTGCAGGGTGTTATCACGTGGTTCGACAATTTCTGTGTCTTGCTGCGCCGTGATGGCCAAAGCCAGTTGGTCTACAAGCATGCCATTTCGACCATCATGCCCAGCCAGCCGATCAGCCTCTATGAGGGCGAAGACGCCTCTTGATGGGTGAGCAGCCGGAGTTCACCCGCGCCTGGGTGCTCCACCCCGATATCAAATCCGATCCGAACCGGCGCGAGGCAAAGTTCGCGCTGGCCGAAGCCGTGTCCCTGGCCCATGCGCTGCCTGAACTGGATGTCGTAGGCAGCGAGATCGTGCCCTTGCCGCGTGTGCGCGCGGGCCTGTTGTTCGGGTCGGGCAAGATCGAGGAACTGGCGACCCGTCTGCATGATGCCGAGGTGGAACTGGTTCTGATCGACGGGCCTGTGACCCCCGTTCAGCAGCGCAACCTGGAAAAGGCCTGGAAGGTCAAATTACTGGACCGCACCGGGCTGATCCTGGAGATTTTCAGCGACCGTGCCGCCACCCGCGAGGGTGTGTTGCAGGTCGAGATGGCCGCCCTGAGTTACCAGCGCACGCGTCTGGTGCGGGCCTGGACGCACCTGGAACGCCAGCGCGGTGGTTTGGGTTTTGTCGGCGGTCCGGGCGAGACGCAGATCGAGGCGGACCGCCGTGCCATTGACACACAACTGGTCCGTCTGCGCCGACAACTGGACAAGGTGGTCAAGACCCGGACCCTGCACCGCGCGGCGCGGGCCAAGGTGCCGTATCCGATTGTGGCGCTGGTCGGCTACACCAATGCGGGCAAGTCCACGCTGTTCAATCGCCTGACGGGGGCCAATGTGATGGCCAAGGATATGCTTTTTGCCACGCTGGACCCGACCATGCGGCGGGTCGAGTTGGAGGATGGGCCGGAGGTGATCCTGTCGGACACGGTTGGGTTCATCTCGGACCTGCCGACCGAGTTGGTGGCGTCGTTCCGGGCGACGCTGGAAGAAGTTTTGGCGGCCGACATCATTCTGCACGTGCGCGATATTTCGCATCCCGAGACCGAAGCGCAGGCCGCGGATGTGCGCACGATCCTGACGGATCTGGGCGTGGGGGAGGGCCGCGAGATGGTCGAGGTCTGGAACAAGATCGACCTTTTGCCCGACGAGGAGGCCGACGCCGCCCGTGCGCGGGCCGAGCGGGACGACGACGTCTTTGCCATGTCCGCGATCACCGGCGAGGGGATCGACGCGTTGCTGGCCCATGTGGCGACGACCCTGCAAGGGGCGGTGATGGAGGAGACGCTGCGGTTGCCCTATGCCGAGGGCCGCAAGCGCGCGTGGCTGTTCGAGCAGGACGTGGTGCAGGCAGAACGTCAGGGCGAGGACGGGTTCCAGTTTGACGTGCGGTGGACCGCGATCCAGAAGGCGCGCTTTGACGGTCTTTGATCCCGGGGCGCCGCACACCCGCGCCGTGCAGGGTCTCAGGCGTGGCGCCATTGCCCGGGCTGCAAGTCGCCCAACGTCCAGTCGCCGATCTTTATGCGGACGAGCCGGAGTGTCGGAAAGCCCACATGCGCTGTCATCCGCCGCACCTGTCGGTTGCGCCCCTCCGTCAGCGTCAGTTCCAGCCAGCTGTCGGGCACTGACTTGCGTGCCCGGATCGGTGGGTCCCGGTCCCAGATGTCGGGGGGGGTGATGGCGCGGGCCCTGGCCGGTTTGGTTGGTCCGTCCTTGAGCGTGATGCCGCGGCGCAATTGGATCAGGGCATCTTCGGTGATCATTCCCTCGACCTGTGCGAGGTAGGTTTTGGGCGCCTTGTATTTCGGGTGTGCGATCCTGGATTGCAGCGCGCCATCGCTGGTCAGCACCATCAGCCCTTCGCTGTCGCGGTCCAGCCTGCCTGCGGCGTAGACACCCGGCACGTCGATATACTGCGACAGGGTGGGCCGGGATGCGCCCGCGGTGCCCTTGTCGGTGAATTGGGACAAAACGCCGAATGGCTTGTTGAACAGGATCGTTGTCACGGGTTGCACAGCCTGCGTGTGCATATTTTTGGAACAATGAAGAGGTGGGTCATCGCAGGGGTTCGAGCCTTGTGATGCCCACAGCCGCAGCCCGCGCGAGCCCTTCGTCCAGAGACATGGGGATGTATTCGCCGCGTCGCCACAGCTGGGCCAGGTCGTCATAGTGCCGCGACAGGACGTGTCCCGACTGGCCGGTCGAGATCACGAAGACGGAACTGTTGGGGTCGGCAAAGTCATAGACACCGCGGTAGCCCGCGCCATGCACGTTGTTGAACGGATCGGGGCCTGTGCCCTTGGTCAGCCCCCGCAGGAGGGTGTTGTCGCCACCGGAGGTGCTTTGCCGGATGTTGACGAAATAGCGCAGGATCGGCACCTCGCCCAGCACCTGGTGGTCGTGGGTGGCCTGATGCGCATCGCCCCAGCGCAGGCTTTCCAGTTGCGTGCCCCAGGTTTCATTGATGTCGAGCAGGGCGTCGTCCAGTGCCAAGCGCGCCATGTCGGGGCAGGTTTCCACGGGGGCCGATTGGCGCACGTCGCACCAGATGCCGGCCCCGTCCACATTGCGGAAGACCCGTTCGATAAAAAGCGGCTCGACATGCGTCAGCGTGTCGGCCATGGGGCCAAGTTCGTCCCGGATCAGCCGGTCCTGCAACTTGCGCAGCCAGGCCGCGTAGATCAGCGGTTCGGGCCAGTGTTCGTTCATCTCGCCGTTCCATTCGGCCAGAAGCGACAGCGCGCGTTGGCGCTGGCGTTCGGGGGTGCCTGCGGGGGCGGCCTCGCCGGTGAACCACAGTTCGGATCCGATCAGGGGCAGGAGCGAACGGGCGGTGAAGCTGACCGTATCAAGCTGAGCCTCGATGAAGCTGTCACGCGTATGGACTTCGCGCGCCTGCATGAGGCGGCGCCAGCGTTGCACCCGTTGCGTGTCGCCCCAGACAAAGCTGATGTGGTTGGGAAACGGACGATCGACGGTCTTGTTGTTGGTGTTGCCCAGGATGCCGCCCACGGGCGAGACGAAACCGGGGTTCGAGGTGTATGGCATGCGCCCCTGCCAGCGGTTTTCACTGCGCCAGCCAAGCGCAGGCAGACGGCCCTGGCTTTGGTGGGCGTCGTTGCGGTTCGGGACCGCGCCGATGGTTTTCATTGCGATCGATCCGCGATCGACAAGCGTGATGTTCTGGGCGGGGGCGATATAGGCTTCGCCTGCGGTGATGGCTTCGGCCACCGTCTGCGCCTTCATGATCCCCAGTGCCGCGGTCAGGGAGGTGTCGCGCGGGCTGAGCACTGTCCAGCTGAGCGCGGCCACATGTCCAGGCGGTGTGACGGTCCCAAGGTTGCGGAAGCTGCCGGGCAGGACGGGCCCATTGTCCGTCCAGCGCAGGGTAAGCGTTACCGGGTCCGCGTCGGCGATTTGCAGAATGGAATCACGCGACTCAAACGCTTTCCATCCCGTTGGGGTCCGATACTGGGACGGGTCCTGCGGGTTCAACTCTTCCATGAACACGTCCTGATCGTCGACATAGGCCGTGGTGAGCCCCCAACCCAGCCTGTCGGAGCGCCCTGTCAGGACCACGGGCATGCCGGGGATCGTGCCGCCAATCACGCCGCCGGTGCGCAGTTCGAGGCGCGCGAGGTACCAGATCGCGGGGGCAGAGAACCCCAGATGCGGGTCATTGGCCAGCAACGTGCCGCCCGAGGCCGACCGCGCGGCGGCAGCGGCCCATGCGTTGGACGCGCCTGCAAAGCCGCGGGGTTTGAAGGGCGAGAGCGGGTGCGGGTCAGGTTCGGCAGCCGCAAATGTGGGCGACGTGCCGGGGACGAGGCTGGCGTATTCGGGCAGGCTTGCGATGCCGTCGCCCGGGACGTCCGGAAGGATGTCGGCAAGGCGCGCAGGGTCATCAAGGGCCAGCGACATGCGCGCGCGCAGCACCTCTTCGCTGAGGTGGCCGGACAGTTGCAGGCCCATCAGCTTGGCGATGGCGATGCTGTCTGCCGGGCGCCACGGGGCCAGGGGGCTGTTGAACAGGAACATTTCGGGCGCGCCGCGCCCCAGCGCCTCGGCATTGATCTGGTCAAGCCGGGCGTTCACTCCCGAGGCGTAGGCATCGAGGGCGGCGCGGGTGGCGGCATCCTGCGCCTCGACCGACTGAACGGACAGCCTGTAGATGTCGAGCCGGCGGATAAAGCTGTCGACGTCCACCGTGGCGGTGCCGAAGAGCTCGCTGAGCCGTCCCTGTGCCGTGCGGCGCAGCATCATCATCTGCCACAGCCGGTCCTGTGCATGGGCAAAGCCCAGCCCATGGAACACATCCGTGTCCGTGCTGCCAAAGATGTGGGGCACATTTGCGTTGTCGCGCACGATTTCGACCGGGGCGGTGATGGCGGGCACGCGCACGCGGGCATCATAATTGGGCAGGGATCGCGCCGCGAGGTAATAGACCATGCCCACGCCCAGAACGACCAGGACGATCACCCCGGCCGTCAGGCGAACCAGCCATTGAAACACCACTGCCATGCCGATGCTGATCCTTGTCCTTGGATGCGTTGACGCTTGGGCCATGACTGTTAGGTAGGCAGGGGAAGAAGCGCAAGCCGCAGGCGGCGCAAAAGGCGAGGGATCATCATGGCGAAGCTGGCATTTTTGGGGATGGGCGTGATGGGCGCGCCGATGGCGGGGCATCTGTTGAAAGCGGGTCACCAGGTGACAGTGTATAACCGCACGGCGTCCAAGGCGCAGAATTGGGTCAGCGACCATGGTGGCGCCATGGCGACAACACCGCGTGTCGCCGCCGAAGGGGCCGATTTCGTGATGGCCTGCGTCGGCAATGATGATGATTTGCGGTCCGTTTGTCTGGGGGATGATGGCGCCTTTGCCGGGATGGGGACGGGCACGGTGTTTGTCGATCATACCACCGTGTCGGCCAAGGTGACGGCCGAGCTGTATGCCGCGGCCGATGCGGCCCAGATCAGTTTTGTGGATGCCCCGATTTCGGGCGGGCAGGCGGGGGCCGAGAATGGGCAGTTGTCGATCATGTGCGGCGGTGACCAAGGGGCCTATGACCGGGCCGAGCCGATCATGCAGGCCTATGCCAAGCTGTGCCGCCGGATCGGGGGCAGCGGCGCAGGACAGATGACCAAGATGTGCAACCAGATCGCCATTGCCGGTGTGGTACAGGGCCTGTCCGAGGCACTGCATTTCGCCGAGAAGGCCGGGCTGGACGGGCGCGCCGTGGTCGAGGTGATTTCACAGGGCGCTGCGGGATCGTGGCAGATGTCGAACCGGTATGAGACCATGCTGGATGACCACTTTGATCACGGATTTGCCACGGACTGGATGCGCAAGGATCTGGGCATCTGTCTGGACACGGCGGACGAGAACGGAGCCAGTCTGCCGGTGACGGCGCTGGTCGATCAGTTTTACAAGGACGTGCAGAAGATGGGGGGCGGGCGTTGGGACACGTCCAGCCTGTTCAAGCGGTTGCGCAACATCGGGTGATGATCTCTGCCGGCGGGTGGACTCTTGGCTTTGCCAATTCGCCCGCCCACCGGCCCGGTATCAGGGAATGATGCGCGTGTATTTGGTGCCTTCAAGCGTGGCGCCGATGCGCAGGCCGGCGCGCGCGAAGACGGCCGCCAGCACCGGTGACAGCGCTGTTGTCGTGTCAGCCGCGACGCTGTCGCCCTGATCGGACACCACATATTCGAGGTCCGCACCTGCGGCCCAGCCGGGGCCACGGCGGAATTCGCTCAGCGCATCCTGGGTCATGAAGAACAGGACATGCGCAAATTGCTGTGCGCCGATCTGCAGCCCGCCCGACCCCTTGAGCACCGAGTAGTAGTCGATGGTGGCATTGTCCACGCGCAGCGCGCCGCGTCCATAGGCCCCGCCAAAGCCAAGCCCGGCTTCGGTCACCAGTGGCATCACCAGCATGCCGTTTGCCTTTTGCGCCAATTGTACCGTGTTGGGGTAGCTGCGGTACATTTCTTCAAGTGTTGCATCGACCCGCGCGTCGATCAGCGACCCGCCGCGACTGCCAATGCCATTTCCACATGCCGCCAGAAGGCCCGTGCCTGCCAGCGCCCCTGCGGCGAATGCACGCCGCGAGATCCCGTTCGTTTTCATAGTGAACCGCCTGTATAGTTCTTGGGTTTGCGCGGTTTACCCGCGCTTGTGTGCAAATATACGCCGATTGCGACGGCCTGTCACTATGCGGTGGGGTCTGGGCGGGTTTTTGCCGGGGATTTGGGGGCTCTGCCCCCGGTGCGTGGCACCTCCCCCGGGATATTTTGAGCCGGAAGAAATTGAGGGGCGTCATGGGTGTCGCGCGCTTGTGTGTCAGGGACTGGCCTGGCTGCTGTTCAGCAGTGTTGCCGCTGCGGGGGCGAAATATGTCAGGATGCCGTCACAGCCTGCACGTTTGAAGGCCATCAGGCTTTCCATCATCACCCGGTCGTGGTCCACCCATCCGTTGGCGCTGGCGGCCTTGATCATCGCGTATTCGCCCGACACCTGGTAGGCGAAGGTTGGCGCGCCGAAGGCATCTTTGACGCGTCGGCAGATGTCGAGATAGGGCAGGCCGGGTTTGACCATGACCATGTCGGCCCCTTCGCCGAGGTCCCGTTCGATCAGCCGCAGGGCTTCGTCCGAATTGCCGGGGTCCATCTGGTAGGTCTTCTTGTCACCCGTCAGGGCCCCGGATGCGCCCACCGCATCGCGGAATGGCCCATAGAAGGCCGAGGCATATTTTGCGGCATAGCTGAGGATCATCACGTTTTGATGCCCTGCGCCTTCAAGGGCTGCGCGGATGGCGCCGATACGGCCATCCATCATGTCCGAGGGGCCGATGATGTCGGCGCCCGCGTCGGCCTGCGACAGGGCCATTTTCACCAGCGCCTCGACCGTGCGGTCATTCACGATCTTGCCATCTTCGACAAACCCGTCATGGCCGTTGATGTTATAGGTATCCAGGGCCACATCGGTCATGACCGCGATGTCGGGCACCGCCTGTTTGATGGCGCGGATGGCGCGGTTGGCGTGGTTGTCGGGGTCCCATGCGCCCGCGCAGTCTTCGGTCCGTTCTTCCAATCCGGTATAGGGGAAGATGCAGATGGCGGGGATGCCCAGATCGGCGGCCTCGCGGGCGGCGTCGACCACCTTGTCGACCGAGCGGCGCACGACGCCGGGCATCGACGGGATGGGTTCCTCGATCCGTTCGCCGCTGCGCACGAAGACCGGCCAGATGAAATCGTCGACCGACAGCGTGTTTTGCCGCACGAGGCCACGGATCGCGGGGCTTTGACGGGTGCGGCGCAGGCGGGTGGTGGGATAGGGGGCTTGGGTCGGGCGCATGACAAGTGTCCAGTTTGAGTGACAGTGCATGGGTGGCATGGATTTTTGCGCTTGCCAAGTCTAGGCACCGGGGCGCGTGCACGCTAAGAGGGACCGCGAAGCAAGCAAGAAAGCCCGCGAAACGCGGCGACAGGACAGCGCGTGGACTGGTACGACACCATCTTTGAGCTCATCGACATGCGCTCGTTCTCGAACCTTTGGTTCTGGATCGCGTTGGCGGTCGTGTGGTCGACCGCCAGCCACTGGGTGCTGGGCGTGCCTTACGACATGGTCGCGCGGGCCCGTCGGCATGGCGGGCAGGCGGCGGCGGATCTGGAGGACCTGATCCGCATCAATACCAACCGCATCCTGTTCATTGCATCCGTGTCGGGCCTGTGGCTGCTGGGGTTTGCGTGTTTCGTGTTGACCGGTCTGGTTCTGCTGGGTTTCATCTATGATCTGGAATTTGCGCAAGCCCTGTTCCTGCTGGGCTTTCCAATGAGCATCGTCGGGGCGCTGAACCTGTCCACCGCCCGCCTGATCCAGGAAGAGGAAGCGACCGGAGAGGCGTTGTGGCGGCGCATGACGCGCCATCGCACAATGGTGCAGGCCATCGGCATGGTGTCGATTTTCGTGACCGCGCTGTGGGGGATGTACCAAAACCTGTCAATCGGGCCGCTGGCCGGTTGACAGTCGGGGCGAAAGCCCCAATTGAAGCGCTCTTGATCCCGAACCCTTCCGCCTGACGAGTTTCATGCCCGAGCAGACCCATATCACCGTGTCCGGCGCGCCCGAGGGATTTGACGCACGTCTGATCCTTGACGAGGTCGCCAAGGGTGGTCCGGTGTGCCATGTCGCGCGCGACGACAAGCGGTTGGCGGCGATGCAGGCGGCGCTGCGGTTCTTTGCACCCGACATGCCGGTTCTGGTCTTTCCCGGCTGGGATTGCCTGCCCTATGACCGGGTGTCGCCCAATGCCGATATCTCGGCCCAGCGGATGGCGACACTGGCCGCGCTGGTACACGGGATGCCCGACCGGTTCATATTGCTGACCACGCTCAATGCCGCCACCCAGCGGGTGCCTGCGCGCGCTTTGCTGCGCGAGGCCGCGTTTTCCGCGACCGTGGGCAACCGCGTGGACGAGGGCGCGCTGCGGCAATTTCTGGTGCGCATGGGTTTTGTCCAAAGCCCCACGGTGATGGAGCCCGGCGACTATGCCATTCGGGGCGGCATCATCGACATCTATCCTCCCGGCGATTTGGGGCCTGTGCGCCTGGACCTGTTTGGCGATGTGCTGGACGGCGCGCGCCGGTTTGATCCGGCCACGCAGCGCACGACCGAAAAGCTGGATGTGATCGAACTGGCCCCGGTGTCCGAGGTGATCCTGGACGAGGCAGCGATCACGCGGTTCCGGCAGAACTATCGCCTTGAATTCGGGGCGGCGGGTACGGACGACCCGCTGTACGAGGCGGTGAGCGCGGGGCGCAAGCATCAGGGGGCGGAGCATTGGTTGCCCTTGTTCCATGATCGTTTGGACACGCTGCTGGATTACCTGCCGGGGGCGACGATCACGCTGGATGATCAGGTGACGCCTGCGCGCCTTGCCCGCTGGGACAGCATCGAGGACCAGTACGAGACGCGCCGGCTGGCGATGGAAAACCGGTCGAAAATGGACAGCGTCTACAAGCCGGCTAAGCCGTCGGGTCTGTATCTGGACGATGCGGCGTGGGAGGCGGCGGTGGCCGGGTTCCGCGTGCTGTCATTCGCGCAACTGCCGCAGGCAACCGGCCCCGGTGTGATTGATGCGGGCGGGCGCATCGGGCGCAATTTTTCACCCGAACGTCAACAGGAAACCGTCAGCCTGTTCGGGTCTTTGGCGGCGCATGTCAAAGCGAAGATGGCCGATGGTCCGGTTGTCATTGCAAGCTATTCCGAAGGGGCGCGCGAGCGTCTGACCGGCCTGATTGAAGACGAGGGTTTGGCCGGGGTCGTTCCGATCCCCAACGCCACGCGTGTGGGCAAACGCGGCCTGCACCTGGCGGTCTGGGCGCTGGAACATGGGTTCGAGGCGCCGGGCCTGACCGTCATTTCCGAACAGGATGTGCTGGGCGACCGGCTGATCCGTCAACCCAAGAAGAAGCGCCGGGCCGAGAATTTCCTGACCGAGACGCAATCGCTGTCGCCTGGTGATCTGGTGGTGCATGTGGATCACGGGATTGGCCGCTATCAGGGCATGGAGGTGGTGACTGCGGCCGGTGCCGCGCATGAGTGTCTGCTGCTGGAATACGCAGAGCGGTCAAAGCT
The DNA here is from genome assembly GCF_947503465.1 of uncultured Tateyamaria sp. NCBI lineage: Bacteria > Pseudomonadati > Pseudomonadota > Alphaproteobacteria > Rhodobacterales > Roseobacteraceae > Tateyamaria > uncultured Tateyamaria sp. The sequence continues at coordinate 661,511 of NZ_CANNDN010000001.1, read as the reverse complement.
GTACCTGCCGGTCGAGAACATCGAATTGCTGTCCAAATATGGCCACGATGAGGGCCTGCTGGACCGGCTGGGCGGCGGCGCGTGGCAGGCCAAGAAGGCAAGGCTGAAAGAGCGTATTCGCGAGATGGCGGACCGGTTGATCCGCATCGCTGCCGAACGTGCCTTGCGCAAGGCCCCGATCCTGGAGCCGCCCCCGGGCATGTGGGACGCCTTTGCGGCACGGTTCCCCTATCAGGAAACCGACGATCAGCTGAATGCCATTGCCGCCGTGATGGACGATCTGGGGGCTGGGCAGCCGATGGACCGGCTGATCTGCGGCGATGTGGGCTTTGGCAAGACCGAAGTGGCGATGCGCGCGGCCTTTGTGGCCGCCATGTCGGGCGTACAGGTGGCGGTAATTGCGCCCACGACGCTGCTTGCGCGGCAGCATTACAAGAGCTTTGCCGAGCGGTTTCGGGGGTTTCCAATCGAAGTGCGGCAGCTTTCGCGCTTTGTCAGTGCCAAGGATGCGGCGGTGACCCGCGACGGGATGTCGAAGGGCACGGCGGATATCGTGGTGGGCACGCATGCGCTGCTGGCCAAGGGGGTGCGGTTCCAGAACCTGGGTCTGCTGGTCATCGACGAGGAACAGAAGTTTGGTGTGGGCCACAAGGAGCGGCTGAAGCAGATGCGGTCTGACGTGCATGTGCTGACCCTGACAGCCACGCCTATTCCACGGACCCTGCAATTGTCGCTGACCGGCGTGCGTGACCTTTCGATCATCGGCACACCCCCGGTGGACCGTCTGGCGATCCGTACATACGTGTCCGAATTTGATACTGTGACGATCCGCGAGGCGCTGCTGCGCGAGCATTATCGTGGTGGGCAAAGCTTTTATGTCGTGCCGCGTATCAGTGACCTGCCGGAGATCGAGGCGTTCCTGAAAGAACAACTTCCCGAACTTACCTATGTCGTGGCCCATGGTCAGATGGCAGCGGGCGAGTTGGATGACCGCATGAACGCCTTTTACGACGGCAAGTTCGATGTGTTGCTGGCGACCACGATTGTCGAGAGCGGGTTGGATATTCCGACGGCCAACACGATGGTCATTCACCGGGCCGACATGTTTGGTCTGGCGCAGCTGTACCAGATCCGGGGTCGCGTGGGTCGCTCAAAGACACGGGCCTATGCGTATCTCACCACCAAGCCGCGTGCCAAGCTGACGGTCACGGCGGAAAAGCGGCTGCGCGTGCTGGGGTCGCTGGATACGCTGGGGGCGGGGTTCACGCTGGCGTCTCAGGACCTTGATATTCGCGGGGCTGGCAATCTTTTGGGCGAGGAACAGTCGGGCCAGATGCGCGATGTGGGCTTTGAGTTGTATCAATCCATGCTCGAAGAGGCGATCGGCAAGATCAAGGCGGGCGAGATGGAGGGGCTGGCCGATGACGACGGGCAATGGGCGCCCCAGATCAATCTGGGCGTGCCGGTGCTGATCCCCGACGATTACGTGCCCGACCTGGACGTGCGGCTGGGCCTGTACCGCCGGTTGTCCGAGTTGACGACCAAGGTGGAGTTGGAAGGCTTTGCCGCCGAATTGATCGACCGCTTTGGCAAGCTGCCCAAGGAGGTGAACACGCTGATGCTGGTGGTGCGCATCAAGGCGATGTGCAAGCGGGCGGGCATTGCCAAGCTGGATGGCGGGCCAAGAGGGGCGACGATCCAGTTCCACAATGACAAGTTCGCCTCGCCCCAGGGGCTGGTGGAGTTCATCCAGGACCAGCGCGGCATGGCAAAGGTCAAGGACAACAAGATCGTGGTGCGACGGGACTGGAAAAAGGACAGCGACAAGATCAAGGGCGCCTTTGCGCTTGCACGTGATCTGGCGGAGAAAATCGTGGCGGAGAAGAAAAAGACGAAGGCGTAAACGGCATCTGGTAGTTTGCAGGACTGCACACCTACATAGGGTAGACAAGAAAAATTTAACTGACGCTGGATGCGCGAGTCAGAATTGCTTAATCGCGACTATCCCATGCGTTGGAGTATGCAAGAATCAGCTGCACTTCGGAGTTGGTTCTTATGACAAACACGAGCGAAACCTATGCCGTCCACATCGACATCCCCGGTGTGACTTTCAAAGTCAAAAATGAACGCTGCCTGATATGGCTTTGTGTTACGACTTTGTCTGTGTCGTCCATACTTTTGGTCGTCGCATTGGTCCTGAAGACGCCCGGACGCGCGTGAACTAAGCCACAGCCTCTTCCGCCCGGCGCATCTGCTGCATAAGCACGGATGCCACGATGCAGGCCATCAGAACGGTGGCGACCAACGCCATGGGCGTGCCGTCGAACATCAGGCCAATGGGCGACGCAAGGGCGGCCCCCAGCACGGTCGATACGGCCCCGATGACGGAGGCGGCCATGCCCGCGATGTGGCCCATCGGTTCCATCGCGATGGCATTCAGGTTGGCAACGGTCAGCCCGCCCTGGAACATCACGCCCCATTGCCAGAAGATGTAGAACCAGAACAGCCCCGGCAGGTCCGCCACCATCCACAGCACAAAGACGGTCGAGATGACCACCTGCGCGGCAAGCGCCCAGGTCACCAGCCGCCGCATCCCGAACCGGCCGACGATGGCAGCATTCAGCAGGCTTGAAATACCCGAAGCGAGCGCGATGGCGCCGAACCACAGCGGGAACGTATCGACCCGGTCAAAGGTCACCTCGAAAATGGGCTGCACCATGGTCAGGATCGAAAACAGGATCATCAACATGAGCGTCTGCACATAGATCGACAGGCGCACCGTGCGGTGCGCAAACATCTGGCGCACGGAGTCTTTCATCAGAGGCCAGCGCAAAGGGCGCCGGTTTTCGGGCGGCAGGGTTTCAGACACCCGCAGGCCGAACCACAGCAGCAGAATGACGGCAAAGATCAGAAAGGCGGGGAATATCGCACGCCAGCCCGCGGCCTCCATGATGATCTGGCCCAAAAGCGGTGCGATGGCAGGCACCAGCAGGAACACCATCATGGTCAGCGACAGGATGCTGGCCATGGCCCGACCAGCGTAGAGGTCTCGGATGATGGCGGTCGACACCACGCGGGGACCCGCAGCCCCCAGGCCCTGCAACACGCGGGCGGCCAGCATCAGTTCAAGCGTCGGCGCCACCCAGCTGAGCACCGCACCCACGGCGTAGACAGCAAGCCCCAGGTAAACCACCGGCTTGCGCCCGATCGCATCCGACAACGGCCCGGTAAAGAAGGTGCCTGCGCCCATGCCGATGACGAAGAAGGTCATGACCAGAGCGGCCTGTGCCACACCACCCGGTGCAATCTCGGCGGCAATGGCGGGCATGGCGGGCAGCATCGCGTCAATGGAAAACGCGATGGTTGCAAACATCATTGCCATCAGGGCAATGAACTCTGCTTTCCCTAATCGTTGTCCCTCCGGATCGGTCACGTGGCGATTTGCTCTGTTGGTTCTGCGGTGACGCTGTTCCGCAGCACATTGGGGATGCGCAATGGAAATGGCAACGACTTATGGTTGAAAATCGACCAAACGGTTAAAATGTGAACGCATCCGCCTGTCAGGCGGCGCCGGCCCGCAGTTCCGAGATGACTTTTGCCCAAAGCTCGGGCGGTTGGGCCCCCGGAACGGCATGCTGGTTGGCCACGATGAAGGTGGGGACCGAACCGATTCCCATCTGGCGGGAATGCGCATCGCGCGCGGCGATGTCGTCGCGGTCCGCGTCCGAGGCCAGAAGCCGCAGAACGACACTGGCATCCATGTCGATCCCGTCTGCGATGTCGGCCAGCACTTCGGCGTTTCCGATGTCGCGGGTTTCGACAAAATACGCCTTGAACAGGGCGGATACGGCGGCTGTCTGCTTGCCCTCGATCCCGGCCCAATGGATCAGGCGATGGGCATCGAGCGTGTTTGGGGTGCGTGTCATGCCTTCGAAATCGATCTTGAGACCGGCCTTTTCGGCATGTTCGACAACGGGTGCATAGGCCCGCACGGCACCATCCTTGCCACCGAATTTCGTTTCCAGATAGGTCCGCCGGTCCATGCCCTCGGCGGGCATGTCGGGGTTCAGCTGGAACGGATGCCATTCGATGACAAACGGGTGGTCCGGATGCGCTTCGAGCGCGCGGTCAAGATGCGCCTTGCCAATATAGCACCAGGGGCAAATCGGGTCGGACATGATATCGAGCTTGATCGGGTCGGGCATCACTGGGCTTTCGTTGCTTTGTGCCAGAACAGCGGCAACCGCCGTCGCACCAGCTTGCCATTTCCACCCGTGGGCAGTGTTGGCACGTGGACATAGGCGCGGGGCTGCTTGTACCCCGCGAGCTTCGGCTCGACATAGGCACGCAAGGCGCTTTCGTCCAGTGGGGCGGACGCCGTGTAGAACGCGGCAATGATAAAGACGCCGGGCTTGACCTCGACCTGTGCCACGCCAACGGATGACAGGCCCGGAGCGCCAGCCAGCGCCGCCTCGACCTCGATCGGCGAGACGCGGTAGCCGCCCGCATTCAGCATGTCGTCGTTGCGCCCCAGATAGCCAATTTGCCCGTCTTCGTCCATGACGCCGATGTCGCCTGTCATGAACCAGTCGCCAGCAAACCGGTCGCGGGTGTCGTCGGGTGCGTTCAGGTATTCCAGCATCAGGCCGGGATCTGTGTGGTGCACCGCAATGGTGCCGGGCGTGCCACGCGGCATTGGCCCGCCATCGCCCATGATCGCAACCCGCCGCCCCGGTTGTGGCTGTCCCAGGCGGCCGGGTTTGGCGGGGGCCGTGGGGCAGGCCGAGATGAAGGTCGAACATTCAGACATGCCGTAGGCTTCGTATACGTCCGTGGACGTTGCCCGCCGCCACGCCTGGGCGACGGCCTCGGACAGCTTCTCTCCGGCACTGAGCCCGTGACGCAGATGCGGCAATGCCGGCAGTGTCGAGCGGTTGAGGATTTGGCGGTAAACCCCCGGCGCCGCTGCAAAAATGCTGGCCTTGTGCGCTGCAAGACACGCACCAAGATCCTCGGGCGGGGTACCTGCTGCCGGGATCAGCGCGGTGGCCCCGACCGTCCAGGGATCCATCAACCCGGTGCCCAGCGTATAGGTCCAGTTGAAGGCGCCCGCATGCATCAGCACGTCATCGGGCCTCAGGCCGTACCAGCCCTGATGCATCATCTGCCGGGCCCAGATCGCGCGATGCGCATGGGCCACGGCGCGCGGTCTGCCCGACGTGCCGGACGTATAGATGACATAGCCCAAACGGTCGGGATCGCCCATGTGCCAGTCGGCGGGGGCGGTGTCGCGCAGGGTCTGAAGGGTGGCAAGGCCGATTTCGGGCGCACCCGGCGCTGATGCAACCTGCGGGTCCCTGAGGATCATGCGCGGTTGCAGCTCGGCGACGATGTTTGCGACCTCGGCCTCTGTCAGGGCGGCTGAGGTCGGCACCGGTACCAGCCCGACAGCCAGGGCCCCGAGATATGCAATTGGAAAATCGATGGTGTTTCCCAGCCGCATCAACAGGATATCGCCAGGCACGCAGCCTGTGGCCAGAAATCCGGCCCCGGTGCCCAGAACGGCCCGTTTCAGGGCGCCATAGGTCATCCCGGCGGCGGTGTTATTCTGCACCACGGATACGGCGACCTTGTCAGGATGTGCATCGGCGTGAGCCAGAACATGTGCTGCCATGTTGAACGGGGCAGGGCAGGCGGGCGCCGCGGGCCCTTGCGTTATGCTCAGCATGGGTGGCGTTGCAAGGGCGTACCTCGCGTCCTATAGAGGTCGCCATGCAAGGCAAAGACCCCAAAACCCTGATCCAGATTGCCCGCTCCACAGGCAAGGACGACACCGCAGAGCCGCTTGATCTGGGCGCACGCGTGCGCGAATTGCGCAAGGCGCGCGACTGGACGCTTGAACAGGCCGCAAACCAGGCCGGGTTGGCCCGGTCGACCCTGTCGAAGATCGAGAATGGTCAGATGTCGCCCACCTACGAAGCGCTGAAGAAGCTGGCCGTCGGCCTTGAGATCAGCGTGCCGCAATTGTTCACGCCGCCGGAAAAGGGGCAGATCAACGGGCGTATGGTCGTGACCCAGTCGGGCGAAGGCAACGCGCAGGCCACCGTGACCTATGAACACGAGTTGCTGGCCGAAACCCTGACGAAAAAGCAGATGCTGCCCTATCGCGCGCGGGTGCGTGCCCGGTCGATGGACGAATTTGACGGCTGGGTACGGCACGACGGCGAAGAGTTCCTCTATGTGCTGACCGGTGTCATCCGACTGTATACAGAGTTCTACGAGCCGGTCGACATGCGACGCGGAGACAGTGCCTATTATGATGCCACGATGGGTCACAACGTGGTGTCAGTCAGCGACGAGGATGCGTTGATCTTGTGGGTAACGTCGCTGGCCTGATCAGGCCGATGCGACCCGCACCTCTTGGGCACGCTGCGACATGAAATCGTCGAACGCGTCCTGCGCCTCTTTGAGCGACATGTCGTGGGTGGCAGCCAGATAGCTTTCGAACCGATCCTGATCTGCCTTGAGGAAAGGCATCGCACTGGGTTCAAGTTTCGGGAACACTTTGCACAGCGCGCGATAGTTCTCCGCCCAATTGCGGGTCAGGTCGTTCCAGTTCATGCGTACCCCCGAGGCTTTTCGGTTACTTGGTGTGTTGAACACGCACCCCTGCCAGCGCTCCCTACGCCAAGCAGACATCCACCACGCGCCGAACAATATTGCAATTTTTTGACAGATCAAGGCTTGAGGTCGAACAACCTGCGCAAGATCGGATGGGCGGCAAAGACGGCAAGCACTTGAACGCAGACAAAGGCGGCCACGTGCCCGGGGTAAATGCCTGCAAACGTGTCAGAAAATCCGCGCGCGATCGTGACCGCCGGATTGGCAAAGCTGGTCGAGGAGGTGAACCAGTAAGCGCCGGTGATATAGAGTGCGACCAGGGTCGGCACCGCATCGGGCCGTGCCCGCAACCCGCCAAAGATCACAAAAAGCAGGCCAAAGGTGGCAATCCCCTCGGACCACCATTGCGCAAGGCCGGTGCGGTGCAGCGTGGCCGAGCTTTGCAGGATCGGCAGATCGAACATTGCGTGCGTGGCCCAGACGCCCAGCACACCGCCTGCGATCTGGACGCTGACATAGGCCAGCGCGGGCCGCGTCGTGATCTCTCCCCGCAGCCAGAAGGCGAGGGTGACGGCGGGATTGAAATGCGCGCCAGAAATCGGCCCCAGCACGGAGATGATGACATAAAGCATGCAGCCCGTCGCAATCGCGTTGGCCAGAAGTGCGATGGCGATGTTTCCGCCAGCCAGGTCCTCGCCCATGATGCCCGAACCCACGACACTGATCAGAAGCAGCGCGGTTCCCAGCCCTTCGGCCACAAGTTTCTGCACGGTACCCGTCCCGTCAGTTCGCGTCCCACCACCAGAATTGCGGCATCCAGTCCGGCCCGTCACCATAAAGCGGGATCACCTTTGGGTGTTTCATGTCCGAGACATGGGCGATGCGGCCTGTGGTGAATTGCCAGAACGGCACCACATAGCGCCCGGCCGTGAGCAGCCGGTCAAGCGCACGAGTGGCGGCAATGCTGTCTTCGCGCGTGGTGGCGGTCAGCATGGCGGTGATCATGGCATCAATGGCCTGGTCCTGTGCGCCCATCAGGTTGGCCGAGCCTTCCTCGTCCGCCGCCGTGGATCCCCAATAGAACCATTGTTCGTTGCCGGGGCTGAGCGACATGGCACGGCGGTGATAGGTCATGTCGAAGTCAAAGGCATCCTCGCGGGCGGTGAATTGTGCGCCGTCCACCAGGTCGACGCTGACATCGATGCCCAATTGGTCCAACGCCTGGGTATAGAGGTCGGCAATCGCCCGATCCTCGGTCCGTTGCTGGTCCAGCAGGATGGTGAAGGACATCGCGGTTCCATCCGCGTTGCGCAGCTTGCCATCCCGCGTGGTCCATCCCGCCTCTTCCAACAGACCCAATGCGCGTCGCAAACCACGTCGGTTGCGCAAGGTGCCGTCGCTTTCGGGCAGGGTGTAGCCCTCCATTACCCCAGGCAAGAGGTTGCCATTGAAGGGGGCAAGCAGTTCGGCCACGCGGCCCTTGGCGGCCCCCGGTTCCATCGCAAGCGGCGAGTTCGAGAAATAGGATGTGATGCGCGGTTGCGCGCCACCCGTGAGCGTGTCGTTGATGTATTCGAAGTTGAAGGCGGTGATCAGCGCCTCGCGTACGCGCCAATCGTCAAATGGCGCGCGGCGTGTATTCATTACAAAACCGGTGATGCCTGATGGTTTCTGATGCGCAATCTCGGTTTTGACCACGTCGCCGGATTGGGCGCGGGGGAAGTCATAGCGGCTGTTCCACGCCTCGGCGTTGAACTCGCGCACTGCGGACACGTCACCGGCCTTGAAGGCCTCAAGCACCACATCGCCATCGCCGTAGAAGTCGATCGTGATCTCGTCAAAGTTGAACGTGCCACGCCGGAAATTCAGGTCATTGCCCCAATAGTCGGGGTTTCGCGTTAGGGTGACGGACCGCGCCGCCTCGAAATCGCTGACGACGTAAGGACCGGAACCGATGGGCACATCATTGATGGTGGCGGCGGCAGAGTCCTTTCCGTCCCATTGCGCCTTTTGCAGGATCGGGCGCATCCCGGCCAGCAGTGCCAGTTCGCGGTTTTCGGTGTTGAAGGTGAACTTGATCTTGCGCGGACCGGTCTGTTCCAGCGTTTCGATCTGGGTCCATAGGCTGCGATACCGCCCATGCCCCTGCGTACCGAGCGTTTCATAAGACCACAGGACATCTTCGACCGTGACCGGGCTGCCATCCGAGAACGTGGCGCCCTCGCGCAGGGTAAATTCGACCCAGGTGCGGTCCGGGTCCGTCTCAATCGATTCGGCCAGCAGACCATAAAGGGCAAACGGTTCGTTCCCGCTGCGACCCATCAGGCTTTCATGGGTCAGAAAGCGCAGCTGCCAGGGTACGTTGCCTTTCTGGATGTAGGGATTGAGCGAATCAAAACTGCCTGTATTGGCCAACGTGATGCTGCCCCCTTTGGGTGCATCGGGATTCGCATGCGGCAAGGCCACAAAATCCGGTGGCAGGGCAGGGTCCCCATACATAGCTATGCCATGTTGTGGCTCTGCTTGTGCCACGGCGGCAAAGCTGACGAGACTTGCAAGAATCACCGCGAAGGTCCGGTTCTTGCTTGCTCCGATTTGGAAAAAATGCCTGCTCATTTCGTAAACAATCCTCAATCGCCCTTGTTTTGTTAACAATAGCGGCCCCGGGACATTTACGCATTATCAAACTTTTAGCTTGGACTCTTCGGGCGGGTTTGCGTATAACAAGAGCACTGCTCGATAGGTTTCTTGCCTGTATGAAACCTGCCTCAATAACTTAACGCCAGCTTCGTGCTGGCGTTTTTTTTGGCTCGATGGCAACGATCGGGATGGTCCGGCCATTTCTTTCGCAGGTGCAGCATGACAGGATGCGCCTACCACGCACGAAAGGACACCCCCATGGCATTTGAAATCTCGCTCGGCGGCAAAACGGCCGTCATCACCGGATCGAATTCAGGTATCGGACTGGGCATGGCGTGGGAACTCGCGCGGGCCGGGGCGGACGTGGTGCTGAATTCGTTCACCAACACGGATGAGGACCACGCCCTCGCCAAGGATATCGCAGAGGAGACGGGCACCAACACCCGCTACATTCAGGCGGACATGTCCAAGGGCGACCAGTGCCGCGCATTGATCGAACAGGCGGGTGCCTGCGACATCCTGATCAACAACGCAGGGATCCAGCATGTGGCAGGCATCCCTGACTTCCCCGTCGACAAGTGGGACGCGATCATCGCCATCAACCTCAGTTCCGCCTTTCACACAACAGCTGCCGCTTTGCCTTTGATGCGGGCCGCCGGCTGGGGGCGCGTCATCAACATCTCGTCGGCCCATGGCCTGACGGCGTCGCCCTACAAATCCGCCTACATCGCGGCCAAACACGGAATTGTTGGCCTGACCAAGACAACGGCCCTCGAAACTGCCGAAGAACCAATCACCGCCAACGCCATCTGCCCCGGATATGTGTTGACCCCGCTGGTTGAAAGCCAGATCCCCGACACGATGAAGGAATACGATATGGACCGCGAGGACGTGATCAAGAACGTCATGCTCAAGCGCCAGCCATCGAAGGCATTCGCGACAACCGAACAGATGGGCGGCACGGCGGTGTTCCTGTGTTCGCCAGCCGCCGATCAGATCACCGGCACGACAATCAGCGTGGACGGCGGTTGGACGGCGCTCTGATTCACCTTCATCTTGCCGGAAAACTCCCGCCGGAAGCTCCCGCACTCTCAACCCCAGCAAAGGGCGATCCATGACGCGCAAAAAGATCAATGTGGCCTTGCAGGGCGGCGGCGCCCATGGCGCGTTCACCTGGGGCGCGCTGGATGTTCTGCTGGCCGATGACCGTATCGATATCGCGGGCGTGTCAGGCACTTCTGCGGGGGCGTTGAACGGCGCGGCGGTCAAGGCAGGTCTGGCGTTGGCCGGCGAACAGGCGGCCCGCGATAATCTGGACTGGCTGTGGGACCAGGTGGCGGGGGTCCAGGACCTGCGGATCGCGTCGTGGATGGCGCCCTTCGGGCCCGCACAGGTCAGCCAGGCGCTGGAATATTCGCTGCCCTATGCCATCGGAGACGCAATAGGCCGCATGGTGTCGCCCTATGCCTATGGTCCGTTCTACCGCAATCCGCTGACGGATATCGTGTCCAAGTTCAACATGGACAAGGTCTGTTGCGATGACGGCCCGCAGTTGTTCATCAATGCCACCCGCGTCCGAAACGGAAAGCTGCGCGTGTTTCGGCAAGCCGAGGTGACGCTCGAGGTGATCATGGCGTCGGCCTGTTTGCCCACCTTGTTTCAGGCCGTGACGATCCACGACACCGAAACAGGGCAGGACGAAGAGTTCTGGGACGGCGGGTATACCGGCAACCCGGCGCTGTTTCCGCTGTTTGACAGGTCGCTGCCGGACGACATCATCGTTATCAACATCAACCCGCTGGAACGCGAACAGCTGCCGCGCACGCCGCAGCAGATCCAGAACCGGATCAACGAGATCAGCTTTAACTCGTCACTTCTGCGCGAAATGCGGGCGATTTCCTTTGTGAAGCGCCTGATTGACGAGGGCACGATCCAGGAAGGGCAGATGCGGCGCATCAACATGCACATGATTGCAGATGATGCGTTGATGAACGACCTGAGTATTGCCACCAAGGTGGTGCCCAACGGCTATGTGATCGGCACCCTGCGCGACGCGGGCGCGCGAGCGGCCGAGCAGTTTCTGGACAGCCATTTCGATCAGATCGGTACCGGCGACAGCATCGACATGCGCACCATGTTCAGCTGACGCTCAGCCTATTGTGGGGGCGGCGTCGTCGGGTCCTTGCCGTTGGGATAGACAAGGCCTGCCGATATCACCAGCTTGGCCGCGTCCTCGACCGTCATGTCCAGTTCGATCACGTCCTCTGCCGGAAAGAACAGCAAAAAGCCCGAAGTGGGGTTGGGTGTCGTGGGCACAAAAATGCTGAGCAGCGCACCGGTATTGCCCGCCCGTTCGCTGACCTCGCCCTTGGCGGTGGTCGAGATGAAGCCGATGGCCCAGATCCCCTTTCGCGGGTATTCGATCAGGCATGCCTTTTCAAAGGACCGTTCGGACTGGGCAAAGATCGTTTCCGAGATCTGCTTGATCCCGGAATAGATCGACCGCACCACCGGGGTGCGTTCCACCAGGCTTTCGGCATAGCGGATCAAGGACCGGCCAATGAAGCCTTTGGCGATCCAGCCCACAAAGATCGTGAACAGCAAGAAGACGATGACGCCCACGCCGCGGACGTTCACGTTGATCCAGTCCGGGTTTGGCAGGCGCGATCCGTTCTGTTCGATGAACCGCGGATTGTTGAGCCAATAGTTGACGATCGAATCCGGTTGCCACGCCGTCGGCACCAGCGGCCAGACAAATCCATCGACCCAGCCGATCACCGTCCAGATCAACCATACGGTCAAACCCACCGGTGCAATCACGACGATACCCGTCAGGAACGAGGCGCGCAAACGAGAAAACAAACCGGGGCGCCGGGGCGTTTCTGGATCAAATGGGGTATTCATCGGGGTCCCGGCACAAAGTCATCAAAGAAGTATGTCAACGGGTCGGGCACTACAATGGTTTCCGCCGTTTAATCAGGCATCCTTTTGCAGAGCGCACAATTCGGTTGCGATTTGCGTGGCGAGCCTTGCGTTGTTGCGCACCAACGCGATGTTTGCGGTCAGCGACCGGCCTTCTGTCAATTCAAAGATGCGTTGCAGCAGATAGGGCGTCACGCCCTTGCCTGTGATGCCATGTGCATCCGCGTCCCGTGCGGCTTGCTCGATGATGGGTGCCAGCGTTGCGCGGTCGATCTCGTCTTCGGCGGGGATCGGGTTGGCGACCAACTGGCCCCCCGGAACGCCCAAGGCCGCGCGCTGTGCGTGGGCGGCTGCGATCTCTGCCGCACTGTCCATGCGCAGGGGGGCAGAGATACCGGCGCTGCGCGACCAGAAGGCGGGCACATCGTCCTGACCGAACGCGATGACCGGCACCCCTTGGGTTTCCAGCACCTCCAGGGTTTTGGGTATATCGAGGATCGCCTTGGCCCCGGCGGCCACGACGGTCACTGGCGTTTGTGCCAATTCCATCAGGTCGGCAGAGATGTCAAAGCTGGCCTCGGCCCCCTGGTGCACGCCGCCGATGCCACCCGTCGCAAAGACGGCAATGCCCGCAATCCGCGCGGCGATCATCGTGGCCGCCACCGTGGTTGCCCCCGTACCGCCCGACGCGATGCAGGCTGCCATGTCCGCGCGGCTCAGCTTGGCTACATTCCGGGCTTGGGCCAGGTCTTCGAGCGCCGCGTCGGTCAGGCCCACGTGCAGCGTGCCGTTGATCACCGCCATCGTGGCCGGCACCCCGCCGCCTGCGCGCACGTCCGCTTCGACCTGCCGGGCAACGTCCAGGTTCTGCGGATAGGGCATGCCATGGGTGATGATCGTGCTTTCAAGCGCGACGACGGGCGCGCCAGTGGCAAGGGCGTCAGCGACGTCGGGTGCCGGGGTGAACAGGGTCATGTCGGTGTCTTTCCTGATACGTAGATGGCCGCCGCCTCCAGGGCGGCGTGCAGCGCGCCGTTCCGGTCCGCGCCGCGCAGTTCCGCCGCGATATGGGCGGCCATGAAGGTGTCGCCTGCGCCTGTAATGCGGGTCACCAGGACCTGCGGCGGCGTGGCGCTGATCAGGCCCTGTGATGTCCCTTCGGTCGCTGTGTTGCCGCCATCGGTCACCAGAACCCGCGCCGCACCGCGATCTAAAAGCCCCTCCGCCGCCGCGATCGACGTGTCAAAGCCGCGCTGGCACAGCAATCCCGCCTCTTCAAGGTTGACGTAAAGCGTGCCGCGTCCATGGGTCAGGAACGGCCCCAGCCGCTCGGCCTTGCCGGGTGACGCCGGTGCCACGCGCAGGTCTGCCTGGGCCAGAACGGGACTGGTTGCAATTTCGTTCAGCAGATCAAGTGTGAGATTGCCGTCAAGGGCGGCAAGACCCGCATAGGGCGCTGCGGTGGTCGCAATTGTGCCATCGGTCAGCGGACGCAGGATCTTGGCGCCGGCACTTTCCAGCGAATGGGCATCCGCGATGGCCGCGATCAACCCGTTGGCCCCTTCGACAGCCATGTATTGGTCCGTTGGCAGGTCTTCCGAGCGGTAGACCGTATCCGTGATCATGCCACGTGCCGTGCAGGCAGCAATCAATTCATCCCCTTCCGCGTCGCGGCCAATCGCGCTGAGCAGGGCAGGTGTCAGCCCAAAGCGGGCCAGCGTCATCGCGATGTTCATGGCGACGCCGCCGGGCAGGCGGGTGATGCGCCCAGGCACGTCCGAGCCCTGGCGCATGGCAAGCGGCGCACGTCCGATCACATCCCACAGGACCGATCCAATGCACAGAATGTCGGGCGTCTTTGTCATGTCCGCCTTGTGCCGCTCTCGGGCTCAAGTGGCAAGGGCGCCGTGCTAGCCCGGAACCGCGAAGGTCAGCGCCGCCCAAAAGGTGTCCCAGACAGCGTCCGTATCGGTGTCTGCGACCGGTGCAATGGAAACGGCATCAAACAGGTAGGCGTGGCCGGGCTGGACCGGCACTGTCGCAATTCCCTCTGCATCGGTGCGGTGCAGGCTCACCGTGACGGTATTGTCTGGCGCACGGTCAAACACTTCGACTTGCGCGTTCGCCCTGATCTGTCCGTCCAACGTAACCTGCACGCGCATCGCCCCGTCAAAATCGGCGGCATAGGGGTTTGTCAGGGCAATGAATTCGGTTTTCAGACCCAGCGCCCGGTCCCGGCCGGCGCCGTCCCCCACGGCAACGAGGGCCTTGGCGTGCCGGGTATAGCGTTCCTTGAAAGGAGGTGCGGGAAAGTCATTGGCCGCATGGCGCGCCTCGATATCCGCAAAATCCTTGTGGTCGGCGAATTTCAGAAACTTCGCCCATTCCTTGTAGGTCAGCAGCGACGGCGTTGTTTCATGCACAACCACCACAAGCCCGCCCACCGGGGCCGGCACATCCAGGGCGGGGTTGTCGCCCATCCGCGCCTCGACCGGGCGGATGGTGTCACCGACCACAACATCGAACCGTTCGATCCGGCGTTCGAAATATGCCAGGTTCACGCCCTCGAATGTCTCGCCGTTCTTGAGACGCGCTATGATTTTACCCGATGGCGGCACTTGATACACTTCGGGTTCGATCCAGAACTCATGAGCGGTTGCGCTTGTGGTCAGGATGGCGCACCAAAGCGCAAGAAAAAGTCGGGGAAGATACATGCCGGATGCCTTTGATCGAGTGCCTTTGAAGCTGCGGCTTTGGGCGGTTTTGTCAACTCTTTGCTGTTCACTTTGGGCACAGGGGCTTGCGGCTCACGAAGTTGTGCCAACAATCGCCGACGTGACAGTGGAGGGCGAGGTTTTGCGCCTGGACGTGCGCGCCAACATCGAGGCGCAACTGTCCGGCATAGATCTGGATGCGGTGGCCGACACCGACAATGCGGAGAATGCGGCGGATTATGACGCCTTGCGTGCACTGAGCGGGGCCGATGTGGCCGCGCGAGCGCCGGACCTCGTTGACGTCTGGAATGCCCTGCCGATTGTGACAGTCGATGGCGCACCGTTAACCCTTGTTCTGGACACCGTGACGGTGCCCGAAGTTGCAAATCAAGAGCTTGCCCGGGTTTCGGATATCGCGCTCAGTGCTGCTGTCCCAGCGGAGACAAAACAGATCACGGTGGCCTGGCCTGACGGCGCGGGTGACCTGATTCTGCGACAACAGGGGGTCGATGCGCCCTATACCGGTCTGATCAGTGGCGGCGGGAACAGTGGTGCCATTTCGGTATCCGGCGGGGATGCGGCGTCAGGCTGGCAGACTTTTGGGGCCTACATTCCAGTCGGGTTTGATCACATTCTGCCCAAGGGACTGGACCATATCCTGTTCGTCCTTGGCCTGTTCTTCCTGTCGACGCGGATCGGGCCGCTGCTGTGGCAGGTCACAGCGTTCACACTGGCCCACACGGTCACGCTGGCCCTGGGAGCGCTGGGGCTGGTCAACATTCCCGGCAGCATTGTTGAGCCGCTGATCGCGGCCTCGATTGTCTATGTGGCGATCGAGAACATCTTTGCCCGGGGTCTGAGCACGTGGCGACCGGTGATCATCTTTGGCTTTGGCCTTTTGCACGGGTTGGGTTTTGCATCGGTCCTTGGGGAATTCGGATTGCCGGACGGCCAGTTCATTCCTGCCTTGATCGGCTTCAATATCGGGGTGGAACTGGGGCAGCTGACCGTCATTGCACTTGCCGCGATTGCGTTGTGGCTGGGCGTGCGGGCCGCGCGGATGTCCGACCTTGAAGGGCAGGAAGAGACGATCACAGACTACAATGTCATGTTCCGCGCCTGGTCCGTGACCGGGTCGCTGATCATTGCCGTGATCGCGATCTATTGGGTGATTGAACGGACGCTTCTTTAGTCCAGCGGGATCATCAGCCGGGCGAGGGCGGCCGCCGGGTCATCGTCGCCCCAGATCTCTTCTCCGACGCCGAAGAAGTCGGTGATGCGGCACAGACGCTTGACCGTGGCTTCGGTCAGGCCACCCTCGGCGACCACGGGCACCTCGATCATCTCGGACCACCAGGCAAACAGGGCGTCATCGGCGGCTGCCTCGTCCCCGAGGCCGGTGATCGGACCGAACGCCACATAGTCCGCACCCGCTTCGCCCGCTGTCATGCCATCATGGCGAGACGTGCCGCAAAAACTGCCGACGATGGCATCGGGTCCAAGCGCCTTGCGCGCGTCGCGTACGGATTTCGCGGCGTCCGACAGGTGCACGCCATCTAGTCCCAGCCGTTCGGCCAATCCTACATGGTCGTTCACCACGATTGCCACGTCGCGCGCATGGGCCACTTCGCGGCACGCGTCGGCCGCGCGGGAAATGCGGTCTTCGTCCCGGGTTGCGAGCGCCAGGCGGATGCAGGCCACGTCGTGCGCATCCAGAACCGAGGCGAGTTGATCCGGGAACACCGACAGTTCGAACACGGGCGGGGTCAGAAGGTAAAGCTGCGGCTGCTCGGGGTCACTCATTGGCGTCGTCCTTTTGGTCTTGGGCTGGCTCTAGCCCAAACCGATGGGCTTGAACAACTTTTATGCCTCCGGCGGAAGTTTATTTTGCCAAGTGAAGGGGATTGTCGGTCGGGGTGGGTCGCGGTAGATGGCCCGCCATGACACCGACATTTGTGCTGACGCGCCCGCAGATGGGCGAAAACATCGGAGCCGCGGCCCGCGCCATGCTGAACTTTGACGTGGACCGGATGCGCATCGTGGATCCGCGTGACGGCTGGCCGAACCCGGCCGCCGTGGCGATGGCCAGCGGGGCGGGTCGTGTTCTGGATGCCGCCACCGTGCACCCGGATGTGGCCGGCAGCGTTAGTGATTGCACCTATGTCTACGCCACCACGGCCCGAATGCGGGACATGACCAAGGACGTGTTGAGCCCCGAGGCCGCGATGCAGGATGCCGCCCGCAGGATGGCCGGGGGCCAGCATGTGGCCGTCATGTTCGGGCCCGAAAGGGCCGGGTTGGAAAATGAGGATCTGGCCCAGGCCAACGCGTTGATCACAGTGCCCGTGAACCCGGAGTTTCCGTCCCTGAACCTGGCCCAATGCGTGTTGCTCGTAGGTTACGAGTGGCGCCGCGCCAGCGCCGAGATCGAACACAAGGTGACCGAGATGGCAGGCACCGACTGGGCCGAGGGCCGCGAGATTGACCACCTGGCCCGCCATTTCGAGGAACGGCTGGAGGAAGCGGGCTTCTTTTTTCCCGAACACAAGGCCCCTAGCATGAAGATGAACCTGCGCAATCTGTGGAGCCGGATGCCCCTGACGCGCGCCGATGTGCAGACCTTGCACGGCATGCTGCGTCAGATGGTCCGCTGGGCGTCGCGCCAGTGACGCTGGACCTTGGCCCATCGCAGACTTAGGTTCTGCCAAGACCAAAGACCGGGACCGAAATGGCAAAGAACCGCAGTATCTTCGAAGAGGTGGGTACCACCGAAAAGCAGGTGGTCGAGACAGGTGTGATCGACAAGGGCAGGGGCGGCGCACGCGGTGCGATCCGTGTTTGGCTGATGATGCTCTTTGCCCTTGTTGTGGTGATGATCGCCGTGGGCGGACTGACCCGCCTGACCGACAGCGGGTTGTCCATCACCGAATGGCGCCCTTTCACCGGGGCCGTCCCGCCGCTGAACCAGGCCGATTGGGAGGCCGAGTTCGCGTTGTATCAGCAGATCGACGAATTCCGCCTGCAAAATCAGTGGATGACGCTGGCAGATTTCAAGGTGATCTACTGGTGGGAATGGGGGCATCGGCAACTGGGCCGTGTCATTGGCTTGGTCTGGGCCATCGGGTTCTTCTGGTTTCTTCTGCGGCGTCAGATCCCTACAGGCTGGACGCCGCGCCTTTTGGGGCTGGGCGTGCTGGGAGGGCTGCAAGGGGCCATCGGCTGGTGGATGGTCGCCAGCGGCGTGACACAAGGCGAAGGCATGCTGGACGTGGCCAGCTACCGGCTTGCGACCCATCTGGGTCTGGCCTTTGTCATTCTGGGCTTTATCGCCTGGTACACCTACCTGCTTGGCCGCCACGAGCGCGACCTGATGCAGGCGCGCCGGTCCAAGGAGGACAAGCTGTTTTCCATGTCCACCGGGCTGATGCACTTTGCCTTTCTGCAAATCCTGATCGGTGCGCTGGTGGCCGGTATTGACGCGGGGCGCAGCTATACCGATTGGCCGCTCATGGGCGGGCAGGTGTTTCCCGCGACCGCCTTTGTGTTCGAGCCCTGGTGGCGGAACTTTTTCGAGAGCCCGGGCCTTGTGCAGTTCATTCACCGCGTGACGGGTTACCTGCTTTTCGTCTTTGCCGTTGTGGTGTGGCTGCGCGGGCGCGCATCTGCGCATCCAACGACGCGATTTGCCTTCAACGCCGTTTTTGCCGCGATGGCACTGCAAATTGTGCTGGGCATCGTGACGGTGCTGTATGGTGCCCCATGGCAGGTGGCGATCCTGCATCAGATCCTGGCCGTCGTGCTGTGGGCATTGATCCTGCGGGCCCGTTTTCTTGCGGCATATCCAATTGCCACATCCATACGAGGAACCTCCTGATGCCCGCATTTGACGATCTTTTGGCCTTTGATCACACAACCCAGGCCTTGGGTCAGGTTGCGGGCCGGTTGGGGTGGGATCAGGAAACCGTGATGCCGCGCGGGGCAGCCGACCAACGCGCCGAAGAGATGGCCGCGATGGAGAGCGTCCTTCATGCCCGCCGGACAGATCCGAAAGTGGGCGACTGGCTGGCTGGAATTGATCCCGCCACCTTGAATGAGGTTGAAGCCGCGAAGCTGCGCGAGATCAAGCGCAGCTATGATCGCGCGAACAGAGTGCCCGCCGATCTGGCCGCACAGATTGCCCGCGTCACCTCGACCGCACAGGGCAAGTGGGCCGAGGCGCGCAAGGCAGATGATTATGCGGCCTTTTCCCCGGTCCTGGCCGAAGTCGTCAGCCTGAAGCGCGAAGAAGGGGCCGCCCTGGCCGGCGGCGGGGACATCTATGATGCGATGCTGGACGATTACGAACCCGGCACAACCGGCGCAGATCTTGAGGCCATGTTCGGTGCGCTGCGCCCGGCGCTGACGAACCTTCGGGCCGCCATTCTGGACAAGCCCGCACCGCAGGGCCTGACCGGTTCTTTTGATGAAGCGGCGCAGTTGCGCCTGAGCGCGACGCTCGCGCAGCGCTTTGGCTATGATCTGGGTCACGGCCGGATCGACAAGGCCGTCCACCCCTTTTCCTCGGGGTCGGGGCGCGATGTGCGCATCACCACACGTACCAACCCGGATGACCCGTTCAATTGCTTTTACTCAACCATCCACGAGGTTGGGCACGCCTGCTATGAGCAGAACATCGATGATGCCTATTTGCTGAGCCCGCTGGGACGGGGCGTGTCCATGGGCGTTCACGAAAGCCAGAGCCGAATCTATGAAAACCAGCTGGGACGCAGCCGCGCGTTTACCGGTTGGCTTTACGGCCAGATGCGGGATGCGTTTGGGGACTTCGGTATCGACAGCGAAGACGCGTTTTATGCGGCCGTAAACCGGGTTTCCAACGGCTATATCCGGACAGAGGCGGACGAGGTGCAATACAATTTGCACGTCTTGCTGCGCTTTGATCTGGAGCGGGCGCTGATGTCTGGTGATCTGGGTGTGCCCGACCTCGAGGCCGCATGGAATGACCGGTTCGAGGCCGACTTTGGCTATGCGGTTGACCGGCCGTCCAACGGGGTTTTGCAGGACGTGCATTGGTCCGTGGGGCTGTTCGGGTACTTCCCGACATATTCGCTGGGCAATGTGTATGCAGGTTGCCTCTACGAAGCGCTGCGCGGTGCGGTGCCAGATTTGGATGCGCAGCTCGCGAAGGGTGACACGACTTCAGCAACGGGGTGGCTCCGGGACAATTTGCAGAAGCATGGCAGCCTGTACCAGCCGCGAGAGATCATTGAACGGGCGAGCGGATCTGCACCGGGCCCTGAGCCATTGCTGGCGTATCTAAAAGATAAATTCAGTGGTATTTACAAATTGTAGACCTCGTCCCGTTTCAACAACATTGACATCACGCGATGCCGCAAAAAAGTCAGCAGATTTGTGCAAACAAACCGGGTCATTTGTGATCCGGTTACAGGGCGTTGCAATACTGCACCGCATTCAGTTTCTGAAAAAATTTCTGAGATATCGGCTGTAACCTCCAATTCCCAAAGGTTAGTGGAACGCTACCAAATCACTAGTATTGAGGGTGCAGTATGAAAACGAAATCAATCGGCCTCGGGATTATCGTGGCGTCGCTAAGTGCAAGCGCCGCTGCGGCGGAGGTGAGCTATGCGAACGCATTTGCCACGTTCCATAATCTTGACAACGGCAACGCGGATGTTGATGTCGAGGCTTATGGCGGAAGTATCGAATTTTTGGCGGGAAACTTCACGTTTTCCGGAGAGGCAGGACGGTTGGACGTCGAAGACCTGTCGCTTGACACGCTGTCTCTTGGCGGGTCCTACGCATTCCAAAATGGCGTATCGGTCGGTCTGGATTATTCGGAATTCGACGTAGAAGACTTTGGCGACTCTGACATTGTGTCATTGTTTACGTTCTACAGTTTCAGCGAATTCGCATTGGGACTGTCCGTTGGCGAAGCGAGCGATCTAGGCGATACGGTCTATTCGGTATTCGGCACGTGGGACGTGACGGAGAATGGACGTGTTGGAATTGATCTGGTGGAAATAGAATCCGAGACTTTGGTTTCGTTGTATGCAGATTATGACACAAATCGCTATGGCTTGAGCGCAGATTTCCTGTCCGTCAACGATCTGGATATCCTTGCGGTCAGTGGTGAATATCAGGTTTTCGACAAGGCGTACGTAACTGGCGGATTGGCCCATGTCAGCCTTGGTGACGATTTGGATTCGATATCGATCGGTGCGAAATACGAATTCGTTCCGGGTGCGAGTGCTGAGATCGCCTATTCCCGTCTCAACGCGGATGGTGCGGACGACATTGATGTCGTGACATTCGGGTTGCAGTACGAGATCGGCGCCAAAACGTCGCCGCGTCGCACGGTCACGAACATCATCAACCACGCGACCGGAAACATCGCAAACCTGACCAACTTCTAAGGTCTTCGCGTCAATCGAACGAAATAGCCCCGGGTCTATGTTGGACCCGGGGCTTTTTTAATTTTGGCGGTGTCGCGACTACTCTTCGCCGCCGTGTCCCTCGGCGTCGCCCTGATCCGCGATCCACGCGACGCTGACAACTTCTTCGCCCTTGCCCGTGTTGAACACCTTTACCCCACCCGCGCTGCGCGACCGGAAGCTGATGCCGTCCACCGGCACGCGAATGGATTGCCCTTTCGATGTGGCCAGCATGATCTGGTCGTCCAAATCGACGGGGAAGGATGCGACGATGCCGCCCGTCTGCATGCGCTTGTCCCACGCCGTCACACCCATTCCGCCACGCCCGCGCAGGGGATAGTCGTGGGACGACGACAACTTGCCCGCCCCGCCGGATGTAATTGTCAGAATCAGGTTTTCGACTGCCGACATTTCGGCATAGCGATCCTGCGGCAATGGCATGTCCGCATTGCCTTCCTCTTCGTCGGTGCTGTCCGGATCGTCCGCGATGCCGGCCATGGCGCGGCGCATCTTGAGGTAGGCCGCACGCTCGTCCGAGGACGCCTCGAAGTGGCGGATGACAGACATGGACACGACGCGGGTATCGCCGGACAGCTTGATACCCCGCACCCCGATAGAGGCGCGTGAGTTGAACACGCGCACATCATCGGCCCGGAAGCGAATGGCGCGGCCTGCGTCCGTGACCAGCATCACGTCATCATCATTCGATGCGATGCGTGCATTGATCAGTTTCCAGCCTTCGCTATCCCCTTCGAATTTCATGGCGATCTTGCCATTGGACTTCACATTGGTGAAATCCGACAGCTTGTTGCGCCGCACGGTGCCGTGGTCGGTGGCAAAGACCACCTGCAAGTCATCCCATTCCTTTTCATCGCGGTCCACCGGCATGATGGCTGCGATGCTGACCCCCTGGGGGATCGGCAGGATGTTGATGATCGCCTTGCCCTTGGACGTGCGGCCCCCTTGCGGCAGGCGCCACGTCTTCAGCTTGTAAACCATCCCGTCAGTGGTGAAGAACAGAAGCTGCGTGTGCGTGTTGGCCACGAAGAGGGTGGTGATCACGTCCTCTTCCTTGGTTCGCATGCCGCTCACGCCTTTGCCGCCCCGCTTCTGGCTGCGGAAGTCAGCCAGCGGTGTCCGCTTGATGTATCCGCCCGAAGTGACGGTCACGACCATGTCTTCGCGCTCGATCAGGTCCTCATCTTCCATGTCGCCGGACCAATCGACGATCTCGGTACGACGCGGTACGGCGAACTGGTCTTTCACCTCGGTCAACTCGTCCGCGATGATGCCCATGATCCGTTCGCGCGATCCAAGGATTTCCAAGTATTCCTTGATCTTTGCGGCCAGTTCTTCAAGTTCGTCCGTGACCTCCTTGACCCCGATCTGGGTCAGTCGTTGCAAGCGCAGATCAAGGATCGCGCGGGCCTGAACCTCGGTCAGGTTATAGGTGCCATCGTCGTGCATTTTCGACAGCGGATCGTCGATCAGGCGCAGATAGCTTTCGATGGAGGCGGCAGGCCAGCGGCGTGTCATCAGTTTTTCGCGCGCCTCTGCCCCATCGGCAGAGGACCGGATGGTCGCAACGACCTCGTCCACGTTCGATACGGCGACGGCCAGACCACACAGGATGTGCGACCGGTCCCGTGCCTTGCGCAAGTCAAAGGCGGTGCGTCGGATCACAACTTCTTCGCGGAAGTCCAGGAAGGAGGTCAGGAACCGGCGCAGGGTCAGTTGCTCGGGCCGGCCCCCGTTCAAGGCCAGCATGTTACAGCCAAAGGAAGTCTGCATGGGCGTGAAGCGGAACAGTTGGTTCAGCACAACCTCTGCCGTGGCATCGCGTTTGAGTTCGACCACCACACGGACGCCATTGCGGTCGGATTCGTCCTGCACGTGGGAAATGCCCTCGATCCGCTTTTCGCGCGCGGCCTCGGCGATGCGCTCGATCATCGTGGCCTTGTTTACTTGGTAAGGGATCTCATCAATAACGATGGCATAACGATCCTTGCGGATCTCTTCGACGCGGGTCTTTGACCGCACAATGACGCTGCCGCGCCCCTCTAGATACGCCTTGCGGGCGCCTGAACGGCCCAACATGATGCCGCCCGTGGGGAAATCGGGACCGGGTACAAATTCGATCAGCGCCTCGGACGACAGGTCCGGGTCTTCGATCAGGGCAAGGCAGGCATCCACCACTTCGCCCAGATTGTGGGGCGGAATGTTGGTCGCCATGCCAACGGCAATGCCACCTGCGCCGTTGACCAGCATGTTCGGGAAGCGCGCTGGCAGGACCGTCGGTTCGCGGTCCTTGCCGTCGTAATTGTCCTGGAAATCGACGGTGTCCTTGTCGATGTCGGCCAGCACGTACGCCGCGGGCTTGTCCATCCGCACTTCGGTATAGCGCATGGCGGCCGGGTTATCGCCGTCCATTGAGCCGAAGTTGCCCTGACCATCGAGCAGCGGCAGCGACATGGAAAAGTCCTGCGCCATCCGAACCAGCGCATCATAGATCGCGCTGTCGCCGTGCGGGTGGTATTTACCCATGACGTCGCCCACAGGGCGTGCGGATTTGCGGTAGGATTTGTCGTGCGTGTTGCCTGTTTCGTGCATCGCATACAGGATGCGGCGGTGCACCGGTTTCAGCCCGTCCCGCAGGTCAGGAATGGCGCGGGAGACGATGACAGACATGGCATAGTCCAGATAGGACGTGCGCATTTCGTCTTCGATGGACACTGATGGGCCGTCATATGCGGGCCTATCCGGTGTCATTTCATCATCATTTTCAGGAGGTTGTGGCGTGTCGTTCACGTTTTTCTGCCCGTTCTGTCGCGTGCGCTATATGTTGCGGCAAAGTCTATCAGAAAGCGCAGATAAGGTGCAATGGTGCGTAGGTCGTCGTTGTTAGCAGTCGCGGTCGAGTGGTGCTATAGTATTGTTTTCATTGAAAATTAATCGCTGATCGTCTCTGCTGATCCCAATGCAGGCAATTCGAGGTGCAAAATGGCAATAACCGAAACCGAACTGATGTTGAAAGGCTATGGGCTGACCACGGCGGAACTGTTCTATCACATGCCCGACTACACCCACGTGTTAAACACGTTTGTCTGGCAGGAGTACGACATCGCACCTGATCATCCCCGCTTGCTGAAATTTATCGATTTCTGGAAGGCCGAGATTGAAGGGCCACTGCATTCGGTGCGATTCACCCATCGAAAGATGGTGGCTGCCGGGACATGGCGACATGTGACCGGCGAATTCACGCTGCACTGACATGGCCTGGGCCGGTAGGATCGGCGCCGGACTGTTTCTAGTGACAGACGCCTACGCGCTGCAGGACGCCCCGCCCAGAACGCAGAATTTGGCGCAGTGGGGGTGGTTCAGGGACACGTCCGCCTCGGCCTCTTCCAGCGTTGCGCCCATTTCGAACTGAGGGTCATAGGGCAGCAGGGTGCAGGCCAGAACAGCGGGCGTTTCAGCCCCTTTGCGTTTGACCACCATGCGGGACGACGAACACATCACCGCCTCGGGATGTTTGTTCAGGATGCCCCAGCAGGCGGTGGTGATTTCGGGCACTTCGGCTTGCGCGTCCATTTCAGGGAACAGGACCGTCATGCCCGGATCTCGGGCGTCAATGTCCCAGCCATGCTTTGCATACAGCGCGGCATAGCCGTCGCGGGCCTCGGCCTCGCTCTCGGCCATCTCGATCCGGCCGGCCACTGCCAGCCGTGCGCCGATGGACGACAGCCAGTCGATGCCACGCAGCGTCTTCGCATAGGTGCCAACGCCGCGTTCGGTATCATGTACAGCCGCGGCATGGTGATCGAGAGAGATGCGGAAGGTCAGCTTGTCACCGTAGCGTTCAACCAAGGGCACGATCCCGGCCTTGACCCTGGGGCGCATCATCGGGGCCATGGCATTGGTCAGGATCAACACCTCGTACCCGCGCAGAAGCGACCGTTCGACCATGTCGAGGAAGGCGGGGTTCATGAACGGCTCACCGCCGGTAAAGCCGATCTCGCGGACGTTCCAGGCGCGCGCATCCAACTGATCAAGATAATTCGACACCTCATCCGCGGTCATGTATTCCAGCGCGTCATTGGTGGGCGAGCTTTCGATATAGCAGTTCGCGCAGGCGATGTTGCACAGCGTGCCCGTGTTGAACCACAGCGTATCGGGATTTGTCAGCGACACCTTGGCTCGCGCTTCGCCCTTGGCTGTCACATCGGGGTCTTGAAACTTGCCCAGGTTTGCGAGGTCTTTCATCGTGGTCGCGTCCGTTCTTGCCGTCGTTCTGAAGCGTAGAGGTACGTCGAACAGGAGCAAGGGGAAAGCGGACTGTGCTGCCTTGACGGCTTTGTGATAGAAAGACGCATCGCTTGAATGCACGTGCAGCATTGGGCGTTGAGTATCTGTTTGAATCTGCTAGTGATAGCGCAAACATTTCATTGGCATCCAAGAGGGAACCCCTGCCATGGTATCGCGCGTCATTCCGGTTGATCCCTTTGACTTGGTCATCTTCGGCGGCACGGGGGACCTTGCGCGCCGCAAGATCCTGCCCGGATTGTTCCGCCGGTACTGTGCGGGTCAGATGCCTGCCGACGCGCGGGTGATCGGTGCCGCACGTGGCGACATGGACAGCGCAGCCTATCGCGCGTTCGTGGCGGATGCGGTTGCCGAATTCGGGGGCGGGCGCACCTGCGAGGACGGCACGCTGACAGGATTTCTGGAGTGTATGGAATTTGTCACCATTGATGCGCGTGGCGACACGGGCTGGGCCGACCTCGCCAAACTGGTACGCCCGGACGTGGTGCGCGCTTACTACTTCTCGGTGGGGCCCAGCCTGTTCGGGGATCTTGCGCAGCGCCTCAACCAGCACGGCCTGACGGACGAACATAGCCGCATTGTTGTCGAAAAACCGTTTGGTCGGGATCTGCCGTCGGCACAGGCGCTGAACCGCGATCTGGCACAACACTTCGACGAAAAGCAGATCTACCGGATCGATCACTATCTGGGCAAGGAGACGGTGCAGAACCTGATGGCCGTCCGCTTCGGCAATATGTTGTTCGAGCCGTTGTGGAACAGTCAGTATGTGGACCACATCCAGATCACCGTGGCCGAAACCGTCGGTGTCGGTGGACGGGGCGAGTATTATGACAAGTCCGGCGCCATGCGCGACATGGTGCAGAACCACCTGATGCAGTTGTTGTGCCTGATCGCGATGGAACCGCCATCGAAATTTGACCCCGACGCTGTGCGCGACGAAAAGCTGAAGGTCATTCGCGCGCTGGACGACGTCGATCCGCATCATATCGTGCGCGGCCAATACGAGGCAGACAGCAACGAACCCGGGTACCGCGAAGCCGTTGGCGATCCGCGCAGCCGCACCGAAAGTTATATCGCCATGAAGGTGGGCATTTCGAACTGGCGATGGGCGGGCACACCGTTCTACCTGCGCACGGGCAAACGCCTGCAAGCCAGGTCAAGCGAGATCGTCGTGGTGTTCAAGGAACTCAACCATTCGATCTTTGGTGAATCTAGCGATCACCGCAACGAGCTGTCGATCCGTTTGCAGCCCAACGAGGGGATCACGCTGGGCGTCACCATCAAAGAACCGGGGCCGGGCGGCATGCGTCTGATGAACGTGCCCCTGGACATGTCGTTTGCTGATGCGCTTGGGCCGGACGGGGCGGACCAGACCGACGCCTATGAACGGCTGATCATGGATGTGATCCGGGGCAATCAGACCCTGTTCATGCGCGGGGACGAGGTCGAGGCCGCCTGGGCCTGGACCGATCCCATCATCAATGGCTGGGATGCGCGCGGCGATGTCCCCAAGACCTATGATGCCGGCAGTGAGGGGCCGGTCGATGCTGTCCAGCTTCTGGCCCGCGATACCCGTGTCTGGAGAAAAGTGAGCCCATGAACATCGTCGAATATCCCGACCGCGATCTGTTGGCCATGGGGTTGGCGGACACGCTTGCCAGCGAATTGAAGAATTGCCTGCTGGTTCACCCCTGGGCCTCTTTCGTGGTGCCTGGTGGCACAACGCCGGGTCCGATCTTTGACAACCTGTGTGCCGCCGACCTTGATTGGTCCCGCGTGCATGTGATGCTGAGCGACGAGCGGTGGGTTCCGGAAGACCATGACCGGTCAAACGCCGCACTGTTGAAGGACAGGCTGTTCCAAGGCCGCGCCGCCGCGGCGCAATTCGTACCCTTCTACATGGATGGCAAAACCCCGGCAGATGCCGCCCCGGATCTGTCCGCACGCCTCTCAGAGCAGATGCCGATATCGTTGCTGCTGCTTGGCATGGGCGCGGATATGCACACGGCATCGCTGTTTCCCGGTGCCGTCGGTCTTGCTGACATGCTGGCCGACACGGCGCCGCTGGTGGTGCCCGTTTCGGTCGAGGGGCAAGAGCCGCGCATCTCGTTCTCGGGACCCGCGCTGGCCGGGGCAATGGCCAAGCATCTGGTGATTTTCGGCGCGGAGAAACGGGCCGCGTTGGACCGGGCCGAGCGCCTTGATCCGGCCGAGGCGCCGATAAATGCCGTCATGAACGGCCTGACCGTACATTGGGCGGAGTGAAAAACCATGTGGAACGATTTGAAGCGGAAGGCGGCCGCAGTGGCGGATCGTACCATTCTGGATGTGTTTGACGACACACGGGCGGATGATTTTGCGGTCCAGACCCAACATATGCGGTTTGACTATTCCAAGACCAACATAGATGCCGAAACGCGCGACATGCTGTTGGCATTGGCCGAAGCTGCAGGTGTTGCGGCGCGGCGGGATGCAATGTTTGCCGGTGCAAAGATCAACGAGACGGAAGGACGGGCCGTTCTGCACACCGCCCTGCGCAATCTGGATGGCGATCCGGTGGTGGTGGATGGCACGGATGTCATGCCCGGCGTGTTGGAGACACTGGCGCGGATGGATGCCTATGCGGCTGAGGTGCGCGGCAGCGACTTCACCGATGTGGTCAACATCGGCATCGGCGGCTCTGACCTTGGACCGGCCATGGCGGTGCAGGCGCTGTCGCCTTATCACGACGGCCCGCGCTGCCATTTCGTGTCAAATGTCGATGGCGCGCATATTGCGGACACGCTGCGTGGGCTTGATGCCAGGACAACACTGGTGATCGTGGCATCGAAGACCTTCACCACGATCGAAACAATGACAAATGCGCGCACCGCGCGGGCGTGGATGCAGGACCATGGCGGTGATCCCACTGCACAGTTCGCCGCGCTGTCGACCAACTTGGAAAAGACATCCGATTTCGGCATTCCAGCGGCCCGCGTCTTCGGGTTCGAGGATTGGGTCGGCGGGCGCTATTCGATGTGGGGCCCAATCGGATTGTCCCTGATGTTGGCGGTCGGACCGGATGGGTTCCGCGCGTTCTTGCGCGGCGGGCAGGACATGGACACGCATTTCCGGGTCGCCGATGGCACCGAGAATATGCCGATGATGCTGGCGCTGGTCGGCCTCTGGCACCGGCAGGTTCTGGGCCATGCCACGCGGGCGGTTTTGCCCTACGACCAGCGCCTGGGCCAATTGCCTGCCTATTTCCAACAGTTGGAGATGGAATCAAATGGCAAGTCGGTGACCATGGACGGTGGCACCGTGCCTGTCGAAAGTGGCCCGGTTGTCTGGGGCGCGCCGGGTACAAACGGGCAGCACGCATTCTACCAATTGATCCATCAGGGTACATCGGTGATCCCGTGCGAATTCATGGTGGCCTGCGAAGGACACGAACCCGAATTGCGGCATCATCACGATCTGCTGGTTGCCAATTGCCTGGCCCAGTCCGAAGCGTTGATGCGAGGGCGGTCCCTGGAAGAAGCCCGCGCGAAGATTTCGGACAGGTTCGATGGCGCGGAGTTGGAGCGGCAGGCCGCGCACCGGGTCTTTGCCGGAAATCGCCCGTCGACCACGCTGATCTATCCCAAGCTTGATCCGTTCACCCTTGGTCAGATCGTGGCATTGTACGAACACCGCGTGTTTGTCGAGGGTGTGATCCTGGGCATCAATTCCTATGACCAATGGGGCGTCGAGTTGGGCAAGGAACTGGCAACGACCCTGCAGCCGATTGTCGAAGGCACCGCACCTGCCGACGAAAAAGATGGATCGACACAGGCGTTGGTGCGGTATCTGCACGCGCACCGCTGAGCACGTCTGTCGCGCGGCGCGCTTGCAGCGCGATCCATTCCTTGTTGGGGCGCTGCCCCAAACCCCGAAGTATTTTGGGCCAGAAGAAGACATGATGGGGCGCGGTGCTCAACCACCGGACGGGCGATTTTCGACCTATACGTGAGCGGTTGTTCGCCGATTATGTCATGCGGGGTCAGGAATGCCTGACCTGGCCAACGGTTGTGTTGACCGTGCTTTGCGCAATATTGTTACGCAGGGCGCGTCATATTTTGCGCTCTGTTTCTTTTCACATGCACCGGAGGCCAAGATTATGGCTGGCACACAGCACGGGCTGACACGGCTCGATCAACTCTTCAAAACATGTCTTCACGGGAAGGGGCCCGCGCGGCCCTTTGCACAAACATTGGGCCGGGTACTGCCTGCAAACCCTGTTCATATCAAGAATATCACGCATGCCGATGTCATTGCGACGCTTGATACGCTTGCCCAATCCATGGGGGCCACTGAAAACGAGGACGGCCCCGCCGACGCGGGCCTGACATTTCTGGGTCAGTTCGTCGATCATGACATCACTTTGGATGCGACCTCGGCGCTTGGGACGCGGATTGATCCGTCGACCATTCCGAATGTGCGCACGCCCAGCCTTGATCTGGATTGTGTTTACGGTGCGGGCCCCGAAGCGTCTCCGCACCTTTATGGCGAAGGCGAGGCCGAGCAATTTCTGGTGTTCGGGCGCAAGGACAATCCGCGTGACCTGGCCCGGACCTGCGCGGGTAAGGCGCTGATCGGCGATCCGCGCAATGACGAAAACATCATCGTGGCCCAGGTTCAGGCGATCTTTATCGAATTGCACAACATCCTGATGAGCAAGCGGGCGGAAGAGGGCGAGGACGCCGATGACATCAAGGCCTGCGCGCATGACGGCTTGCCCAAACATGTCTGGCATGACCATGTGAGCCCGAAGTTGACCAATTTTGAGGAAGTGCGCCGCTTTATCCGCCTGCATTACCAGTGGATTGTCTGGTGTGAATTGCTGCCCGCCTTTGTGCAGCAGGACTGCCTGGACTGGGCGCTTGAAAACGATCCGTTCGGGTGGGACGCGCCGGTCATGCCGGTCGAATTCACCGGAGCTGCGTACCGGTTCGGGCATGCCACAACCCAATTCGAATATGCGTTGACGGACGGCGCCGATCCCAAAGGGTTGTTTGCCACACTGGGTTTTGGCCGACGGCCGACCAGCGGTAACATCGACTATGCCAAGTTCTTTGGCATGAATGGCGATGTGACCTCGCAAAAGGCGCGGCCTGTCGGGCCAAAACTGGGCACACCGCTGCTGAACCTGCCTTTCGTGCACGCGCCCATTGCGCTTGCGGACATCGAAGAGACGCTGACCCTGGATCAGTCACGCAACCTTGCCCTGCGCAACATGGTGCGGGACCGCTATACCTACCAACTGGCCAGTGGTCAGCAATTGGCGGCACATCTGGGCACGCATGTCATTGATCCGCCTGACATCCTGAAGGCCAAGGGCATCACCAAGACCCCGCTATGGTTCTATTGCCTGCAAGAGGCGCAAGAGAAAGGGCACGGCAAGCTGACCGGAGCAGGAGGCCGTCTGGTGGCGTCGGTCTTTGCCAACCTGCTGCGCCGCGATCCGACCACGTTCCTTCACATCAAGCACTTCAAGCCCTGGCATGGTTTCAAGGGGCAGCCTAGCATCATGGCGGGCTTGATCGCCTATGTCGAGGCGCATCGCGGGCACATTGAGC
Organism: uncultured Tateyamaria sp.; assembly: GCF_947503465.1. Classification (NCBI taxonomy): domain Bacteria; kingdom Pseudomonadati; phylum Pseudomonadota; class Alphaproteobacteria; order Rhodobacterales; family Roseobacteraceae; genus Tateyamaria; species uncultured Tateyamaria sp. The sequence goes on along the minus strand of NZ_CANNDN010000001.1, from coordinate 630,245 downwards.
ATGCCGATGCGCTGCAATGCGGCTAAGCGCGCATTGCTGATCTGGATCGGGGCTGGCCGCCGGGTCGGCCCCCTTTCTTTGCGTCATGCGCGGCACGCCATGCTTGCAAGCGTCGCGCGCCCTTGGCAGGGTTGGCCCAAGGGAGGAACGCACGTGAGCCGTACATGGCCACGTGGGCAAGGCGTTGCTCTGACAGCAAAATACGGGAGGCGCCCATGCTTGGCCAAATGATGAACTACCCCCTGACCATTCAGTCGCTGGTGGACCACGCCGCGCGGTATCACGGCGAAACTGCGATCACCTCCGTCAATACGGGAGGTGGCGTCGAAGAGACAAGCTGGGGGCAGGTCGGGGCCAACTCGCATCGTCTGGGCGATGCGCTGCTGAAGCTGGGGCTTGAACCGCAAGCGCGCTGCGCCACCATCGCGTGGAACAACCGGCGACACCTTGAGATTTACTTCGGCGTGTCCGGCGCGGGCCTAGTCTGTCACACCATCAACCCGCGTCTGTTTCCCGAACAGCTGATCTATATCATCAACCATGCCGAGGACCGGGTGCTGTTCATCGACCGTACCTTTGTTCCGCTGGTCAAGGCGATCCGGGACAAGATCCCTGGCGTGGCGCATATCGTCTTGATGGACGGCCGCGATGAGGCCGCTGCGGCGGACATCGAAGGGTTGCAGTTCTATGACGAACTGGTCGCAACCGGGTCGCCGGATTTTGCATGGCCTGAATTCGACGAAAACACGGCCTCTTCGCTGTGTTACACGTCCGGTACCACGGGCAACCCCAAGGGTGTGTTGTATTCTCATCGGTCGACAGTGCTGCATGCCTTTGCGTCGAACACCCACGATTGCATTGGGTTTTCGGCGCGCGATGTGGTGCTGCCCGTTGTTCCGATGTTCCACGTCAACGCCTGGGGTACGCCCTATGCCTGTGCACAGGTTGGCGCGCGCATGGTGCTGCCGGGGCCGGGCCTTGATGGTCCGTCGCTGGTCAGGCTGATTGACGATTGCAAAGTGTCGATTGCCTTGGGGGTGCCGACAATCTGGCTGGGCCTCTTGGGCGAGGCAGAGGCGTCGGGTTCGCAGCTCACGTCGCTCAAGCGCACGGTTGTGGGGGGATCGGCCTGTCCACCCTCGATGATCACGGCCTTCCGTGAAACATACGATGTCGAATTGATCCACGCCTGGGGCATGACCGAAATGTCACCGCTTGGGTCGTCGAACCAACCGCTGGCAAAACATGCCAGCCTGCCGCTCGACGCGCAGCACAAGCTGCGCGAGAACCAGGGGCGGCCGCCCTGGGGGGTCGAGCTTGAGATCATGGATGACGCCGGAAACCCCTTGCCCCATGACGGCGCAGCGCAGGGGGCGTTGATGGTACGCGGGCACTGGATTCTCGACAGTTATTTCCAGAAGACAACGGAAGAAACGCTGACCAACGGGTGGTTCGACACGGGCGACGTGGCGACAATGGACCCGGACGGCTACCTGTCGATCAAGGACCGATCCAAGGACATCATCAAGTCGGGGGGTGAATGGATTTCGTCCGTGGACCTGGAAAATATCGCGATCGCGCACCCCTCACTTGCCGATGCGGCCGTGATCGGTGCGCGGCATGAAAAATGGGATGAACGCCCGGTCCTGATCGCCGTGGCCGCCGAAGGTCAAACACCCAGCGAGGAAGAGGTTCTGTCCGTGTTCGACGGCAAGATTGCCAAATGGCAAATCCCGGACAAGGTTGTGTTCACAGATGCTCTGCCGCGCAATGCCACGGGCAAGGTTCTGAAACGGACCCTTCGGGATCAGTTCGGAGATGTGCTGGTGGGCTGAGCGCGGGCTTGCGTCACGACCTGATCGGGCCTGGGTTCAGAGCGGGGCAAATACAACCGGATGGAGGTGCCTTTGCCCACGCGGCTGTTGATCTCGACCTCGCCGCCGGACTGAACAGCGAAGCCACACACCATCGGCAGGCCCAGGCCGCTGCCTTGCCCCACGGCCTTGGTGGTGAAGAAGGGGTCGCGGATGCTGGGCAGGATATCGGCGGGAATGCCCTGGCCCGTGTCGGTCACTTCAAATGCGATGTATTTGACACCCTCGGCCAGTTTCAGGCTGCTGGCGGGGCGCGCGACGTCTGTCACCTTGATATGCAAGCTGCCGCCTTTGGGCATTGCATCCCGCGCATTGATGACAAGGTTGAGAAGCGCGGATTGCAGAAGGGTTTCGTCAGTAAAGATCGACGCCGTGGTGCCTCCGAACCTGATTTTCAGCGCGATGTTGGCGGGCAACACCCGCCGCGCCATGTCTTCGAGGGTGCGCAGGATGTCGTCGGGTGCGATGTGGCGCGGCCACAGTTCGGCCTTCCGCCCATAGGAGGTCAACTGGCGTGTCAGATGCGCGCCGCGCTGCGCCGCGGTCAAAGCCGCGGACAGAAACTCATCGCGATCGTTGTCGTCCGGATAGGTTTCAAGCAGCTCAAGATTTCCCTGTATCACGCTGAGAAGGTTGTTGAAATCATGTGCGACACCGCTGGTCAGGGTGCCCAGGGCCTCGACTTTCTGGGCTTGCAGGAATTGCTCGCGCGTTTCCTTGAGTTCGCGATTGGCGCGGTGCGCTTCGGACAGGCACACGCCGAAGTAGACCGCCAGACACAGGCAGAGAACCGTCGCGGACCAGAATGCCGCACCGCCATAGGTGCCTTCGTAGAACCCGGCGGCGATCCACAGCGTGGCCATGATCACAGGGATCAGATAGGCCGCACCCAACAGCCAGTTCCGTGACCGCAGCAGAAAGATGTTCAAAACCGCGCCCGTGAACAGAATGACCGTACCGAATTGCCAGACCGGATCTTCCATTGACCAGATGTAGACGGGCAATGCGGCGTAGATACTGGCCTGCACAAAGCTGACGATCCACAGCATTGCAAAGGCCGTCGTCTCGCGCCCGTCGATCGGCATGTGCAGCACTGTCTTTTCGGCAAAGACGGCGACGTAGTAGATCACGACCCAATAGGGCAGGACGGCCATGCCGAGAAACAGCCAACCACAGGAACATGCAACTATAACGAGAACTAAGCGGATCAGGAATTCGTTGCTGAGAACACGTTCAGTGTGTTTCGCCTCTTCGAATATGGTTCTGATCCGGGCGGTGTGATCCAATATCGTCCGTCTCAACAGTGAATTCAGGAAAACGAGAACATATCCAAGTCATCGGGCCAACCGGACCAGACTACCGCTATGGTAGAGTAGTTTCCGCAATTTGTCACGAACGCGTGTTGCGCTGCGCACCGTTGGCACGCTCAGTCCGGCAGGTGGTTTTGCCGCGCGGGCCCGCGATATCTTGATGTCAGCTCGGGATCCACTTCGCTGCCGTCCTTGAGGTGGATCAGCACACCTTTTCCGGTCGAAGCGCCGCGCATCGCCTTGATCTGATCTTCGGACCGTGTGGTGCGCTGCGACATGCGCAGGCCCCAATCGTGCAGTTGGGCCAAAAGCCGTGCTTCAATGTCTGCACGGGCTTCGGTCTTGGCCAGATCATGCAACTCGTCCGGGTCGTCGTGCAGATCAAACAGCATGTTGCGCAAGCCGGGGGCCGCGCAATGCATCAGCTTGTAGCGTCCGTCAAACACCATGAAAAGGCGACAGTCGCGCGGGTCCAGCCCCAGCTTCACGGCGACCGGTTGGGCTGAAAAATCGTACTCGGATATCACATAGTCGCGCCAGTCGGGGGTCTCTCCACGCAGCCACGGCATCAAACTGCGCCCTTCGATCACGTGGTCCGGCACGGTGCCGCCCGCCGCTTCGACGAAGGTGGCGGCAAGATCAATGGATTCGACCAGCGCATCGCGGGTCGTGCCGCGTGTGCCATGCGCTGTCGCGCGCGGGTCATAAAGGATCATGGGCACTTTGACCGAAGGGTCATGGAACAGGTTCTTTTCACCCAGCCAATGGTCGCCCAGGTAATCGCCATGATCCGAGGTCAGTACGATCATCGTGTCGTCCATCTGATCCGTCGCATCCAGATGATCCAGCAGGCGGCCCAATTGGTCATCACATTGCTTGATCAGGCCCATATAGGCCGGGATGACCTTGGCCCGGACCTCTTCATCCTGAAAGGCACGGCCGACGGGGCCGTTCATGAAGGTGTCATAGACCGGGTGCGCGTTGTCCCGCTCTTCATCGGCGCGAGTGGCAGGGGGCACATGCGCAGGCCCGAACATATCGTGATAGGGCGCTGGCACGATATACGGCCAGTGCGGCTTGATATAGCTCAGATGCGCGCACCATGGCTCTTGCGCCTGGTCGAAAAAACGAATGGCCTCGGATGTGAGCCACGGCGTTTCGCTGTCTTCTTCGCGGATGTTGGCAGGCAGGTCGGTGTTGTCAAAGAACCAGCCCGACGCGATGTGACCGTCCCGGACGCCAGCATTTGCGTAATCCGCCCACGGGTTTGTGCCATCATATCCAACGGACTTGAGGTATTCGTTGTAAGGACTTCGCCTTTCGTCATAAAACCCGTCCGGCCCTTCGGCCCAAAGCCCATCATCGCGCACCCAGGGGTCAAAGCCGCATTCGGATGTGCGGACGCCGATCAGGCTGTCGGCCTCAAGTCCCAGCCGGTCCATCCCTTCGGCATCAACGGTCATGTGCGTCTTGCCAATCAAATGACAGGACATCCCGATCTTGCGCAGGTGGTCGCCCAAGGTCTGTTCGCCCACCTTCAGGGGGAACCCGTTCCAATGGGCCCCGTGCGAAGACGCGTACCGCCCCGTATAGAAACACATCCGTGACCCGCCACAGATCGGCGATTGCACATAGGCATTGGTGAACCGCACGCCCATGGCGGCAACACGGTCGAAATTGGGGGTATGCAGATGCGGATGGCCGGCGCAGCTGAGGTAGTCGAACCGCAGCTGGTCATACATCACAAACAGAATGTTCAAGGTTGGTCAGTCCCCAAGGCTTTGCAGCCGTTCCCGAACGGCCATCACCGAAGAGTAGGTTGAGACAGAATACGGCACAAGGAATGTCAGTGCGCATTTCATCCAGGCCGCGGCATCCATCTGGCCGCCCATAATCCGGTCGCCGTGGTTGATCATCGCAATGATGACGCCCACCACAAAGGCAATCTTGGCCGCGCGTTTGACGACGGTGCGATCTGTCGCGATGTCCCATGCGGTGGTGGTGTGGGCCATGATCTGCCTCCTTTGGCCTCAAATTGAACCAATCGGTTCCCAAATCAAGGGCGAAACCCGGGGCGCACAGGATAGTGAAGGGTGTGACGGGCAGGGTGTCGCGCCCGCGCGTTCCTTGCCCGTTTCGGCGGAAATGCGGACATTTCTCGCCATTGTCTCGCTGGCGGGCAGGCCAGTGGTCTTCGGCGCGCTGCGTCAACAGCGGGAAGGTGTCACGCAAATGGTATTGACCCTGCGCTAGCCCCAGGTGGACAGGTGCGTCCATCGCGCCCTTTTGGACGAGATGCCACTGCGGGTTAGGTCCCGGCGAAAAGACAAGGGCACGACTGCCGTGCGGCATGGTCGTGCGCTCTTGCTTTGGGCCGAGGGCATTGTCCGTCTGCGTGAACGTGGATCTGGAGCGGGTAACGGGAATCGAACCCGTAACTTAAGCTTGGGAAGCTCGCGTGATACCTTTTCACCATACCCGCGCTCTGGGCGCTTGGGATAGGCGCGGTGGCGTGCCGCGTCAAGCGGGTTTGACCGCCGAATAGATGTGAATGCAGGCCGGAATGCGTAGGCCTGACCCGGTGTCGAACGCGGTCATCGCCTCGGCCAAGGCCGCCTGAACATCTGCGGCCGCAGCAGCATCCGCCTGGTGGTGTGTGATCGCTGCGTCAGCCGGACCAATTTGCATCATCAGGGCCGCCGTTTCGGCGCAGTCACCGGGTGGCGTCAGGTCCAGCGTCACGGTTTCGACCCGTGCCTGCGCACTTCCCGCATCGGCCATCATCGCAAGCGTCCTGTCACTGTCTTCAAACGCAAAAGGTCCAGGCAGGGTGCGGTCGGTCTTGGGCATCGGGCCCAGGACGGCTGCGGCGGCGCGGGCGGGCACCATGAAATAGGGATTCTCCGGCGCGGGTCCCCATGCGGCAAAGGTCATGCGCCCACCCGGGGCCAGGGTGGCCTGCAAATTGGCAAACGCCGCGCGGCTGTTGTCAAAGAACATGACACCAAAGCGGGATATCTGTGCATCAAAATCGTGGCTGAACGCATGGGTCTGCGCATCGGCTTTCAGCAGTGATATGTTTGGCCTGTCTCCAAGGCGCGAGGCCGCAAGCGCCAACATGGTGTGCGAGATATCAAGACCCGTGACATGCCCCTGATCTCCAACCGCCTGCGCGGCGGCAGCAACACTGATCCCCGTGCCACATCCGATGTCCAGAACGTTGTCCCCGCGCCGCAGCGCGGCCCCCTCCATCACAAGATCAAGCACCGGTGCCAGCAGTGCATCCATACCGTCTTGGTGTGCGACCCATTTCGGGCCTGCCGCCTCTGTCCAGAACTCTTCCTGATCCGCGTTGCTCATGCACGCCTCCTGCGCCTGCGACCGCCTTCGGTGTCGCCGCCGGTGTTGAAGCTGACATCGGGCAGGTCCACGATCCCGTTCAGGATCGGAAACGGCTCTACCGCGTTCGGAATGGCCGACGCGTTCACGAAATGCTCCTGAAAGCGGGGTTCTATGGCCGTTTCGACCTTGTGGATGCGGCGCACCGTCTCTTCGATCTCGCCCCGGGCGTCACGGTTCAGAAGGGCGATCCGCGCACCGGTACCTGCGGCATTGCCCGCGGATGACACCTTGTCCAGCGGTGCGTCAGGGATCATGCCCAGCACCATCGCGTGCTTGGACGAGATATGCGCACCAAAGGCCCCGGCCAGAACCACGCGGTCCACGGTGTCGACGCCGAACTTGTCCATCAGCAATCGGGCACCGGAATAAAGCGCGGCCTTGGCCATCTGGATGGCCCGGATGTCCGGATTGGTGATGGTGATGCGCGGCCCGCCCGTCGCGGTGGCATCGTGCAGCACATAGGCATGGGTGCGTCCATCCAGCACGCACCGGTCCGACCCTGTCTGCGCCGCGCTGCCAATCAGGCCGGACGCGTCCAGCAGACCGGCCAAGCGCATCTCTGCAATGGCTTCGATGATGCCCGAGCCACAGATGCCCGTAATGCCGGTGCCTGCGGCCTCGGCCTCAAATCCGGCCTCATCCGACCACCGATCAACGCCTATGATGCGAAAGCGCGGGATCTTGGTGACGGGGTCAATCTCGACCCGTTCAATGGCACCGGGGGCGGCGCGTTGGCCTGCGCTGATCTGGGCGCCTTCAAAGGCTGGCCCGGTGGGGGACGAACAGGCCAGCACCTTGTCCTTGTTACCCAACAGGATCTCGGCATTTGTGCCGACATCGACCACCAGAACCAGATCATCGGACTTGTCGGGTGCCTCCGACAGGGCCACGGCGGCGGCGTCCGCGCCGACGTGGCCTGCAATGCAGGGCAACAGGTAGATACGCGCAGACGGGTGAATGTTCAGGTTCAGGTCATCGGCGCGCAGGCGCAGCGCGTTTGACGTCGCCAGAGCAAACGGCGCCTGGCCCAGTTCAAACGGATCGATGCCAAGAAACAGGTGGTGCATGACCGGATTGCAGACAAAAACCGCATCCACGATCAGGCGCTTGTCGATATTCGCCTCGGTCGCGATCTGGGTGAACAGGGCATTCATGCCCTCGCGCACGGCCTCCGTCATCTCGTTCGCGCCGCCCGCGTTCATCATGCCATAGCTGACGCGGCTCATCAGGTCCTCGCCAAAGCGGATCTGCGGGTTCATGATCCCCGAGGACGCCACGACCTCACCGCTGGTCAGATCGCACAGATGTGCCGCGATGGTCGTGGATCCCAGATCTACCGCCAACCCATAGACCGACCCGTCATAATATCCGGGCCAGATGTTCATGATGCGCGGCGCGTTTTCACCGTCGCCCAGGTGAATGGCAACCGTGACCTTCCAGCCACCCTTGCGCAATGCCGGTTGCAGGTCCTGAAGAATGTGCAGGTCCGCATGGATGTTGGTCACGCCCCAATCAGCCTCAAGCGCGGCCACCAGACGTTCCAGATCACCCGACGGATCATGCATGTCGGGCTCGGCAACCTCGACATAATAAAGCTTGGTGGACGGGTTCATCACGATGTCCCGCGCCTCGGCCCTTTTGCGCACGACTTGCTTGTGCACCTGGCTTTCGGGCGGCACGTCGATGACCACATCGCCCTGCACGGTCGCCTGACAGCCAAGGCGGCGGCCAGGGGTCAAACCGCGCTTGGATTTGTACCGTTCTTCGACGCTGTTCCACGCGGACAGGGCATCGTCACTGACCGTGACCCCATGTTTGGGAAACGCGCCATAACTGGGCATGATCTGGCATTTGGAACAGATGCCCCGCCCGCCGCAGACCGAATCAAGGTCAACGCCCAACTGCCGGGCCGCAGTCAGGATTGGCGTGCCCACGGGGAAATGCCCGCGTTTGCCGGACGGTGTGAAAACGACGAGTGGATCGGTGCTCATACATGCCTCGAAAATCTTGCCTCGCCACACAATAGGAGCCTCGCGCGCAAGGGAAAGGTGTCAAACGACATCAGGATGCCCCGGGGCGGCAGATTGCCCCTTCTTCTGGCCGGAAATACTTCGGGGGTGAGGCGCCGCGCGCCGAGGGGGCTGGCCCCCTCTGACCCGTCAATCTGCGCGCGCGTGAAAGAGGAACCCCAACAGGTTCATCAGCACCTGCGCCGCCAGAATGGCCGTCGATCCGGTCGGATCATAGTCGGGCGCGACCTCGACCAGATCAATGCCGACAATCTCGTGGCGGCGGGCGGCGGCCTGTAGCATTTCAAGCACGTCGTAATACAGAAACCCGCCGTGGCTGGGCGTGCCCGTACCCGGCGCGATCGAGGGGCAGAACGCGTCGATGTCGATGGTGATGTACAGGCGTGCGCCGACTGGGATGCGGTCAATCACGCCACCGGGCCCCAGCGCGCGCGCCTGCCGGACTGACAGAATGTCGGACCCCATGGCGCGGGCATCGTCATAGCCCTCCCTGGCGGTCGAACTCACATTGCGGATGCCCACCTGCGTCAGGCCGGTGACATGGGCACATTCGGCCGCGCGGCGCATCGGATTGCCGTGCCCGTGCCGCACGCCATGCCGCGCGTCCACGAAATCAAGATGGGCATCGATTTGCAGGATGTGGATGTCGCCCTCGCCGTCGAAGGCGCGGATGCAGGGGATGTTGATGGAGTGATCCCCACCTATGGTGACGGGCAGGGCGCCAGCGGCGAGTGCCGCGCGCACACCCTTCTCGATGTTGGCGTGCGAGCCTTCGGTGTCGGTATGGATGATGTCGGCATCCCCCATGTCCACGATGCGCACGCTGTCCGGCAGATAGGTGGCGTCGTCCTCGTGATCATAGGCGCCGGCGTGGCCAAAGCTGAACAGGGTCGACGCCTCGCGCACCGCGCGTGGCCCAAAGCGTGCGCCCGACCGCCACTGCGTGCCTGCATCAAACGGGGCGCCGAGGATGGCCACATCGGCGTCCAGCGCGCCCCAGTCTTCGACATAGGGGCGCTTGCCAAAGGTCGATATGCCCACAAAGGGCAGGTTCAGGCGGCCGGTGTCATAGCTGTTTGTCATGGCCGCACTCTGCGCAGTGCCACGCCCCCGCGCAAGCCACCCATTTGCCCCTTTCCATTTTCCCGAACCCGTGAAATAGGGAAGCGTCAAACGAACCCTCCCAAGGAGACCCCCATGGAGATTCGCGAGGCGCTTACCTTCGATGATGTTCTTCTGGTTCCGGCCGCGTCCAACGTGCTGCCCACAACCGCCGACACCCGCACGCGTGTCACCCGCAGCATCGACCTGAACATCCCGCTGCTCAGCTCGGCCATGGACACAGTGACCGAAGGACGGATGGCCATTGCCATGGCTCAGGCAGGGGGCATGGGGGTCGTGCACCGCAACCTTGATATTGACGCGCAATCGCGCGAGGTGCGCCGGGTCAAGCGGTTTGAATCGGGCATCGTCTACAACCCGATCACCCTGACAGCCAACCAGACCCTGGCGGACGCCCGTGCGCTGACGGAACGCTATGGTTTTTCCGGCTTTCCGGTCGTCGATGAAAACCGCCGGGTGCTGGGCATCGTCACGAACCGCGACATGCGCTTTGCCCAGAACGACGACACGCCCGTTTCAGTGATGATGACCACTGATGATCTTGCCATTCTGCACGAACCCGCGGACCGGGATGAAGCCATCAGCCTGATGAAGGCGCGGCGCATCGAAAAGCTGCTGGTCACGGATGCCGACGGCGCACTTACGGGGCTGTTGACCCTCAAGGACACCGAACAGGCCGTGTTGAACCCCACGGCGTGCAAGGACGAACTGGGTCGCTTGCGCGTGGCTGCGGCCTCGACCGTCGGGGATGCCGGGTTTGAACGCTCCGAAGCATTGGTTGACGCGGGCGTTGACATGATTGTCATCGATACCGCCCACGGCCACTCCGAAGGTGTCGCCGAGGCGGTGCGCCGCGCCAAGAACCTGTCGAACGAGGTTCAGATTGTCGCCGGTAATGTCGCAACCGGTGAAGCAACCCGTGCCCTGATCGATGCAGGCGCCGATGCGGTCAAAGTGGGGATCGGACCGGGCTCCATCTGTACCACCCGCATGGTGGCCGGTGTGGGCGTGCCGCAACTGACTGCGATCATGGATTGCGCGGCGGCGGCGGGCGACGTCCCGGTGATCGCCGATGGCGGCATCAAGTTTTCGGGCGATTTTGCCAAGGCCATCGCCGCCGGTGCGTCCTGCGCCATGGTCGGCAGCATGATTGCCGGCACAGACGAAAGCCCGGGCGAAGTGATCCTGTATCAGGGCCGCAGCTTCAAATCCTATCGCGGCATGGGCTCTCTCGGGGCCATGGCACGCGGCTCGGCCGACCGCTATTTTCAGAAGGACGCGGCCAGCGATAAACTGGTGCCGGAAGGCATCGAAGGGCAAGTGCCCTACAAAGGTTCGGCAGGCGCGGTCATCCACCAACTGGTGGGCGGGCTGCGGGCTGCCATGGGCTACACCGGTTGTGCCACGGTCGACGAGATGCGCAGAAACTGCCATTTCGTAAAGATCACCGGCGCAGGCCTCAAGGAAAGCCATGTCCATGACGTGCAGATCACACGCGAGTCTCCCAACTACCGGGTTATGTGATTTATCATGGCGTTGCGGTGCGTTCCTAATGTCGAGGTGACGCCATGACACCGGGCGCACGCGTGGCTGCCGCCATCGACATCCTGGACCGGATCGCCGATGGCCTGGCCGCGGAACAAGCCCTCAGCCGTTGGGCCCGCGCCAGCCGCTTTGCCGGATCCAAGGATCGTGCGGCAGTTCGGGATCACGTGTTTGACGTCCTGCGGCACTGGCGCAGCGATGCGGCGCGCGGTGGTGCCGACACCGGCCGCGGCCGCATGATCGGACGCCTGCGCGCACAAGGGCAGGACGTGGACGCCCTCTTTGATGGGCAAGGCCATGCGCCCGCACCCCTTTCGGATGCAGAACGCGCGGCCGGCACGATCCCGGAGCAACCGGGCACGGCCTGGGACGTCCCCGACTGGCTGGTCCCGGTGTTCGAGCGCAGCCTGGGTCCCGAGGCCGCGACAACGACGCTCGCGTTGACAGAACGCGCGCCGGTCACCTTGCGCGTGAACACGCGCCTGACATCCCTTGACGTTGCCATGTCTGCCTTGGCCGATGATGGGATCGTTGCAGCGCCAAACCCCCGCGCCAACACCGCGCTGACAGTGACGGAAGGCGCGCGCCGGATCAGGGCCACACCCGCCTATATCCGGGGGCTTGTCGAGATTCAGGACGGGTCAAGCCAGGCCGCAGTCGCCGCGTTGGGGGCGGGTCACCGCGCGCTTGATCTGTGCGCCGGCGGTGGCGGCAAGGCATTGGCGCTTGCCGCACAGGGTTGGACTGTCACGGCCAGCGACATCGATGCCGCGCGGATGCGCGACCTGCCCGAACGCGCAGCAAGAGGCGGGCATGATATCACTGTGATCGAGGCCGATGCCCTGACCCGTCAGGCCCCATTCGATCTGGTGTTTGTCGATGCTCCCTGTTCCGGTTCGGGCACATGGCGGCGTACACCGGATGCGAAATGGGCGCTTACGCCTGACCGGTTGGCGGATCTTGTGCAGATGCAACGCTCTGTTTTGACCAGGGCGGCCGGTCTTGTGCGGCCCGGCGGGTGTCTGGTCTATGCGACCTGTTCGGTCTTCCAGGATGAAAACACGGATCAGGTGACCTGGTTTTTGACCAAGCATCCGGACTTTGATCAGGGGCAGACAACCCATTGGCCGGTCGATGCATCGGGCGACGGATTTTTCAGCGCACACTTGACGCGCCAAGCGTGACTGCGCTTTACTCAACCTAAGGTTTATTGTTGCGGGGCGGTTCGCGTGCGTGCGTGCGCGGGGCTGGGATTGCGACGGATCGAGCGCCGATTAAGGGGCAATTAACCGTTTTGCTCACACAAAGGACGCAACGAATCGACAAGGAAGAGGTCACTGGTGCCTGAAAGCGCGCGTTCGCTCTTCACTTTAGGCCGCCCGGACGGGGCGGGGTCCAACCGCGGGGCAAGCCTTTTGGGGGCGTCCGTGCTGCTGGGCGTTATGGGTGTGCTGGCGCCGGAACGGCTGATCCAGCTTGGATTGCTGGCGGCGGCCTGCGCCCTGATGGGGCTGGGATTTGCGGTGATGCTGTCGGCGCGCACGTCACGGTCCAAAACGGAGAGTGCGCTGTCGACGCTCGCCAATTTCATTGAAAAGGATGCCTCGCCCAGTTTCGTGTGCACCGCCGATGGCGAAGTCTTGCGGGCCAATGCCGCTGCGCGGCAGGCCTATGCCACACGGCGGGGCGAGACGTTGGCAGGCACGCTGCGCAACACTTTCGCCAACCCTGGTGGCATTCTGTTCCGCCTCAAGGCGCAGGCCGAAATGGACGGGGCCGCACGCGAGGACATCGTGACCCGCAAAGGCCATATGCGCCTCGCCGTGCATGAAATGGAAGAAGACAAACTGCTGTGGCGGCTTGAGGCGGCGCCCGATACCGGCCAAGGGCGCGGTGCGGACGGGCCCGGGTTGCCGATGCTCATGGTGGGGCGCACGGGTGCCGTTCTATACATGAATGAAAGCGCCCGCAAACTGGTCGGATCACGCGTCAAAACGCTTGAGGCGGTTTTTGAACGGATGCCGTTGGGCATTGGTGCGGTCAATGCAATCACCACCGACAGCGGGTCGGTGGATGTTCTGGTGACCCGGATTGACGCCGGCGCCGGGCGGCAGGCCTATTACCTGTTGCCGCCTCCCGAAGGGGCCACCGCCAAAACCGCCAGCTGGGCCTCATTCGAACACCTCCCGGTCCCGCTTGTCCGTTTTTCGCCCGAGGGCGACGTGCGCAGCTTCAACCGCAGCGCGTCCGACCTGATTGGCCCGTCGCTGCAGGAAGGCGTACATATCGCGGACCTGATGGCGGGTCTGGGGCGGCCGATTTCCGATTGGCTGGAAGAAACCGTGTCGAACCGGGCGGTGCAACAATCAGAGTTTTTGCGCCTGACCCGGTCGGACAAGGAAATGTTCGTCCAGGTGGCGCTGAACCGGATGCAAGAGGATGGCGAAGTGTCTGTCATCGGTGTTCTGGCTGACGCGACCGAATTGAAAACCCTTGAGGCGCAATTCGTTCAAAGCCAGAAAATGCAGGCGATCGGGCAGCTTGCGGGGGGCGTGGCCCACGACTTCAACAACCTGCTGACAGCCATTTCCGGGCATTGCGACTTGCTGCTTCTGCGCCACGATCAGGGCGACCCGGACTATAGCGATCTGGTGCAGATCAATCAGAACGCCAACCGGGCCGCCGCGCTTGTGGGTCAGCTGCTGGCATTTTCGCGCAAACAGACCTTGCGCCCAGAAGAGCTGGACCTGCGGGACACGATGTCCGATCTGACACATTTGCTGAACCGTCTGGTGGGCGAAAAGGTAACGCTCACTTTGTCCCACGACCCCATTCTCAAACCGATCCGGGCCGACAAGCGGCAGTTGGAGCAGGTGCTCATGAACCTGGTGGTCAACGCACGGGATGCGATGCCCGATGGCGGCGAAATCCAGATTGAAACCGAATGCATGACACTGTCCGAACCGTTGGAGCGGGACCGGGTGAATGTCCCAGCCGGGGATTATGTGTGCCTGCGGGTCATTGATCATGGCGTCGGCATCTCGGCCGACAAGCTGCAAAAGGTGTTCGAGCCGTTCTATACCACCAAGAAGACAGGCGAGGGGACCGGCCTGGGTCTGTCCACGGCCTACGGGATCGTCAAACAGACCGGCGGTTTCATCTTTGTCGACAGCACCTTGGGGCAGGGGACCTGTTTTTCCATCATGTTCCCCGTTCTGGAAACCACGAAGACCAATGTACCCGTTGCCAAAACACCCGCACCCATGGCGGAACCCAAACACGGCGACGGGGTGATCCTGCTGGTCGAAGACGAAGCACCGGTGCGCGCCTTTGCCAGCCGCGCGCTGCGGCTGCGGGGCTACACCGTGCTAGAGGCGGATTCAGCCGAAGCAGCGCTCAAGACGCTGGAAGATGCGAGCCTGAATGTCGACCTTTTCGTCACCGATGTGGTCATGCCCGGCATGGACGGCCCTTCGTGGGTGCGCGAGGCATTGCAAGAGCGCCCCGATGTCCGCGTTGTGTTTGTATCGGGCTATGCAGAAGACCGGCTGAGCGACCAGCAACGGGAAATCCCCAATTCCGTCTTCCTGCCCAAACCATTCTCGCTCAACGATCTTGCCGAAACGGTGCATCAGCAACTGCACTGACCGCGTTACCTGACGGGGATACTTTCATAAAGCGCGAACTCCTCGGCGAACTTCCTGCGGAACCGCGTTTCCACATCCCTCGACAGGTCCAAAGGCCGCGTCGGAGACACGTTCTCGCGTCCCAGGTCGAATGCCACCCCCAGACGATCCGTCAGGAATGACTGCAGCCCAATCTGGTCCTCGTAGCGAAACAGATGCGTCACGCCGGTGCCGTTGGGTTGTCGTTCCAGAAACTTGAACTGGCTGCCCACATTCGCAAAGCCCGGCCGCTGCCCTTTCATGTAGGCCAGTACAAAGTCATCAAAGCTGATGTCATGGGTCGCATTGGGCTTGTCCCGCATGAAGGGCCTTTGCCGATATCGCCACCAACTGCCCAGCCAACTGATGGGTTCCCGCATCACGGCCATAAGCTCAAGCTCGACGTCGCAGACCTTGAGGAACATGGGCCGGACAAATCGATTGTAGCGATAAACGGGCGCATGCTTGAGATCGGGCGGTTCGGAAATCACCATGTCCGCATGTGGCCGCAACGCGGTCTCATAGGCCGAACTGCCGGTCTTTGGCACGGACAGAAAGGCCAGCCCAGCCTTGTAAAACACCATCATGTTCTGCCCCGATCCACTTTGTCATGCCTGTGTTCTGGCGCGTAAACTACTCCTTAACCCCTAAGCGCAAAAGGTGGTTGTGTAGAAATTTATTGAAATGTTCCCGTTTTGATCCCATAAGGAACGCAAGGGGAACATCGACGCAGCTGCGGCAGTGATTGCCGCCCCCCGGCGGGTATGACACAAAGGACCAAAGCAATGGCAACGGCAGACCTTTTGACCATGACAGACAAGAAATCGGCAGACAAACAAAAGGCGCTGGACAGTGCCCTGGCCCAGATCGAACGGCAGTTCGGCAAGGGGTCGATCATGAAACTGGGCGACGAGGGCGCCATCCAGGATATCAAGGCCAGTTCGACCGGCAGCCTTGGGCTGGACATTGCCCTTGGCATCGGCGGCTTGCCCATGGGGCGGATCGTCGAGATCTATGGCCCTGAATCGTCAGGTAAAACCACTCTGACCCTGCATTGCGTTGCCGAACAGCAAAAGTCGGGTGGTGTGTGCGCCTTTGTGGATGCGGAACACGCGCTTGACCCGCAATACGCCAAGAAACTGGGCGTCAACCTGGACGAGTTGCTGATTTCGCAACCCGACACGGGCGAGCAGGCGCTTGAGATCACGGACACGCTGGTGCGCTCGGGGGCCGTGAACATGGTCGTCGTCGATTCTGTTGCCGCACTCACGCCGAAGTCCGAGCTGGAAGGCGACATGGGCGATTCGAGCGTTGGCGTGCAGGCCCGACTGATGAGCCAGGCGATGCGCAAACTGACTGGATCGATCAGCCGCTCGAACTGCATGGTGATCTTCATCAACCAGATCCGGATGAAAATCGGCGTCATGTTCGGCAGCCCCGAAACGACCACGGGCGGCAATGCGCTGAAATTCTACTCCTCCGTCCGTCTGGACATCCGCCGTATCGGCGCGCTCAAGGACCGGGACGAGGTCGTTGGCAACGCCACCCGCGTGAAAGTCGTCAAGAACAAGGTGGCCCCGCCGTTCAAGCAGGTGGAATTCGACATCATGTATGGCGAGGGCATCTCGAAAATGGGCGAACTTCTGGACCTGGGCGTAAAGGCCGGTGTGGTTGAAAAATCAGGGTCCTGGTTCAGCTATGGTGACGAACGGATCGGGCAGGGGCGCGAAAACGCCAAGACCTTCCTGAAGGAAAACAACCGCATCGCCTACGAGATCGAGGACAAGATCCGGGCAGCCCACGGTCTTGATTTCGACATGCCCGACACCGAAAAGGTCGAGGATGACGACATCCTTGAGGCCTGATTGGTCGACTACGGGGAGCCAAAACGTCCCTGGTGCATCAGACATGATGCGGACATATCCGGGACGGGGTGTCGCACCGGCGGCACCCCGTTTCGTTTGTGGACACCGCCCCGGCGCGGCGCTATGTCAGTGCGACCAATCAGACGCCCGGGACCTCGGCCATGCCATCGCTCAATGATATCCGCTCGACCTTTCTGAATTACTTTGAAAAACAAGGGCATGCGGTGGTCCCGTCCAGCCCGCTGGTGCCGCGCAACGACCCCACGCTGATGTTCGTGAACTCGGGCATGGTGCAGTTCAAGAACCTGTTCACGGGCCTGGAAAAACGCGACTACACCCGCGCGACGACCAGCCAGAAATGTGTACGGGCAGGCGGCAAACACAATGACCTCGACAATGTGGGTTACACCGCACGTCACCACACGTTTTTCGAGATGCTGGGCAACTTCAGCTTCGGTGATTATTTCAAGCACGAAGCGATCCCCTTTGCCTGGACCCTGATCACGGGCGAATTCGGCATTCCCAAGGATCGGCTATACGTCACCGTCTATCACACCGATGACGAGGCGTTCGAGATCTGGAAAAAGGTCGGCGTTCCCGAAGACCGGATCATCCGCATCGCCACGTCCGACAATTTCTGGCAGATGGGTCCGACCGGCCCCTGCGGTCCATGTACCGAGATTTTCTATGATCACGGCGACCATATCTGGGGCGGCCCACCCGGAAGCCCCGAAGAAGATGGCGACCGGTTTATCGAGATCTGGAACATCGTCTTCATGCAGAACGAACAGTTCGAAGACGGGTCCATGATAGATCTGGACATGCAGTCCATCGATACGGGCATGGGTCTGGAACGGATCGGCGCGCTCTTGCAAGGCAGCCACGACAACTATGACACCGATCTCTTCAAATCGCTGATCGAGGCGTCGGCGGATGCGACGGGCGTTGACCCGTATGGCGACCAGAACGTGCACCACCGGGTGATCGCGGATCACCTGCGTTCGACGTCTTTCCTGATTGCGGACGGGGTGATGCCATCAAATGACGGACGCGGATACGTGCTGCGCCGCATCATGCGTCGGGCCATGCGCCACGCGCATCTTCTGGGCGCAAAGGATCCGGTGATGTACCGCCTTGTGCCGTCGCTGGTGCAGCAGATGGGCGCGGCCTATCCTGAACTTGGCCAGGCGCAGTCGCTGATCACCGAAACGCTGCAGGCAGAGGAAACCCGCTTCAAGCAGACGCTGGATCGCGGCCTGAAGTTGCTGGATGACGAGGTCGCGAACCTTGCCGATGGCGCCGACTTGCCGGGCGATGCGGCATTCAAGCTGTACGACACATATGGATTTCCGCTGGACCTCACGCAGGACGCGCTGCGCGAAAAGGGACGCGGCGTGGACACGGACGGTTTTGACGCCGCCATGGCCGAACAAAAGGCCAAGGCGCGCGCCGCCTGGTCCGGCTCGGGCGAAGCTGCCGACGCGACCGTATGGTTCGACGTGGCCGAGGCCAGCGGGGCTACCGAATTCCTGGGCTATGACACCGAAACCGCCGAAGGGCAGATTGCGGCCTTGGTCGTGGATGGTGTGCAGACTGATCGTGTGGACGCGGGCGCCAAGGTACAGATCGCTCTGAACCAGACCCCTTTCTATGCCGAAAGCGGTGGCCAGGTCGGTGACATGGGCACCATCCGCACCGAACACGGTGAGGCCCGCGTCACGGATACACGCAAGACTGCCGGCGTGTTCATTCACAGTGCCGACGTGACAAAAGGCATGATTTCCAAAGGCGAAGCCGCCGTTCTTGAAGTGGATCATGCACGCCGAACACACATTCGCGCGAACCATTCGGCAACGCACCTTCTGCACGAGGCGCTGCGCGGCGCGCTGGGTGACCACGTTGCGCAACGCGGATCACTCAATGCCCCCGACAGGCTGCGCTTTGATTTCAGCCACGGCAAGGCGCTCAGCCTCGAGGAACTGGCACGGGTCGAGGCCGAGGTGAACACCTATATCCGTCAGAATGCCCCCGTCGACACCCGGATCATGACACCGGACGATGCGCGTGCGCTCGGCGCGCAGGCGCTCTTTGGTGAAAAATACGGCGACGAAGTGCGCGTCGTGTCGATGGGTCGCCAGGATGGGTCCGGCAAGGGCACGTCTGGCGACACCTATTCGCTGGAACTGTGCGGCGGCACCCATGTCCGCCAGACCGGCGACATCGGCGCCTTTGTCACGTTGGGCGACAGCGCGTCCAGCGCAGGCGTGCGCCGGATCGAGGCGCTGACCGGGCAGGCGGCGATGGACTATCTGCGCGGACAGGACCACCTGCTGGCCGAAACGGCCATCGAACTGAAGGCCCAGGCCCAGGATGTGCCCGCGCGCGTCAAGGCGCTGATGGACGAACGCAAGGCGTTGGCCGCCGAGGTGGCGCAGCTGCGCCGCGACCTGGCCATGTCGGGCGGCAGCCAGGCGGCACCCGAGGCCGAAGATGTGAGGGGCACAGCCTTCCTCGCGCAGGTGTTGAACGGCGTGACAGGCAAGGACCTGCCGGCCCTGATCGATGAACACAAATCCCGCATGGGCTCCGGTGCGATCCTCTTGATAGCAGAGGCAGACGGCAAGGTTGCCGTGGCCGCAGGCGTCACCCAAGACAAGACCGACAGCGTCAGCGCGGTCGATCTGGTCAAGGCAGCGGTGGTCGAACTGGGTGGAAAGGGCGGCGGCGGTCGTCCCGACATGGCGCAGGGCGGGGCCAAGGATGCAAGCAACGCGGATGCCGCCATTGCGGCGGCCAAGGCGGTCATGGGAGGATAAGATGCCAGCACTCTGGATTGCACATGTCACGGTGACGGACGAAGAGGCGTACAAGAAATACGCGGCCGGCGCGACGGTCGCCATCGCCGATCATGGCGGCACGTTCATCGCGCGCGGCGGTCGCTACGTACAACTCGAAGGCACGGACCGCCCGCGCAATGTCGTGGCCAGGTTCCCGGACGTGGAAACAGCCGAACGCTGCTACCACTCGGATGCCTATCAAGCCGCACTTGAACATGCCCGCGGCGCATCCGAGCGTGAACTGTTGATCGTCGAGACCACGGACTAACCGTTTCTTCCGACCAAAAATACGACGGGGTCTGGGGCAGCGCCCCAGTCCTGACCTAGGACGCCCGCGCCATCCGCTTGCGTTCATGCGGATCCAGATACCGCTTGCGCAACCGGATTGCATTCGGCGTCACTTCAACCAATTCATCGTCGTCGATATACGCAATCGCCTCTTCCAGCGACATGGTGATCGGCGTGGTCAGGCGCACGGCCTCGTCTGTGCCAGAGGCGCGGACGTTGGTCAGCTTCTTGCCTTTCAGCGGGTTCACTTCCAGATCGTTTTCGCGGCTGTGCTCGCCGATGATCATGCCGGTGTAAACATCCGCCTGCGCCCCGATGAACATGCGGCCCCGCTCTTCGAGATTCCACAGGGCAAAGGCCACGGATTGTCCGTTCTCCATCGAAATCAGCACACCGGCACGGCGCCCAGGGATCGGGCCCTTGTGCGGTGCCCATTCGTGGAACACGCGGTTCAGAACGCCGGTGCCGCGCGTGTCGGTCAGAAACTCGCCATGATACCCGATCAATCCGCGTGACGGCACATGGGCCACGATCCGCGTCTTGCCTGCACCGGCTGGCTTCATCTCGACCAGGTTGCCCTTGCGCGCACCGGTCAGCTTTTCGATGACCGACCCGGAATATTCGTCATCCACGTCAATCGTGGCTTCCTCGATGGGCTCGTGACGGACCCCGTCAATCTCCTGAAACAGGACTTGCGGGCGCGAAATGCTCAACTCGAACCCTTCGCGGCGCATGTTCTCGATCAGCACGCCCATCTGCAATTCGCCACGGCCCGCCACTTCGAACGCGTCACCGCCGGGCGTGTCGGTGATCTTGATGGCGACGTTGGATTCCGCCTCTTTCATCAGGCGGTCGCGGATCACGCGCGACTGCACCTTCTTGCCGTCCCGGCCCGCCAAGGGCGAATCGTTAATGCCGAAAGTCACGGTGATGGTGGGCGGGTCGATGGGTTGCGCGGGCAGCGCTTCGGACACAGAGGTGGCGACGATGCTGTCGGCCACGGTGGCCTTCGACATGCCTGCAAGGGTCACGATGTCCCCGGCTTCGGCCAGATCAATGGGCTGCTGGCCCAGGCCCCGAAAGGCCAGAATCTTGGTGCAGCGGAAATTCTCGATCAGCGTGCCATCGCGGCTCAGCGCTTTGACGGTCTCGCCCGCCTTCAACGTACCGGATTCGACGCGACCGGTCAGGATGCGCCCAATGAACGGGTCGGATCCCAACGTGGTCGCCAGCATGCGGAACGGTTCGTCCCTGGCCGCGACCTGCGCGGGCGCAGGCACGTGATCCACGATCAGATCAAACAGCGCCGACAGGTCCTTGCGCGGGCCATCCAGCTCCATGTCCGCCCAACCGGCCCGGCCCGACGCATACATTGCCGGGAAATCCAGCTGATCATCATCCGCGCCCAGGTTGGCAAAGAGGTCAAAACACTCGTCCAGCGCCCGGTCGGGTTCGCCGTCGGGCTTGTCGACCTTGTTCAGCACCACAATGGGGCGCAGACCCAGCGCCAGCGCCTTCGAGGTCACGAACTTGGTCTGCGGCATCGGCCCTTCGGCGGCATCGACCAGCAGCACAACCCCGTCCACCATCGACAGGATACGCTCGACCTCGCCCCCGAAATCGGCGTGACCGGGCGTGTCCACGATGTTGATGCGGGTGCCCTTCCACTCGACGGACGTGGCTTTTGCCAAAATGGTGATCCCGCGCTCGCGCTCCAGGTCGTTGCTGTCCATGGCGCGTTCGGTCGTGGCCTGGTTGTCCCGGTAGGTGCCGGATTGCTTCAGCAATTCGTCCACCAGCGTGGTTTTTCCGTGGTCGACGTGGGCGATGATGGCGATGTTGCGCAGTTCCATGAAACGGGCCTCAATGGTTGTTGCCCGGCCCATATAGCGCCGCAGTGCAGAATGAAAGGGCTAGTGTGTGGCCGTCTTCGAGAAGAGCTGGATCACCACAATCCCTGCGATAATCATGCCCAACCCCAGAACCGCAGGCAGGTCCAGCCGCTGACCGAAGACGGCAAAACCGATAAGCGCAATCAGGATGATCCCCAACCCCGACCACATCGCATAGGCAATACCGACGGGAATGTATTTCAGCGCAATGCCCAGAAAGAAAAATGCAAACCCATAGGCGACAACCACGATCACGGTGGGCCAGACGCGCGTGAACTGATCGCTGGCCTGCAAGGCCGTTGTGCCGATGGTTTCGGCGGCAACCGCCACGATCAGGTAGATATAGTGCAAGGGCATAAGGCTCACTTTCAAAGGGGCAGGGCGGTGCTGTCCTTGATTTCTTCCATCACGAAACTGGCGGCGACATCGGCGATGGGCACCTGCGCAATCAACTGCTGATACAGCGCATCATACCCTGCCATATCCGCCACGCGCGCCCGGATCAGGTAATCCAGATCGCCCGTCATGCGGTAGACGCTCAGGATACCCGGGATTGTCTGCGTGGCCCGGTTGAATGTGCGCTGCCAGTCGGGATCGTGGCTGTGCGTCCGGATCTCCATGAATACCATCAGGCCCAGACCTACCGCCGCCGGGTCAATCAGCGCCACGCGCCCCTTGATCACACCCGCCTCTTCCAGGGCTCGGACCCGGCGCCAGCAGGCGTTGCGCGACAGCGCCACACGTTCTCCCAACTGGTCCAGAGAGATCGACGCATCCTGTTGCAGTTCGCGCAGGATCTTGGCGTCTATGGTGTCAAATGTCTCCATGTTTGCCGAATACGTGGGATTTCATCTTCTCACAAGCGGGTTGGGACACTGAAACAAAGATATGTTCCCACCCCACAGCGCTTACGTTCAGGTCAACCAAACCGGAGGAAAGACCATGTTGACCCGCGTATTCCTGACCCATCCCCGCAGCGTCGATGAAAGCTATGCCCAGCATGCCGTATTCGCGGGCCGCTTTGCCTTGCGGCTCTTCGGTGCCGCCGGGGCCGCCACTGTCCACGCCATCATCCCCGCGCTGTTCGAAAAGACCGCCGGCAACATGATCGCGGCGATGTACGAAGACATCCGCAACAGGGGCCGCTGAGCCATGTGTCGCTGGAGCGCATATTTGGGTGACCCGATCTTTATGGCCGATGTCATAAGCTGCCCGTGCCATTCGCTGATCGAACAGGCCAGTGCGGCATCCCAAAGCAAGACCTCGATCAACGCAGACGGGTTTGGGGTGGCCTGGTACGATCAGCGCCCCGAACCGGGCCTGTTCCGGGACGTTTTCCCGGCGTGGTCTGATGCCAATCTGGCCTCGCTGACCAGCCAGGTGCGTGCGCCGCTCTTTATGGCCCATGTGCGCGCCTCGACCGAAACCGCGACCAGCCGCAACAACTGCCACCCCTTTGCCAGCGGCAATTGGAGCTTCATGCATAACGGTCAGATCGGTGATTTCGGCCAGTTCCGCAAATCGGCCGACATGCATATCGCCGATGCGCTTTATCCCGAACGCAGGGGGGCCACGGACAGCGAGGCGTTGTTCCTGGTGGCCCTCAGCCTGGGGCTCGCTGACGATCCACGCGGCGGTCTGGAACGCGCCACAGCCACGCTTGTTGATGCGGGCCGCGCGCGGGGCTTTGACCCACTTGTGCGCATGACCGTTGCCATGACAGACGGCAAACGCCTGTTTGCGGCCCGCTATGCCTCTGATCCGTTTGCGCCGTCGCTCTATTATCGCTGGAGCGATGAGACAAATGGTTGGTCCGTGGTCAGCGAACCGTATGACCAGGATGCCAAATGGCACGAAGTGCCCCCCGGCAGCTTTGTCACCTTCGAGGGGCGCACCCGCACCATTCTGCCATTTGCGCCACGTGTGGCAGCACTGGCGGCCTAACCTGCCAGCGCCGTGTTCAGGTTCTCGTCGATCTTCTCAAGGAACCCCATCGTGGTCAGCCACCCCTGATCCGGGCCGACCAGCAAGGCCAGATCCTTGGTCATGTGGCCCGATTCCACCGTGTCCACGATCACCTTCTCCAACGTCTCGGCAAAGTTCTTCAGTTGCGCATTGTCATCCAGCTTGGCCCGGTGCTTGAGGCCCCCGGTCCACGCATAGATCGACGCGATCGAGTTGGTCGAGGTCTGTTCGCCCGCCTGATGCTGGCGGTAGTGGCGCGTGACGGTGCCATGCGCCGCCTCGGCCTCGACGATCTTGCCGTCCGGCGTCATCAGCTGGCTGGTCATCATGCCAAGTGACCCGAACCCCTGCGCCACCACGTCCGACTGCACGTCGCCATCATAGTTCTTGCAGGCCCAGACAAAACCACCGTTCCACTTGATGGCACAGGCCACCATGTCGTCGATCAGGCGATGCTCGTACCAGATGCCCGCCGCCTCGAACTTCTCCTTGAACTCGGCGTCATAGACCTCCT
Organism: uncultured Tateyamaria sp.; assembly: GCF_947503465.1. Classification (NCBI taxonomy): domain Bacteria; kingdom Pseudomonadati; phylum Pseudomonadota; class Alphaproteobacteria; order Rhodobacterales; family Roseobacteraceae; genus Tateyamaria; species uncultured Tateyamaria sp. The sequence continues at coordinate 605,936 of NZ_CANNDN010000001.1, read as the reverse complement.
GGAAGACCTCCAGGAACCGCCCGTCATATTGCTTGAGGATGGTGTTCTTGGTGGACAGGTACACCGGCCAGCCCAGCGACAAACCGTAATTGAAGGACGCCCGCGCAAAGTCATAGATCGACGGGTCGATGTTGTACATCGACATGAAGACACCGGCGCTGTCGGCCTTGTAGACCTCGTGCTCAACCTCTGTCCCGTCCTCGCCCACGAATTTCATGGTCAACGTCCCGGGCCCCGGAAATTTCATGTCCGTGGCCTTGTACTGGTCGCCAAAGGCATGGCGGCCGACCACGATGGGCTTGGTCCAGCCGGGCACCAAGCGGGGGACGTTGCGGCAGATGATCGGCTGGCGAAAGATCACACCGCCCAGAATGTTGCGGATCGTCCCGTTCGGGCTGCGCCACATCTTCTTGAGGCCGAATTCCTCCACCCGCGCCTCGTCCGGCGTGATTGTCGCGCATTTGACGGCGACGCCCACGTCCTTGGTCTTTTCAGCGGCGTCGATGGTGATCTGATCTTCGGTCCTGTCGCGTTCCTCGATGCCCAGATCGTAATACAGCAGGTCGATGTCCAGATAGGGCTCGATCAGCTTTTTCTTGATGAAATCCCACATGATGCGGGTCATCTCGTCCCCGTCCATTTCGACGATTGGGTTGTCTACCTTGATCTTGGTCATCAAAGGGGTCCTTTGCGCGCGACTACTCTATGGTCGCTTAGCCCGTCAGAACCGGTTTGGGAAGTGTGTATGCAATTGTATACTGAAAAAGAGAGGCTACGGGACGGTGGCAAAGAACGCGGCGATGCGTTTGCTGGCATAGGCCCATAATCCGGGCGCACCGCGTGCGATCTTGGTGCCCACGCGGGCGGCGACCATGTCTTCGGTCACGTTGTAGTCTGTCCAGCTGCCCCCGCCTGACGCGAGGTTCAGCATGGGCGGCTGAAACCGGTCCAGCGCCTTGGCGAATTGGGCGGTTGGGGTCTCCGCGGCTTCGAACTCTTCCCAGATCGGGCGCAATGACCGGGCAATATCCTCGGGCAACAGGCCAAAGATCCGATCCGCCGCCGCCTGTTCCTGCGCCGCGACAACGGCCGCATCCACATCCTCGAAGATGGGATTGTCACCCGCATCAATCTCGACCAGATCGTGCAGGATCAACATCTTGATGACGCGGTTGATATCGACATCCGGTCCAGCCTGATCCGCCAGTACAAGGGCATAAAGGGTCAGGTGCCAGGAATGTTCGGCGCTGTTTTCGGCGCGACTTCCATCCGCCAGTGTCGTGGCGCGGGTGATGGATTTCAGTTTGTCCGCCTCGGTCAGAAAGGCGATCTGCTGGTCCAGTCGCGTCACGAACTGCCCTGTTCGGCACGGTGCGACTTCAGCTTTTGCGCCAGGAACCGGCGCCCGGCATCATTGGCCATCCGCGTGCGAATCGCGGTCAGAAACGCCTCTTCCAACGTCTGCGAGGACGCACCCAGAACGTCGCCCACTTCCATGAACAGCCGGTCGTTGCCAACCTCATTCTGCACGGCCAGGCATTCCTCGGCCAGCTTGTTGGCCATTTCGATGACAACGGGGTCCGCCATATCAGCGCGTTGTCTCCGTCAGGCGACGTTTGACGTAATCGGTTGTGTGCCCGATCAGCGTATCCAGGTGCGGATCTTCAAAGAAGTGGCCGGCCCCCTCGACCTGCGTGTGCGTGATGGTGATGCCCTTCTGGTCGTGCAGCTTGGACACCAGCGATTCCGTGTCCGCAGGCGGTGCAACCCGGTCCGAGGTGCCGTTGATGATCAGGCCCGAGGACGGGCAGGGCGCCAGGAAGGAAAAATCGTACATGTTCGCGGGGGGCGATACGGAAATGAATCCGGTGATCTCGGGCCGCCGCATCAGCAACTGCATCCCGATCCATGCACCAAAGCTGAAACCCGCAACCCAGCAATGCTTGGAATTGTTGTTCATCGATTGCAGATAATCGAGGGCCGAGGCCGCATCGCTCAGCTCTCCGATGCCCTGGTCGTATTCGCCCTGGCTCCGGCCCACACCCCGGAAGTTGAAGCGCAGGACCGTGAAACCCATGTTGAAAAAGGCATAGTGCAGCGCGTGCACCACCTTGTGATTCATGGTGCCGCCAAACTGCGGATGCGGGTGCAGCACGATCGCAATCGGGGCGTCGCGTTCCTTTTGTGGGTGGTAGCGGCCTTCAAGACGGCCTTCGGGTCCGGGAAAAATGACCTCGGGCATATGCGTTACTGTCCTTGTCGCGTCTTTTCGGCAACCGAATTCTTGACGAAATTGATCGGCTACCTTAGAACGGTTCTAACTTAAGGCGCAGGCATACATCCTGCAGTGGCAACGGATGTATGGCCTTGGGCCGGTGACGTCAATCGGGGGCTTTGCGATGAAACTGTCGACCAAGGGGCGCTATGCGATGGTGGCATTGGCCGATATCGCGATGCAGCCCAACGACAAGCTGGTCAGCCTGGGGGATATCTCGGCGCGGCAGGACATTTCCCTGCCCTATCTCGAACAGTTGTTTGTCAAGCTGCGGCGCGCCGATCTGGTGACGTCGGTGCGGGGGCCGGGCGGTGGCTACCGGCTGGCACGGTCCGCCTCTGACATTCGTGTGGCCGACATTCTGGCGGCGGTGGATGAAACCGTGGATGCCATGCACAAGGGGGCCGGGGCATCCGGTGCGGCATCAGGGTCAAAGGCGCAGTCCCTCACCAACCGGTTATGGGAGGGCCTCAGCGCGCATGTCTACGTGTTCCTGCACCAGACCCGGTTGTCGGATGTGATCGGGAACGAGCTTGCGCCGTGTCCGGCGGTGCCCAACCTCTTTGCGGTGGTCGATGATGGCTGACCTTGTGAGTGCATATTTGAAGAACAATGAAACATGAGCCGGGTCTATCTGGATCATAATGCGACGACACCTTTGCGGCCTGAGGCACGCGACGCGATGCTGCGCGCCATGGATGTGGTGGGCAATCCGTCGTCTGTGCATGCGGAGGGGCGCAGCGCGAAGGCGATTGTCGAGAAGGCGCGGGCGCAGGTGGCGGCGCTTGTGGGGTGTGAGCCGACGCAGGTGGTGTTTACGGGGTCAGCGACCGAGGCGGCGGCACTCGCGGTTGCTCAGAAAAGCCAGCACGGAGGTCGTTTCGCGGCGCTGCCAACCGAGCATGATTGCTTTCGGGATTGGTCTGAAAAGGAACTGCCTGCGGTTCATGGCAAAGCCGGCGGGGTTGACGGGCATGGCGCTGGTGAGGTGATGAATTGGATCATGCAGGGTGCTCCGCAGGATTGGAGCGCTTCGCACACCGCAGCCGGTCTGTTGGCGATTTCAGCGGCCAACAGTGAAACCGGGGTGATGTCGGCGCAAGGAAAAGTGGCGGGCAATCATCGCGTGAATTCGTCAAGACAAGGTACGGTGCCGTACTCGGTCGTTGCCGATATCACGCAAGTCGCGGGCAAGACTTCGATCATTTACGCAGAAGAAAAGCCTTCTTACGCAATCCTTTCCGGGCACAAACTCGGGGGGCCTAAGGGTGTAGGTGCTTTGGTCAACTTTACGGCAAACGATCCAATCGCAATTTTGCGCGGCGGGGGCCAGGAAATGGGCCGTCGGTCTGGCACTGAGAACGTGATTGGCATCGCTGGTTTCGGTGCGGCTGCCGAGGCCGCGCAGCGCGATGTCGAGGCCGGAAAATGGGACCGGGTCGAGAAACTTAGAAATATTCTAGAAAACGCTCTTGCTGCTGCCTCAAAGACAACTATTTTTGTCGGGAAAGAGGCGCCAAGGCTGCCCAACACGTCCTGTTTCATCACGCCCGGCTGGAAGGGCGAGACGCAGGTGATGCAGATGGACCTGGCCGGGTTTGCCATTTCGGCGGGGTCCGCCTGTTCCAGTGGCAAGGTCAAGGCCAGCCATGTGTTGAAGGCGATGGGGTATTCAGAGCGTGAGGCGGCCAGCGCCGTGCGGGTGTCGCTGGGGTTGGACACGACAGAGGATGACGTTTTGCGCTTTGCCGAGGTTTGGGCGCAAAAGTTGAAGAAACACGAGGCGCGGGCGGCGTAATCCGCTCAGATGCGAGAGGAATGTCTGATATGGACAATGTTGCAGAGGATGTGGTCGTCAAGGACGGCGTCGATCAGGAAACGGTTGATGCGGTGCGCGACGTCAGTACGTACAAGTACGGCTGGGAAACCGACATCGAGATGGAATATGCGCCCAAGGGTCTGACCCCGGACATCGTGCGCCTGATCTCGGACAAAAACGAAGAACCCGAATGGATGACCGAATGGCGTCTGCAAGCCTATGACCGCTGGCTGCAGATGAAGGAACCCGACTGGGCCATGGTCGACTATCCCGAGATCGACTTTCAGGATCAGTACTATTACGCCCGCCCCAAAAGCATGGAGGTGAAGCCCAAGTCGCTGGACGAGGTCGACCCGAAATTGCTGGCCACCTACGAAAAACTGGGTATTCCGCTGAAGGAACAGATGATCCTCGCCGGTGTCGAAGGGGCCGAGAATGCGCCCGCCGAGGGCCGCAAGGTCGCCGTGGATGCCGTATTTGATTCCGTGTCCGTGGGCACGACATTCCAGGCCGAGTTGAAAAAGGCCGGGGTGATCTTCTGCTCGATCTCCGAGGCGATCAAGGAACATCCCGAACTGGTCAAGAAATACCTCGGGTCCGTCGTGCCGGTGCAGGACAACTTCTATGCCACGCTGAACAGCGCGGTCTTCTCCGATGGGTCATTTGTCTATGTTCCACCCGGCGTGCGTTGCCCGATGGAACTGTCCACGTATTTTCGCATCAACGCAGAAAACACGGGTCAGTTCGAACGGACGCTCATCATCGCCGACAAGGGGTCATATGTGTCCTACCTCGAAGGCTGCACAGCGCCCCAGCGCGACACCAGCCAGCTGCACGCCGCCGTGGTCGAGATCGTCATCATGGAAGATGCCGAGGTGAAATATTCGACCGTCCAGAACTGGTACCCCGGGGACGAGAACGGCAAGGGCGGCATCTACAATTTCGTGACCAAGCGGGCCGATTGCCGGGGTGACCGGGCCAAAGTGATGTGGACGCAGGTCGAAACCGGCTCTGCCGTGACATGGAAATACCCGTCCTGCATCCTGCGGGGCGATGACAGCCAGGGCGAGTTCTACTCGATCGCGATTGCCAACAACATGCAGCAGGCCGACACCGGCACCAAGATGGTGCACCTGGGCAAGAACACCAAATCGCGGATTGTCTCCAAGGGGATCAGCGCGGGCAAGGCGCAGAACACCTATCGCGGCCTTGTGTCCATGCACCCGAAGGCCAAGAATTCGCGCAACTACACGCAATGCGACAGCCTTCTGATCGGGGACAAGTGCGGCGCCCACACGGTCCCGTATATCGAGGTCAAGAACAACTCGTCCCGCGTCGAACACGAGGCGACGACCTCCAAGGTGGATGACGACCAGCTGTTCTACTGCCGCAGCCGTGGCATGGACGAGGAAGAGGCGGTCGCCCTCGTGGTCAACGGGTTCTGCAAGGATGTGCTGCAAGCGCTGCCCATGGAGTTCGCCATGGAAGCGCAGCAGCTTGTGGCGATCTCGCTCGAAGGGTCGGTGGGGTAACCATGCCGGCCAACAAGGAACCCCGGTCGGTTTCCGCGACCATGGCGCTGTCGGTGCTGGGCGGTGCCGCGCTTGGCGGTGGCTTGGGTGCCGTGGCCCTGCCGGGCCTCGCCGTGGCGCTTGCGGTCGGTGGCGCGCTGACGGGCGGCGCGATCGGCGCTGCGTTCTTCCTCTTTGCCGGAGCGGACGAATGACGGATCTGACCCATCACAAGCCGATCAAGCGCCACACCGTCTCCGACCTTGATGGAACGCAACAGGGCGGGCTGGCCTTTGTCATTGCCGTGCTGGGCGGGATGATCGTGGCCGCCGCATTTGCGCCGGGTGCGCTGACGTCCTTCTGGGTCTGGTGTGCAATCCTGGCCCTGTCCGTCTCCGTCGGGCTTGGCGCGCAACGTCTGTTTTCCCGGGAAACGCAGGAGGACACCGAATGATCATGACAACCACCTCCACCGTCGAAGGGTACACCGTGACCGACTACCGCGGCATCGTCGTGGGCGAGGCGATCATGGGCGCCAATGTCGTGCGCGATTTCTTTGCGGGCATTACGGATATCATCGGGGGCCGGTCCGGCGCGTACGAATCCAAGTTGCAGGACGCCCGCGACACGGCAATGGCCGAACTGGAACACCGGGCACAAGCCCAGGGCGCCAACGCCGTGATCGGGATCGACCTGGATTACGAAGTGGTTGGCGATTCAATGTTGATGGTCAGTGTCTCGGGCACGGCCGTCATTCTGGCATAGACGCAAATGAAACATCTGTAGGGTGTGCATTCATTGCGCACCTTACCTCGAACAAGGACAGGAAAAAATGCTGAACATCAAAGACTTGCATGTGCAACTCGAGGAAGAGGACAAACAGATCCTCAAAGGTGTGGACCTCACTGTCGAAGCGGGCAAGGTGCATGCGATCATGGGGCCCAACGGTTCGGGCAAGTCCACGCTGTCCTATGTCCTGTCGGGCCGCGACGGCTACGACGTGACCAGCGGCAGCGCCACGCTGGACGGCGATGACTTGCTCGAGATGGAGCCGGAAGAGCGCGCCGCCGCAGGCCTGTTCCTGGCCTTCCAATACCCGGTCGAAATTCCCGGCGTGGGCAACATGACCTTCCTGCGCACGGCGGTGAACGCACAGCTCAAGGCCCGCGGCGAAGAGGAAATGAGCGCCGCAGACTTCCTCAAGGTGATCCGGGCCAAGGCCAAGGACCTCAAGATCGACGCGGACATGCTGAAACGCCCCGTGAATGTCGGCTTCTCGGGGGGCGAAAAGAAACGCAACGAAATTCTGCAGATGGCAATGCTGGAACCCAAGATGTGCATCCTGGATGAAACGGATTCGGGCCTGGATGTCGATGCGATGAAACTGGTCGCCGAAGGCGTGAACGCGCTGCGCAGTGCGGGGCGCGGATTCCTCGTGATCACGCACTACCAGCGTCTGCTGGACCACATCAAACCCGATGTCGTGCACATCATGGCCGATGGCCGCATCGTCAAGACGGGCGGGCCGGAACTGGCGCTCGAGGTTGAAAACAACGGCTATGCCGACATTCTGGCAGAGGTGGCGTAATGGCCCAGGCCGCGACCAAGACACACCCGACCGAAGACCGGCTGGCAGCGCTTGCGATGCCGCAAAACGGCTGGGCGGATGCCGCGCGCAAGGCGGCGCTGGCCCGCGTGCGCGAAATGGGCCTGCCCGGTCGGCGCGACGAATACTGGAAATTCACCCGCCCCGACAGTCTGGTGCAACCTGATGCGCCGGGGGCTGCCCTGTTTCACAATGACGAAGGGCCGCTGTTCGGGGACATGGACCGGATCAAGATCGTCTTTGTCAACGGTGTGTTCGATCCCGCCCAGTCCGACGACCTGACCCTTGCCGGTGTGCGCATCGACCGTCTGGCCGACAGCGCTGACATTCACTGGGCGTCCGATCTCTATGGCAGCCTCGAGGCGAACGGCCATTACGTGCCGCGCCCGCTGGCGGCGCTGAACACGGCCTTTGCCACGGATGGCGTGCTGATCCACGTGACGGCGAAGGCGGAAAAGCCGATCAATTTCATATACTTGCACGAAGACGAGGCATCGGATGCGATCCTCCACCATGTGATCAGGGTCGATGCGGGCGCGGACCTGACCCTGTTGGAGACCGGCCCGGCAGCGGCCCGGTTCAACAAGTGCATGGAAGTGGACGTGGCCGACGGTGGCACCTTCCACCATGTGCGCGCGCAGGGGCGCGACCATGAACGCCGCGCGGTCACGCATATCTTTGCGCGATTGGGGGCCGAATCCACGTTCAAGTCCTTCACGCTCACCGTGAATGGCCGTCTGACCCGCAATGAATGCGTGATCGACATCACCGGCGACGATGCCGTGGCCCACGTGGCCGGGGCCTGTGTCGGGGACGGCGATTTTCACCACGACGACACCGTGTTCGTGACCCATGACGCGCTGCGCTGCGAAAGCCGCCAGGTGTTCAAGAAGGTGCTGCGCAACGGGGCAGTGGGCGTGTTCCAGGGCAAGATCCTGGTCAAGGAAGGGGCCCAGAAAACGGATGGGTACCAGATCAGCCAGTCGCTTCTGCTGGACGATGACAGCCAGTTTCTGGCCAAGCCCGAGTTGGAAATCTATGCCGATGACGTGGCCTGTTCGCATGGCTCGACGTCCGGTGCCATTGACGAAGACGCGCTGTTCTACCTGCGCTCGCGCGGTGTCCCCGCGGGGATCGCCACCGATCTTCTGACCCTCGCCTTTCTGGCCGAAGCGGTCGAAGAGATCGAGGACGAAACCCTGCGCGGCGCCCTTGTCGAACGGCTGGAAGGCTGGTTGGAGCGGCACCGGGGCTAGGAGCATGTCCATCACGCGCAACATCACCGCCACCTATCGCGGTCCCGGCCGCGTGGTCCGGCACCTGCTGGCCATGGGCCCGCGCGAGGATCGCGCGCTGGCCTATCTGATGGCCGCCTGCGCGCTGCTGTTCATCGCGCAATTGCCGCGTCTGTCGCGCGAGGCGCATCTGACGGGTGAGGACCTGAACATGCTGATGGGCGGCAGCCTCATGGCATTGATCTTTATCGCGCCACTTCTGCTGTATGGGCTTGCCCTCGTCGCGCGGCTGATCGGCCGCGTTCTGGGCGGGCAGGGCACCGGCTATGGGGCGCGTCTTGCGTTGTTCTGGGCGCTGCTTGCGTCCGCGCCCCTGCTTTTGCTGCACGGGCTGGTGTCCGGTTTCATCGGCCCGGGCCCGCAGGAAACCGCGGTGGGTCTGCTGTGGTTCGTGGCATTCCTGTGGTTTTGGATCGGCGGGTCCATCGCGCAGGAGCGTGCGACATGAACGGGTTTGCCGACTTGGTTGTCGATACGGTGCGCGACCCGCGCGGCACTGCACAGCGGATCATCGCGTGGAACCTTGATCGTCAAACGCTGTATTTTGCACTGTTTGCCGTGGCCGCCATCAATACGCTGCTGGCCTCGGGTCCGGTGGTGCTGCTGGACGGACAGATCGACCCCACGGCCCGCGCGGCGCTCCCGATCCTCGGGTTATTGGAGCGCCCGCTGGCGATGTTCGCGATCATCGCGGGCGGGCTTCTGGTCATGGTGCACGGGCTTGTCTGGGCCGGTCGGGCCCTGGGCGGGCAGGGCAGTTTTGCCGACATGCTGGCGCTGCTGACCTGGTTGCAGGCGCTACGGGCCGCCGCGCAGGCGCTGGTTCTTGTGCTCAGCCTGATCGTGCCCGCGATTGCGGGTCTTGTGGCGCTGGTTGTTGCGGTAGTGGCCTTCTGGCTGCTTTTGCATTTCATCAGCGCGGCCTTGCGGTTCGAGTCGCTCTTTCGGGCCTTTGGTCTGCTTCTGGTGGTTCTGGCGGGCCTTTTTATTGGAATGATGATGCTTGTGACGCTGACCGGCGTGACCGCAGGGGGATTGCAGAATGTATGACGTGGGCGCCATCCGGGCAGACTTTCCGATCCTGTCGCGCGAGGTGAACGGCAAGCCGCTTGTGTACCTCGACAACGGCGCCTCGGCGCAAAAGCCGCAGGTCGTGATCGATGCGATTTCCAAGGCCTATTCCGAGGAATATGCCAACGTACACCGCGGCCTGCACTTCTTGTCGAACCTGGCGACCGACAATTACGAAAGCGTGCGGGGCAAGCTGGCGAGGTTCCTGAACGCCGGTTCTGAAGATGAGATCGTGATGAATTCCGGCACCACCGAGGGTATCAACATGGTGGCCTATGGCTGGGCCATGCCACGGATGGACGCGGGCGACGAGATCGTGCTGTCGGTCATGGAACATCACGCCAATATCGTGCCGTGGCATTACCTGCGCGAACGTCAGGGCGTTGTTCTGAAGTGGGTCGATGTGGACGCGACCGGTGCGCTTGATCCGCAGAAGGTGATCGATGCCATCGGGCCCAGGACCAGGCTGGTGGCGGTGACCCACATGTCGAATGTGCTGGGCACGAAGGTGGACATCAAGGCGATCTGCGAGGGCGCGCATGCCAAGGGTGTGCCGGTCCTGGTCGACGGGTCGCAAGCGGCAGTGCACATGCCCGTCGATGTGCAGGATCTGGGTGCCGATTTCTACGCGATCACGGGCCACAAGCTCTATGGTCCGTCGGGGTCCGGTGCCATCTATTGCAAGGCCGAGCGGATGGCCGAGATGCGCCCCTTCATCGGAGGGGGCGACATGATCAAGGAGGTGTCGAAGGACGCCGTGATCTACAACGACCCGCCGCACAAGTTCGAGGCGGGCACGCCCGGCATCGTGCAGATGATCGGGCTGGGCGCCGCGCTGGATTACATGATGGGCCACGGAATGGACGCCATTGCAGCGCATGAGGACAGCTTGCGCGACTACACGGTTGAAAAGCTTGGTGGCCTGAACTGGTTGCAGGTGCAGGGCACGACACCGGACAAGGGCGCCATTTTCTCGTTCACGCTGGACGGGGCCGGGCACGCGCATGACATTTCGACCATCCTTGACAAGAAGGGGGTCGCGGTGCGCGCGGGCCAGCATTGTGTCGGTCCGCTGATGGAGCATATGGGGCTGAACGCCACATGCCGCGCGTCCTTTGGCATGTACAACACCAAGGACGAGGTGGACGTGCTGGTCGAGGCGCTGGAACTGGCGCACGACTTGTTCGCCTGAGCCTGTCCCCGCGGGGACAGGGGATGTGTCCCCGCGGGGACAAGGCGTGCGCCGGGTTTGCGAAGTCTTAGCCTGCCTGTGAAACGGGCCTGACATCAATGGCTTGCGGACCGCACGCCGCGTTTCGCTAAAATTAACCAGCCGCGCGCCATGCTGCTGCCCGACGGCGGGCGGGGACCCGGTTTCGTGTTTTTTGCGTTTTGGAGTATCGTCCGGCGACGCATGGTTTTGCCGGAGATTCCTGATGTCGCGCGATTACGTGGCCGTGAACCGAGAGCTGTGGGACAAGGATGCCCCCAATTGGGTCGAGATGGGAGAACGGGCCTGGGCGATGGAGACGCCCGAGTGGGGCACCTGGAACAACCCGGATGACGGATTGCATCTTCTGCCCGATGACATGTCGGGGATGGACGCCATCGAGTTGGGGTGCGGCACCGGTTATGTCGCGGGATGGATGGCGCGCCGCGGCGCGCGGGTGACGGCCATTGACGTTTCTGCCGCGCAACTGGCAACGGCACGGGACCTGGCAGCGCAGCATGGTGCCGATATCACCTTTGTCGAAGGCAACGCCGAAGAGACCGGGTTGCCGGACCAGAGCTTTGATTTCGCGATCTCGGAATATGGTGCAGCGATCTGGTGCACGCCCGATCTGTGGCTGCGGGAGGCCTGGCGGCTGTTGCGCCCCGGCGGGCGGCTGACCTTTCTGGGCAATCACCCCATTTCGCTGATCACATCGCCCGAGGATGGGATGCCCAATGACCGGACCCTGCACCGCCCCTACAAGGGGATGTGGGGCGCGGATTGGACGACTGTCGCGTACGAGCCAAGCGGCATCTGTTTCAACCTGACGGTGGCGGATTGGATGGCCTTGTTTACCAGGATCGGATTTGAAGTGCGCGGGTATCACGAGCTTTATGCGCCGGACTGGGCGGAGGGAGAACGCGCGGCGATCCCCGCGGCCTGGGCCAAGGAGTTCCCGGTCGAACAGGTCTGGATCCTGGAAAAGACCTGAACCGATATGTCCCGCGCTCACGGTAGCTGATGCAATCGTGATTGGGTGGCGCGCAGCTTACAAGGCACAGTTGCCGTGATTTTGGACAAGGCGTGACACGGCTTGTGCGGCTGATCCGGGTCCATGACGGACCGATCGGGCAAGGCAGGCCAGGTGCGCGGAAAGGCTTTCTCATGTCACCGGTTATGACCACTGTTTTGCGCGGGCTTGCGTTGACCCTTTGCGTGGCTGCGGCCCAGCTTTGGCCCGGGTCCGGCCGGGCCCAGACTGCAGAGGTGCCCGCCTATGTCATCAAGGAATTCGGCGCGCCGCCGCCTGTGCCGTCGGGGGACCTGTCGCCCGCGATGCAGTTCGCGGTGCGCGTGGCCTTTGTCGACAGCATTGTGCTGTCCACCTGGGACGAAAACCAGACGCTGGCCCTGGCCGAGATTTCCAAGTCCGGTGATCCGCGTCTGGCGTGGCTGATCAGTGACGTGATGCGCTTTGCCGCGTCGGGGGCGCTGCATGATATCCTGTCGGGGGCGGCGTCGGACCTTTTGGGCAAATCCTTTGACGGGCAGGACAATTGGGGCGCGATCACCGATCATTTGATTGCGTGGGACATCCCGGCGCCGCCGGATTACCTGCGGCTGAAGCGCACGATCTATACCGGCATTGTGCCGGGGTGGGAGCAGATCTTTGTCGAGGGTGATATTGACTGGCGTCTGGTGTCCTGGGGCGGCGTGCTGATTGACGACCGGCCTTACGACACCACGGATGACGGATGCCGGTGCATCCCGGCGGCGGACAACCCGGAGGTGAGTTCGGCGGCAGAGGCCACCTGGCTGGAGGACGATGATATCGTCTTTGGTGTCGAGGTGAATGGTGAATATCGCGCCTATCCGCGCCAGATCATGGAGGTGCGCGAGATGGTCAATGACACCCTGGGCGGGCGTGATCTGGGCATTCCGTACTGCACGCTGTGCGGGGCGGCGCAGGCCTATTTCACCGATGATCTGCCGACCGGGGTGAAACGCCCCATCCTGCGGACCTCTGGTTTGCTGAGCCGGTCGAACAAGGTCATGTATGACATTGAAACGATGTCGGTGTTCGACACGTTTCTGGGCAAGGCCGTGACCGGGCCGCTGGCCGAGAAGGGGGTGCAATTGAAGCAGGCTACCGTGATCACCACCGACTGGGGCACGTGGAAGGCGCAGCATCCGGAGACAACGGTTTTGCTGGAACGCTATGCGCTGGGGCGTGATCCGGATTTTCGCAGCACACGGGATGCCAACGGGCCCATTTTTCCGGTGGGCGATGTGGACCCGCGATTGCCGGTACAGGAAGACGTGATTGGCGTGGTTGCGCCCTCGGGCACGCCTGTCGCGTTTCGGCGCAGCACTGCCCTGCTGGTGTTGTCGCGCGGGGATGAGATTGTCCTGGACGGCGTGCATCTGAAGCTGGATGCGGGCGGTATCCGGGCCGTGGATGCGTCGGGTGCCGATCTGGGCAGCCATCAGGCGTTCTGGTTTGCGTGGTCGCAGTTCTATCCGCAGACGGCGTTGTGGTCGCGGCAGTAGGGCCACGCTCAAGGAGCCGAAGGCGGTAGCGCATAAGGGATGTGGCGGAGAGGTTCGGACAAAGTCCTAACTCGAGCCTTCGCGCTCAAGTAGCCCGAGGCGGTAGCGCAATAAAAAGTATGGCGGACCATAGAGGATTCGAACCTCTGGCCTCTGCCTTCGGAGGGCAGCGCTCTATCCAGCTGAGCTAATGGTCCACTGGGGCGCGGTATAGCGGTGCCACCCACGCCCTGCAATTGATAAAATCAGAGCGAGATGCGGAACCGGGCAAAGCCGTCGGGGCCGTCGCCTGCCGGTTCGATGATCACGCCCTTGACGTCGTCGATATAGTCGGCGGCCTTTGGGCCCGTTTCGAACAGCACGCTGGTGTTGTCGAGCGGCGCAAAGGACCAGTTGGCGTCTGCGCGGGGGCTGATCGTGCCTTGTTCCACGATGTAGCGCACGATGACGTCGCGGTTTGTGTCGGGGGCCTCGAACACCACGCTGTCACCCTTGGCGCCGGGGAAGTTGCCGCCGCCGCCTGCGCGGTAGTTGTTGGTGGCAATGATGAACTTCTGTTCTGGGTCAATGGGTTCGCCGTTAAACTTCAAGTTGACGATGCGGTTGGCCTCTGCGTTGATCAGCTCCCCCTTGGGGTCGAATTTCGACGGTTGGCTGAGGTCGATCTGGTAGGTCACGCCGTCCATCACGTCGAAATTGTAGCTGGGGAAGTCGGGGTTCAGCAGGGGGGCGTCGCTGCTGCCGGGGGCGACCTGGTTGAACATGCCGGCGGAGCGTTCAAGCCAATCCTTGACCTGCGATCCCGTCACCAGCACGGCGCGCGCGGTGTTGGGGTAGAGATAGAGGTCAGACACGTTCTTGATCGCCACGTCACCCTTGGGCACATCCGTGAAGTATTCCGGGCCGCCCCGACCACCGGCCTTGAAGGGGGCCGCAGCGGACAGGATCGGCAGCCCTTCGTATTCGGTGCCCTGCATCATCTGGGCGATGTACCAGCTTTGGGCAATCGACACGATCTGGACCGAAGGGTCGTCGGCGACGAGGGCGAAGTAGCTGTGGAGCGGCGCATCCGTCTTGCCGACGGCGCGACGCACATAGGCGAGCGTGGCGTCGTGTTCGGCCTGCACGCTGTCGAGCACCGGTTGGTGGTCTTCGACAAGGGCGGTGACCGAGCGGTCTTCGTTGCGTTTGGAGATGGGCCGCGCCTCGGAGCCGTGGCCGGTGATCCGCCACTCCGATCCGTCGCGTTCCAGCATCAGGTCGATGACACCGAGGTGCGAGCCCCAGAACCCGCCCATGGCTGCCGGTTTGCCGTGGATCGTGCCGTTTGCCACGTCGACGGCGGGCAGGTCGGCATAGGTGGGCGAGGGGAAGACCTGGTGGTGGTGGCCGGTGAGGATCGCGTCGATGCCGTCAACGGCAGCGAGGGGGACGGAGGCGTTTTCCATGCCGTCCGTGTGGTCGGCGGCCCCGATCCCCGAGTGGCTGAGTGCGATGATGATGTCGGCCCCTTGTTCCTTCATCAGTGGCACGAGGGTTTTGGCGGTGTCCACGATGTCGCGGGCCTGTACGTTGCCGTCGAGATGGCGGCGATCCCAGTTCATGATCTGCGGCGGGACAAAGCCGATGAGGCCGACCTTGATCGGGTGGGTTTCGCCCGCGCCATCCGTCACCGTGCGGTCCAGGATCACGAAAGGCGGCACGAGGGTGGTGTCAGCGGCGGCGTCCGCGCCTTGCTGCTTGGACACGTTGGCGCAGACCACGGGGAAGTTGGCGCCCGCCAGCGATTTCATGAGAAAGTCGAGGCCGTAGTTGAATTCGTGGTTGCCCAGTGTGGCGGCATCAAAGCCTACGGTGTTCATGGCGGTGATGATGGGATGTTCGTCGCCGTCTTTCATGCCCCGTTCATAGGCGATGTAGTCGCCCATCGGGTTGCCCTGCAGAAAGTCGCCATTGTCGATCAGCATGGAATTCGTGGCCTCGGCCCGGATGCTTTCGATGATGGAAGCCGTGCGCGACAGGCCCACCGTGTCGCGGGGACGGTCGGCGTAGTAGTCGTAGGGGAAGACGTGCACGTGCAGGTCGGTCGTTTCCATGATCCGCAGATGCGCCTGGTTCGTGCTGGCCCGCAGGCTGAACGGGTGCACGGCTGCAAAGGTCGCGGTGGTTGCAAGGAAGGTGCGGCGTGAGATGAAATGTGTCATGTGGGTCCCCCGAAAACGCGTCTGTGTCATTCACGGTAAGCGCGTAGTGGACGCACGTCACATTTTCATGTCCGGTCCGGCGAAAGGCCGCGCACATTTTTTTCTGACGGCCCGGGAACCAATCCCGTGTTGGTCACGTTCCCAAGGTGTTGTTCGTAGCAACTGTCCCAACCGGGTGGTGTGCAATTCCCCCCTCGATGCGCACCACCCGGCACGAAAAAGGGCGCCGCGGCGCCCCAGAAAGGTGATGTAGGAAAGGCTGTTACCGGCCCCAGCTGCGGATGACCCCGCAATCCATGTGCACGAAGTTGGATCCGGAATACTTGCCGACCCCGCCACCACGGCACGCTTGTGCCGCGCGCGCCATCTGTCCGACCGACCGGGTGGAGAGACGCAGGTCAGCGGCCTGACCTTTCATGTGCAGCGAATTCTTCGCGACACCGCGGCTGCGCGACCGCAACATGGCGTTGGTTTTCGGGCTGCGATAGCCCGACAGAAGCATGTAGGGTTCGTCGGTATCGAGCAGATTGTGCGCGGCGGCCATGATGTCGACATTGCGCAGGTCCATCGATTTGACATCGTCGGTGCGCCAGTCCCGCATGAAGTGGTTCACTTCCCTGACGGCGTCCTTGATGTAATCGCCCTCGATCCAGTAGATCATGTCGATGCGTTCACCGGTCCGGCCGGAATACATACGCAGGCGGCGGATGTCGCCCGCGCCGCGTAAGAACCCTGCTGCGTTTGAGAAAGTTGGTGCCGCCGTGACTGCCGTAGCTGCAAATGCGCCAAGTACGGCCCGGCGGGTCATGCCCGTAGAGGTATTGTTCGTCATGTTACTGCGCGTCCCGTACGCCTGCCTGCCCGTGATGTTACACGGGATTTGTCATCTCATCCCCAGATGCAACATTTCTATGCCATAGCTTGATTCGTTTACCAAGTGCTGAATCCGGTGCTCCGAACCTCGCAAGCCATTTAGGCAAAATTTTGCGCAAAATCCGTCGCATGTGGCGCAAAGGGCGCGAGACGATGCACGGGTGCATCAGGCAGGGTGTTCTTGGGATGCCTTGCGGCAAAGTGAATGGACAGTGTTCCCGGCCCTTTGGGATAAGGGGCCGACCATTGAGTAAAGCGACAACGGGTGTGACATGACGGTGAAGATTTCGCGGGTTTGGATGATGGCGCTGGCCCTGGTGATGGCTGTGTTTTTCGGAGGCGCGCCGCAGTCCGTGTCGGCCCAGGTGACGGCCTTCAAGCAGGCGGTGGCCGAGGCCGCGGCACGGGATGCGGACATTGCCGCGTTCTACAAGGCCAACGGCTATGACAGCCTGTGGACGGGCCGGTCGGGCCGCGAACGCCAGCGCCGCGTGGCCCTGTTCGATGCCCTGTCGCAGGCCGGCAATCATGGCTTGCCCGCTGCGCGCTATGATGCCGCGGGCCTTCAGGCCAAGATGAAGGCGGCCAAGACCCAGCGCGATCGCGGTCTGGTCGAGGTCGAGATGAGCCGCACGTTCCTGCAATATTCGCGCGACTTGCAGACCGGTGTTCTGGTCCCGTCGCGTGTGGACCGCGCCATTGTTCGCCAGGTGCCCTATCGCGACCGCACATCGTATCTGGTGAACTTCTCGAAATCCTCGCCATCGGGTTTTTTCAAGGCGCTGGCGCCCAAGACCACTGAATACACAGCCCTGATGAAGGAAAAGCTCCGCATGGAGCGGTTGCTGGCCAAGGGCGGCTGGGGTCAGAAGGTTCCCGGCACCGGGTTGAAGCCGGGCCAGTCGGGCGATGCGGTTGTCATTTTGCGCAACCGCCTGATGGCCATGGGGTTCCTGCAACGCACCAACACCCAGACCTATGACGCGACCGTTCAAGCCGCCGTGCAGCAGTTCCAACTGGCCCATGGCATGACTGCCGATGGTGTGGCCGGGCAGGCCACCATCACCGAAATGAACAAAGGCGTGCAGGACCGCCTGCAATCGATCATTGTCGCCATGGAACGCGAACGCTGGGTCAATCAGGAGCGCGGCAAGCGCCATATCCTGGTGAACATCCCGGACTTCACCGCCAAGGTGATCGACAGTGGCAAGCTGACCTTCGAGACGCGGTCGGTGGTGGGCGCCAACAAGGATGACCGCCCCACGCCCGAGTTTTCGGATGTCATGGAGTTCATGGTCATCAACCCAAGCTGGTACGTCCCGCGTTCGATCGTGACCAAGGAATATCTGCCGGCCCTCAAACGCAACCGCAATGCGGTCCAGCATATCGAGATCACCGACAGTCGGGGCCGCAAGGTGAACCGGGGTGCCGTGAATTTCAGCCAGTACACGGCCAAGACCTTTCCCTTTGCCATGCGCCAGCCGCCGTCGAAGGGCAATGCGCTGGGACTGGTCAAGTTCATGTTCCCCAACGTGCACAACATCTACCTGCACGACACGCCCGCCAAGAACCTGTTCGGCCGCGAGGTGCGTGCCTATAGCCATGGGTGCGTGCGGCTGGCCGATCCGTTCGACTTTGCCTATACGCTGCTGGCCAAGCAGGAAAGCAACCCCGAACAGTATTTCCAGTCCGTGCTGGCCACGGGCCGCGAGACACGCGTCGACTTGAAAGCGCCGGTGCCCGTGCACATCATCTACCGCACGGCGTTCACCACTCCCAAGGGGCACACGCAGTATCGCCGCGACATCTATGGAAGAGACGCCAAGATCTGGAATGCGCTGTCGAATGCAGGGGTGGCCCTGCGCGCCGTTCAGGGGTAAATCCGGCCCCTGAGCCACGAGCAACAAGGGGACCCTTCATGCGTTATTCCATCGCCCAGATTGCCGATGCGCTGGACGCGCAGGCGGTTGGGGATACCGATCTGGTTGTGACGGGTCTGGCCGAGCCGGCGCAGGCGTCGGCTAGCGATCTGGCGCTGGCCAGCAATGCCAAATACGCCGATGCCATTGCCGAAGGGGCCGCGCAGGCGGCGCTGTTGTGGGATGGTGCCCCGTGGGAGAGCCTGGGTCTGCGTGCGGCCATTCTGCCCCGGCGCCCCCGCTTTGCCATGTCGCGCCTGACGGCGATGGCCGATCCCGGACAGGGCTTTGGCGCGGGCATTCATCCATCGGCCAGCGTTGATCCCTCTGCAGTGCTGGGGGACAACGTGTCCATCGGTGCCGGTGCGGTGATCGGGCCCGAGGCGGTGATCGGCGCGGATGCTGTCATTGGCCCCTTGTCCTTTGTCGGGTGGCGCGCACGGTTGGGCCCGAATGCCCATCTGCGAGAACATGTCAGCATTGGCGCGGGCGTGCAGATCGGTGCAGATTTCATTGCGCAGCCCGGCGCGCGTATCGGCGGGGACGGGTTTTCCTTTGTCACGCCGGAGAAAAGCGGTGTCGAGGCGGTGCGCGAGTCGCTGGGCGACCAGGGGCACGCCACCGGCCAGCCCTGGGCGCGCATTGCATCGCTGGGTGCCGTGGTCATCGGTGACGAAGTCGAGATCGGCAGCAATTCGGTCATCGACAACGGCACCATCCGGCCCACGACGGTTGGTAACCGCACCAAGATCGATAACCTGGTTCATATCGGCCACAATTGCGTCATCGGCGAGGACAATCTGCTGTGCGGGTGCGTGGGCATTGCCGGGTCGGTCACTGTGGGCAATTTCGTTGTCATGGCAGGCCAGGTGGGCGTGTCCGACAACGTGACCATCGGCAACAACGTCGTTCTGGCCGCCGCCAGCAAGGTGCTGAGTTCGGTGCGCGATGGCAAGGTCATGATGGGCTATCCGGCGATCGAGATGAAAACCAATCTCGAAGTGTTTCGCAACGTCCGCCGCATCGGGCGGCTGATGCGCGACATGGCGGACCTCAAGAAAGCGGTTTCCAAGTCGGATGGCAGTGACTAAATCACTCCCAAGTCAGGCAAGGGGACAGACGATGAGCATCAAGGACAAGGTCATCGAGATTGTCGCGGAACAGGCGGTGCTTGAACCCGGCGACGTCAGCTTGGACAATACCTTGGAAGACCTGGGTATCGACAGCCTTGGCCTGGTCGAAAGCATTTTCGCGATCGAGGAAGAATTCGACATCCAGGTCCCCTTCAACGCGAACGAGCCCGAGGCAAGCGACTTTGACATCTCAAGCGTGCAGTCGATCATTGCGGGCATCGAGAAGCTGATCGCAGAACAGAAAAGCTGATGCACCGCGTTGTCATTACCGGTGCGGGCACCGTGAACGCCCTGGGCCATGATGTGGCCGAAACCCTTGAGGCCATGCGCGAGGGCCGCAGCGGCATTTGCGCGCTTGAGTTTCAGGATGTGGACCGGCTGGCCATCCAGATCGGAGGTCAGGTGCGCGGGTTCGAGGCCGAAGGACGGTACAACCGCCAGCAGATGAGCCTGTATGACCGGTTCACGCAGTTCACGCTGGCCGCCGCCAAGGAAGCCATCGAACAATCGGGCCTGACCTTTTCCGGGGAAGAGGCCGCAAAGTCGGGCGTGATCCTGGGCACCGCGGCGGGTGGCGTCAGCACATGGGACCAGAATTACCGCCTGGTCTATGAAGAGGGCAAGAACCGGGTGCACCCCTTTGTCGTGCCCAAGCTGATGAACAACGCCGCCGCGAGCCACGTATCGATGGAATGGAACCTCAAGGGGCCGTCCTTTACCGTCGCTACCGCCTGTGCGTCGTCGAACCATGCGATGGCGCAGGCCTTTCAGATGGTGCGCACCGGCATGGCGCCCGTCATGGTCACGGGCGGATCGGAGAGCATGTTGTGTTTCGGCGGCGTCAAAGCGTGGGAAGGTCTGCGGGTGATGTCAAAGGACGCGTGCCGTCCGTTTTCCGCCAACCGCAACGGCATGGTCCAGGGCGAGGGCGCAGGCGTTTTCGTGTTCGAGGAATACGAACATGCACGGGCCCGTGGGGCCGATATCCTGTGCGAAGTGGCGGGTTTTGCCATGTCTTCGGATGCGGCTGACATCGTGATGCCGTCAAAGAACGGTGCCGCACGGGCCATGTCGGGGGCCTTGGCCGATGCGCGCGTGAACGCGGACCAGATCGGGTACATCAACGCCCATGGCACCGGCACGGCGGCGAACGACAAGACCGAATGCGCGGCCGTGGCGGATGTCTTCGGACCCCATGCGGACAAGCTGATGATCTCGTCCACCAAATCGATGCATGG
Organism: uncultured Tateyamaria sp.; assembly: GCF_947503465.1. Taxonomy (NCBI): domain Bacteria; kingdom Pseudomonadati; phylum Pseudomonadota; class Alphaproteobacteria; order Rhodobacterales; family Roseobacteraceae; genus Tateyamaria; species uncultured Tateyamaria sp. Next base: position 585,229 of record NZ_CANNDN010000001.1, on the reverse strand, counting down.
GCACCTGATTGGCGGCACCGGTGCGGTTGAATTGCTGGCCTGCATCATGGCGCTGCGGGACGGGGTGATCGCGCCCACCATTGGCTATGAAGAACCGGACCCGGAATGTGCGCTGGACGTGGTGCCGAACGAGGCGCGCCAGGCGGACGTGGATGTGGTCCTGTCCAATGCCTTTGCCTTTGGCGGCATGAATGCGGTGCTGGCCCTGCGCAGGATCAAATAGAAAAAGCCGCCCCGTGATTGCCGGGGCGGCTGTGGTCGTGGTGACGTGTCAGATCAGAACTGGGCGATTGTCGTCTTGTCGAACGACGCGGTAAAGCCGCTGAGCGACATGTCCAACTCGACCTTCTGGTCGGGGGCCAACGCGGGCACAATCGTCAGCGTCGCGCTGGCGCCGCGACGGAACTGCGCCACCTCTTCTGCCACCAGACCCACGCGCGAATAGCACCCGATCGGGTTGCAGAACGCGAAGGGATAGCGCCGTGCCTGACCACCGTCGACGGCCATGGTCAGCTGCTGGGGCAGGGAGGTTTCGAGCGGCACGATGATCGTGGCGCCGGCCACGGCCCGGCCGCCTTCGGGCAGGCGGAAGATCGATATTTCGGCCACGGGCGTGCCTTCGGCGTCTGACATCAGCTGGTACATCTGACAGGGGTCTTCGCCCTCTTCGGTCTTGATGCAGCGCAATTCCCACGCGCCGTTTGTTTCGGCCGTGTAGGTGTCACCCACCTGAGGCAGCGAGGCGTCTTCGCCCAGGCTCAGCTGGTCTTCGATGGCGCTGCCGACATCGGGCGCGTCTGTCGTTTCTTCGGTTGTGGAGTCCGTGGATTGGGCCATGACGCCAATTGGCATCAGAAGGGCCGCGGTAAGGGCAATCAGGGACGTACGCATGTTAAATCCGCTCTTGTTTCATTTGCCGGAGTGCTAGCACGGACAACGGGCAGTGTCAGCGGCAAAGAGGAAAGTTTTCGTGACATGGCCCAAACAGCAAAAAAGGGGGCCCCAAAGCCCCCTTTTCCAAGTGTCTTTTTCTCTCCCCGTCGGACTGGCCGACTTATTGCGCAGACGTTACGAGAGCCACTGCCGGGGGTCAACAGGGAAAAGCCGGAAAAATTCTTTTGTGAAATCAGCACCTAAACTGCTTGGTTCAGTTTTGTGAAAAAATGGCCGCGCACAAGGCGCGGCCCAGTCTGACAGGGAGGAAGTGTTCCGCGCCAGGAGGACTCTGGGCGCTGAACAAAAACACTATGGCACCCAATGGTTAACTTTGTATGGTCGCGCCGAAGGCCCCAATGGACAAAAGGTTAATGGCATGAACGATCATATTTTCATCGGGGGCGGCGGGGTCGATTATGCCGAAAAGCAGGGCCTGACGTTGAAATACGCCAACCGGCACGGATTGATCGCGGGGGCGACCGGCACCGGCAAGACCGTGACCCTGCAAATCCTGGCCGAGGGGTTTTCGAATGCGGGCGTGCCGGTGTTCCTTTCGGACGTCAAGGGCGACCTGTCGGGGCTGGCGAAATCGGGCACGGCCGCGCACAAACTGCACGGCCCGTTCACGGAACGGGCGGAAAAGATCGGGTTTTCGGATTATTCCTATCACGCCTGTCCCGTCACCTTCTGGGACATGTTCGGCGCCCAGGGCCATCCGGTGCGCACCACCGTATCCGAGATGGGGCCGCTTTTGCTGGCCCAGCTTCTGGAACTGACCGAAGCGCAGGAGGGTATCCTGAACATCGCCTTTCGCCTGGCGGACGAGGAAGGCATGCCCTTGCTGGATCTCAAGGATCTGCAGGCGTTGCTGGTCTGGGTGGGCGAGAATGCCAAGGATCTGAGCCTGCGCTATGGCAACGTGTCGACGCAATCCATCGGCGCGATCCAACGCCGGTTGCTGGTGCTGGAAAACCAGGGGGCGAGCCAGCTGTTCGGCGAACCGGCGCTGGAGCTGTCGGACCTGATGCGCACCGATGCGGCGGGCAAGGGGATGGTGAACATCCTGGCCTCTGACAGGCTGATGGGTGCGCCCAAGCTTTATGCCACATTCCTGCTGTGGCTGCTGTCCGAACTGTTCGAGGAATTGCCCGAGGTGGGCGACCCCGACAAGCCCAAGCTGGTCTTCTTCTTTGACGAGGCGCATCTGCTGTTCGAGGACGCGCCCAAGGCGCTGGTCGACAAGGTCGAACAGGTGGCGCGACTGATCCGGTCCAAAGGGGTGGGGGTGTATTTCATCACCCAGAATCCTGCGGACGTGCCCGAGGATATCCTGGGTCAGCTTGGCAACCGGTTTCAGCATGCGTTGCGTGCGTTTACCGCCAAGGACCGGAAGGAATTGCGCATGGCGGCGGAGACCTACCGTGAGAACCCGCGGTTCGAGACGGAGGAGGCCATTCGCGAGGTCGGCGTGGGCGAGGCGGTGACGTCGATGCTGCAAAAGAAGGGCGTGCCGGGGATCGTGGAGCGCACCCTGATCCGGCCGCCATCATCGCAACTGGGCCCCGTGACGGATGCCGAACGCAAGGCGCATCTGGCCGCGAGCGACATGGCGGGCAAATATGATCAGACGCTTGATCGCACATCCGCCTTCGAGATGTTGAAGGCACGGGCCGATGCGGCGGCGCAAGAGGCGGAAGTGGCGGAAACGAAGGCCGAAGAGGCGACGCCGATGCTGCGCGAGTTCAATGCGGCCCGCCGCTATTCGGCCAAGGGTGTGACGCGTTCGACGTCGCGCCCGGCGCGGCGGGGGGCCAGCTTTGGCGAGGCAATGACCAAGATGGTTGTCAAGGAACTGACCGGCACCACAGGCCGCCGCATGGTGCGCGGCATTTTGGGTGGCCTCTTCAAAGGGCGCTGAACGGCACCCATATGAAGTGCGGGCGCAGGATGCGCCCGTGCCACACAGGGTCACGTGTCATGCCCGATGCCCATCGTTTGCGCCATGTCGTCTTTTTCCGTGCCCGCGAACGCACGGATGTGGACCGTGTGTTTGACGGCTTGTCCATTCTTGAGAAGAACCCCCATGCCGATGTGATTTCGGTGCGACGCAACACCCGCAATGACGCCCTGTCCGATGAGGTTGATGTGGTGGTCTACGCCGAGTTCCGCGACAGTCAGGCCCTGGCTGACTACAAGGCGCATCCGCTGTATCAGCAATCCATCGACATCGTGCGGCCCCTGCGCGATCTGCGCGTGGCCGCCGACATCACCTTCTGACCGGTTGTGGACGGCGGCGCAGCCACCATTCGAGCACCAACAGGTAGGGCAGGTAGAAGGCCCAGACCTGTATCCGGTCGAACAGGCCGGAAAAGTCGCTTTGCACCCCCATCCCGCAGGTGGCATCCCCCAGGGAACAGGTGATCCCGAACCACAGTCCGTAATGCAGCCGGTAGAACCACGAGCCGAGCCCCAGAATGATCAGCCGCAGGCCCCAGCGGCGGTGACGGTCATAGTCGCGGTGCATGGCAAGACGGGGCGTCTGAATAGCCGCAATGATCATCAGCACGCCATACAGACCAAAGGCGGCCGACATGTCGGTCCCGCCCACCGTTCCGCTGCGCGCGATATACACCAGCCCGCCGATACCCGTCAGCAGTGCCGCGACCGCCAGAAGACGGCCCGAGTTTCGATGCAGGCGCGGCCACCGGCGGCGGATGGGCCCCGCCAACTGGATGACGGACAACGTGGTGACAAGCGCACCCGTCACCATATGGGCAAAAAGCGCCACGATGCTGCCGCGCGGCCCGGTCAGCCGTTCGATGGCGGTGGGGTCACCGGACAGCCCAACCGCGCCGCGATATGCGGCATGCCAGACAAAGCCCTGGATCAGAACGAACAGCAGCAAAAGGCCCGCAATGGTCCATGCGGTGCGGGCCGCGATGCGCTGCATGTCATTTCTCCGGTATCAATCCTCTGGGACTGAACCGTAGCACCAGAAGCAGCACGATCCCCATGGTCAAAAGTCGCATATGCGCCGCCGAGTCCAGCAGGTGTTCGCGCAGCCAGAAGCCGTCGGCCATGCCCGACGTGACCACCTGCATGACCCACAGGCCAATGGGTTCGACCATGACCCACAGCCACCAGATCAGGAACCCCCCCAGCACGGCGCCAAGGTTGTTGCCGGACCCGCCCACGATCACCATGACCCAGACAAGGAAGGTGAAACGCAGCGGCTGGTAGGTGCCGGGCGTCAACTGCCCGTCAAGCGTGGTCATCATCGCGCCCGCAATGCCGCAGATGGCGGAGCCGAGCACGAAGATTTGCAAATGCCGGGCGGTCACGTCCTTGCCCATCGCCTCTGCCGCAACCTCGTTGTCGCGGATGGCGCGCATCATGCGCCCCCACGGGGAATGCAGCGCGCGTTGGGCAAGGATGAAGAGGATCAGCAGGACGACGGTGAAGAGGCCCGCGTAGATTGCCTTGACCCAGAGTGTGGAGGCGGTGACCGGGTCGATCCCAAGGCCGGTGGCGCGTTCCACGAAGGCCGCGTTGTTCTGCAGGTCGATCTCGTAAGGCGCGGGGCGCGGCAGGCCCACCACGTTTTTCACGCCGCGGGCCAGCCAGTCTTCGTTTTTCATGATGGCGATGATGATTTCCGCAATGCCCAGCGTTGCGATGGCGAGGTAGTCGGAACGCAGGCCCAGGGCCGTTTTGCCGATGATCCAAGCCGCCCCTGCTGCCAGCAGTCCGCCCACGGGCCAGGCCAGCAGCACGGGCAGGCCAAGGCCCCCGAGATAGCCTGCGTTGGCGGGGTTGACCGCCTCGACTGCCTGCACGCCGCCGTCAAAGACCGCGCGGTAGATGAAGAACCCGGCGACAAGGATGACAAGCAACCCAATGGTGCGCACCCGCCCCTTGGGCAGCGCGTTATACGCCAGGATGGCGCCAACGATCGTGGCCGCACCAAGCACGAGGGCAAGGATGACCCGCAGGCCACCCGCCGCCCATGCCTCTCCCTCCGGGGGCATGGCGACGAGAACGGTGGCAAGGCCGCCAAGCGCGACAAAGCCCATGATGCCCACGTTGAACAGCCCCGCGAACCCCCATTGCAGGTTCACGCCCAGTGCCATGATGGCGGCAATCAGGCAAAAGTTCAGGATTTGCAGCGCGGTGTCCCAGCTTTGATAGTAGCCGGTTCCGATCAGCATCGCGGCCATGATGGTGAAATAGAGGATGGCCCGCTGGACGCTTCCAGCCGGACCAAAGAGCCACGCCAGAAGACTGTCGATGCGATAATTCCCTGCGTTTGTGCTTTTGTCTGTCATACGGATTTCCCTGCGAACAAACCGGTGGGGCGGAACAGAAGGACGATCAGCAGGATCACGAAGCTCACCGCGAATTTGTAGTCCGTGCTGAGGAGTTGAGCCAGGCCGTCAGGGGCGAGGCTGTCCGGTAGGGCGTAGCCCGCGACCTTCTTCCAGGCATAGGTGATCAGCACTTCGGAGAACGCGATGGTGAAGCCGCCCGCGATGGCCCCCAGCGGGCTGCCCAGACCGCCCACGATGGCAGAGGCGAAGATGGGCAGCAGAAGCTGGAAATAGACAAAGGGCTTGAACGATTTGTCGAGGCCGTAGAGGACGCCCGCCACTGTCGCCAGTGCCGCAACGATCAGCCATGTGACCATGACCACCCGCTCGGGGTTGATGCCCGACAGCAGCGCAAGGTCTTCGTTGTCCGAATAGGCCCGCATGGATTTGCCGGTGCGCGTGCGGTTCAGGAAATAGAACAGCAGCGCCACAACGATAATGGCGGTGATGACCGTGATGCCTTGGGTCGTCTTGATCGCCAGCCCTTCGTCGAGGCCGGTGAGGGCTTTGAACTCACGCACGGAGATGATGAAGCGTTCGCCGTCCGAGAACCGCTGGTCATCGGGGCCGATGATGAAGCGGACAAGGCCGTTCATGATGAACATGACACCGAGGCTGACCATGACGAAGATGATCGGTTTCGCCTTTTGCGTGCGGTAGAAGCGATAGACGCCGCGGTCGGTGGCCAGCACCAGCAGGGCGCAGACGCCGATGCCGAAGGGCAGGGCGAGCAGGGCGGTGGGCAGGGGGCCGGCAGAGATGCCGACAGCCTGGAAGCCCCAGGTGATCAGGATGGTCGCCATGGTGCCAAAGGCCATCGTGTCGCCATGGGCGAAGTTGGAAAAGCGCAGGATGCCGTAGATGAGGGTGACCCCAAGCGCGCCGAGGGCGAGTTGGGAGCCATAGGCGATGGCGGGGATCAGGACGAAGTTGGCAAGGGTGATGAAGGCGTTGAGCAGGTCCATTATTCGATCACCTCGCACGTGCCCAAGTAAAACTGTCCAGCCCCGGGGTTTGCGGCGTATTGAAATGATTGGATCGCTCCACCGCCATCAAATACGGTCAAATGCGACGCCACAGCCTCTCGCATCTGCATGACGATTGCGCGCGCTTCGGAGGTGCCTTTCCACCTGGCGTCCATCATCAGATGGGCTCGGCGCGACAGGTCTCCGCCGCGCCGCACTTGGTATGCGGCGCCGTCCTCGTCTTTCATCAGCCACCTTACGTCTCGCCACGCTGTGACGCAGGGCTGCCCAATGACACAACGTTGGTCAAAGAGGCAGTCCATAGCGACATAGCCGTCGGCAGTTAGATCGGCTTCCGTGAGCGCGATCGCAGGTGAAGACAAGGCAATGATCGCAAGGATCGCCCTCATTTTATCCCCCCAAGAAACTCTTGCGCACGTCCGGGTCGGCCAGCAGTTCCTTGCCCGTCCCCGTATACGCGTTCCGGCCCTGCACCAGCACATAGCCTTTGTCTGCAATCTCGAGCGCCTGACGGGCGTTCTGTTCAACCATCAGGATCGGGATGCCGGTGCGGGCAACCTCGATGATGCGGTCGAACAGCTCATCCATCACGATGGGGCTGACCCCTGCGGTGGGTTCGTCCAGCATCAACACCTTGGGCTGGGTCATCAGCGCGCGGCCCACGGCGACCTGCTGACGCTGGCCGCCCGACAATTCGCCCGCGGGCTGGCGGCGCTTTTCCTTCAGGATCGGGAACAGGTCATACACCTGCGCCATCGTGTCCGAGACATCGTCGCGCCGGATGAAGGCCCCCATTTCCAGGTTCTCCTCGACCGTCATGGACGTGAAGATGTTCGACGTCTGGGGCACAAACCCCATGCCCTTGGCCACGCGGTCCTGCGGGGACAAGTCGGTGATGTCCTCGCCATCCAGCCGGACAGAGCCTTGTCGCACATCCAGCATCCCGAACACGGCCTTCATCGCGGTGGACTTGCCCGCGCCGTTGGGGCCGACGATCACCGCAATCTCGCCCGGGTTCACGGCCACGGTGCAGTCGTGCAGGATGTCCGGACCGGCACCATAGCCGCCTGTCATCGTGTCGCCGATCAGGAACGCCTCGGCCGTGTTCATCGTGCCCTTGGTTCCGGGGGACGCGAGCAGCGATCCGGTGCCGCGCGGGTTTGTGACGGATGCGTCCTTGTTCCCGCGCCCCTCTTGATACGGGTTGCTCATGGCACACCCCACAGTTTCTTCCGACTGAAAATACGATGGGGGTGCGGGGGTGAAACCCCCGCGTCGGTCGGATCGGCGCAGCCAATTCGAAACACGGTCATGCGCCCACCTTGTCCTTGTTCTTCAGGCCGGTGCCCAGATACGCCTCGATCACGTGCTCATTGGCCTTGATCTCGGCCAGGGTTCCTTCGGCCAGCACCTTGCCCTCGGCCATGCAGATGACCGGATCGCAAATCTTTCCGATGAAATCCATGTCGTGCTCGATCACCACGAAAGTATAGTCGCGCTCTTTGTTCAGGCGCAAAATGGCGTCGCCGATGGTGTTCAACAGCGTGCGGTTCACCCCTGCGCCCACCTCGTCCAGAAAGACGATCTTGGCGTCGACCATCATGGTGCGGCCCAGTTCCAGCAGCTTTTTCTGTCCGCCTGACACCTGCCCGGCCTTGTGGTCCGCCAGGTGTTCAACGGTCAGGAACTCAAGGACCTCGTCCGCCTTGGCGGCAAGGGCCCGCTCTTCGTCCGCGATCCGCTTGCGCCCGAACCATGTGTTCCACAGCGTCTCGCCCGATTGTGCGCCGGGCACCATCATCAGGTTCTCGCGGCAGGTCATCGAGCTGAATTCATGTGCGATCTGGAAGGTGCGCAACAGGCCCTTGTGAAACAGGGTGTGCGGCGGCAGGCCGGTGATGTCCTCGCCATCCATGGTCACGCGTCCGGATGTTGGTGGAAGAACGCCCGCGATCACATTGAAAAGAGTGGTTTTTCCAGCGCCATTTGGCCCAATCAGCCCGGTGATGGAGCCCGCTTCGATCGACAGCGATGCGCCATCGACGGCGTGGAACCCGCCGAAATGCTTGTGAATGTCGTCAACGACGATCATGTATATCCCCGTGCTGTCTTAAGAACAGTCTTCAAGATGTTGAAACAGCCCGAGGTTTCGCCTCGGGCTGTCTGTTTGTCCGGATGGTCCGCTTAGCGGTACTTGGCCGTCGTGATCTCGCCGCCATCGATGACGATCTGGCGGTAGTTGCCCGCGCTTTCACCGGGGCCGATCAGTTCAACCGCTGTGGCACCGACATAGTCGATGTCGCCACCGTCCTTGAGGATTTGCAGCGCCTTGGCAAGTTCGCCGGGGAAGATCTGTTCGCCCGGCGCGTTGGCCACGTCCATCAGCTTTTCCTTGTAGTCGTTGCTGTCCTTGGAATCTGCGGCCTGCATGGCCAGCATGATCAAGGCTGCCGCGTCATAGCTTTCGGGCGTGAAGGGCGATGTCGCGTCAAAGGCATCTCCGACCATTTCCGCGAATTTCGCGGCGCCCGGGCTGTCGGTGCCGGGGTGCTGACCGGTCGATCCCTCGATTTCGTCACCGAAGTTTTCCTGCAGCTTTGCGCCGATCATGCCATCGGGGAAGTGGAACGTGTCAAACGCGCCGGAATCGAGCGCGGCCCGCACGATGCCTGAACCGCCCTGGTCCACGTAGCCCGCAACCACCAGGCGATCGCCGCCCGCCGCAGCCAGTGCGCCCACTTCAGCCGAATAGTCGGCCTTGCCGTCTTCGTGCGCCGCGTTGATGGTCACGGTGCCGCCCGCAGCCTCGAAGGCCGCCTGGAAGCTGTCCGCCAGACCTTTGCCGTAGTCATTGTTGGTGTAGGTGACCGCGACTTCCTTGATGCCTTCTTCCATCAGCACTTCGGTCATCACGACGCCCTGGCGCGCGTCCGACGGTGCGGTGCGGAAGAACAGGCCGTTGTCTTCGTTGTCGTTGTGCGACAGGCCGGGCGAGGTGGCCGAGGGGGATACCATGACAACGCCGTTTGCGACGGCCACGTTATTCAGGATCGCGCCGGTGACACCCGAGCAATCGGCGCCCATGATGCCATCGACCTTGTCGGAGGTGACCAGACGTTCTGCCGCCGCCGTTGCAGCGCCCGCGTCGACACAAGTCGAATCGGCGCGCACGGGTGTCACTGTTGCGCTGTCCAGAAGCAGACCGGAATCGGTCACCTCTTTCATTGCCAGCTCGGCCCCGTCCGCCATGGATGGCGTCAGCGATTCAATCGGCCCGGTAAAGCCCAGAATGATACCGATCTTGACTTCTTTGGCGTGGCCGCCCGCAAACGCGGTGCCTGCCATCAATGCCGTTGCGGCCGAAGCCATAAGCAGTTTTTTCATGTGTTTACTCCCTGTGGATCTTTGTCCTGATCGAAAACTAAGCGTGCGTTTGTGAAAAGGAAAGTCGAATAGTCTGCCTTGCCCCACGGGAAAGTGGGTGGATCGGACCTGCGGCGTGACTAGGTTTGTATCAAACCTGATCCCAAGGAGTTGCCCATGCGCCGCTTTGCCGTTCTTGCCTTTGCCCTTTTGCCCACGGGGGCGCTGGCCCTTGAAACAGAACAGGGGGCGGTGTCCGTCTCGGCCATTGTCAGTGGGCTGGATCAACCCTGGGGCGTGGCCGAAACCCCGGACGGCGCGCTGTTGATCACGCAGCGGGGCGGACAGCTGATCCTGGTGCAGGACGGTCAGGCCCGACAGGTCCGCGGCACACCGCGTGTGGCAGCGCAGGGGCAGGGCGGATTGCTGGACATCACCCTTGCCCGCGACTTTGCGGAGAGCCGAACGTTGTTTCTGACCTATTCCAAGCCGCAAGGGGGCGGGTCCGGTACGGCGCTGGCCGCCGCCGAGTTGAGTGCGGATGGAACACGGCTTGAAAACCTGCGCGACCTCTTCGAAAGTGCGCCCGGCGGGACGACCGGACGGCACTTTGGCAGCCGCGTTGTCGAAGCGTCGGATGGCACGCTTTTCGTGACCATTGGCGACCGGGGCGACCGCCCATCGGCACAGGACCGCAGCAACCACAACGGGGCCATCGTGCGGGTCAACCGGGACGGCAGCGTGCCCGCCGACAATCCATTTCTGGGCCAGGATGGCATCCAGCCGCACATCTGGTCCTATGGGCACCGCAATCCGCAGGGTGCGGGCCTTGACGGACGAGGCACGCTCTGGACGGCAGAGCATGGCGCGCGCGGCGGGGACGAAGTGAATCGGGTCAGAAAAGGTGCCAATTTCGGCTGGCCTGTCATTTCCTATGGGGTGCACTATTCCGGCGCCACAATTGGCCAGGGCCAGTCGCAGGAGGGCATGGAGCAGCCCGCGTTCTACTGGGACCCTTCGATGGCTCCGTCCGGTCTCATGATCTATCAGGGCGGCATGTTTCCCGAGTGGCAGGGGGACATGTTCGTCGGCTCGCTCAAGTTCAGCTATATCTCGCGACTGGCCATCGATGGGATCACTGCCCGCGAGCTCGAACAGATCGAGGGGGACGAAACATTGCGGGTGCGCGATATCGTCGAAGCGCCGGATGGAAGCATTCTATTCATTTCCGTCGGCAATGGTGCTGTGTACCGGATGACGCGCTAACCAATTACGGCTAGGGTGCGCCGCAAGAAGGAGAGCCCGATGCCCATTGAACGTCTGGATCACGTGAACCTGCGCACCACGCGGCTTGCCGAGATGATCCAATGGTACGAAGAGATATTGGGCCTGTTCGCCGGGGAGCGGCCCGATTTCGGATTTGACGGCGCCTGGCTTTATGCAGGCGACGTGCCGGTCGTGCATCTGGTTGCGGTAGAGGAGGATGGCGCTGCGGGATCCGAAACCGCGCTGAAGATCGAACATTTTGCCTTTCGCGCGTCGGGCGATGCCGAAGCGTTTCAGGAACGCTTGCAATTGAAGGGCGTGTCGTTCCGCAGGTCCGGCATTGATGCGATGAACCTTGCCGCCTTCAATGTCTGGGACCCGGACGGCAACCACATCCATGTGGATTTCGTGCAAGAGAGCTAGGCGCGGTGCACCTCACCGTCCGGCTGCATTCAGAATGAGAAATCAAACCCGTCCAGATCGGCCAGGCTGACCCTGGTCAGCGTGATCGAATTGCTGGGTGTTTGCGTCGCCGTCCTCCGTACGGTCCGGCCCAGGTTCAGTTCCGCCGGCGCATTGACCGTCGACAGGCCCGAAAGTCGATCCGCTCCAAACTGCCGTGACGGCGACAGCCACGCAGACGGTTTCATGGGCGTGGTGCTCCACCTTGTGTCGCACATGCCCGTCCAACTTTTATGTTGTTGAACTGCAATGAAATGGCGGAGAGACAGGGATTCGAACCCTGGGTGGGCTTGCACCCACAACGGTTTTCGAGACCGCCCCGTTCGACCACTCCGGCACCTCTCCGCGGGGGTCTGGTGCGCCCAATTAGAGGGAACACGGGCCACGCGCAAGGCGGTTTTTGCGCATTCTTGCCCACACGGGAAATTTGATGGACGCGCCGGTAAAAACACATAACCTTGCAATCAACACAACATATCAGAGCAGAAATCAGGAAAGGATTACGATGCGCGCCCTTCGAATTGGCTTTGCGGCCCTCGTACTGACCGTCGCCGCCCCCATGATGGCTTCGGCCGCGGATCGGGCCAAGTTGCAGGACTTTCTGGAAGTCACGGGCTTTGACGTTGCGCTGGAAAGCATACGACTGTCGGCGGAATCCGCCCCGCAGATGCTGGGCATGCAGGCCGAGGATTTTGGCACGGAATGGACGCGCCTGACCACGGATGTCTTCCGGACGGAAACGATGCACGACCTTGCGCTCGACATCCTGGAGCGGACGCTTGAGGATGACATGCTGTCCCACGCGGCAGACTTCTATGCCACCGATCTGGGCCAGCGCCTGGTCGAGGCCGAGAATGCCAGCCATATGAAAGAGGATGACACCCTGAAGCACGAAAGCGGCGAGGCGATCGTTGCGGGGCTTGAGCAATTGGACAGCCCGCGTCTGGCCTATCTCAAGCGCATGAACGAGGCGTCGGATACGGCCGGTGTCAGCGTGCGTGCGATCCAGGAAATTCAGGTGCGGTTTCTGATGGCCGCGGCGGGTGCGGGCGTGATCGAGCTGCAATTGGAAGAGCCGGACCTGCGCGAATTGCTGGCCAGCGACGAAGACGTGTTGAAGCAAGAGATCGCTGCCAGCGCCCTGACCGGTGCGGCCTATACCTACCAGTCCTTTTCGGATGCAGAGGTTCTGGAATACACCGAAGCGCTGGAGCATCCCAAGATGCGCCATGTCTATGATCTGATGAACGCGGTGCAATACGAGATCATGGCCAACAGGTTCGAAGCCTTGGCGCGCGCCATGCAATCCCTGCAACCCAGTCAGGAGCTTTAGATGCGCCTTGCCGCGCTTGGCCTGTCGATCTGTTTTGCGGCGCAATCTGCCTGCGCCGATGTGAACAGATTGATTGATGCGATGGGCATTCCGGAGTTGATCGTGGCCTTTTCAACCGAGGGGGTCGAGGCCGGTCAGGCAATTGACGAGGCATTTCTGGACCGGCAGGGCGGCGACGTCTGGGCCGCAACCGTGCAGCGTTTGTACGATCCGCAGCGGATCGAGGCCGAATTGCGGACCGTCATGGGCGAGGAACTGGATCCGGGCGCGGCGGAACAGGCGCTGCTGTTCTTCGAGAGTGATCTGGGCGCACGCATCGTCGAACTTGAGGTGCAGGCGCGGCAGGCCTTTCTGGATGAGACGATTGAAGAGGCGGCCAAGGTGGCGCCGTCCGCACAGGCCAAACCTGTCACCGATTACCTGCTGGCACGTGACCTGATTGAACGGAACACGGACATCGCCGTGGCGGCACAGGCCGCGTTTCTGGATGGGCTGGCCGATGCATCCGGATCAACAGATGCGCAGCCGAACCTGGACCGTTTGCGGGCCCGCATCCTGACCGACACCGAAAGCTGGCTGCGTGGGTATAACGCGCTGGTGCAATCCGCGATGACAGAGGACGACATCGCCATCTACACCGCCTTCTGGGATACCGAAGTCGGCCAGGCGGTGGACAACGCGCTGTTTCTTGGATTTGGGCAAAGCTATACCACGCTGTCCTATGCGCTGGGGCAAGCGGCGGGGCGTTTGTTGCCTCAGAACGAGCTATAGGCCGATCGCGTCGGGCCAAAACTGCGCATTGTCGCCGCGCGTGTGGAGCGGCGAAAGGACAGGATATTGTTGCAGATATGTGAAAGGCGCCCAAGCGCGTCATAGTGTATGGTGCTGACTTGCACAGGCTTGTGCAAAGCGAACAAAGGGTGCGCACAATGCGAATGGAAGCCGAAGCGACAAAGACATCGATGGCGCACTTTGTCATGCAGGATGCCATCAACAGCTTGCTTAAGACCGGCCAGGTCGACGTCGAGGCGAACACGGTTTACGACGCGTCCGGTATGCAGGCCGCCCGATTTTCCGCGCGGTCCCATTCCAGCAGTATTAAAATGTCCGATCAAATCACGTTGATCTCGACCATTGACAGCGAAGGCCACGTAAAAACCCGAATGGATGGCCGCGCCGGGCAGCATGATGTGACGTCCGGGCTGCTGTATTTTGTGCCTGAGGGTGTGCATCAAGAATATGAGTTCGATGGCACCACACGCAACACGCTGATCACGCTTGACACGACGCTTGTTCAGCGGGTGAAGGAAGATAACCCGGAATTCCGATCCGCCCCGACGGACGACCCAAGGATGGCCTTTCGCAATCCGAGACTGGCGCGCAAGATGGCGGCCCTGATCGAACTGGCGGCGCGCCAGGATATGGGTTGGCGGTCGATGACCGAGGCGTGCAACACGCAGATTGCGGTCGAACTGATGAAGTCTCTTTGCAACGCGGTCGAACGCGCCGTGAAACCGTTGACACGTACGGAACTGAGCGCGGTTCGGGATTTTGTTCAGGACAATCTCGAAGAGAATATCGGCCTCGAAGAGGTCTCGGCCCTGCTTCAACGCGACATCTTCGGCTTTGGACGCTCCTTCAAATCGGCCACCGGCATGACTTTTCACCAGTACCTGACGCAGATGCGCGTCGATCAGGCGCGCCGCCTTCTGACCGAAACCGCGATGCCCCTGGTCGAGATCGCCTATGCCTGCGGGTTCAGTTCGCAGGCGCATCTGACCACCGTGGTGGGCCGCCATCTTGGCCTGACCCCCGGCACAATCAGGCAACAGGCACAGGCGTGACACTTAGACGTTGACAACCCCGACCTCTTGGCCCAAAAGCCGCGCAGTCGCCGCTGGGTTCTCCCGGCGGTGCTTTATTTCGTAATGACGCCCCATGCAGGGCGCGCTGTTCGAGGCGGCGAAAGCCAACAACACCGGGCAACCGGGGCCACAGAACGCGGCTGACAAAGGAAGAACGCAATGTTCGCGGTTATGAAAACCGGCGGCAAACAGTACAAAGTTCAATCGGGCGACACGCTCCGCGTTGAAAAACTGGCCGCAAATGCAGGTGACAAAGTCCAATTCAACGAAGTGCTGATGGTTGGTGGCGACGCGCCCCAGGTCGGTTCCCCCGTTGTCGCGGGCGCGGGCGTCCAGGCCGAAGTCATCGAACAGATCAAAGGCCCCAAGACGATCAATTTCGTCAAGCGTCGCCGGAAGCACAGTTCGAAACGCACCAAGGGCCACCGTCAGCAACTGACGCTGGTGAAGATCACCGACATCCTCGCCTCTGGCGCGGACAAGTCGGGCGTGATGGCCGCCGAAAACGGCGCGGGCTTTGGCGCGGCCGCAGCTGCTGCCGCCCCGAAGAAAGCCAAGAAGGCCGCAGCGCCCAAAGCCGAGGCCCCAAAAGCCGAAGCCAAGGCAGAGCCAAAGAAAGAAGCCAAGAAAGCCGCGCCCAAGACGGCCGCAGCCGGGGCTGACGATCTGAAGGAACTGTCGGGTGTGGGTCCCGCGCTTGAGAAGAAGCTGCACGAAAACGGTGTCACCACCTTCGCGCAGATTGCAGCATGGACCCCCGAGGACGTTGCTGATATGGACGAGAAACTGTCTTTCAAAGGCCGGATCGAGCGTGAAGGCTGGATCGAACAGGCCAAAGAAAAGACCCAAGGCTAAGGAGAGAGACGCATGGCACACAAAAAAGCAGGCGGTTCATCCCGTAACGGTCGCGATTCCGCGGGCCGCCGTCTTGGCGTGAAGAAATATGGCGGTGAAGCTGTCATTCCCGGCAACATCATCGTGCGTCAGCGCGGCACCAAGTTCTGGCCAGCCGAAGGCGTGGGCATGGGCAAGGATCACACGATCTTTGCAACTGTCGATGGCTCTGTGACCTTCCACAAGGGTCTCAAGAACCGCACGTTTATTTCGGTCCTGCCGGCGGCGGAGGCCGCAGAGTAAGCCGCGCCCGAAAGGTTTTGACAAAATCAGGGATCGGCGGAAACGCCGGTCCCTTTTCCGTTTCCGCCCCCCGCAACCAGCGAGGACGGTCTGATGACAGACCATATGACAACCCAACGCCTGATACTGCGAATGCCCGAGCAGCGGGACGCCGCCGCCATTGCCGCCCTTGTCGGCGATCTTGAGGTGTCGCGCTGGCTGACCCGTGTGCCGCACCCCTATGGCCTGAAGGATGCGCATGAATTCATCGCGCGCGTGGCTGTCGGCAGTGGCCACACATTCATGATCTGTGTCGGTGATCAGGTGGTCGGCTGCATTGGAACACAAGGCGAACTTGGCTATTGGCTGGGCAAGAACCACTGGGGGCAGGGCTATGCATCAGAGGCGGCGCGCGCCATGATCACCCGTCACTTTGGGTACGGCCATAATGAATTGCAAAGTGGCCATTTCATGGAAAACGCGGCCTCGCGCCATGTGTTAGAAAAGCTGGGATTTGTGCGCACCTCGCAAGAGCAGGCCCGCAGCCCCGCCACAGGGGACTGCCACGTTCTGCAACGTATGGTTCTAACCCAAAGCCGGTGGGAGGCGCAGACATGAATACTGTGGCCAAACCCGTTTTGCGCGGGCACCGCGTTGTGCTGCGTGATGTCCTGCCCGGGGACGTCGATAGACGGTTTGCACTGGGGAACACGCCCGACATCATCAGGATGTTTGGTGGTGATCCCGGTCAGGTGCGCGACATCACGCGCGACGCGGCCGAGGCCTGGGTCAACGCCTTGCAAACCGATGCCAACGCGTGGGTGATCGAGGCCGAGGCGCGGCTGCTTGGGTCCGTGCGCCTGCACACGGTCAACCATGCCGACAAGCGCGCGCAGATTGCCATTGGCATTCTTGACCCTGCGGCCCTGGGCAAGGGCCTTGGTACCGAGGCCATGCGGGTTCTGGCCGCGCACGCCTTCGACCAGATTGGCCTGCACCGGTTGGGATGCCGCGTGCTTGACTTCAATGACCGCGCCGTCGCCGCCTATGAAAAGGTGGGTTTCAAGGTCGAAGGGCGCGAACGCGAAGCGGCGCTGATCGGCAAGGACTGGCACGATGACCTGATCATGGGTCTGCTCGACCGTGATCTGGTGCGTCTGACATGAGTGTCGCGGCCGCCACCTTCGCCGTCTTCGCGGCCAGCCAGGTGGGGACGCCGGGGCCTGCAAACATGGCGCTGCTGGCCACCGGTGCGCGCTATGGCTTTCGGGCGGCGCTGCCCTTTGTGGCCGGCGTGGCGGTGGGGAAACAATTCGTGATCTGGCCTGTTGGCTTTGGCCTGATGGAACTGGCCGCGCGCGCCCCTTGGGTGTTCGAGACACTCAAATATGTCTCCGCCGCCTACATCATCTGGTTGGCGTGGAAGGTGTCGCAACTGCGCCTTGGCCCCTCCGATCACGCACCAAAGGCGCCGGGTTTCGTTGCTGGGTTGATCGTTCACCCCCTGAACCCAAAGGCATGGGCGATGATCGTTGCAGGTTTTACCGGGTTTGTGGCGCCGGGTACGGACCCGTTTGTCGCAACTGCAACCATCGCCGGGATATTGCTGGCCACGCAGGTGGTCTTGCATCCGTTATGGACACTTGCCGGTGATCGGATCGCGCGCACCCTCGCAGGAACGCGTGCGGAACCCTATCTGATGTATACCCTTGCCGCCCTTACGGTGGCATCGGTTCTGTTTGTTCTGTTCGGAGGAGGAACATGACGATGGAGATGGAGAAAATCGTGACCCAAAACGTGATCGAGACCGAGCGCTTTGTGCTGCGCCCGCTGCGTCGGTCGGACATGGGGCTGATCGAGATGTATGCCGGCGACAAACGCGTGGCCTGCAATACACAGTCCATCCCGCACCCGCTTCCCCCCGGAATGATCGAAGCCTTTGTCGCGCGGTCCATGGCGGACGAGCGGGACGAGGATGTGTGGGCTATGGACGGTTTGAAATCGGGCGGGGCCGAAGTGATGGGTCTGATCTCTTTGACCCGGATGGATCGCAACCAGTCCGAAGTCGGGTATTGGGTCGCGCCGCATTTCTGGAACACCGGGCTGGCGTCTGATGCCGTTCAGGCGCTGGTCGAGGCGAACCCGATGGACCATGCGACGATGTTCGCGTCTGTGTTTCAGGACAATCCGGCCTCGGCCCGTGTGCTGACCCATTGCGGGTTCGAATATCTGGGCGATGCCGAAAGCTTCTCTGTCGCGCGGGATGCAACGGTGCCCACCTGGACCTATAGCCGCAAACTCTGATTGCGGGGGGCGCACCCCCGCGCTAGGACGACCCCATGAAATTTCTTGATCTGGCCAAGGTCTACATCCGCTCGGGTGCAGGCGGAAACGGGTGCATCTCGTTCCGGCGCGAAAAATACATTGAATACGGGGGGCCCGACGGCGGTGACGGCGGTGGGGGCGGATCCGTCATCGCCGAAGCCGTGGACGGGCTGAACACGCTGATCGACTTCCGCTACCAGCAGCACTTCTTTGCCAAGAACGGCCAACCCGGTATGGGGCGGCAGCGCACCGGCAAGGACGGCGACGACATCCTGCTGCGTGTCCCCGCGGGGACAGAAATCCTGGACGAAGACCAGGAGACGGTGATCGCGGACCTGGTAAACGTCGGTGACACGGTTGAACTGGCGCGCGGTGGCAATGGTGGCTGGGGCAACCTGCATTTCAAATCTGCAACCAACCAGGCCCCACGCCGTGCCAATCCCGGGCAGGAGGGGGTCGAGCGCACGCTCTGGCTGCGCCTGAAACTGATTGCCGATGTGGGGCTGCTGGGTCTGCCCAATGCCGGCAAGTCCACGTTCCTGGCCACGACGTCAAATGCGCGGCCCAAGATCGCGGATTATCCGTTCACGACGCTGCACCCGAACCTGGGCGTCGTGGGCGTCGACAACACCGAATTCGTGGTGGCCGACATTCCCGGTCTGATCGAAGGTGCCTCCGAAGGGCGCGGCCTTGGGGACCTGTTCCTGGGCCATGTCGAACGCTGCGCGGTTCTGCTGCATTTGGTCGATGGCACATCACAGACGGTTGCCGAGGACTACGCCACCATCATCGGCGAGCTGGAAGCCTATGGCGGCGATCTGGCCGACAAGCCGCGCGTGACCGTTCTGAACAAGATCGACGCCCTGGACGACGAGGAACGCGCCGCCGCCCGCGCCGCGCTCGTAGAGGCGTCGGGTGGTCCGGTCATGCTGATGTCGAGCGTGGCGCGCGAGGGGGTCACCGAGGTGCTGCGCGCATTGCGCGGTCAGATCGACGATGACCGCCTGCGCCATCGCCCCGCGGAAGAGGAAGACCCATGGCGTCCCTGATCACCGCCACGCGGCTGGTGGTCAAGATCGGGTCGGCCCTTCTGGTGGACCGGACCACGGGGGCGTTGCGCAACGACTGGCTGAGCGCCCTGGCGGAGGACGTAGCCTGGCTGACGGGGCAGGGCGTGCAGGTCGTGCTGGTGTCGTCCGGGTCGATCGCGTTGGGGCGGGGCGTGTTGCAATTGCCCGCCACGGACCTAGCGTTGGAACAGTCTCAGGCGGCCGCGGCGGTGGGCCAGATCCGCCTGGCGCGCGCCTATGAAGAGGCGCTTGCGCCCCATGGCATCACCACCGCACAGGTGTTGATGACGCTTGAGGACAGCCGTGACCGCCGCCGCTACCTGAATTCGCGTGCGACGCTTGAACAACTGGTTGGTTTGGGCGTGGTGCCCATCGTGAACGAAAACGACACGATTGCCACGGACGAGATCCGCTTTGGCGACAACGACCGCCTTGCGGCGCAGATTGCCGCGACCATAGGGGCCGATATGCTGGTGCTGCTGTCGGATGTGGATGGCTTTTATTCCGCCAACCCGACCGAAGACGCCACCGCGACACGGTATGACGTGATTGATCATATCACCCCGGCGATCGAGGCGATGGCGGGGGATGCGGGCTCCGGTCTGTCCAAGGGCGGCATGAAGACCAAGCTGATGGCCGCCAAGACGGCCACGGCAGCAGGGTGTGCCATGGCGATCTGCCACGGGGCGGCGCTGCGCCCGCTGACGGCCCTGCACACAGGGGCCAACGCCACGTGGTTTACGGCCACGCTCGACCCGCAAGTGGCCCGCAAGCGCTGGATTGCGGCGATGAAACCGCTTGGCGCGGTGACGCTGGATGCAGGGGCCGCGCGGGCTTTGTCAAATGGAAACAGCCTGTTACCCGCTGGTGTTCATGCGGTTACAGGGACGTTTGGGCGCGGCGACCCGGTCGCGATCACCGGGCCGGACGGGCATCAGCTTGGGCTGGGTCTGAGCCGCTATACCGCTGAGGAAGCGCAAAAGATCAAGGGCCACCAGAGTGCCGAGATCGAAGCGTTGCTGGGATATCCGGGCCGCGCTGCACTGATCCACCGTGATGATATGGCACTGTGATCTTCTTCCGACTACAAATACGACCGCCGGAGGCATCGAAATCCTCTGGACCCCTGCCTGCAAAGGACGCGACCGATGAAAGACTTCGCTGACATTCCCACCCTGATGGCCAACATCGGCGCCCGCGCCAGATCCGCAGCGGCAACGCTGGCCTTTGCCAGCGCTGAACGCAAGCACGCTGCCTTGATTGCTGCAGCCGAACACGTCTGGAACAGTCGCGAGGCCATCATCGTCGCCAATGACAAGGACATGGTATTTGGCCGCGACAAGGGGCTGTCGGATGCCATGTTGGACCGGCTGCGACTGGATGAAGACCGCATTCGGGGCATCGTGGACGGTTTGCGCGCCGTGGCAGAACAGGCCGACCCAGTGGGCGAGGTTCTGGCCGAATGGACCCAGCCCACGGGTCTGAACATTCAGCGCGTGCGCACGCCGCTGGGGGTCGTTGGTGTCATCTATGAAAGCCGCCCCAACGTGACGGCTGACGCAGGCGCGCTGTGTCTGAAGGCCGGGAACGCGGTGATCCTGCGCGGCGGGTCCGAAAGCTTCCATT
Organism: uncultured Tateyamaria sp.; assembly: GCF_947503465.1. Classification (NCBI taxonomy): domain Bacteria; kingdom Pseudomonadati; phylum Pseudomonadota; class Alphaproteobacteria; order Rhodobacterales; family Roseobacteraceae; genus Tateyamaria; species uncultured Tateyamaria sp. Next base: position 564,514 of record NZ_CANNDN010000001.1, on the reverse strand, counting down.
CGTCCGGCGCGATACATGCGGCGCTGCAGGCGGGGTTGCGCGATGCGAACCTGCCCGAGGACGCGGTCCAACTGGTACCCACGCGCGACCGGGCCGCGGTCAGCGAGATGCTGACCATGACCGACACCATTGATGTGATCGTGCCGCGTGGGGGCAAGGGGTTGGTCGGGCTGGTGCAACGTGAGGCTCGGGTGCCTGTCTTTGCCCATCTTGAGGGCATCGTGCACATCTATATCGACAAGGCTGCGGATCCCGAAAAGGTGCTGAGGGTCGTGCTGAATGCCAAGACGCGGCGCACGGGGATCTGCGGCGCGGCAGAGTGTCTCTTGATCCACGAAGACGTGGCCACGACCATGGGGCGGGGCGTTGTGAAGGCGCTGATGGATGCCGGTGTGCGCGTGCACGCGGACGTCGCCTTGCAGAGCATCGAAGGGGTCATGGCCGCCACCGATGAGGACTGGGGCAAAGAGTATCTGGACATGGATATTGCCGCCCGCGTCATCCCGGACATCGACGCTGCCATTGCCCATATCCGGACGCATGGATCAAACCACACTGATTGTATCCTGACAGAGGATGCCCAGGCGGCTGCGCAGTTCTTCAATCAGTTGGACAGCGCGATCCTGATGCACAATGCCTCCACCCAGTTTGCGGATGGCGGCGAGTTCGGCATGGGGGCCGAGATCGGGATTGCCACCGGCAAGATGCACGCGCGTGGACCCGTGGGCGCGGCCCAGCTGACCAGTTTCAAGTATCTTGTTCGGGGGGACGGGACCGTCCGCGCCTAAAACCGGATCGACACGAAGTCCGGTGTTGTTTGCGTATGCAAGGCCCGTTGCGCGTCAGACGCGACCGCGGGCAGCAGCGCAAACTGGACATGGGCCGGGGCAAGTTCATCCACGTCTTGTCCTTTCAGCAGACCCCAAAGCGCATCATCCACGCTTTGCTTGGCCGAATGGCCCGTGATGTCCCAGGCCCCGTCGCAGCACGCGATTTCGACCCGACCGCCATAGGGCAGGCTGGTTTCTAGGCATTGCACGGCAAGGAAGGCCATGCGCACCGCCCACCGGGGTTGCGGGTCAAGCGGACCGTAGAACACCTTCAACCGCCCGCCCCGCATGCTGTCGGAAAGGATCGACACGACTTCGGCCCGGCCCAGCATCTGTTCGCTGGCGGCACCATATGCGATGCGGAAAAACCGGATGCGCGCACTGGCATTGCCCACGCTTTCCGAGATCAGATCAAGTTCGGGCCCTTCGCGGGCATCCGACATCCCCAAAAGTTCCAGCCCGTTGTTGATCGCGCCGATTGGGGATATGAGGTCGTGGCAAATACGGCTGCCGATCAGGGCGGCAAGGTTGATATTACTCTGGCCCATATGTGGCCTCCCAATTCAGCGATGGGTGGATCCCGTTCATGGAAGATCTGAATGCCATTCTGGCCCCCGGTATGTTCGTGCGTCATCCGCAGTACGAAGACTGGGGAATCGGGCAGGTCCAAAGCAACATCGCGGCCAAGGTCACCGTCAATTTCCCCAACGAGGGCAAGGTGGTGATTGATGGGACGCGGGTTGCGTTGATACCCGTATTTGATGCCTGAACATCCTTTCCGAAGTGTTAACATGATGCAACCTCAGGTCGCGCCCTAGCTCAAACCTGTCCATTTCCAATGCAGCCCGCTACACCCCGTGCAATGACCAAGACCAATGCCCCCGAATTCCGCGTGGCGCTTGCCACGACCGACGCCGAACTGCGCGCGGCACAGAGGTTGCGCTACGAAGTCTTCGTGCGCGAATTGGGCGGTGGCGGTACGTTGGTGGATCACGCGGCACAGCTTGAGCAGGACCGATTTGATCCCTATTTCGACCATCTGTTGCTGCACGACGATGCGGCCGGGCAGGTGGTCGCCGTCTACCGGATGTTGCGGTCCGAACAGGCGCGGGCGGCGGGCCAGTACTATTCCGAGGATGAGTATGACCTGAGCGTGCTGCATGCTTCGGGCCGCCGATTGCTGGAACTGGGCCGGTCCTGCGTGCATCGGGCGTATCGCGGGGGACCCGCGATGTTCCATCTGTGGAATGGGCTTGCGGCCTATGTGGCCGAGCACGATATCGACATCATGTTCGGGGTCGCCTCGTTCCATGGCACGGATGTGCAGGCGCTGGCGCAGCCCTTGTCCCTGCTGCACAGCCGGCATCTGGCCCCTGCCGATCTGCGCGTCACGGCACGGCCGCCACATGCGGCATCCATGGACCTGCTGCCCGAAGACCAGATCGATCGCCGCGCCGCCATGGTCGAGGTGCCCGCGTTGATCAAGGCCTATCTGCGGCTGGGTGGCGTGGTGGGCGAGGGCGCCTATGTCGATCACGCCTTCAATACGACCGATGTATGCCTGATCATGGACACGGCCGCCATGTCAGGCCGGCAAAAGCGCATTTACGGTGCAAAATCATGAACATGACCTGGGATGGCGCGCCGCCGCCGGATCATGTGTCCAAGGGGCCGGGCGCGGTTGCGCGCATCATCTGGCGTGGCATGGGCATCGTTCTGGTCATCGTGGCCGGGTTGTCGGTGCTGCTGCCGCTGCGTCTGGTCGAGCGGCCCGTCTTCGGTCTGCACCGGCCATGGACCCCCTGGATCACGCAGATGGTTTGCCGGGTGTCGCTGTTCTGGCTGGGGCTGTCGTACCGGCGTACGGGCGCGCCGATGCAGGGGCGGGGCGCTATTGTCGCGAACCATTCGTCCTGGCTGGACATCTTTGTGCTGAATGCCGCTGACCGTATCTGTTTCGTGTCAAAATCCGAAGTGGCGGGATGGCCCGGCATCGGCACCTTGGCGCGGGCCACCGGCACGTTGTTCATCGCCCGCGATCCACGCGCCGCCAAGGCGCAGACCGCCCTGTTCGAAGAGCGTTTGCTGGCAGGTCAACGCCTGCTGTTCTTTCCCGAGGGCACGAGCACGGACGGGCTGCGCGTCCTGCCGTTCAAGACGACGCTCTTTGCGTCCTTCTTTTCAGAAGAGTTGCGCCCGCACCTGTCGTTGCAACCTGTGACGGTGGTCTACCACGCGCCAGAGGGGCGCGACGCGCGCACCTACGGATGGTGGGGGGACATGGAGTTCGGCACGCACTTGCTGGCGACGCTTGCGCTGCCCCGTCACGGGCGGGTCGAGGTGACGTATCATGCGCCGCTGCGCGTGTCGGACTATGCCAATCGCAAGGCGCTGGCGGCCGCGGCGGAACGGGCGGTGCGGGGTGATCATGCCCTTGCTGCGCGTGAACAGGGCGATAACGAAACTGCGAAATCTTAAGGTTTTGTTGCGTTTGGAGCGGTTTCACCGGTCGCTACACCCTGTGCACCGTCCGTGCACAACCTGTGCACAAAGTATGCACCGCTGGGGTGCATCAAAGCGTTCGACACCCAATTTCGAGGGTCGGAGGGGCTGATGGCACAGAACATGCGCATTCGTATGTTCAGAACAAAACGCGGTTGATCGAAACGCATTGTCGGGTAGGGTTGCCGGATTGCTTTGAGGGAGAATTTGAATGAGCATTGCCGCAATTGCGCAAGGGGCCGCCATTATCGGGTCGCTTGTGTCCACGCTGAACCAAGTCACCTCCATGTTCAAAAGCGAAGACAAGGTGAAACACACCTACGGGTCCGGTGTCAGTATCACCAACCTGACCGACTATGATTTTCACCAGGTGCAATTCACCGGCAACATTCTGGATGAGGATGGTGACCGAAACGACCGCGCCAATTGGTTCGACGCGCCCGAGAACACCTTGAAAGCGCAACACTTGCTGACGGCCGGGTTCAAGGGACATTACGACGAGGACGAGGAGGTCATTGCCGAGACATGCCTGGCCTACTATTCCCCCACATCCCCCGTCGATGGGTTGGGTATGTTGGTGTTCCTGTGGTTGGATACCTACCGGGATGATGACGAGGACGATCTGGTCGAATACCGCTGCGCGGCCTATTCGACTTTTGCGGAATCCGAACTGCGCAAGGCCAAGGATGGCACGCCGCTGGACAAGTCGATCAGTGAATTTTTCCACAAGAAACGCAAGCTTTTCCTCAAGAAGGGAATGACGTATGAACCACCGATTTTCAATACGTTCGGTTATTCCATTGGACAGAACGTGCGGGCCAAAAGCTATCTGAACTCCCATATTGGCAAGGTCCACCGAGTTATAAACGACGACAACTTTGAAATCCGGGTGTCCATGGTGGCGGGCCAGCACACCGCCTTTGAAATCATGATTAAACCTGTCGGGAAGGGCTTTGCCTCTCCGTTCGGGCACGACTGATAGGCCCCCTTCTTTTCGGTCTTGTGTTGCCCGGTTCGCTGGCCTATACGCGCGTCACTTCGCAGTCGAGGCCGGGCGGCCGGGGGAGACATCCCCGACCCGTCCACCGGTTGGTGCATCCGCACCTATGGGCTTCGGCAAGGCATAAACCGGAAAAGGATAAAGCACATGGCTCTTCCCGAGTTCTCCATGCGCCAGCTGCTGGAAGCAGGCGTACACTTTGGTCACCAGACACAGCGCTGGAACCCGCGCATGTCGCCGTTCATCTATGGCGCGCGCAATGGCATCCACATCATGGACCTGACACAGACGGTTCCCATGCTGGACCAGGCCCTGCAAGCGGTGCGGGACACCGTTGCCAAGGGCGGCCGCGTTCTGTTCGTGGGCACCAAGCGCCAGGCGGCGCAACCGATCGCGGATGCGGCCGAAAAATGCGCCCAGTACTACATGAACCACCGCTGGTTGGGCGGCACGCTGACCAACTGGCAGACCGTATCGCAATCCATCAACCGCCTGAAGTCGATCGATGAGCAGGCGGCGAACGGGTTTGACGGCCTGACGAAGAAAGAGCGTCTGGGCATGGAACGGGATCAGGGCAAGCTGCAGGCGTCGCTGGGCGGTATCCGCGAGATGGGCGGTCGTCCGGACCTTCTGTTCGTCATCGACGTGAAGAAAGAAGCGCTTGCCGTGGCCGAAGCCAACAAGCTGGGCATTCCGGTTGTGGCTGTCGTGGACACCAACTGTTCGCCCGATGGTGTGGATTATATCATTCCCGGCAATGACGACGCGGCCCGCGCCATTTCGCTTTATTGCGACCTGGCATCGCGCGCGGCCCTTGATGGCATGAGCGCCCAGCTGGGTGCGGCGGGCGTTGACCTTGGTGCGATGGAAGAGGCGCCTGTCGAAGAGGCCGTTGCCGAAGAGAGCACCGGCGTCGAAGTCGGTGCCGCATCGACCGAGACCGTGTCGGACGATGTTGTCGCCAAGGACGCACCGCTGGATATCGAATCCACGCAAGAGACGGTTGCCAAGGCCGAGAGCTGAGCCCGTCACAAACCTGACATGTGCGGCGGGCTAAGCCCTGCCGCACGACACACCCAATTGAGGAGAGCCAAGCATGGCAATCACAGCGGCATTGGTGAAAGAACTGCGCGACAGCACGGGCGCAGGCATGATGGACGCGAAAAAAGCGCTGACCGAAACCGACGGTGACATGGAAGCGGCCGTAGACTGGCTGCGCACCAAGGGTCTGGCGAAGGCTGCGAAGAAATCGGGCCGTACGGCGGCCGAGGGCCTGGTGGCTGTTGTTGTCGATGGCGGCACGGGCGTCGCGGTCGAGGTGAACTCGGAAACCGACTTCGTCGGCAAGAATGCCGAATTCCAGGAGATGGTTGCAGGCATCGCCAAGGCCGCGCTGACGGTTGATGATGTGGATGCGCTGGTTGCGGCCGATATGGGCGGCAAGTCCGTGGCTGACGTCGTGACCGACAAGATCGCGACCATCGGCGAGAACATGTCGGTGCGCCGCATGGCGAAGATCACCGGCGGCACCGTCGTGTCCTATGTCCACAATGCCGCAACTGCTGGCATGGGCAAGATCGGCGTTCTGGTCGCGATGGATGGCGGTGACGAGGCGTTTGGCAAGCAGGTTGCGATGCACATCGCCGCCGTGAACCCTGCCGCCCTGTCCGAGGCCGACATGGACGCGTCCGTGGTCGAGAAGGAAAAGCAGGTCCAGATGGACATTGCCCGCGAAAGCGGCAAGCCAGAGCAGGTCATCGAGAAGATGATCGTGGGCCGCATGAAGAAATTCGTGGCCGAATCGACCCTTCTGAACCAGTCCTTTGTTGTGAACCCGGACCTGACGGTTGCCGCCGCCGCGACCGAAGCGGGCGCAACCATCACCGGCTTTGCCCGTCTAGAAGTTGGCGAAGGCATCGAGGTCGAGAAGGAAGACTTTGCCGCCGAGGTTGCGAAGGCTGCCCAAGGCTGATCTTTTGCTTGCATGATGGTGCGAACGGCGTGTCCATATGGGCGCGCCGTTTTGCGTTGCAGGGGCTGTGAAATGCTGGATGTCGGAGACGGCCACCATCTGTGGTTTGAACAGGCCGGGCAGGGGATGGATGCCCTTGTTCTGCATGGTGGTCCGGGATCCGGGTGCCGCCCCGGGCACTATGACCTGTTCGATCTGGCCCGCTACCGCGTCACCCTGCTGGACCAGCGCGGCTGTGGCCGGTCACGCCCGCTTGCAGCCGAAACGCTGGACGCTCTTGAGGCGAACACAACCGCCCATCTGATCGCCGACATCGAAGCGGTGCGGGCGCATCTTGGTGTAGAGGCCTGGGTTCTGTTTGGCGGATCGTGGGGGACAACCCTTGCGCTGGCCTATGCGCAGGCGCACCCCGCGCGGGTAAAGGCCATGGTGCTGGCGGGTGTCGCAACCACGTCGGCGCGGGATTTGCGCTGGCTTTACGGTGATATCGGCAACATTTTTCCCGAAGCCTATTCCGCGTTCTGCGCAGCAGTGCCCGAGGTGGGAACGGACCCTTCGGAAACACCGGCCCGCATTGCGGCCTATGCCGCACGCCTGCGCGACGCGGACATGGCACAGGCGGCGGCGGATGCGTGGTGCCAGTGGGAGACGGCGATTTTCGGGGGTGATATTCGGGCACCGGGATCGCGATATGCGGACCCTGCCTTTCGCCTTGGCTTTGCCCGCATGGTGACCCACTATTTTTCACATCGCGCCTGGATGACGGACGGGCAGCTGTTGCAGGGCGTGGCACGTATCGCACATGTGCCCTGCACCATGATCCACAGCCGGTTTGATCCGTCCTGCCCGCTGCGGGCGGCGTGGGACCTGGACCAGGCCTGGCCGGCTGCACAGTTGCACGTGTTGGACGGCACGAGCCATTCCGCGCTTGATCGGGACATGACCACCGCGATCAGGACAGCCACCGACGCCTTGCAGGTCTGAAGGAAAAGCGGGCGGGACCGTCTTTGGGGTACGATCCCGCCCTTTCGTCGGCGTCCTTGGCCACGGGGATGAGACACGTGGACGCTGAAAACCCGACCCACCTGCGGAAGAATACACAGGTGAGTCGGCTCCGGAATAAACCGGCCAAGACGAAGAGCCCCCGAAATCGCGAGAGGTTCGCCTCGCTGTTCCCTGGCTAAAGCCACCACTCACGGAACATGTGTACCATGCCAAATTTACCTGACGTTAGCAAAGTGGGGGATTCCTTACCTAACGGTCAAAAATTGCAAATGACCCAAGGTTACACGCAGTTTTGTGTCCGATAAGGGGCGCGGTGTGATGCATAAACGACGTGCATCAGGGCGGGATCACACGTGGAAATAGCGCTCCATCGAGACCCATTCTTCCTTGATTTCAAGGGTTTCGCGGTCGAACTCGAGTACGTTGCCACCACCGCCGGGCGCCTGATCATACGCGCGGCTGATGGGAAGGCGCGCGCAGGCACAAAAAAGCAACGTGCCGACGGCGCCATGTCCTATGACCAGCATGTCACCGTCCGGTGCCCGTGAAATCATCGCGTGTATGCTGTTCAGGATGCGATTTTGGGCGTCTGTGGCCCTTTCCCATCCGTCTACGGATTGATCAGGCTGCGCAAAGAAGGCGTCCGCTGTCGCTTCGAAGGCGGTCTGGTGGAGAAAGCCGGTCGCAGATCGGTCGATTTCGCCGCTGTCTTCCGCAATTGAGACGGACAGGCCCAATGCCTGCGCCAAGGGCATCGCGGCGTCACGTGCCTTGCGTTCCGGACTGCTGAATACGGACCGCGAATCGCCAAGCCTGTCGCGTGCCACTTGCGCCAGCGCCGCGACGCGGGCGTGACCCACCGCGTTCAGGGGCCAATCGGGTACGGGAACGGCGGGATCAATTTCGACCTGCGGATGGCTCAGATATCGGAGCACCTGACGCGGCACAGCCACCTATGCCTCGAGAATGAACATCTGGTTGGCAAAGGCCGCCTTGAGCACTGCCTGCGCCGTGGTTTCCACTGCCAGCGCTTCGCGTGCGAGGCGCAGGTGCTTTTCCACCGTGGCCGAGGTCAGGCCCATCAAAACGGCGATGTCCTGCATGGTCTTGCCGTCGCCCACCCATTCCAGAGCTTCGCGCTGGCGTTTGGTCAGGGACCGGTTGGGGGCGGTGTAGGGCAGGGTCAGGATCTTCAGATGTGCCACGTTGTTCATCAGGTGAATGTCGCGGCCATGTTCGGCCCAGATGGCGTCCACCTCTTCCTGGGACATGCCCGCGCGCGCGGTCAGGGCAATCGCCCCCTTGGACCGCGCCGACACGGATTTGAAGCTGATGGTGTAGCCTGCGGTCACACCCATGGAATAATTGAACTGAAGCACCCGTTGTTCCGACGCGGTCAACGTTTCGGTCGATTGCATCTGTGCGAGGATACCCCAGCTGCACGCGCCTTCGTTGTTCAGGGCCCAGTTGACCATGGGGGCATGGACATAGTGCTGTTCCCCCATAAAGACGTCCGTATACGCCCTGTCGTGATTGGTCAGGATGATAAAGTCTTCGGGATCGCCCAGCGAGTTGCCGGATCGATAGCGCGTAAACCCATAGATCAGCCTGTCAAAGCCGTACTCTTCCATTTTCTTCGAGTGCGCCTCCCACAGCTCTTCTATGGTCTGGCAGTTCGACAGCCTGTGCAAATAGCTTTTCACGTGCGCCCCCCAAGATGCCCGATCAATGCGTCCAGAGCCAGAGTATAGCCTGCGACCCCAAAGCCGCAAATCATACCGACGGCCACCGGCGCAATATAGCTGTGGTGGCGAAACGCCTCGCGCGCGTGAATGTTGCTGAGGTGCAGTTCGACGACCGGCAACGCGGTGCCGAGGATCGCGTCATGCAGGGCAATCGAGCTGTGGGTGTAGGCACCGGCGTTCAGGACAATACCGTCATGGGTGCCCTTGGCGGCGTGAATGGCATCCACCAGCGCGCCCTCGTGGTTGGACTGTGCACAGGTGACGTCATAGCCGCCCGTCGCCCCGTGATCGCGGCACAGTTGTTCCACTTGCGGCAATGTGGTGGCGCCATAGATCTCGGGCTGGCGCGTACCCAGCAGGTTCAGATTGGGGCCATTGAGAACCAGGACAGAAGTCATTGGAAATACCTTAGAGTTATTCCGGTGTTAGCGACTTTGCCCGGGTTCTGTCCAGTATGGCGTTAAGGGGATGACACAAACACGGCCAGGCCAAGCCATTCTGCAACAAGTGCAGGCCGGTCCGATCCCGCGATCTCGATCGTCAGGCCCATTGTGCGCATCAGGTCCGTATCCGTGCGTTTGCTGACCTGGGTCAGGGTGAACCGTCCGCGTACCCGATCACCCGGCCTGACCGGTGACAGGAAGCGGAGCCGGTTGAACCCATAGTTGATGCCCATCGTTTGACCCGGCATCATCGGAAAGCAGTCATAGGCAAAGCGTGATGCGAGGCTGAGGGTCAGAAACCCGTGTGCGATGGTGCCACCCAGGTCAGATTGTGCCGCCCGCGCCGGATCAACATGTATCCACTGGTCGTCGTGGGTTGTGTCCGCAAAGCGGTCAATCATGGGTTGGTCGATTGCGATCCAGTTCGACACGCCAACTTCGGTGCCGACCTGCCCTTGCAGGGTTTCCAGGGCGGCATCGATGCTCATGGATCCGCGCCCACGCGCACCATGCGCTTGCCCGTGTTTTCGCCATTGAGCAGCCCGATCAACGCCTGGGGCGCGTTTTCAAGCCCGTCGACGATGTCCTCGGTCACCTTGATCTTGCCTTGGGTCACCCAGGCCTGAAGGGCGCGTGTTGCCTTGGCATCGTCGCGGGCGAAGTCCATGACGATGAACCCTTCCATCCGCAGGCGCTTCACCACCACGACACCGGGCAGGTTGCGGGGACCGGTTGGCGTCGTGGTGTCGTATTGGCTGATGGCGCCGCAGCAGACGACCCGGCCGCGTTCATTCATCAGGCCCAGCGTTGTTTCGAGGATCTCGCCGCCCACATTGTCGAAATAGACATCGACGCCATCGGGGCAGGCGGCGCGCAGCGCCTTGAACACACCGCCCGCGCGGTAGTCAACGCAGGCATCAAAGCCGAGCGTGTCCGTGACAAAGGCGCATTTGTCCGGCCCGCCCGCGAGTCCCACGACCCGACAGCCAAGCGCCTTGCCGATCTGACCCACATAGCCGCCGACCGACCCTGCCGCAGCGCTGACGACGATGGTTTCGCCGGCAAGCGGCTGGCCGACCTGCATCAACCCGTGAAACGCCGTTTTGCCCGCGATGCCATAGACGCTCAGCAGATGACTGAGAGGCTGCACCTTGGGCAGTTTCTGCACCTTGTGGGCAGGTCGTGTGACGTGATCGGCCCAGACGCTCTCTGCCGCCACGATATCACCGGCGCTCAGGCGCGGTGAACGGCTCTCGACCACTTCGCAGATGGCATAGGTGGGCATCGGGTCGCCGGCGAGCACCGCATCGCGGTAGGTCGCACCCTTCATCCAGGACCGGTTGGCGGCGTCGATGCTCATCAGGATGGTGCGCAGCAGTACCTCACCATCGTCCGGTGAGGGCATCGGCGCGTCCTGCATCTCGAAATGCTCGGGGCCAAGCGCGCCTTGGGGCAGGCTGGCAACAACGATCTGGCGGTTGGTCATGGGGGGCTCCTGAGGTATGTGGGGGCATGACGAAAGAATATCGCCAACCTGTGTATGCGCCGCCCAAGGGGGCGGCTGATCTGTTTCTGATCCGGCACGGAGAAAGCGCACCCGCGCGTCCGGGCGTGGATTTTCCGATGAAGGACGGCAGTGGTGATCCGCCGCTGCATCCGCAAGGGGACCGGCAGGCGGTAGCCGTAGGCGAGAGGCTGAAAAACGAAACCTTTGCAGCGCTTTACGTGACCAAGTTGACACGCACCCACCAGACGGCTGCGCCGCTGGCTGCACATCTGGGCATGACACCGACGGAGAATCCGCATTTGCACGAGGTGCATCTTGGTGACTGGGACGGCGGGCTGTATCGCATCAAGGCAGCAGAAGGCGATCCGATCTATCGCCGGGTTGTCGAGACGCAGGACTGGTCGGCCATCCCGGGGGCCGAGACGCGCGAAGAGTTTTTCGGTCGTGTTCGCAAGGGGTTGCTGGAAATCGCTCGAGCCCACGCCGACGCGCGCGCGGCTGTTTTTGTACATGGCGGCGTCATTGGCGCGGCATTGGCGATGGCCTCGGGGTCCGAACCTTTTGCATTTTTGGGTGCGGCAAACGGCTCGATCAGCCGCCTGGTGATCCATGGCGAGCGTATGATCGTGCGCGGGTTCAACGAAACGCAGCACCTCGATCACCTCTGATCGTTGGTCAGCACCACTTTGCCCATCACCTTGCGCTCGGAAATCAGCGACAGGGCCTGGGCTGCGTCCTGCATTGGAAAACGGGCCGAGATGCGCGGCTTGATCTGCCCTTGAGCATACATTTCAAACAGGTCTTTGACATTCTGCATGTGACCTGCCGGGTCGCGGTAGATCGAGGCGCCCCAGAACACGCCCACGATCTGGCAGGATTTCAACAGCGTCAGGTTCAACGGAATGGAGGGGATACCAGCGGGAAATCCGACCACAAGAAACCGACCGCCCCAACCCATGGACCGGATCACCGGTTCAGCATACGCGCCGCCCACGGCATCATAGGCCACCTGCACACCATCGGGTCCTGCCGCCTGTTTGATGTCCGCCGACAGCGCCTTTTGCGCGTCCCGATCCATTTCGCGGGGATAGAGGATGGTTTCGTCCGCACCGAGGTCGCGGCAAAAATCGGCCTTTTCCTGAGAACTGACGGCGGCGATGACCTTGGCGCCCGTGACCTTGCCCAATTCGATCGCAGCCGCACCGACGCCGCCTGCTGCCCCAAGGATCAGAAGGGTTTCGCCGTCTTTCAGCGCACCACGGTTCTTCAGGGCATAGTGCGATGTCCCGTAGGTGAAGATAAAGCACGCCGCCTCGTCAAAGGGCATGGTGTCGGGGATTTTCACGCATGCCGTCGCCTGCGCACACAGATGCGTGGTGAAGCCGCCGAAGCCGGTCATGGCCAGCACCCGATCCCCTTCGGCCAAGTGCGTCACGCCTGCGCCAACCGCGTCAACGACGCCTGCAATCTCGCCTCCCGGCGCGAAGGGGCGGGGTGGTTTCACCTGATAGAGGTCGCGGATGATCAGCGTATCGGGAAAGTTCACGCCCGCCGCTTTGACCGCGATGCGCACTTCGCCTTTCTTCGGCTCGGGCGCAGGCCCTTCTGTCCATTCCAGTGTTTCGGGACCACCGGGTGCGGTGCTGAGCATGGCGTGCATATCGGGTCCTCCCCCATGACGTTACGGCAGGGGTGCATTGCACCTGCCTTTGTCACATCCTGCAGTTGAGGATAGGTTGCTGTAAAGACGCGCACCGCGCGACGTTACGGTAGCCATAGATCGGAGGAGCATGCCATGGATCCCAACACCTTGTTTTCATTGGAAGGAAAGGTGGCGTTGGTCACGGGCGGGGCGACCGGCATCGGGCGGATGGCCGCCACCGGGTTGATGATGGCGGGCGCCCGTGTGTTGATCGCAAGCCGCAAGGGCGACGCCTGTGCAGCCGTGGCCGCCGAACTGAACGCACTGGACGGCCCCGGCAGCGCCGAAGGGTTTGCCGCCGACATTGGCAGCGAGGACGGCATCGCGGCGCTGGTGGCAGATGTGGCGGGCCGCGCGGACGATCTGCACATCCTGATGAACAATTCCGGCGTCACGTGGGGCGCACCGATGGGCCAGTTTCCCCATGCGGCGTGGGAAAAGGTGATGAATGTGAACGTGGCCGCCATGTTCCATCTGACCCAATCGCTGCTGCCCGTTCTGATCAAGACCGGAACCGCCGACGATCCGGCGCGTGTCGTGAATGTCGGATCGGTCATGGGGGAGGCACCAATGGGGGACGGCGCGTATTCTTATGCCGCGTCGAAGGCCGCCGTGTTGCACATGACCAAGATCATGGCCAAGGAACTGGCCCCGCATCATGTCACGGTGAACGCGCTGGCGCCGGGGCCGTTTGTTTCGAAGATGACGGCATTTGCCACCGCCGATGAAGGCATGCGCGACAAGGTCGGCGCGGACGTGCCCCTGGGCCGCGTGGGCCGGGACGAGGATATCGCCGGGTGCATGCAATTCCTCTGTGGTCGTGGCGGCGCATATCTGACGGGTGCCGTGCTGCCGGTGTCGGGTGGTATTCAGGTGATGACCGGCCCGAACCTTTTCCGTGCGGCCTTGGGCGGATGATCCGCTTTGACGATCAGGTCGCCATCGTGACGGGCGCGGGGGCCGGGTTGGGGCGCAGCCATGCCCTTGGGCTGGCCGCGCGCGGGGCCAAGGTTGTTGTCAACGACATGAGCCAGGCCGACGATGTCGTGACCGACATCGAGGCGGCAGGCGGGCAGGCCATGGCCATCGCCGCCGATGTGTCGAACGGGACGGAGGTGTTCGACATGGTCGAGGCGGTCATAGACCGCTGGGGCCGTATCGACATCCTGATCAACAATGCAGGCATTCTGCGGGACAAGACATTCGCCAAGATGGACATGCTCGACTTCACCAAGGTGATCATGGTCCACCTGATGGGCTCGGCCCGGTGTTGTCACGCGGTGTGGCCGATCATGCGCAAGCAGGGCTATGGCCGGATTGTGCTGACGTCGTCCGGGTCCGGCCTTTACGGCAATTTCGGTCAGTCGAATTATGCCGCGGCCAAAGCGGCGATGGTCGGCCTGATGAACACGCTGCATCTGGAGGGCGCGCGGGACGACATCCGGGTGAACACGCTTGCGCCCACGGCGGCAACGGCCATGACCCAAGGGGTGCTGCCCAATGCCGCGCTGGACCTGCTGCGGCCCGAAACGATCACCCCCGGCGTGCTGTACCTTGCCAGCCGCGATGCGCCCAGCCGGACAATCCTTGCCGCCGGGGGCGGCACGTTCGCGGTCACTCGGATCACGGAAACCCAAGGTGTCCTGCTGGACGAGGATGTCACACCCGAAGCGGTCGCGGACCACTGGGCCGCCATCACGGACCCGTCGGGGGCAGAACCGCTAGAAAACGCGTTTGCCCAGACCCGCAAATATGCTTTGCGCGCGGCCAAGGCCAAAGGTGTGGCGCTTGACTGGTAAGACGCGATCCTCCTTCATCTTGCCAAGTAAACTCCGGGGTCCGGGGCAGCGCCCCGGTCCGCACGTTACAACCCAAAAGGATATCTGATCATGCGCGACGCCGTCATCGTTTCCACCGCCCGCACTCCGATTGGCAAGGCTTATCGCGGCGCATTCAATGCCACGACACCGCAGGCCCTGGCCGCGCACGCGATTGAACATGCCGTCAGCCGGGCCGGGGTTGAAGGGGCAGAGGTCGAGGACGTCGTTCTGGGGGCCGCATTGCAACAGGGGCATGCGGCCAGCAACATCGCACGCCAGGCCGCGATCCGTGCGGGCCTGCCGGTGACGGTCGCGGGTATGAGCCTCGACCGGCAATGTGCGTCGGGCATGATGGCAATTGCCACGGCATCGAAACAGGTGGTGCAGGATGGCATGGATGTCGTTGTGGGCGGCGGCGTCGAATCCGTGTCCATGGTCCAGACCCAGGAGATGCGCGCGCATGGCGATCCGTGGCTCAAGGCGCACAAGCCTGAAATCTACATGACCATGCTGGAAACGGCGGAAACGGTTGCCGCGCGCTACGGCGTGAGCCGCGAGGCGCAGGACCGCTATGCCGTTCAGTCGCAGGCGCACACCGCCGCGGCGCAAGAGGCGGGCAGGTTTGCCGACGAAATTGTGCCGATGACGACGACGATGAAGGTTCAGGACAAGGAAACCAAGGCGATATCCGAGCACGAAGTGACGCTGGACAAGGACGAGGGCAACCGGCCCGGCACGGCCTACGACACCGTTGCCGGGCTGAAGCCAGTTTTTGCCGGAGGTATCCACGTGGCGCAGGGAGAGTACATAACGGCGGGCAATGCCTCGCAGCTTTCGGATGGCGCGTCGGCAGCCGTGGTGATGGAAGCGTCGCTGGCCGAGAAAAAGGGCCTGTCACCGTTGGGTCGATGTGTGGGCGTGATGGCAGCGGGATGCGAGCCGGACGAGATGGGAATTGGTCCCGTCTTTGCCGTGCCGAAGCTGCTGAAGGCGCATGGTTTGAAGATGGACGACATCGGTTTGTGGGAATTGAACGAGGCCTTTGCCGTGCAGGTGCTGTATTGCCGCGACACGTTGGGGATTCCGGACGCGTTGTTGAACGTGAATGGCGGCGCGATTTCCATCGGACATCCCTACGGAATGTCGGGCGCCCGCATGGTGGGCCACGCGCTGATCGAGGGCAAACGCCGCGGCGCAAAGCACGTGGTGTGCACCATGTGTGTCGGCGGCGGCATGGGGGCTGCCGGCCTGTTCGAGGTGCTGTGAGCGTGGCGAGGTTCGTGACTGTGGGCGCTTTCGGCGGGGATTCTTCGACGCAGAGAAGATGGGTGCGAGGAACACAGGTATGACTGCTGATCGCGCATTGCCACCTGCGCTGCAAGGGCTGCGCATTCCGATGATTGCCGCGCCCCTGTTCATCATCTCGGTGCCAGAGTTGGTGATTGCCCAGTGCAAGGCCGGCATTGTGGGGTCGTTTCCCGCGTTGAACGCGCGCGAGGCCGAGGGCGAGCCGCCCTTGCTGGATACATGGCTGACGCAGATTTCAGAAGAGCTGGACCGCCACAACCAGGCCCACCCCGACCATCCCGCAGCCCCGTTTGCGGTCAACCAGATCGTGCACCGGTCGAATGCGCGGCTTGAGCGGGATCTTGAGATCTGTGTCAAGCACGCGGTTCCGATCTGGATCACCTCGCTGGGTGCGCGGGTCGAAGTGAACGAGGCCGCGCATTCCTGCGGCGGCATTGTCCTGCATGACATCATCAACAACACCTTTGCCCGCAAGGCCATCGAAAAAGGGGCGGATGGATTGGTGGCTGTGGCCGCTGGGGCCGGTGGGCACGCAGGACAGCAGTCGCCCTTTGCGCTGATCGGTGAAATACGCGAGTGGTTTGACGGACCCGTGGCATTGTCCGGTGCGATTGCAACGGGCGAAGCCTTGCTGGCCGCCCGTGCGATGGGGGCTGATTTCGGCTATGTCGGTTCGCCTTTCATTGCCACGGACGAGGCCAATGCCGCGCAGGGCTACAAGGACATGATCGTCAGCAGCGGCGCCGAGGATATCGTCTATTCGTCGCTGTTTACCGGTGTCTGGGGCAACTATCTGCGTGGATCGGTCGAGGCGGCAGGGATGGACCCTGACCACCTGCCAACGGCGGACGCGTCATCGATGAACTTTGCATCGGGGTCCTCCAAACCCAAAGCGTGGAAGACAATCTGGGGATCGGGGCAAGGGATTGGTGCCATCACATCCGTTGGCCCCGCCGCGGATATCGTGGACCGGATGGCACGGGAATATGCCAGCGCAGGCGCGCGGTTGGCGCAGGATTTCACGAGGTAGGTATGGACACGCAAACGCTCGACACCACGGCTGTCGCCGCATTTCTCAAGGACAAGTTGCCGGGGTTCGACGGTGCCGTTGTCGCAACGAAATTTGCAGGCGGGCAGTCCAATCCCACCTACTTGCTTGAAACAGGCGCCCGCGCCTATGTGCTGCGCCGCAAGCCGCCCGGGCAGCTGCTGAGGTCAGCGCATGCGGTGGACCGCGAGTTCCGTGTGCAGAAGGCGCTGTACAACACGGACGTTCCTGTCGCGCAGATGCATGTCCTGTGCGAGGATCCGTCCGTCATCGGCTCGGACTTTTACGTGATGGATCATGTTGATGGCCGAAACTTTAACGAACCGACGATGGACGGGCTGTCCAACGACAACCGCGGGGCCGTGATTTCGGACATGAACCGCGTTCTGGCCGCCCTGCACGATGTGGATATCGACGCAGTGGGGCTCAGCGATTATGGGCCCCCGGGTCACTATCTGGAACGGCAAATCGGGCGTTGGACCAAGCAGTACCGTGCGTCCGAAACCCAGGACATTCCGGCCATGAACACGCTGATCGACCTGTTGCAGGCCGACATGCCGGACGACGACGGGCAACGGACCCTGGTCCATGGTGATTACCGGATCGACAACATGATTTTCGAGGCCGACGGCACCCGGTGCCTTGCCGTCCTGGATTGGGAATTGAGCACAATCGGTCACCCCTATGCCGACCTCGCATCGGTCATCATGCAATGGCAATTGCCGGCGGGTCCGCAGGGGCGCGGCCTGATGGGGGTGGACCGTGCGGCCCTTGGTTTGCCGTCAGATGCCGAGTTTGTGGCGGAATACTGCGCGCGGCGCGGCCTGGACCGGGTGGACCGCTTCGGGTTTTTCGTGGCGTTCTGCTTTTTCCGGATGGGGGCGATCATTCAGGGGGTCCTGAAACGCGCGATTGACGGCAATGCGTCCAACCCCGAACGGGCGATGCAACTTGGCGCCTTTGTCCCGGTGTTTGCCGAGAATGGGTTAAAGGCACTGAAGAATGATAAATAACAAATGGCTACAGGGTGTAGTGCATGTATGACATGAGGAATGGACCCCAACTGGGACGATTCAACCTAGACGCTTGACTTATCCTGTGCCTGTGCAACGCTGGACCTATCCCGCCTCGTAATCTGGTCCGAAAGAGGCCGCCCGGGCGGATCGCGTTCTAGGGAGGAACATCATGCGCACCACGACACTGTTGGGGTTGACCACGGCCCTCACTCTTGCTGCCAGCGCATTTGCGGCTGGCGCAGACACCATCAAGATCGCCTTTATCGACCCGCTCAGCGGCCCCTTTGCCGGGACCGGCACCAATGGCCTGCACCAATACGAATTCGCGGCAGAGGAGCTGGTGAACAAGAAAGGGGGCGTTTTGGATGGCGACATGTTCGAAATCGTCGCCTTCGACAACAAGATCAGTCCGAAGGAATCGCTGATCCAGTTGCAGGTCGCGATTGATCAGGGCATCCGGTTCATTGCCCAGGGCAATTCGTCCGGCGTGGCAAACGCGCTGACCGAAGCCATCGACAAGCACAACCGGCGCAACCCGGGTGACCGGGTGCTGTTTTTGAACTACTCTGCCGTTGATCCGGCGCTGACCAATGACAAGTGCAACTTCTGGCACTTCCGCTTTGATGCCAATGCTGACATCAAGATGGACGCGCTGACGGACGTGATTGCCGCCGATGACAGCATCGAAAAGGTGTATATCATCGGGCAGGACTATTCTTTCGGCAAGGCGGTGGCGGCCGCTGCGGTCCGGTTCCTGGGCGAAAAACGCCCCGATATCGAGATTGTGGGCAACGAATTGCACCCGATCGGCAAGGTCAAGGATTTCACGCCCTACACCCGCAAGATCATGGCATCCGAGGCGGACGCGATCATCACCGGAAATTGGGGGGCTGACATGGTCGGCTTGGGGCGGTCCGTGCTGGAAAACGGCTACACCGGCCCGCTCTATACCTATTACGCAGCCGCCGACGGGATCACCGCCGCGTTCGGGGATGCCGGTGTCGGCTCGCTCAAACTGGTGGCCGAAGGGCAGATCAACCCGCCTGCCAACGACCGCGCGGCTGCATATTACGAAGCGTTCAAGGCCAAGTATCCGGACGGCAATATCAGCCAGGCCCGCATCACCAACGTGATCGAAATGCTGGCCAAGGCGATCAACGAAGCGGGCACAGCGGATGACGTGGTCCCGATCGCCTATGCGCTGGCGGGGATGGAGCACGAAAGCCTCTGGGGTACGTCCCTGAAAATGCGGGAAAGCGATCACCAGATCATCCAGGATGTGCACATCCATGCCCATACGAATGACGATGTGACGTTCGACTATGACAACTCGGGCTTCGGCATCAAGGTGGACAGCACCGTGACAATGGCCGCGGCGGATAGCCCGACAAGCTGCAAGATGCGTCGCCCCTGACCCGCACAGAGAAGGAGCGGCTCAGTTTCCGCTCCTTCTTCTGGCCTGAAATACTTCGGGGGTTTGGGGGCTGGCCCCCAACCACACACTGAATCGCGTCGCGGCTTGCCGCGTCTTTTGGATCACGCCTGATATGGACCTCATCCTCGTCAATCTGATCGACGGCCTGGTGACTGGCCTGCTGCTCTTCATGCTGTCGGCGGGCCTGACGCTCATCTTTTCGATGATGGGCGTGCTGAACTTTGCCCATGCCAGTTTCTATATGCTGGGCGCCTATTTTGCGTTTCAGATCAGCCTTTATCTGGGGTTCTGGATGGGGCTGCTGATCGCACCGCTGATCGTGGGGGTCATGGGGGCAGGGGTGGAACGCTATGGGCTCAGGCGTGTTCACCAATACGGGCACGTGCCGGAACTGATCTTCACCTTCGGACTTGCGCTCTTGATCGAGGAACTTGTCCAATTCATCTGGGGCAAGAACCAGATGCCCTATTCCACCCCCGAGATCCTGCAATTTACGGCCTTCTCCATCGCGGGCAATGCGATCCCGGCCTACAAGATTTTCATGATCTTCATCTCGGTCGCAATCTTCATCGGGTTGCTCTATGTGCTGACACGGACACGGGTCGGCATGATCATCCAGGCTGCCCTCACATACCCCAAGACCGTCGAGGCCCTGGGCCACAACGTACCGCTGATCTTCATGGGTGTCTTCGGCGTCGGCACCGCACTCGCCGGTGTCGCGGGCGTCATCGCGGGGCCGGTGCTGGGCACGTTTCCGGGCATGGCATTCGTCCTGGGCTCGATCGTCTTTGTCACCATCGTCATCGGGGGCCTGGGCAGTTTGTGGGGCGCGCTGGTTGCCAGCCTTCTTATCGGCTGGATCACCACGTTTTCCAAAGCCTACAATCTGCGCATGGAGGACCTGCTGACATGGGCCGGATTCACCAAGCCCGAGCCGATCTGGGACAGCGCCTGGCGCGATCTGTGGTCGATCACCAGCCCGCAAATCGCGGACATCCTGCCCTACATCCTGATGGTGCTGATCCTGATCTTCCGCCCCTATGGCCTGTTCGGAAAGCGGGACGCATGACCGACCAACTGACCACGGACCCAACCAAACCGGCACAAAGGATGCGGGCAGGGGCGATGACGATCCCGTTGATCCCGTGGATCGTCGGCGCGGTTTTGCTGGCGGTCCTGCCCTTCATCTTTACCGCCAATTCCGCCATCACCATCATGAACCAGATGGCGATCACGATCATTTTCGCGCTCGCGTACAACATGCTGCTGGGGCAGGGCGGCATGCTCAGCTTTGGTCATGCCGTCTATGCCGGTGTGGGGGGCTTCGCCTGTGTCCACATCATGAACATGGATGATTTCTTTGCCCAGGTGCCGCTGCCGGTCCTGCCGATTTTCGGCGGGTTGATGGGCATGGGGCTCGCCACCATCGTGGGCAGCTTTTCGACCCGCAAGGCCGGTACGGTCTTTGCCATGATCTCGCTGGGTGTGGGCGAACTGATCGCAGCGTGTTCCGTGATCATCGTCGCATTTTTCGGGGGCGAAGAAGGCGTGTCCGGAGACCGCACCTATGGCCTGCCATTCTTTGGCGTCGAGTTCCTGCAACAGATCGAAGTCTACTACCTGATTGCAGTCTGGCTGATGATCTCGGCCGCATTGATGTACCTCTATTCCCGCACGCCGCTGGGGCGTATGGCTAACGCCGTGCGCGACAATCCGGAACGGGCCGAATTCCTGGGATATTCCGCGCGCTGGGTTCGGTTTTACTCCTTCGTGGCCAGCGGGTTCTTTGCCGGTATTGCCGGTGCACTTTTTGCCATCAATTATGAAATCCTGACCGAAGAGAACCTGAACACCACACAATCGGGTATCATCCTGCTGGTCACCTTCCTGGGCGGTGTCGGTTTCTTCTTCGGACCCATCCTGGGCGCCATCGTCTTCACCCTCGTTCAAACGGTGCTGAGCCTGCAAACCGAACTCTGGGGTTTCTACCTTGGTATCGTATTCGTTGTGACCGTCATGTTCTTTCCCGGCGGGTTGGCCGGGTTGATCATGATGCATGTGCCTGCATTGCGTCTGGGCAAGTTGCGGCATCTGGGCCTTCCCTATCTTCGGACCCTCGGATCAGGAGCGATCGGGTGTCTGGGGGCCGCTGCACTGATCGAGATGACGTTTCATGTGCGCCATGCCAGCACAGGGGATCACGACATGACCGTCTACTGGACGACATTTGACAGCCACGCCGCACTGCCCTGGATCATCGCCGGCGCCGCCACATTGGTGGGATTCGGCATCGCGCGTCGGACGGCACCGGCCCTGGCCGAGGCCTGGAACGAAGCCAACACGCCAGACGGGGCGACACGATGACCGCCGCGTTGGAACTTGATGGGCTCAAGAAGTCCTTTGGCAAGACCGAAATCATTCGCGGCGTTGATCTGAGCATCGGCAAGGGCGAACGGCACGCGATCATCGGCCCAAACGGCGCGGGCAAGTCCACGCTGTTCAACCTCATCACGGGCCGTTTTCCCCAGACCGACGGGGCGATCCGTCTGCATGGCGCCGATCTTGCGGGCAAGGCCCCGTTCGAGATCAACCGCATGGGACTGAGCCGCAGCTTCCAGATCACCAACATCTTTCCCAAGATGACCGTATTCGAGAACGTGCGCTGCTCGCTTTTGTGGTCGATGGGGTATCGTTACAACTTCTGGTCCATGGTGGGGCGGTCGCGTGCACTGACCGATGGGGCAGATCAAATTCTGGACCAGATCAACCTGACGGCGCGGCGGGATCTGCCCGCAGGTGTGCTCAGCTATGCCGAACAACGTGCACTTGAAATCGGGATCACCATCGCAGGCGGGGCGGATGTGATCATGCTGGACGAACCGACCGCGGGCATGAGCCATTCAGAAACCGACTACATCGTTGATCTGATCCGCACCGTGACGGAGGGCAAGACACTTGTGATGGTCGAACATGACATGGGCGTCGTCTTTGGTCTCGCCGACCAGATCAGCGTACTTGTCTACGGAGAGATCATCGCCACCGGCACACCGGAGGCTGTGCGCGCCAACCCACGGGTGCAGGAAGCGTATCTTGGCGAAGCGCTGGAGGTGCACTGATGCTGGATGTTTCAGACCTGCACGCCTATTACGGCAAATCCCACATCCTTCAGGGGGTGAACATCCAGATCGCCGAGGGCGAGATCGTCGCCCTTCTGGGGCGCAACGGCGTCGGACGATCGACTACGTGCAAGGCGGTGATGGGCGAGGTTGCGCCGCAAGGATCGGTCAAGTTTCGCGGGCAGGAGATCGCTGGGAAGAAGGCCTATGAAGTCGCCAATCTGGGCATTGGATACGTGCCGGAGAACCGCGACATCTTTCCCGGCCTCACCACGCGGCAGAACCTGATCCTGGGTTTGAAACCCGGCCAGAAGGACGGGCAGGGGCGGTGGTCCATGCAGGACATGTTCGACATGTTCGAAAACCTGGAACGACGGGCGGATGTGGAGGCGTCGGTGCTGTCGGGCGGTGAGCAGCAGATGCTGACCATGTGCCGGACGCTGATGGGCGACCCGGACCTTGTGATGATTGACGAGCCGACCGAAGGGCTGTCGCCGCAGATGGTCCAGCGGGTGGCGCAGCTTTTGCAAGAGATCGCGAAGCGCGGCATCGCGACGCTGCTCGTGGAACAGAAACTGTCCATCGCGCTTGATATTGCGCACCGTGTCTACGTCATGGGCCACGGTCAGGTCGTATTCGAAGGCACCCCTGCCGAACTCAAGGCGCGCGACGATGTGCGCAAGGAGTGGCTGGAGGTCTGACTACAAGTTGGCCGCTGTCTGGTAGGCCGGGCGCGCTTCCAGCCGATCAATGTACGCGGCAAGGGCCGGGCGTTCGGACAGGTCGATCCCGATCCCCCTGGCCGTGATGGCCGCAGAACCCGTCATGATATCTGCCGCCGAGAACGAGCCGGCAAGATAGTCACGCCCGTCCAGCGCCGCATTGACCGGGCCCAGCATTTGACCAAGCAATTTCTTTGCGCGCTTTGCATGCACTTCTGATTGCCGTTCGGGTGGCAAAAAGAACGTCTCGACCATGTAACTGTTCACTTGAGGCATCAACATGCCTTCGGAATAGTGCAGCCATTGCAGGTAGGCGGGGTAGTTTGCGCTGTCCACCGCCGGGCGAAACTGCCCGTCACCGTGACGTGCCAGCAGGTATTCCAGGATCGCGCCGCTTTCCATGATCCGCACATCGCCGTCTTCCAGAACCGGCACGCGGCCCATCGGATGAACCGCAGCGCGAAACCCGGGGCTGCGCATGGCCGGATCCCCCAGCGCATAGGATACCAGGTCATAGTGCACCCCCATCTCTTCGAGCATCCACGCGATACGAACGGCCCGGCTGCGCGGTGCAAAGTGAAGTCTGAGCATGGTGGTCCTCCCCGTTCCGTAACGCTAGCGCTCGCGCTTTTGCCTTGGCAAGCCCGTTTGGGACCGTATCGTGGGCGCATGTCGCTGTCCCTTGATCCCGCCCGCCTGACCCGCATCCAAGACTGGGCGGATCGCTATGTGAACGCACAGAAGTTCGCCGGAGTGTCCGTGCTGGTGAAACAGGGCGGGGACGAGGTGTTCTATACCCAGGCGGGGGTCAAGGACCTTGCTGATAACACCGCCTTTGATCGTGACACCGTGGCGCGCATCTATTCGATGACCAAGCCGATCACGTCGCTGATCCTGATGATGCTGGTCGAAGAGGGGCTCTTGCATCTCGACGCGCCCCTCAGCCGCTTTTTGCCCGCTTATGCCGACCTGCACGCACTGCGCCCGGGCGCCGCGCACATATCCGACACTGCGCCCTGCGCTGTGCCAACCCTGCACCACGTGCTGACACACCGATCCGGGCTGAGCTACCCGTTCAATCCCGGTCTCCTGCCCGCAGCCATGGCCGAGCTGGATTTGCTGTTCAAGCCCACCGCGGGCACGCTTGCGGATCAATGTGATCAACTGGCGACGCTGCCCCTGGCCTTCGAGCCGGGCGCACGATGGGAGTATTCGGTCGGTATCGATGTCATCGGGCGGGTGATCGAGGTTGTCACCGGCGCGCCACTGGATCAGGTGTTCCAGAGCCGCGTGCTCGAACCGCTTGGCATGACGAATACCGCATTTTCCGTACCAGACAGCGCGCTGGAACGCTTTGCCGCGCTTTATACCCCGCTGGCAGGGGATGCGATGGACCTGGACGCCTGTGCCGGGGGTGATGCGACCCTGCGCCTGTTCGACGACGCGCAGCATTCCCCCTTTCGCGCCACGACCTGTTTCAGCGGAGGCGGCGGGCTGGTGGGCACCATCGACGACTACATGGCCTTTGCCGAATGCCTGCGACAGCGCGGTCTGGGTCTTGTTTCCCCATCCACGGCGGATTTCATGATGTCGAATCATCTGCCCGGCGACATTGCCAGCCTTGGCCCCGCCAGCTTTGCCGAACAGCCGATGGAGGGCATGGGATTTGGGATTGGCGGCGCAGTTGTGTTGTACCCCGCGCGCAGCCGGGTCCCGTCATCGGTGGGGGATTTCAGTTGGGGCGGCATGGCGTCGACGTTCTTCTGGGTGGATCGCGTCAACGACATCAGCGTCGTGATGTTCACCCAACTCAGCCCGTCGTCCAGCTATCCCGCCCGCGCAGAACTCAAGGCGCTGGTGCACAGCGCGTTGATGTGAAAGGACAACCTCCATGACAGATGCACATCAAACCTTGCTGGACCTGCTGGCTGTTGAACGGCTCGAGGTTGATATGTTTCGTGGCACAGGGCAGGGGGGCGAGACGCCCACGCGCATCTTTGGGGGACAAGTTATTGGCCAGGCTCTGGCCGCTGCATACCGCACGGTCGAAGACCGTTTATGCCACAGTTTGCACGCCTATTTCATTCGACCGGGCGATCCGTCCATCCCGGTGATTTACCAGGTGGATCGCGCCCGCGACGGCGGCAGCTTTACCACGCGCCGTGTCGTGGCGATCCAGCATGGACGTCAAATCCTGAACATGTCGGCGTCCTTTCATGCGGATGAGGAAGGCTGGTCGCACCAACATCCGATGCCCGAGGTGGAGGGCCCGGACACTCTGAGCGACCGCACCGAACTGCGCGAAGCTGTGGTCGACAAGATCCCCCGACAGTTTCACGAGGAATTCCTGCGCCCGCGGCCCATAGACATCCGCGAGGTCGCCCCGCGTGATTTCTTTACCCCCGAGCCGATGGAGGACCGCAGCCACCTGTGGTTCCGGATGAAGGCCGCAAAAGGCATCAGCGCACAGCTGCAGCACTGCCTGCTGGCCTATGCTTCTGATCTCAACCTGCTGGGCACCGCGCTGAGGCCGCACGGTCAGACATGGTTCACGGGGCGGGTCATGGCAGCCAGCCTTGATCACGCCATGTGGTTTCACGCGCCCGCAGCCTTTTGCGACTGGCATCTCTACGCGATGGACAGCCCGTGGTCGGGCAAGGGCAGGGGCTTTAACCGGGGGATGATCTACGACAAGGACGGCACGCTGGTGGCGTCGGTCGCCCAAGAGGGTCTGATCCGCCCGATCACGCCGAAATCTCAGCCGGAATAGGCCCGGTTCAGTTTCTGCATGCCCGCGATCCAACGGTCGTAATCGCCGGTTTTCATCTGCATGTACTTGCGGACATTTGCATGGGGCAGAACAAGGAATGCTTCCTCGCGAATGGCGTCGATGCAGGCCTGGGCTGCATCCTCGGGTTCCAGCATCCCGTCAATGGCCGCGACATGATCCTCGTGACCTTCGGTCATGGCGGTACGCACCGCTTGGGGGCAGAGCACCGACACTTTTATTCCCGCATCACCATGAGTTATGGCCAGCCATTCGGCCAGGCCGACCGCGGCATGTTTCGTGACACCATAGGGCGCCGATCCGATCTGGTTCAGCAAACCCGCCGCAGAAGCGGTATTCAGGAGATACCCGCCACCACGCGCGCGCATCGAAGGCACCAGATGCCGCGCCGCCCAGACATGCGCCATGACGTTGATGTCCCACAGCCGTTGCCAAGCGTCGTCCGGTGCCTCAACACCACCTTCAACAAGAACACCGGCATTCGAACAAAACAGGTCGATAGGCCCGATGTCGGCTTCGACCGTTTCGATCAAATTTCTGATTTGCATCTCGTTCGAAACATCAACTTGGAAAGCCAAGCCGTTGACCAATAGCGATGTTTCCTGGGCACCACCAAGATCCAGATCCGCACAAATGACCGCTTTCGCACCTTGGTTTGCAAACGCGAGACAAAGCGCGCGCCCGATGCCGGCAGCGGCGCCAGTGACGACAACGATCTTGTTCTGGATGTCCATACGCGGTCCTGGCTGCTATGGTGGCAAAAGAGTGATCCGCATAGGCTAGGGCCTATCCACGCGCATGCCAAGATGCCCCGGCAAACGGCACAGGCATAAAGCTTATAATCCACATTATGTTAAGTTATTGGATATAGAATTGCACCACAAACAGCTTGAAAACAAAGCGTTACGTGTCGCTATTCACCCAAGCGCGTAACCCGCACCACGCACTGTCCGCACCGGGTCCGCGCCGCCAAACACAGTCAACGCTTTTCGCAGACGCCCGATGTGCACGTCTACTGTCCGGGTATCCACATAGATGTCGCGGCCCCACACCCGATCCAGCAACTGCTCTCGGCTCCAGACGCGTCCGGGCTTTTCCATGAACGTGCTCAGTAACCGAAATTCCGTCGGGCCCAGTTTCAACTCGTCCCGGCCACGGGTCACCTTGTGGCTTTCTGAATCAAGGACGATGTCGTCGAATTCCAACCGCTGACCAACCGTCGCCGGACGCACACGCCGCAACTGGCTGCGCACACGGGCCATCAATTCGATCACCGAATACGGTTTCACAACATAGTCGTCCGCACCGGTTTCAAGGCCGCGCACCTTGTCGACTTCCTCGGACCGCGCGGACAGCATGATCACCGGTATGCTGCGTGTCTCGGGCCTGATCTTGAGCCTGCGGCACACTTCAATGCCGCTGAGGTTCGGCATCATCCAATCCAGGACAATGATGTCCGGCACATCCTCATCAACAAGAAGCAACGCCTCTTCGCCGTTTTGTGCACGGCTGACGGCAAAGCCTTCGGCCTCAAGATTGTAGGCCAGGACTTCTCGCTGTGCGGGTTCGTCTTCGACAACCAGAACACGGGGCTGATCGGCGGACATGTGCATCGTCTCCTAGGCTTGAACCGAGGTTTTGTCCGCCTTCTGGCGGTTCTCTTCGGGTGTTGACCCCGTCACGAGGTACACGACCTGTTCCGCGATCGACGTCACGTGATCGCCCATCCGCTCGACATTCTTGGCAATGAAATGCAGGTGCATACAGGCTGTGATGTTGCGCGGATCTTCCATCATGAAGGTCAGAAACTCTCGAAACAGCGCATTGTACATCTGGTCGACATCGGTGTCGCGGTCGATCACGTCCTGCGCCAATTCCGCATCCCGCGCCACATAAGCATCCAGCGCGTCCTTGAGCATGCGCTCGACTTCCTTGGCCATCCGCCGCAGGGCCCCTGCACTGTCGTTCACGGGCGCCATCTGTGACAGGACGCTGGTCCGCTTCGCAAGGTTTTTTGCATAATCTCCAATGCGTTCCAAGTTGGCGCTCACCTTGATCACGGACAATACCAGGCGCAAATCGACGGCAGTGGGCGCACGCAACGCAATGACACGCGCGGCTTCTTCGTTGATCACCTCTTCCAGCGCATCGATGGCTTTGTCACCGTTGCGCACCCGCTCGGCGCGCTCTTCGTCGCGCGTCTCCAGGCTGATCGCCGCTTCGAGGATAGCGTTTTCGACAAGGCCGCCCATTTTCATGATCTGGGCCTGGATCGCCTCAAGGTCCCGGTCAAAGGCCGACGCGATGTGTTGGTCGTTCATTGCAAAATCTCCTTAGCCGATACGGCCAGTGATGTAGCTTTCGGTGCGCGGGTCTTCTGGATTCGTAAAGATCTGGCCGGTCTCGCCGTATTCCACCAAGTTGCCAAGGTGGAAGAATGCTGTCTTTTGGCTGACGCGTGCGGCCTGTTGCATCGAGTGCGTGACAATCACCACAGAATAGCTTTGGCGCAGCTCGTCAATCAACTCTTCGACCTGGGCCGTGGCGATCGGGTCAAGCGCGGAACAGGGTTCGTCCATCAGCAGGACTTCGGGTTCGGTCGCAACCGCACGGGCGATGCAAAGGCGTTGCTGTTGACCCCCCGAAAGACCAGTGCCCGGCGCATCCAGACGGTCCTTGACCTCTTCCCAGATGGCGCCGCGCCGCAGCGACCGTTCAACGATCTCATCCAGTTCCGCCTTGTTTCTGGCAAGGCCGTGGATGCGGGGACCGTATGCCACGTTGTCATAGATCGACTTGGGAAACGGGTTCGGCTTTTGAAACACCATACCGACTTTCGCGCGCAACTGCACCGGGTCGACGCGTGCGTCATAGATGTCTTCGCCGTCAATCAGAATGTTGCCTTCCATCCGGGCAACATCAATTGTGTCGTTCATCCGGTTGATACACCGCAGAAAAGTCGACTTGCCGCAGCCCGATGGACCGATGAACGCGGTCACCGTCTTGTCTTCGATCTCGACATCCACGTCCTTGATCGCGTGATTGTCCTCGTAATAGACCTGCACACCCTTGGCCGCGATCTTGACGTCGTTTGTCTCCACGTCTCTCTCCACAATTCTCATGTCGTTCATGGAAGCCCCCTACCAGCGGCGTTCGAACCGGCGCCGCAGAATAACGGCGATGGTGTTCATTGTGATCAGGAACAACAGCAGGATGATGATGCCGCCCCATGCTTTTTCGGTAAAGACTGCGTCGGAACGCGCAGCCCAGTTGTAGATTTGCGCGGGCACCGCCGAGTTCGGTTCGAAGAACCCTTCGATGAAGGTGTCGGGGTAGCGCGCCACAAAGCCGACCATCCCGATCAGCAGCAGCGGTGCGGTTTCACCCAACGCCTGCGCCAGGCCAATGATTGTGCCCGTCAAGATGCCCGGCGCGGCCAGTGGCAGCACATGGTGGAACACCGCCTGCATTTTCGAGGCCCCTACCCCAAGCGCTGCATCTCGAATGGATGGCGGCACCGATTTCAGCGACGCGCGGGTCGAGATGATGATCGTCGGCAATGTCATCAGCGTTAGCACCAAACCGCCCACCAGAGGTGCCGATTGCGGCAAGTGCATGAACTGAATGAACACAGCCAGGCCGAGGATACCGAACACGATGGACGGCACAGCGGCAAGGTTGGCGATATTCACCTCAACAAAGTCGGTGAAGCGGTTCTTGGGCGCAAATTCCTCAAGGTAGATCGAGGCAGCGACGCCAATCGGCAGGCTCAGTACCAGCACCACCAGCATCATGAAGAACGAGCCAAGGACCGACGCGCCGATCCCGGCCCCGCCGGGGTTGTCCACGCCTGTGTCCACACCCGTGATAAAGTTCAAGTTGAACACCTGCTTGACCAACCCGGCCTCGCGCATTGCGTCGATCAGGTCAAAGTCCTCGGGCATGAAAAAGCGGTTGCCTTCTTGCAGATCATCGCGCGTGAAGGTGCCTTTCAGGTAGCGGTCGACACGGGACGACGCAGCAAGTTCAAAGCCGATGGGCTCGCCCAGCTGATCTTCGTTTTCACGGTAAAAGGACCGCAATTCACCGCCCACTTTGCCCAACAGGCGATCAACCGCGTCTTCGTCAAACTCGATCTGAACCCCGGCTGCGTCCATGCTGTTCGACAGCGACGTGATAAAGTACCCGGTATAGATGCCAGTTTTCAGAAGCGCCTTTTCTGCTTCGTCATATTCTTCCTGCGTCAGTACAAACGGCACCTCGACCACCGCCTGTTTGAAGGCAGGCAGGCCCGCTGTCAGGATCGCCGTCAGCAGCGCCACCAGAAAGAACAGGCCGGTTGCAATGGCTGCGACACCGTACATGCGGAACCTGCGTTCGGATGCGTTGCGCTTCTTGGTGCGCGCATCTTCGTGCGTCAGCGACTTTGTGGGCCGCGCGGCGTCGGGGGAGTTCAGGCTTGCGTCAGTCATTACTCATATTGCTCCCGATATTTGCGCACGATGTAGAGGGCAAAGACATTCAGCCCGAGGGTCATGATGAACAGCGTCATGCCAAGGGCAAAGGCCACCAGCGCTTCGGGCGAGGCAAAGTCGCTGTCGCCCGTCAACTGGCTCACGATCTTGGCTGTCACTGTTGTCATGGCCTCGAACGGGTTCAGGCTCAGCCGTGCAGCGGCCCCGGCCCCAAGCACCACGATCATTGTCTCGCCAATGGCGCGGCTGGCGGCCAGCAGGACCGCACCCACAATGCCGGGCAAGGCGGCGGGCAGCACGACCTGTTTGATGGTTTCGGATTTCGTCGCACCCAGCCCGTAAGAGCCGTCGCGCATCGCTTGTGGTACAGCGTTGATGATGTCGTCGCTTAACGAACTGACAAAGGGGATCAGCATGATGCCCATGGCCAGGCCAGCTGTCATGACGGCCCGCTGGCCCTGCATCCAGCCCAGGCCATCATTGCCAAACACCGTCAACAGGATTGGGCCGATGGTCAACAAGGCAAACAGGCCGTAGACGATGGTCGGGATACCGGCAAGGATCTCAAGCAGCGGCTTGGCAATGCTGCGCACCCGGGGTGACGCGTATTCGGACAGATAGATCGCGGCGAAGAGGCCGATGGGCACAGCCACCAGCAAGGCCACCAAGGAAATATAGATCGTACCCCAGAGCAGCGGCAGGATACCCAGGCTCGATGCGCCGCCCCGGCCGGAAAAGCTGGGCGCCCATTCAAGAAGGAAGAAGAAATCGGCGGCCGGGTAGAGACGGAAAAACTCGATCGTGTTGAAGATAAGTGATAGGACAATGCCGACCGTCGTCAGGATCGCAACGGAAGCTGCCGCAATCAGGAGCGCCAGAATGCCCTGCTCGACCGTGTTGCGCGCGCGGAACGCCTTGGCGCTTTCCATCACACCCCACGCGGCCCCCGCCAGGGTGACCAAAAGGACGACAATCGTCATCAACAGGTTCGATGTCTGGGACATCGCGCGATAGGCTTGCGCGGCGTTCAACACGGGTTGCGTGATCTGGTTGGTCACGATCTGGCCCGCATCGCGCAGGCGCTGCGTCATGTCGGTGAAATCCGTGCGCGCGTTCTGCGCCATCTCTTCGTCCAGCACACCCGCGTCGACCGCATTTTGAATACCGTCCGCGGTACGCCGCACTTCGGACATCACCAGCCCAAGGTTGGAGCCTTCGGCGATTTCACTGTCGGGGATCATCTGCGAGATACGGTTGTCGATGAACAAGGGCTGCGCCAGCAGCCACACGATCATGACACCGAATGCCGGAACAACAGCCTTCAGAAAAGCGTTCGATCCATAGTAGATCGGCAGGGAATGCAGATCGCGGATATTGCCATCCGCGCTCGCCATGGCGCGTCTGCGCCCCATGACAAACCCGGCAGCCGAGATCGCGATCACGATCAGCGTGAGCCAGAGTACAGGCATATGTCCCCCAAAATCCAAAGCCGCATGTCCCGCGGGCTTGAAAGCAGTAACTGGGCGGCGTTGCGGTGCCGCCCAGTTGGTTATCTTGGCAATCTTTGACGCAGTGTCAGATTACGAGTTGCCGCCCATTGTCTCTTCGTCGGCAATCATTTTCTGCGTGTCGGCCAGCTCAGGATCGGACACCAGACCATAGGCCGCCAGCGGGCCGTCGGGGCCTGCAACCGCATCAGCAACAAAGAACTCTGCGTACTCTTTCAAGCCAGGCACCACACCGATGTGGGCTTTCTTGATGTAGAAGTACAGCGGACGCGACACGGGGTAATCGCCTGCGGCGATGGTTTCCGTTGTGGGCTCAACACCGGCCATTGTTGCCACTTTCAGCTTGTCGGTGTTGTTTTCGTAGAAGGACAGACCGAACACGCCGATGGCGTTTGTGTTGGCGTCGATGGATGCCAGTGTTTCGGTGTAGTCGCCGTCGATGTCCACGGAACGGCCATCTGTACGCACGGCCAGGCATGCGTCTTCGGCGTCGTCCTCGGACATGCCGCCTTCGATCATCGCTGCCATCGCGCCTGTGGCTTCACAGCCTGCCGCGATCACCTTCTCTTCGAACACTTCACGGGTGCCGTGCTTGGTGCCGGGGATGAAGGCCAGGATTTCGTCTGCTGGCAGGTCGGCGTTGAAGTCGGACCATTTGGTGTGCGGGTTGTCGACCAGCTTGCCATCAACCATGACTTTGGGCGCCAGGGCGTTGAAGATGTCGGACTGAGTGAACGCAGTGTAGGCAGGACCATCAATCTGGCTGGCGAACACGATGCCATCGTAACCGATGCGCACTTCGATGATGTCCGTCACGCCATTTTCGGCACAGGCCTTGATTTCTTTGTCACGGATCGCTCGCGAAGCATTGGCGATGTCCGTGTGTTCCGTGCCCACGCCTTGGCAAAAACGCTTGAGGCCGGCCGAGGAGCCGCCCGATTCCACGACCGGTGTCGGGAAGTCAAAGTTTTCGCCAAAAGCTTCGGCAACGATCGACGCATAAGGCAGAACGGTGGACGAACCGGCGATTTGCACCTGGTCCCGGGCCACAGCGGCAGTTGCAGCCATGGCCGAAAGGGCCAGCGCCGATGTGGTGAGTTTCACAAAGGACATGAATGTCTCCTGTTTGAACATTTATCGTGATCCCCCCCATGAGGACCTTGGCGCCCGTCTATGGGGTGAGCGCAATGCTTTTGTGACAGATGCGTAACGGTTTTATGACAGTCCGCGGGGTGCCCCCACGTCAGGCCAGATTCTCGTGCATGGGCAGGATGACGGTGAATGTCGCGCCCTGCCCCAGCGTACTTTCGACGCGCAACCGGCCGCGGTGCCGGTTGATGATGTGCTTGACGATGGCAAGGCCCAGGCCGGTGCCGCCAAGTGCGCGACTGCGGTGATCATCGGCGCGATAAAACCGTTCGGTGATGCGCGGCAGGTGAACCGGATCAATGCCGGGGCCATAGTCGACAATCTGCACCCGGACACCGGGTGCGCGCAATGCCGCCTCGCGCGGGCTGGTGCTGACGCGTACGGTCACGCGACCACCCGATCCGCCATATTTGATGGCGTTTTCGATCAGGTTGGTAAAAACCTGCTTCAACTGGTCCGGGTCGGCGATCAGGTGCACGGTCTTGTCCCCGAACTGAGGGTCCAGGTCCACCCCGGCCTCGCCCGCCAGAGAGCGCAGCGTGCGCAACGTCGAATCCAGGATATCGTTCAGGATGACC
Organism: uncultured Tateyamaria sp.; assembly: GCF_947503465.1. Lineage (NCBI taxonomy): Bacteria > Pseudomonadati > Pseudomonadota > Alphaproteobacteria > Rhodobacterales > Roseobacteraceae > Tateyamaria > uncultured Tateyamaria sp. Next base: position 530,845 of record NZ_CANNDN010000001.1, on the reverse strand, counting down.
GCCTCGGTCGGCCGCACCCGTTCATCGCCCTCAACCCGGTTCAGTGACATCAGATCGCCCACCAGGCGGTTCATCCGCTCGGCCTCGTCCTGCATGATGTTCAGAAATCGTTCCGCTGCGGCGGGGTCGTTGCGGGCGGGACCGCGCAATGTTTCGATGAAACCCATCAGGGCCGTCAGGGGCGTGCGCAACTCGTGGCTGACATTGGCGACAAAGTCGCGGCGCATCTGGCTTGCCTGCTCCACATGCGTGATGTCTTCGAACACAAGCAAGGCAGCTCCCGCCGTGTTGCGCCCGACACCGGGCACCGCCCGCACGCTGACCCGGAACGTGGTGTCCTGCGCACCATCATTGCCCAGATATCGGGTCTGGCGCGGGCGACCGTCCAGCAACGTCGCCTCGACAGCGTCCAGCAAGGCCGGTTGGCGCAGCATGGTCACATAATTGCGCTCAAGCGCTTGCTGCCCGATCAGGGTCAGCGCCTCGGTATTAGCGGCGACGATGCGTTCTGTACTGTCGATGGCAAGGGTCGGCAAGGGAAAGGCCGCCAGCAAAGCATCAAGCGCGTCATTGCCCATGGCCCCGATCCTTACGCCAGCGCGGCCTTTAGGGCGTCGGTGAATACGGCGCACAGGGCCTCTGGGTCCTCAAGTCCGACTGAGATGCGGAAGAACCCTTCGGACATCCCCAATTCGGCCCGTCTTTCCGCCGTCAAGGCACGGTGCGATGACGACGCGGGATGCGATATCGTGGTACCCACATCGCCCAGGGTCGGAGCAAAGCTTAGTCCCTCGCCCCCCCGCGCAAACGCGTTCGCGGCATCGCGCCCGCCGTCGATTTCGAAGCTGACCATGTTGCAATACTGGCCCTTCAGCAGCGCCTCGGCGCGTGTGTGATCGGGATGGTCATGGCGTGCCGGGTAGATGACCCGCACCACGCCCGGCAACGTCGACAAGTGCTCAGCGAGCACGGCAGCCGTAGCCTGCGCCCGGTCATAGCGTAGATCAAAGCTCAGCAATCCGCGCTCGGCCAGCCAGCAATCAAACGGGCTGGGTGTCATGCCTGCGGTCACGGTGAAGACGCGCAAACGGGTGTTGATCGCTTCATCCCGGGCCGCGACATATCCCAACATGACGTCGGAATGCCCCGACAACAGCTTTGTCAGGGAATGGATCACGATATCCGCGCCATGATCGAACGCCTTGAACGCACGTGGGGTGGTGAAGGTGTTGTCGATGACCAGCAGCACGCCCGCGTCCTTGGCAAGCGCCGACAGGCCCAGCACATCGGCCACCCGCAGGGTCGGGTTGGATACAACCTCGACCAGGATCATCCTTGTCTCGGGGCGCAGCGCAGCCCGCACCGCATCCACATCGCCGGGATCAACCATCGAAGTCTGAATGCCCAACCGTGGCATATCCTCCGACATCATGCGCAGCGACCGACCATACAGTTGATTGCCGCCAATCACATGGTCCCCGGCCTTCAACAGACCCAGCAGAACCGCGGACACGGCCCCCATGCCCGACGAGGTCAGCACCCCCATATGCGGCGCGCCCTCCATCCGGTCGATGGCTTGCGCCACGACATCCGCATTCGGATGCCCTTCGCGGCTGTAGGTATAGCCATGCAAGTCGCCATCATACTGCGCGTCCAGCATGTCCGGCGTGTCAGAGGCATAGACCACGGACGGGCTTAGAGGTGTGACCACGGGGCGCGATGCGCTGTCCGGCAAAGGTGTGGGCCGCACAAGCGACCCCTTGGTGTTCGAGATCATTCAAGGAATTCCGTATGGTAGGTCGATGTGCTGTAGGTGATGTCCACGCTTAACCAGCATGGACGCGGCAGATGTGCCGCGATCAGCGTAACAAGGTCCTTTTGCAGCGCCGCTGTAAAGGCCGCGCCGCGGTGCGGTTTCGACAAAAGCGCAACCGAGGCTTTCATATTGCTGTGGTGAAACACCGGTGCGGGATAGGCGCGGCCCTTGGTGTCGCCTGCGTCACCGTCATGGCGCAGGATACAGGCCTCGACCTCGGCCAGGATGGCCTGGGCATCAATGTCCAGATCGCTGGAATAGCTGAGTTCGCAATGCGGCATCAGCCTGTGACCTCAACCATCGTGTCGCGGAAGCGGCGCATGTTGTCCTGATAATGCAGGGCCGAGGCGCGCAGCCCCTGTATCGCCTGTTCGTCAAGTGCACGCACCACCTTGCCCGGCACACCCATAACCAGCGACCCGTCCGGGATCTGCTTGCCCTCGGTGATCAGGGCCCCGGCCCCGATCAGGCAGTCCTTGCCGACGCGCGCGCCGTTCAGCACCGTAGCTCCCATGCCGATCAAGCTGTTATCGCCAATCGTGCAGCCATGCAGCATGACCTTGTGCCCGATGGTACAGCCGGCCCCGATGGTCAGGGGAAAGCCCAGGTCGATATGCATCACACAGTTTTCCTGCACATTGGTGCCGGTGCCGATGCGGATGTATTCATGATCGGCGCGGATCGTGCAGCCAAACCACACGCTGGCCGCTTCTTCCAGGATCACCTTGCCGATTAGATTGGCGTCAGGCGCGACCCAGGTGTCTTTTGCGATCTGGGGACGATTTTTGCCCAAAGCGTAACGGGTCATGGCAAGTCCTCGAATTCGGTCTGCAGAACGCGCACATGGTCCATCAGCTGCGGTTGTTGCAGGCGGCGCAGGCGCGTTGCGGTGATGATGGTCTTCAGCTGCTCTTCGGTCTTTTCCAGATCATCGTTGACGATCACATAGTCATAGCTGCCCCAGTGGCTGATCTCGTCCCAGCTTTTTTGCATCCGGCGCCCGATTGTTCCTGCGTCGTCCTGCGCGCGGTTCTCCAACCTGCGGCGCAATTCGGCAATCGAGGGAGGCAGGATAAAAATCGACAATGTGTGCTGTCCAAGGGACGAGTTGCGGATTTGTTGCGCCCCCTGCCAATCGATGTCGAACAACACGTCACATCCGCGATTGATGGCCTCTTCGACCGGGCCCTTTGGCGAGCCGTAGAAATTGCCGAACACATGCGCATGTTCCAGCATCGCGTTATTTGCCACCTCGGCCTTGAACTCCGCTTCGGACACAAAGCGGTAGTGTTCGCCGTCCACTTCACCCGGGCGCGCGGCACGCGTTGTGGCCGAAACCGAGAAAGACAGGTTCGGGTCCCAGTCGCGTAACCTGCGGGCCAAGGTGCTTTTACCTGCGCCCGAGGGCGAGCTGAGTATGATCAGAAGACCGCGGCGTGACCGTTCGTCATGCATCAAGTTACTCCACGTTTTGGACTTGTTCGCGCATCTGATCGATCAACGCCTTCAGCGCCAATCCCACCGCCGTCAAGTCGGCATTCTGCGCCTTTGAACATAGGGTGTTGGCCTCGCGATTGAATTCCTGCATCAGGAAATCCAGCTTGCGCCCTACCGGACCGCCATCGGCCAGCAGGGCACGGGCCGCACCCACATGGGTGTGCAGGCGGTCGATCTCTTCGGTCACGTCGGCTTTGACGGCCAACAGGGCCAGTTCCTGCGCGACCCGGTCCGGGTCCGCACCGCCTGCGCCTTCCAGCACCCGGGCCAGGTTTCGGTGCAGCGTCGCCGCGACCTCGTCCTTGCGTGCCTCGGCCAGCGTGGCGGCCTGCTGCGTTAATGCCTGAACCTCGGTCAACTGCGCCAGAAGCACTTCGTGCAGCGCCCTGCCTTCCCGCGCGCGCATGTCGTCAAATGCATCCAGAAGGGATGTCACGTCCGCCAGAAGGCTGGCACGCAAAGGGGCCGGGTCATCCTGGCTGGGGCCGGTTTCCATAACGCCGCGCAGCGCAGCAATGTCGGTGGCGCGTGACGGGGCCAGGGACAGCCCCTGCTCCATCGCTTCGGCTTCGATCGCTAGCAGGTTTTGCACCACGCCGCGCATCACGTCCTGGTTCAGCGACAGGCCAGACACCGCGTCGTCCCGTGTCAGCCGCAGTGACAACGTGACATTGCCGCGTTTGGCCCGTGCGGCAACCAACGGGCGCAGCGCCGTTTCCAGACCGTCGATCCAGTCAGGCACGCGCAGTCGCAGGTCCAACCCCTTTCCGTTCACGCTGCGGATGTCCCATGTCCAGCGAAACGGGTCGGACCCGCCTGTGGCTGCGGCAAAGCCGGTCATGGAACGCAAATGGGCGTCTGTGCGTTTTTCAGTCATGTCACAGCCTTTAGGGATAAGTTCAAACCTGGGCAAGCCACGGATCTGTCCCCGCGGGGACAGCGAGACATTAACCAGTTGTTAGCAATCTGCGCGCCTTTCGCACCAAATTTGATATGTTTTGCACCAATCCCCGTGCAACCGGCCATGAGGGTCAAGCAAGAGTATGTACAGATGGACAAATCAACGGTTAACCCGCACAATGTTGTTGCTATGACAGAGTTTCGCGCAGAAGTTGGATTTTCCGCGATTTCCCAGGTTGAGGCCTACTGGGAAGGGCTGCGCGGTGCGCGTTTGATGCCCAAACGGTCCGAGATTGATCCCCGCGGCATTGAATCGGCACTGGAATACACCTTTGTGCTGGAACGGATCGCGCCCGGCATGGCCCGCATTCGCATTGCGGGAAGCCATTTGGGTGATCTGATGGGCATGGAGGTGCGCGGAATGCCGCTTACATCCCTGATCACACCGCCTTGCCGCCGCCAGATTGCAGATGCCATCGAAGATGTGTGTCAACGCCCCGCCGTGTGCGAACTGCGGATGAGCGCCGAGACGACTGTGGCCAAGCCGCAGATGGATGCACGTCTGCTGCTGTTGCCGCTCAAAAGCGACCTGGGCGATGTCAGCCGCGTGCTTGGCTGCATGGTCGCCCACGGAGAGGTGGGCCACACGCCGCGCCGCTTCAACGTGGTGGGTGCGCGCATCCGCCCAATTTCGGCCCCCTCGACAGCGCCTGCGCCCGTCAAGCCGCCGGTTCACGCCGAACAGAAACGCGCGCGGGTGGACGGGTTCGCCGAGAGCCAAAAGGCGTTCAAAAGCACGACGCCACGGTCTGACGTGCCGTATCTGCGCCTGGTGAAATCCGAAGATAAGTAAGGGCCGGTTGAAAATGAGCCTGTGATGCGCGCCGGACATTCCGCCCGGCGCGATTTTCGTTGATCAGCTGGCCGCACGCGCCTTGGACCGGGTGGCTCGCAGCTGCGACAGCTCTTCTGCCACCAGGAATGCCAGTTCCAGCGACTGCGACGCGTTCAGGCGTGGATCACAGGCTGTGTGGTAGCGGTCGCTCAGGTCTTCTTCGGTCACGGCGCGGACACCACCGGTGCATTCGGTCACGTCCTGGCCGGTCATCTCGAAATGTACGCCACCGGGCACAGTGCCTTCCGCTGCATGCACGCCAAAGAACTCGCGCACTTCGCGCAGAACACTGTCGAACGGGCGGGTCTTGTAGCCCGTCGACGATTTGATCGTGTTGCCATGCATCGCGTCACAGACCCAGACCACATTCGCGCCTTCCTCCTGCACCGTCTTGATCAGGCGCGGCAGATGCTCACCAACCGACCCTGCGCCGAAGCGCGCGATCAGTGTCAGGCGGCCGGCCTCGTTTTCGGGGTTCAGCTTGGACATGAGCGCCTTGAGGTCATCCGTGGTCATGGTGGGCCCGCATTTCAGGCCAATGGGATTCTGCACGCCGCGGGCATATTCCACGTGCGCGCCGTCGGGCTGGCGCGTACGGTCCCCGATCCAGATCATGTGACCGGAACCAGCCAGCCATTTGCCCGAGGTCGAGTCGATCCGCGTCAGCGCCTCTTCATACTCCAGTAGCAGCGACTCGTGGCTGGTATAGAATTCCACGGACGAAAATTCATGTGTCGTGTCCGCATCGATCCCGGCGGCGGCCATGAAGTCGATGGTGTCCTGAATGCGCGCGGCGATCTCGCGATACTTCTCGGCGCCCTGCCCGTCGGCAAAGCCGAGGGTCCAGGAATGCACCATGTTCATGTCGGCAAAACCACCCGTCGAGAACGCGCGCAGCAGGTTCAGCGTGGCGGCCGCCTGCGTGTAGGCTTGCAGCATCTTCTGCGGGTTCGGGATGCGGGATTCAGATGTGAACGCAAGATCGTTGATGATGTCACCACGGTAGCTGGGCAACTCGACGCCATCGATCACTTCGGTCGGGGCCGACCGCGGCTTGGCAAACTGACCGGCCATGCGCCCCAGCTTGATCACCGGGACCTTGGCGCCATAGGTCAGCACCATCGCCATCTGCAGCATGACCTTGAACGTATCGCGGATGCTGTCGGCGCTGAACTGGTCAAACGCCTCGGCGCAATCGCCGCCCTGCAACAGGAACGCGTCACCGCGGGATGCATCGGCGAGATGTGCCTTTAGCCGCCGCGCCTCGCCTGCAAACACAAGCGGAGGATATTTTGCAAGCTGCGCCTCAACCGCGTTCAGGGCCGCAGTGTCGGTATAATCGGGCATCTGGATCCGGGGCTTGGCGCGCCAGTCAGATTTCGTCCAATCGCTCATCTTCTCTCTCCGCATCAGCTGTTAGCGGTCACGTGACCGGGGGCCTCTATACAAAAGCTGCTCGAGGGACGCCATATCACAAATGCGAAGTCTTGACGTCGCGTTTGCACCGTGATCAGGCTGGCAAAACCGCCCGGGCCGCACCCGCCCGGCAACAAGATCAGGACCCCTGCCGCGATGTCGATTTCTCGTTCGGTCACCGAGACCCGCCAAGAGGTCGACAAGCCAAAGCGCTTCGTGTTTGTCCTGCTCGACAATTTTACACTGCTTTGCTTTTCTGCGGCCCTTGAAAGCCTGCGCATCGCCAACCGCATGGCGGGGCGTGACCTTTATGCCTGGAAGATCGTCGGCGAAGGCGGCGACGCGGCCTATTGCTCGGCCGGGACGGGCTTCAAGCTGGATGGCGATCTGGATGAATTGAGCCGTGATGACGTGGTCATGGTGTGTGGCGGCATAGATGTGCAGGTCGCAACCACCAAACGCCTGCTGGGCTGGCTGCGCCGCGAGGCCCGCAAGGGTGTCCCTGTGGCTGGTCTGTGCACAGCCGCCTACACGCTGGCAAAGGCCGGGTTGCTTGATGGCAAGAAGGCGACCATTCACTGGGAAAACCAGGACAGCTTTGCAGAAGAGTTTCAGGAGGTCGAACTGACCAAATCGGTCTTTGTTGTGGACGAAAAGCGTCTGACGACGGCCGGTGGCACATCTTCCATCGATCTGATGCTGAAGCTGATCGCCGATGATCATGGCGAGGAACTGGCGAATTCCGTTGCGGATCAGCTGATCTATTCCTCGATCCGCACCGATCAGGACACCCAGCGCCTGTCGGTGCCCACGCGCATCGGTGTGCGTCACCCAAAACTGAGCCAGGTCATCCAGATCATGGAACAGAACATCGAAGAGCCGATCAGCCCGTCCATTCTGGCCAAGGACGTGGCCATGTCGACGCGTCAGTTGGAACGGCTTTTCCGCCGCTATCTGAACCGCAGTCCCAAGCGGTACTACATGGAATTGCGCCTGCAAAAAGCGCGCAACCTCTTGATGCAGACGGATATGAGTGTGATCAACGTGGCGCTGGCCTGCGGCTTTGCCTCGCCCTCGCATTTCTCGAAATGTTACCGCGCGCATTACGACACGACCCCGTACCGCGAACGCGGCACGCATGCGGCACGCCTGTCCATCTGAGCGCCATACGGTTGCCGCACTCTGTCCATAGCGGTGCCGCAAGGGGCCGGTATACCCGATCCCCATGTCTCTGTTTGCATCACAAATGCCCAAACACATGCGGCTGTTCGAATTGATCCGTCAGGAGCGAGTGGCGCAGGATGTTCCTTCTGCCGATGCCGAGGGCCTTGGGGACATCGATTCTTTGCGATTGGTCCGGCAGCGGGCGCTTTGGTCTTTTCGGCGGCCCACCTGATACCCCCCCGCGCGAATGACATGTCCAAATCAGCGCCGAACCATCAGTGACGTCGTCGTGACGGAAAGCTGCGACGCGCCGACAGTTCTGTGCCGTTGCGCGTTGATCTGGATCAGGTCAAGACAGTGGCGCTGCGATCCTTTGATCGGGGCGGTCTAGTCAACGCTGCCGCGGAACCCGGTTGCAACTACAAACTTTTCCGAACTGTCCGCACGGGATGCAGGCGGCTTGATGTTGGCGACCTTGGCAAAGCGCTGTTTCAACAGCTGTTGCAAGCTGCCCTCTGCCCCGCCTGCCAGCACCTTGGCGACGAATGTGCCGCCGTCGTCCAGCACATCAAAGGCGAAATAGGCGGCCGCCTCGCACAGGGCGATGATGCGCAGGTGGTCCGTTTGCTTGTGGCCCGAGGAGGAGGCGGCCATGTCGGACATGACCACATCAGCCTTGCCCCCCAACAGGTCCTTGACCCTCAGGTCGGCGTCATCTTCCATGAAATCGAGCTGATGCAGGTCGCACCCGGCAATCGGCTCCATCTCTTGCAGGTCGATGCCCAGGATGGTGCCGACAGCCTTGCCTGACTTCTCTCCCAGCGCGTTCACACGTTTCACGGCAACCTGACACCAGCCACCGGGGGCGGCGCCAAGGTCCACGATACGCGCACCGGGCACGAGAAAGCGGTACTTGTCGTCCAGTTCCATGATCTTGAAGGCGGCGCGCCCGCGATACCCTTCGGCCTGCGCCCGCTTGACGTAGGGATCATTCAACTGCCGCTGTAACCAGCGTGTCGAGGACAGCTTGCGCCCGCGCGCCGTCTTGACCTTGACCTTCAGGTCGCGCTGGCCGCGTCCGGACGTGTTTTTTCCACTGGGGGTCTTGGCCACGATGGCACCTTCCGATTTGGTCCTGCGCCTGCGCGCCCGGCGGTCTTTAACAGAGACGTCCGATATAGGTCCATCCATACAGATTTGCATGGCCCGCCTGCCAATTTCGTCAATGGGCAAGCACGCCCCCACTTCGTAGATCGCCCTTCGATACCCACAACCCGGAAGGTGCCTGTCCCATGGCAACCAAATTTTCCCCCATGCCCGTCCCCGAACAGATGTCGTCGGCTTGGCTTTTCTTTCTGCTGACAACGGTGTTTCGCGACATCCACGCCTTCGTGCGCCCCGGCTTTGTCGATCAGGTGCTTGGCGGTGTTGTGAACGGGTTTGTCGTCACCGACCAGTTGCTGCTGATCGGTGGTCTGGTTGTGACGTTGCCCATCGCCCTGATCTGGTTGTCCAGGGTGCTGCCCAAGCAGATCAACCGCTGGGCCAATGGGCTGGTCGCGCTTATGAACCTCGGTTTCGTGCTGAACACGCCGCATACCGCATTGGACGAGAGATATTTTGCCGTGCTTCACGTGTTGGCGCTTGTGTTCATCATTTGGACCGCGGTCCGCTGGCAAACCGTGCCTCAGACCAGTTGATCATCCAGGACGCCATCCGCGCTCATCTGAGCATACAGCAACCCTTCGCGCAGCCCACGGTCCGCCACGGACAGGCGATCCGTGGGCCAGCAGCGCATCAACGCCTGCAAGATCGCCGCCCCCGACATGATCAGCGCGTGCCTGTCCGACCCGATGCGCGGGTCGGCACGCCGTCCGCCCGGCCCCATCGCCAGGTAAGAGCGGATGACCCTGTCAATCTGGTCCGATGTCATGCGCAAGCCATCCACCTTGGTGCGATCATAGCGTTTGAGCCCCAGATGAGACGCCGCCACCGTCGTCACGGTCCCGGACGTGCCGATGATCTGAAAGCGCTCGGTCGGCTCCGTCGCATGGTAGGGTGAAAAACCGTCCAGGTTCTCCTCGAAAAACCAGCTCATGAGCGCAAAGCGGGCGGCATCGTCTTCGACGTCGTTGAATTGTTCGCGCAGGGTCGCGACCCCCAAGGGCACGCTGATCCAGTCCACCACACGCGCCTCCGGAATCTCCGAAGCGGCCTGCGTGAACCCCGAATGCAACCGCATGATGGCTTGGGGACGATCCTCGCGCGGGACCTTTGCCAGATCGATCCACACCAGCTCGGTTGACCCGCCGCCAATATCGACCACCAACAGGTTTTCAGTTTTCGGGCTGACGAGGGGCGCACAGGATACGACGGCCAGGCGCGCTTCCTCCTCCGGTGCGATGATGTCCAGTTGCAGCCCGGTTTCGCGGTGCACGCGTTTGACAAACTCGCGGGCATTGAGGGCGCGGCGGCAGGCTTCGGTTGCCACCAAGCGCATGCGCTTGACCTTGTGGCGCTTCAGCTTTTGCTGGCAGATGCGCATCGCTTGTACCGTGCGGCTCATGGAACCGCGCGACAGCTTGCCCGATTTTTCAAGCCCAAGGCCCAGCTGTACGGATTTCGAGAAGCTGTCCACGACGTGAAATCCCGCGCCTCGCGGCTCGGCAATCAACATGCGACAACTGTTCGTACCCAGATCAAGCGCGGCATACAGCTCGGGCGATCCTGGGGCACGCGGCGCGGGCTTGGCCCCATGCGTGGGGCCACTTGTCTGTGTCGCGCCCGCACCTTGGGGACGCTGTGGCGCCATCTTCTGCGCCTTTCATAACGGGTTGGCTTGACGATATGTCCTGTGCGACCGGTGCGCAAGTGGCTTGATCAGGCCACCGCATGCATCCGGGGCTTATCAAACGGATTGTCGAAATAGTCTGAAAGATGATCGTATTGGTCGACCAGAAAGTGTTCGAGCGCACGCTGTGTTTCCGGCGCAAGGTCGGCCAGGTGCAGGCGCCGATCGCTCGAGTTGAAATGCGGAATCTCGACGGGCGCCCCCACGCGGTCTGTCAGCGTTTCGGCCAGATCACCCATCTCGCTCGTGCGGAACACGCGATCATAAAGGGTGAAGTCATGTCCGGTGAACAGCCAGGTGGGCAAACTGTGATGCTTGATATCGGACGACGCCAGAATGTACGCGGGCAGGTTCTGAAAGAAGTAGTCGGGGTCAGGCTGTTTTGGAAGATGCACCATGCCGCGCCGGATATTGCGACAGTTACTGAGAATGTTCAGCGTCTCGACCCGGTTCGTGTACACAGCCAGCAGGCGCTTGAGCGGATCGCGCACGACGGTAAAGCGGAAATGGTCTTCGTACAGGGCCCAGCGGTGCGGGCGAAAGCGCATCGTCGGGTACAGCCCGTGCACTTCGAACTCGTCCAGATCATCTGCATGTGATTTTGGTTGATTGGGGTCCAGAACCGCCAATGCCGCCTTTACGGAAGTGCATGCTGCCTTTGGCACAGCCATATAGGCCAGCCGATGAGGTTCGACCCGAATAACCATGTTTTCCTGCCCGACATTCTTGTCTTGTTGTGCCCATCTTAATCAAGGTTAACGCGGTCCGAACACAAAAACGGGCGAAAGTCCGCGCCTGTTGCAAAACTGAGTCACGTATCGGCGCGTCGCAACCGCAATGTCCTGTGTCGAAAACAAGCCGCAGCGCCCTTACTTGGTCGCGTATTGAGGGCGAACGAACCGTGGAGGAATCACATGCCTGACGTCACCATCGTCTATTGGCGCGACATCCCGGCCCAGGTCATTGTCGGCAAGGGACGGCGTGGGTCCAAACGCCAGTTGGAAGAGCGGTTCGAGCAGGCCATTGATCGCGCCGCCATGAAGGTCAATGCCAAGGATGCCGACGCCTATCTGGCGGAGTGGCGCAAGGCGGACCCCTACCCGGTTGACGGTGATCCGGCCGAGGTGGCCGAGGCGGAAGCCGTGCGGCTTGAGACAGAATACGACCAGGCGCGTATCAAGGCACTGATCGACAACGAAGGGTGGGCCTGACGGCCCCGGCATTTGGGAGGTGCCCGCGATGGCATTGCTGAACTTCAAACGTGACGTTGGCCCGGTGGCCGGCTCCCTGTCGCCCGACGTCGAGGCGTTCCTGCAAGGCTATTCCATCGAGGTGATGCCCCGCACCGCCCAGAAGGTTGACGATTTTCGCGCCCTTCTGCCCGCGGGCACCCGCGTCTACATCGCCCATATCGAAGGCACCCCGATCGAGGACATGGTGGCCACGGCCAAGCGTCTGGCGGCAGAGGGCTTTCCGGTCATGCCGCACTTTCCCGCGCGCATTATCAAGGATCAGGCGACGCTTGAGGATTGGATTGCCCGATATCAGGGCGAAGCGGGCGTGGATCAGGCCCTGCTTCTGGCCGGTGGTGTGGACAAGCCCCATGGCGATTTTCATAGCTCGATGCAGATGATGGAAAGCGGTGCGTTCGACCGCGCGGGCTTCAAGCGGCTGCACGTGGCGGGGCATCCGGAAGGCAACCAGGACATTGACCCGTCGGGTGGCATGAAGAACGTCGATGAAGCGCTTCAATGGAAACAAAAATTCTCGGAGCGCACTGATGCACAGATGGCCCTGGCCACCCAGTTCGCGTTCGAGGCTGGCCCGATCATCACGTGGGCCGACAGCTTGAAGGCGGCGGGCATCGACCTGCCCATCCATATCGGCATAGCGGGCCCGGCCAAGCTGCAAACCATGATCAAGTTCGCGATTGCCTGCGGTGTGGGTCCGTCCCTGCGCGTGCTGCAACGCCGCGCCAAGGACGTCACCAAACTGCTGCTGCCGTTCGAGCCGACGGAGGTGATTTCCGAGCTCGCCGCCCACAAGGCCGCAAACCCCGATTTCAACATCGCACAAGTGCATTTCTTCCCCCTTGGCGGGATCAAGACAAACGCGACCTGGGCGATTGAAAACGGCGGGAACGCTGCCATCCCCGCCGGCTAAAATTGTAAGGCGGGTTTCACCCCGCCCACCCACTCAATGCTGTTGTACCGTCAACGCGACATAGATCGCCGTTGCCCCTTGGGCCACGACATCCTTGTCCACCAGGCCCAGACACCCGGCCCCGTATATGGCCGCCAATCCCGCATAGGCGGTCCGGTGGCACCAGAGGGCATTTGCCGTCCGTCTCATCATCTTCTTCATGCGCTCAAACACTGTGGATACTCCCACTTGCAGTTGAGCAAGGGCCCTTGCTACGCTCCGTTGGAACGTATGGCTAAGGTGCGGCGTCGGGGCTGTTTTTGCGATCCGGCAAGGGTTTGAGCCGAGGTTAGATTGAGTTTTCAGAAAGTTAGAAAGAGTTAGAGTGCCAAGCCCTTACCCAGACACATTTGGCGCTGCATTCGGGCGTATGGTCAAACGCAAGCGGGCGGCGGCGAAGCTGACGCAGGGACAATTGGCCTGCGCGCTGTACCCGAACTTGGCCGAGGAAGAGGCGGAGAAGCGCAAAGGCGATATCTCTAAACTCGAAAACGGTCGCACGCACAACCCAACCACCCAGACCATCCAGCGTATCGCTGACGCTGTCGGGATAAGTGGCGGCGAGATCGACGCACTGCACCGCCGCGTGCAAATGAGCGCAAGTGAACAGCTGGACCACATCCCGGTGCTGGACCGCGACGCGCTCGAACTGCTCGCCAGCCGCTTTGACATCCCGCAGCCCCACGCGATGACCGATGCGGCACTGCAACAGGAACTGACCAAACGCGCCGAAGACTACCGCCGCTACAAGGCAGAGGTGGACGGGATCGATGAACGCTATCGCAGCCTGTCGAACCTCAAAGCCGCAGCGCAGGACGCAATCAACCGCATTGATTTGCCCGAAGTGGACCGATTGCTGGAATTGGTTCACGAAACTGAACTGGAGGAAGCGGCAAGAACGGCAGAACTGCGCGCGGACAATGCATTGCTACGCGGGGACCCTGTCCGCGCCGCTGCAATCCTGTCCAGCGCCGCCGACAGCTTTGGGGCGATTGATGTTGCGGAACCGGGCAAACGCAAATGGCAGATGGCGATTAAACTACAGGAACATGGGATCAGATACGGTGGTCAGGGTCTGATCCTGTGTAACGAGATGTGCATGTCTGCTTTGGCGGTGTTGAACGAAAAGGATAACCCAAGAGACGTCTGGGCTACCCATACTGTAAGGGCGAATGCACTGGAGAACCAAGGCACCCGCACACAAGGGCCGGAGGGCACTGCTCTTTTAGCCGAGGCTGTGGACAGCCACCGCGCCGCCTTGCGCGTGCGCACCGAGGCGGATCATCCGGTGGACTGGGCGATGACCATGCAGAACCTCGCCAATGCGCTGCGAACCCAAGGCACCCGCACCCAAGGGCCGGAGGGGGCCGCGCTGCTGGCCGAGGCGGTGGACAGCTACCGCGCCGCCTTGCGCGTGTTCACCGAGGTGGATCATTCGGTATATTGGGGCGGAACCATGCAGAACCTCGGCAATGCGCTTGCAAACCAAGGCACCCGCACCCAATGGCCGGAGGGGGCCACTCTACTGGGCGAAGCGGTGGGGAGCTTCCGCGCCGCCTTGCGCGTGCGCACCGAGGCGGAGCATCCGGTGCAATGGGCCATGACCATGCAGAACCTTGGTAATGCGCTGAAAGAGCAAGGCACCCGCACCCAAGGGCCAGAGGGGGCGGCTCTACTTGGCGAGGCGGTGGACAGCTACCGCGCCGCATTGCGCGTGTTCACCGAGGCGGAGCATCCGGTGTACTGGGCCATGACCATGCAGAACCTCGCCATTGCGCTGCAAAAGCAAGGCACCCGCACCTCAGGGCCTGAGGGGGCCGCCCTGCTGGGTGAGGCGGTGGACAGCTACCGCGCCGCCTTGCGCGTGCGTACCGAGGCGGAGCATCCGGTGGACTGGGCCATAACGCAGGAAAACATGGCACTCGCAGAAATGGCGCGCGCGGAACATGACACCACCGCAGATCCGCGCCCGCATCTGGAGGCGGCGTTGTTTCATGTCGAAAACGCTTTGCGCATCTACGATCCCGAACACATGTCCTACGACCACGGCACCGCAACAGCACTCCGCAACCGCATCCAAGCCGCCCTCGACGCCCTGCCCTCATCATCTTCATGAGCCGAATTCCGGGTGACGTCGCCCGCGCGCCCGCCTATGTCGTTTGCAATCCGCCCTGTCCGCCTGTGCGCGCGTAGGGTCTCGCAAAACCTCGCCTAGGGAGCGCCCAGACACATGACCCGCACCGTCGTTGAATCCAAAACCAAGACCGCGATTATCGGCTTTGACCAACCCTTTTGCGTCATCGGCGAACGGATCAATCCCACCGGCCGCAAGGTCCTGAACGAGGAACTGGAGCGCGGCGATTTCAGCCGGGTCGAGGCCGACGCCATTGCACAAGTGGCCGCTGGCGCCACAATCCTCGACATCAACTCGGGCGCCGTGTTTTCCAACAAGATGGCCGAAGACCCGCGTTATGCCGACAACAACTTTGTCGAACCCACGCTGATGCGCGAACTGGTCGAACGGGTACAGGCCGTTACCGATTGCCCGCTCTGCATCGACAGTTCCGTCCCTGGCGCGCTTGAGAACGGTCTGGCTGCCGCCGAAGGACGCCCCCTGCTGAATTCGGTCACGGGCGAGGAAGAGCGGCTGGACCTGGTCCTGCCGCTGGTCAAGAAATACAACGTGCCGGTCGTGGCGATCTCCAACGACGACACCGGGATTTCCGAAGACCCCGATGTGCGCTTTGCCGTCGCCAAGAAGATCGTGGAACGCGCCGCTGATTTCGGCATTCCCGCCCATGACATTGTGGTCGACCCCCTTGTGATGCCCATCGGTGCGATGGGCACGGCGGGCTTGCAGGTTTTCACCCTTGTCCGCCGTCTGCGCGAGGAATTGGGCGTGAACACGACCTGCGGGGCCTCCAACATCTCGTTTGGGCTGCCCAACCGGCACGGCATCAACAACGCGTTCCTGCCCATGGCGATGGGCGCAGGCATGACATCCGCCATCATGAACCCCGTCGCCCTGCCCGTCGGCCCCACAAAGATCGCCGAAAAACGGGCCGAGGTCGAAGCGGCAGGGATCACCCTTCCAGACGGCATGGATGACGAGGCCTTTGTTCACCTGTTTGGGATGGGGTCGACCAAGCCGCGCGCAGGCAAGGAAATGGAAGCCATCCGGGCCGCCAACTTCCTGACCAACAACGACGAAGGCGGGGGCGCGTGGATCAAGTTCAACCGGGTCGCCCCCAAGGCGGGCGAAGAAAGCCGCGGCCGCGGTGGTCGGGCCGGCGGGCGCCGCCGCCGAGGCTGAACCAACTGATAATCTTGTTCAAAAGGCCGTCCAGCATCTGACCGGGCGGCCTTTTCCGTTTGCGACATGACCGAAACAGGCAGGTATTCGGTAACGCGGTTTTAACAGACCGTCCGCTAGATGATCCGCATTGCCGTGATCTGGAGGGCCGGAATGAGTTGCCGATCATACACAATGCGCCGTGTGCGCAATGCTTGATGCGATCCCCCTGCCCGCGCGGCTGGACGCCGCGACCGCGCCCAAACTGGCGGCGGTGCTCTGCAATCATGTCGACTCCCGTGATCTTGATCTGGATGCGCGTCACACGACCCATGTGGGCGCGATGGGCGTTCAAGTGCTGCTGAGCGCGCAGCACACCGCGCACGCCAAGGGCCGACGGTTCCGCCTTTTGAACCTGCAAGAGCGCGCCCGTGACCACATACGCCTGATGGGGCTGTCCGAATTGATGATGCTGGAGGATGAGTGATGAGCCTGGAAGTACTAGCCGTTGATGACAGCCGAACGATGCGAGACATGATCCGTCTGGCGCTCGAGCCGGTCGGCTTCACCGTGCATACCGCAGATGACGGCGTGCATGGGACCGAAGTGCTGGAGGGTATCAATCCGGACGTCATCATCACCGACATCAACATGCCGCGCATGGACGGGTTCGGCTTTATCGACGCCGTGCGGGACCGTGGGCAGTACAAGACGACACCCATTCTTGTCCTCACGACGGAAGCCGCACCAGAAATGAAAATGCGGGCGCGCAGCGCGGGGGCGACGGGCTGGATCGTCAAACCGTTTGATCCGGCCAAGCTGGTCAAGGCGCTGCAAATGGTCGCCGGGTAGGGTTTCCGATGACCGCTCCGGATCCGATGGCAGAGATACGCGCCTCTTTCTTTGTGGAGTGCGAGGAACTGCTGGAAGCCCTGCAAGACGGTCTGCATGCGCTTGAAGAAGGGTCGCATGATGACGACACCATCCATGTCGTCTTCCGCGCCGTTCACTCGATCAAGGGGGGTGCGGGTGCGTTCGGCCTTGCTCCTTTGGTGCAGTTTTCGCATCGGTACGAGACTGTACTGGATGCCGTTCGAACCGACACACTCGTGGTGACGTCGGACGTGCTGAAACTGTTCTTTCGGGCGGCAGATCACCTGTCGGACATTGTGCGGGCATCGCGCGATGGCGCGTCGATCGCGGAAGGGTCCAGTGAAGGCCTTCTGGCAGACCTCGACGCGCTGGTGGACCGGGATGAAACGGGTGACCAGGATGACGCCATCGCCTTTGCGCCAATTGCGCTTGATCTCGACCTGAATGCGTTGGCGGAGGCCCCATGTACCGCAACCTTCGATATTTCATTCACGCCTGAACCGGACCTTTTCGACACCGGAAATGATGTCCCGCACATCCTTTCGGTCTTGGCAGAAATTGGCACGTTGGAAACAATCTGCGACACGGGTCGCCTGCCCGCACTGGATCAACTGGCCCCGGAGGCCGTCTATCTGAGTTGGTCACTGGCGTTGACCACGGATGTGGATGTGGCGGAAATCGAATCCGTTTTCGAGTTCGTGGAAGGTCTGTGCGAACTGACAATATCAAAACGGGATGTCGTACCCGCGGACATGCCGGTTGCGATGCCAGAGACCACAATAGAAACCCAAGGCCGCGCACCGGATGAAACCCCACCACCGAAACAGACCGCACCCGCGCCAAACAAATCCGTCGTACGGGTGGACATCGACCGCATTGAACGCCTGGTGAACCTGGTGGGGGAATTGGTAATCAATCAGGCCATGCTGGCCCAAAGCCTTCAGGGTGCCGGCCTGTCCCCCCACTCGGACGCGATGAACGGGTTGGAGGAATTCCAGCGCCTGACCCGTGACATTCAGGACAGCGTGATGATGATCCGTGCCCAGCCGGTGAAATCATTGTTTCAGCGCATGTCCCGCATCGTGCGCGAGGCATCGGCCTCTGTGTCCAAGAACGTGCGCCTTGTCACCGTGGGCGAAACGACGGAGGTGGACAAGACCGTCATTGAAAGGCTGGCCGATCCATTGACGCATATGATCCGCAATGCGGTCGATCATGGGCTTGAAACCACGGACATGCGGGTCGCACAAGGCAAACCGGCGCAAGGGCAAGTCCGATTGAGCGCGGCGCACCGGTCAGGCCGTGTGGTCCTTGAAATATCTGATGACGGTGCCGGTATTGACCGCCCCCGCGTGTTTCAGATCGCCGTGGAAAAGGGTCTTGTTCCAGCGGACGCATCCCTGACGGACACGGAAATCGACAATCTTCTTTTCATGCCCGGCTTTTCAACCGCATCCACGGTGTCGGATTTGTCCGGCCGCGGCGTCGGCATGGATGTTGTACGGACCGCCATTCAGGAATTGGGCGGCCGCATCAGCATCAGCTCGGAACCGGGCAAGGGCACATCATTCAACATATCCCTGCCGCTGACACTGGCCGTGCTGGACGGCATGGTCGTCGATGTCGCGGGGGAAACGCTTGTCCTGCCACTGAATTTTGTGACCGAAACACTGACATTGACCGATGCCACGGTCGAAACCATAAGGCCCGGCAGTACAATCGTGCGCAACCGCGACGGGTTTGTCCCGCTCTTCGACCTTGGCGGGGCTTTGGGGTATCGGCCTGAAGTCGAGGACTTCGTGGACCGCATCGCACTGCTCCTGACGCTTGAGGATGACACGCGCGTGGCCCTCATCGTGGATGAGATCCAGGATCAGCGGCAGGTTGTCATCAAGGGCCTGGATGACAGTTTTTATCGTGCCCCGGGTATTGCCGCGGCCACGATCCTGGGCGACGGGCAGATCGCCTTGATCCTCGATCCGGCCGACGTGGTGTCCAACATAACGAAATCACGCGTGCATGCGCTGTCCCGCCAGAAAATGGAGGCTTGAAATGAATGAGGCTGACCTCGCACACCCGATGGAGCTGTTGACGTTCAAACTGGGAGATCAGGAATACTCGCTCGACATCATGAGCGTACGCGAGATCCGCGGCTGGACCCGGGCGACGCCGATGCCGCTTGCGCCCAGTTTCATGCGGGGCGTGATCAACCTGCGTGGAACGGTATTGCCGGTAATGGACCTTGCAGAACGGTTGGGCCTGCCCAAATGCGGTCAAAGCAACCGCAACGTGATCATCGTGGTCAAACATGACGGCCACATGACCGGCCTTCTGGTTGATGCGGTGTCCGACATCGTGGCGCTGAATGTCGACGATATGCAGGACCCGCCCGACGCGACGCTTCAGGATGGTCCGAATGTCATCAAGTCGCTCACGCTGATCGACGATCGGATGATCCGGGTGCTTGATCTTGAACATATCGTCACCCACACGGAAAGTGATGCCGCCTGATGCGTCAGCCCCAGATGGACGACCGGCAATTCGACCGCATCGCCGCACTTGCCTACCGCGAAAGTGGCATTCGATTGGTGCGGGAGAAAAAGCTGATGGTGCAATCGCGACTGCGGCACCGCTTGCGTGAACTGAATCTGGACGCCTTCGCCGCCTACGCGGATCACGTGATCTCAGAGAACGGGGCGCAGGAACGTCGCTTCATGATTTCGGCGTTAACCACCAATGTGTCCCATTTCTTCCGCGAGGCGCAGCATTTCGACATTCTCAGCGATCGGTTGCTGCCAAGGTTTCGTGCCTGCATCGCGACTGGACAACGCATTCGGATCTGGTCTGCGGGATGCTCCAATGGGCAGGAACCCTACTCGATCGCCATGCACCTGTTGGCGCAGGACCCCTCACTTGTTGATGGGGATTTTCGCATTCTTGGCACCGACATCGATCCGCAGGTTATCGCGCATGCACGTCGCGGATCGTATTCCGCCCAACACCTGCGCGGTATTCCCCCTGAGATTCTGGACAAGTTCACAATCGGAACCGACCATGACGACGGCAGTCGCACGATGACCGATGAACTAAAGCGGATCGTGTCGTTTCATGAACTGAACCTCTTTTCCCAGTGGCCAATGCAATTTCCGTTCGATGCGATATTTTGCCGGAACGTCGTGATCTATTTTGATCAGGCCACGCAGGAACGGTTGTGGCCCAGATTCAACGCCGCGCTGACGCCAGAAGGGCTGTTTTTCCTTGGGCATTCCGAAAGGATTCTTGAGCCCGCGGATGATGGGTTCCAATCCGTGGGTCCCACCGCGTATTGCAAGCCAGCCCACGCACACTCTACCTCTTAACAGGAGACCAAAATGGCTCTGCGAGACCAAATTCGAATTATGGTTGTTGACGACATGTCGACCAGCCGTGGCCTGCTTGTGCAGGCGCTCGAAGCGTTGGGGGTCCGGCACATTTCCACGGCGGACAACGGATCCAGTGCGCTTACCCTACTGGCCAAAAGCCCGGTGCATCTGGTGATTTCCGACTATAATATGCCCAAGATGGATGGGTTGAAGCTGCTGCACGCCTTGCGCAGTGGCGGCAAGACCAAGGGGGTCGGGTTCATTCTCATCACCGGGCGCACCGAACAGCAAATCGTCGACTACGGCCGCAAACTCGGGATGAACAACTACCTCAAGAAGCCCTTTGAAGCGGCGCACTTGCGTCATTGCATCGAAACCGTCGTTGGACCCCTTTGATGATGAACGCCAGCCCGACAACCACCCAAGGCGCATTGCTGCGCATGTCCGGACTGCTGGCCGAAATCACGGATGACATGACGCATGTGGCACAGCTGGTGTCGGAACTCAGCACGCAGGATGCCGTGACGCTGTCTTCGGCGCAAATCACTGACCTGCAGACACTTGACCGCATTTGCCAATCCCTGCGCGACCTTGTTGTCATCACGGAATCCCTCGCCACCGCGCCGGGGGCCAGACCGGGACAGGCCGTGGATGTGCAATTGGCAACAACCCGTTCGATCCTTGCGCCCGAGCCTGGGCCAGATGACGACATCGTCACCGGATCAATCGAGCTTTTTTGACCTGGGTGGCGTCAGAACAGCTCAAGCCCATTGCCTGACGGAGCGGGCGCACCAACTTCGACATCCCGCACTGTAACATCCGTGACCTTTTGCATGGCACGCCCGCTGCCCGGCCAGAACCGCAGGTTGCGCGCCAGATTGCCGCCCAGCGACTGGGTGACCAGCGGGATACCTTCCTGGGCCAGGTATTGCACTGTAAAGGTCGCGTTCTGCGCGCCGATGTCGGAAAAGCCCGAAATCATCCGCGCCCCCCCAAACGCCTTTGCTTGCAGCCTGTTGCGCACCGCACCGAGTTTGATCAGGTCGTTGATCAATACTTCCATCGCATTGATGCCGGACAGGGTATGGGACGTGTCGTTGGCGCCGGACAGGGCCAGCAACATGTGGTTCATGCCGCCCACCCGATTGACGGGATCCCACAAGCAACAGGCCACACAGGACCCAAGCAGCGTAGAAATGACAACCTCGTCTGCCACACCGGTCGCGTGTTCACCCTGGGTGATATGGATGTTGTGCGGGGTCATTGTGCCAACCCGTCACCGATCAGCATGTGCACCATGCGCGCACCAATCAGATCGACATCACATTCGTCCTCCACCGCATCCATGGCAAGCGCCGCCGCCGGCATGCCGTAGACCGCACAACTGTTTTCGGATTGCGCCAGCGTGCGTGCACCATTACGGCGCAGCATCAACATGCCCCTGGCCCCGTCATTGCCAATTCCGGTCAGCATCATGGCGCCAACCTGCGCGCCCCAGGGCGCTGCCGACCCGAACAGCACATCGACCGACGGACAGAACAGGTCTTCGGATCCACGCCGGAAGGCTTGAACATGCCACGCTCCACTATGCCATGTCAGCGCCGTTTGGCTGTCGCGCGACGGGGCAATTCGGATATCCCCCGCCTCTAGCCGGTCATCAACTTCGGCAAAGGCAACACTCTGGGCAAGTTGACGGTCCAGCCGTTCGACAAAGCGGGCCAGAAAGGCATGCGGCATATGCTGTGCCACAACGATGGGCGGACCATTGACAGGAAACTGGGGCAGGATCTGTTCCAACGCCGTGACCCCACCGGTCGAGGCACCCATCAGGATGACCTTGTCGGTGTGACGTGCCATCCCCTTGCCTTCAACTGGCGCGCCATGTGCCACGCTCCAGATGTTGTCGCACAGGATCGCCAGCGCCTCGGGCGTGGGAATGGTCGGTTTGGCAAGGCATGCGGCGGCACCCAACGCGCGGGCACGCTTGGCCTCTGGTCCGTTCTTGCGCAACGAACCGGCCAGCATCACAACCGGCATCGGGCGCAAACGCATCAAGTGTGACAGAAATTCAAGCCCGTTCATCCCGGGCATTTCGACGTCGAGGGTCAGCACATCCGGGTTTGTCTGCTTGATGACTCTCCGCGCCTCATCGGCAGAGGCCGCCGTGCCGACCAGTTCGAGACGCGGATCGGCAGATATCATGCTGCCCAGCCACCGCCGCATGATTTGCGAATCGTCCACAACCACCACCCTGTACGGGCCCTGCGGCTGCGCCGGTTTCCGACGGGACGCCACGCCCCTACCCCGACACCTTCGCCGGGCACATGGCCTTCAAGGGAATATGCATATCTGTCCGTCCGTCCCGCGGTGTTGGCAACACAGCGCAGACTAACAGCGCACCCCTGAATCAGGGATTAATGCCGTCCCAAAGCCCATGTTCGGGACGGCATCAGGTTTCAGCTGCTGACCGCCGTCATAAAGCGGTCCTTGATCACCACTGGGTCCATCGTGATCACGGGCATCTTGGCGTTGCCACTGTCGCATTTCACAATCATTACCGTGCCAACCTGGGCATCGATGGCCTGTTGCAATGCCGCGCCCGTATCCACGTCCTGCACTTCGACCACGTTATCGCAGCCCGCCGCGCGCGCCATGCCCGCCAGATCGGTTTTGCGACCCGTATAGGTGGGTTGGTCCCCGGTTGACCCATACGATCCGTTGTCGATGATCATCAGGATAAAGTTCGGGGGCATGTTGTTGCCAATCGTGGGCAGCGTGCCAAGGTTCGTCAGAACAGACCCGTCCCCGTCGATCGAAATGACGGTCTTCGGCTGTGCCAGCGCCAGCCCAAGCCCGATCGAGGACGCAAGTCCCATCGTGCCCAGCATGTAGAAATTCGTGGGTTGATCGTCGATGGCATGCAGTTCCTGGCTGGGGATGCCGATGTTGCAGATGATAAGTTGATCACGCAGGATCGGTGCAATTTCCTTGAGGATTTCAGAACGGATCATTGGTCGCCATAGCCTCCCCAAAAGTTGGCGTCGGTCAGGATCGCCACGGGTTTCGAGCACATGAATGTGTATTTCAGGATCATATCCAGTTCCTCCACGTCCGCCTGTTTGTGAAAGTGGTAGGTGGGGATGTTCATTTGCGCCAGCAGCGCCTTGGTGTGCACCGCCATCTCGACCTGGCAGGCCACAGGTTCGCGCAATTCACCGCGGTAGCTGATCAGCATGGGTAGCGGCATCCGGTAATATTGGATCAGCGTGGCCAGCGTGTTGATCGTGACCCCGATGGCGGTGTTCTGCATGATGATGGCAGGCCGTTTGCCGCCCATCCATGCACCGGCACACAGGCCCATCCCTTCGTCTTCCTTGTTCGAGGGGATGTGAAAGATCTTGTCATGCTGGTCGATCTCTTCGATCACGCCAGCGAGCTGTTTGCACGGGACTGTCGTCACGAACGAGATATCGTTCGCCACCAGATCTTCCGTTATTTTCTTGTCGATGTTCATGGGATCAGCAGTCTCCGGGGTCAGGGGTGCAATATGATTTTCGGAGCGGCCACGCGACCTGCGCGCAAGTCGGCAAAGGCGCCCGCGCCGTCCGACAGGCTGCGCTTTTCGGTCCAGTCCAGCGGGCCCAGGCGGCCGTCAAAGATGGCGGCGCAGGTGTCGCGAAAGTCCTGCGGCGTGTAGGTGTATGTGCCGATGAAGGTGATTTCCTGCAACGTCATGCGCCGGATGTCGAGACCGCCGGCGTCTTCGCCCAAGCCGATATGGACGATAACGCCACCGGGTTCCGCAAGGGCCGACGCGGCCGCACGTGTGGCGGCATAGCCAACGGCATCGATCACCATGCCGTATTGACCTGTCCCCGCGGGGACACATACCTCATCGCATTGATTTTCAAGGAAATGACGTCTTGCATCATTTGGTTCTGCAATGGTGACGTCCGTCAGCCCCTGTGCTTTCAAGGCAAGGGATGCGGCCAAACCGATGGCGCCACCCCCCAGAACCAACGCGCTGCGTGTCCCGCCGGGATCAAGCGCGGCCAGGCCCAGGCGCACGGAATGCCAACTGACGGCCAATGGCTCTGCCAGTGCCGCTTTGTCCAAGGGCACGTGGTCCGGCACGGCAACAAGGTTTTGCGGACGCATCGCCACCATCTCGGCAAAGGCGCCTTCGCGTGGGGGCATCGAGATGATCATGCGTTCGGGGCACAGGTTGTCCCGGCCCGAACGGCACCATTGGCAGATGCCACAACTGACCAGCGGGTTGATTGTCACGCGGGTGCCGTCGCGGTCACCACCCACAATCACGCCTGCCGCCTCATGGCCAAGGATCAAGGGTGCGGGCCGGCGATCATCATGGCCCAGATAGGCGTGCATGTCAGACCCGCAAATACCCGATGACGCGATGCGGACCAGATCCTGATCCGCGTGTGCCACCGCGTCCGGCATATCGCGGAATGTCAGGGTTTCGACCCCGTCATAGACAAGCGCTTTCATCTCTTTGCTCCTCCCACCTGCCCCAAACTAGCAGGGGCAAGGGGATTGCGAAACGGCTCACCCATCGGCGCTGAGGTCGAAGTTTTCACCGGGGAAGTACTTGGCCAGGCGGACATCGGCAGCCCGGGCGTGCCCTTCCATCCCCTCAAGACGCGAGATGCGGGCCGTCGCCTCGGCCACGGGCTTGGACCCCTCGCGTGTGGCGCGCTGCCAGGTCACGATTTTCATGTATTTGTGGACGGACAGACCGCCGGTATAGTTGGCCGCGCCCGACGTCGGCAGCACGTGGTTCGTGCCCGACGCCTTGTCGCCATAGGACACGGTGGTTTCTTCGCCCAAAAACAACGAGCCGTAGCAGGTGAGCCGGTCCAGCCACCAATCAAGGTCGGCGGCCTGCACCGTCAGATGCTCGGGCGCGTATTCGTCGGAACAGGCGGCCATGTCCTCGCGGTCGGCACAAACGATCACCTCGGCATAATCGCGCCAGGCGGCGGTGGCGTTTTCGCGGTTCACCTCAGGAAGATCGTCGATCAGGCCCGGCACCATCTCCATCACACGTTCTGCCAGATCGCGGCTGTCGGTGACCAGCCAGACGGGCGAGTTGTAGCCGTGCTCGGCCTGGCTGACCAAATCGGTGGCCACGATATGTGCGTCGGCATCCGCATCGGCCAGGATCAGACTGTCGGTCGGGCCCGCGATCATGTCGATGCCCACACGGCCAAACAGGATGCGCTTGGCTTCGGCCACGAACTGGTTGCCGGGGCCGACAAGGATGTTCGCCTTGGGCAGACCAAACAAACCGAATGTCATGGCCGCGACGCCCTGCACACCGCCCATCGCCATGATCTTGTCCGCGCCACAGATATGGGCGGCGTAGACGATGGCGGGGGCAATACCGACGCCGGGGCGCGGGGGCGAACAGGCCGTGATGTGTTTGCAGCCCGCCACCTTGGCCGTGGTCACCGTCATGATGGCACTGGCCACGTGGCTGTAACGGCCACCGGGCGCATAGCAACCCGCCGCATCCACCGGGATCGCCTTTTGACCCGCGATCAGGCCGGGCACGACCTCCATCTCGACATTCGCAACCGTCTTTTTCTGTGTCTCGGCAAAGCGGCGCACATTGTCATGGGCGAACTGGATGTCCGCCTTCAGCTTTTCGGGAACAAGGGCACATGCGGCGTCGATCTCTTCGGGGGTCAGCAGGACATTGCCATCGTACTTGTCGAACTTGGCGGCGTATTCCAGCGCAGCCGCGTCGCCCCGCTGTTCAATATCCGTCAGAATGTCCGTGACGGTCTGATGTACGTCAGACGCCCCCGATTTCGAAGTTAACGTCGCTTTTTTGAGGTAGTCGCGTGCCATCGGGTGCCCTGATCCATCCGTGAGTTTGGCGCACGCTATTGCCAGGGCATGCGGTGACGCAAGGTCACGTGGGCCTGCATGGCGGACTTTCAAGAACAAACCGGCCCACCTTTCGAAAATCAAAAGGTGGGCCGGTTTCTTGTCTCAATATTGATGACTTTACAGGTGCAGCATTCACTTCCTGAATACCGCGCTTGCCCGTGTCACGCGTCGATCAGCGCGTTCAGCGTGACGGACGGCCGCATGACAGCGGCCACCTTTTCAGCATCCGTGTTGTAATAGCCGCCCAGGTCAACAGGGCCGCCGCGTCCGGCTTTCAATTCCTCTTCGATCACGTCGGCCCGCTGCGCCATAAGCTGCGACATTTCGCCAAACCGGGCAGACAGGTCGGTGTCGTCGGTCTGTGCGGCCAGCGCTTCGGCCCAGTAAAGCGCAAAGAAGAAGTGGCTGTCGCGGTTGTCGGGCTGGCCGACCTTGCGGCCCGGCGATTTGCCTTCGCCCAACAGCTTGATGATCGCCGCGTCTGCCGCGTCACCCATGATGGCCGCCTTCGCGTTGCCATGCGCCTCGCCAAAGAAGCGCAGGCTTTCCGCGATGGCGCAAAATTCGCCAAGGCTGTCCCAGCGCAAGTGGTTTTCTTCCACCAGCTGCTGCACGTGTTTGGGTGCGGACCCGCCTGCGCCGGTCTCGAACATGCCGCCGCCATTCATCAGTTTGACCACCGACAGCATCTTGGCCGATGTGCCGACTTCCAAGATCGGGAACAGGTCGGTCAGGTAGTCGCGTAACACGTTGCCGCTGATCGCGATGCAGTTGTCACCCCGCGTGATCACCTCAAGCGCGTGGCGCGTGGCGGCAGCCGGGTCCATGATGTGGAACGTGTCCGTCTTACCCTTCTCGGCCAAGATCGGTGTGATCATCTTGATCAGTTCCGCGTCATGGCCGCGCGTTTCGTCCAACCAGAAGACCGACGTGTAACCTGTTGTGGCTTCTCGTGAAATTGCCAGATCGACCCAATTCACAACCGCTTCTTTCCGGGTCGAGGCCATGCGCCAGATGTCGCCCTCTTCCACGTCATGGCTGGTCAGGACATCGCCATTGGCCGCAGTCACCGTGACCGTCCCGGTGGCGGATATTTCAAAGGTTGTCGGGTGCGAGCCGTATTCCTCGGCTTTCTTCGCCATCAGGCCGATGTTCTGCACGGTGCCCACCGTCGTGGGGTCCATCGCACCATTGGCTTTGAAGAAATCAACCGTCTCTGCATAGACCGGCGCGTAAGAGCTGTCGGGAATCACGCAGTTTGTGTCCCCCTCTCTCCCATCAGGTCCCCAGCCTTTGCCGCCTGCGCGCAGAACGGCAGGCATGGAGGCGTCGATGATCACATCCGACGGAACATGCAGGTTGGTGATGCCCTTGTCGGAATTCACCATGTACATCGGCGGCCGATCGGCCAGAACGGCGTCAATCTCGGCCTGGATGGCGGCCCCGTTCTCCATGCCGGCGATGACCTCCAGCATGGTGCCCAGTCCGGAATTCGGGTTGACCCCCGCCGCTTGGAGTTCGGCCCCGTACGTGTCGAACACCGGCTTGAGATACGCGCGCACCGCGTGCCCAAAAATGATGGGGTCCGACACCTTCATCATCGTGGCCTTCATATGCAACGAAAACAGCGTTCCGTCCGCCTTGGTGTCGTCAATGGCCGTGGCCAGGAAATCCATCAGGGCGGCGCGCGACATGTATGTCGCATCCACGATGGCGCCTTCCGGCATGTCGAGCCCGTCTTTCAGCACAGTCACGGTGCCGTCCGCCGCCTTGTGTTCAATCTTCAGCGCACCGGCCTGTGCAGCGCTCAGTGTCACGGATTTTTCGTTCGACCGGAAGTCGCCCGCGCTCATGGTCGACACTTTGGTCTTGCTGTCGGCGGTCCATGCGCCCATCGAATGCGGGTTGTCCTTGGCATAGGCCTTGACGGCGGCAGGCGCGCGGCGGTCGGAATTGCCTTCGCGCAAAACCGGGTTCACGGCAGACCCCTTGATCGCGTCATAGCGCGCGCGGATGTCCCTTTCCGCGTCCGTTGCGGGCGCTTCGGGGTAATCGGGGATGTCATAACCCTGCCCCTGCAATTCCTTGATGGCCGCCTGCAATTGCGGGACCGAGGCCGAGATATTCGGCAGCTTGATCACGTTGGCCTCGGGCGTTGTCACCAACGCGCCCAGGGCCGCCAGATCGTCGCTTTGGGCCTGGTCGGCGGTCAGACGTTCGGGAAAGGCTGCAAGGATGCGACCTGCGACCGAGATGTCGCGGGTCGACACGTCGATACCGGCGGCAGACACGAACTTGCGCACGATGGGCAGCAACGATGCTGCGGCCAGTTGCGGGGCTTCGTCGGTGACGGTGTAGATGATATCGGGTGCGGTGTCTTGGGACATGGGACAGTCTTTCGGTTGTTTCAGGCACGTTTGTTATGCGGTGCGCACGGTGCACCACTTCGGCACACCATCGTATACCGTGCAGATAGCCGCTCTGCCACAAAGGCTCAATGCCAGTCACGCAGGCGCGACAATTGTATCCGGTTTCCATCCGCGGCACGTCGATCCGCAACCAAGCAGCTGACCCGATCCTATCAGAATGGATACGGGATGCTTTCGAAATCCAATCAAAACGGGGCACAGTTCCGGTCTGGCAAAGGAACGCCGGGGCACAGGTGCCCGTGGGGTCCCTGGCAGATGCCTCAAAGTTTGCAAACTGCACAGTTGACCCACGGGGTTTTCGCCGCAATGCTCAATTCATGAGCAGAAAAAGAACAATAACCGTTGCAACGGTTGCCCTTCTCTCCACCCTGACGCCGGCACTGGCCCATGATGACGTGGCCTATACATTTGCGGAATGCGCGGGCCGGTTCTCGGCCGAGATGGAACATGCCTGGCTGATCAACGACCAAAGGGCGGACATGTTTGCAGCAGACCGCGCATCGTTCGTGGTGCTGACAACAGCGTCGATGCGCCCTGATGACGGGCGCGCCATACTGGGCCACCGGATCGAAGTGAAGCTGGCACATGCCGCGCTGTTGCAACAGGCGACCTTTGCCACCGCCCCGTCCCGCGCCCGCGCGGCGCGCGACACGGCATTGCGGCACCTCGCGGCCTGTCGGTCCCTGTTGTTGGGCAGCTAGGCGTCCACGGGCACCCCAACCGCGGTTGAGCCTTCGTGCCGGTCGCGTCAAAATGGGGCCATGACAGCCGCATCTCAAATCCTGCTGGGCAGTGCCCTACTGACCTTTTGCGCCCTGATCCACGTGGGGGTCGTTGCGATCATGGTCCCGTTGCTGTCACACGCATCCAGACGGCTGAACTATGCCCGCGTGCGGCTGCGAACCCTGATTCTGACCGGTCTGAGTGTGTTTATGCTGCTAATGGCGCACACGCTGCAGGTCTGGTCCTGGGCGGCGGCCTTTCTGCTGTTGGGGGCGTTTGCCGACTTCCCCACCAGTTTCTACTTTTCGACGGCGACCTATACGACCCTTGGATACGGTGACTTGCTGTTGGACGACGGGCTGCGCATCTTTGGCACATTCGCAGCGATCACGGGGCTCTTGACCTTTGGGATCAGCACGGCGCTTTTGATGGGGCTGGTGGTGCGACTGCTGCCATCCCTGAACACGGCGGATTAGGTGTCAGGGAGCAAGCCATGTGCCTGCCCACCCATCGGTCCGAACAAATGCCGCACGCCTGTGCCGCGCGCCCAGTTCCACCAGATCGATGTGATCTATGGCGCATCGAAGCACGGCAAACCGCGTGCGGTCGACCGGTTTGTCATAGGCATATACGTGATCAATCGGGAGGCCAGGATCGGGCACGGTCCCGTAGGACACGCGCGAGGCTGCGGGAACCTGCGCCCATGCATCGTCGACATGCGTGCCCGTCAGGATCGTGACCGTCGTGGTCAGTCGTATCTGCATATCCGCCCGCGGCACCCAGACATGCAGGGCCGCGCGGGGTGATGCGCGTAGCGCCGTAACCTTCGGCGTAACAAGATCGGTGTGTATTTCGACACAGCCCTCAGACCGGCTGGCGCGGCGCAGTGCAACTGTCCGCGCCTCGGGCACCCCATCGGGCGACACGGTGGCAAAGGTTGGATAGCGCGCGGGCGCGCGGCGGTCCGCCACGCCGCGTTGCAAATGCTGCCAGGCGCTGGCCAGAAACGCGGCCAGATCGTTTGGATCACTCATATCCCGTCATCTCCAGATACCCGACACCTGCGTGGCTTCCGCCAAGTGTCACGGGCCCTTCCCAATACGGAATGCTAAGCGGCATCCACGCGTTCGGGTTCAACGCCGACACGTCCAGATCGACGCCCCGGTCCGGCAGGCGGATCCGCCACGTGGTCGGGATGTCACGTCCGGCGACCTGGGTGGTGGTGATCGGGTCAGCGACAAAGGCCCCATCGGGATACGCCGTCGTGGTTCCATCCGCGTCGATCCAAGTCGACGCGGTGTAGCGGGTGCCGTCACGTTGGCGCAGCTGGAAGCCCATCATCTTGTCCCCGCTGTCAAAGGACAGCGAAAACCAGTCCCACCCCAGTTGGGTGTCAGACAGGGGTTGCGAGGACCATTCCCGGTCCAGCCAGGCCTGCCCGGTCACCTCGATCGGGCCGTCCGGCAACTGCAACACGCCGGTGATGCGGTAAAAGGGTTGCGAGTAGTAATAGCTCGCCTGCCCTTCGGCCGATTTCACCGAATAGCCGCCCTGCCCCTGAAAGATCAGCGGCCCCGTCGCCTCAAGCCTCATGTCATAACCAAAGTCGGTGCCCTGTGCGCGCAGCGTCAGCGCGTTCAGATCCGGCCCTTCCATGGCCCATTCATCGATCCACGCACGAAAGGGCGACACCTCGACACCCGCCAGCCCCACGCCACCCCGCGCAAACCGTTCGCTTGCGAAATGCGCGTCCGGCGTGGTGACGGCGGCATGCGCGAACCAGATCTGGGGCGATGCCCAGCCGTCCCGTTCCCCGGGCGCCAGCGCCGACCGGAACAGGGTCCATTGCAGCCCATACGCGGTGCCGTCCGCATCGGTCAGGTTGGCTGTCAGGTACCACCATTCGATGCGGTAATCGGGATGCGGCCCGTGATCGGCGGGGAAATCGAACTGCGGGTTCGGCGCAGGCACGGAAAAGCCATCGGCATCGGTGCCCAGGCCCGCAAATCCCTGTGCCAGTGCCATCCAGGGCCACATCACCAGGCACAAGATCAGCCTAACGCTCATGGGCAAATACCTTCAGCAATGCGTTGGGCGGGGTGCGCATCAGCCGCAGCGCGGGCCATGCTGCCGCCGCAATGGCGGCCAGAACCGCATAGACCCCAAGCCGGGCATAGTCAGCGGGAAACAGGAACATGGGCAACCGCCATCCGAACGCTTCGACATTGATGACGGTCAACAGCACCCAGGCCAGGCCCAGACCCACAGGCACCGCGCACAGACACACCACCACCGCAAAGACAACGCAGCGTATCACCTCCAACTGACCGATCCGGCGCCGCGTCACCCCCAGCGCCCAGACCGGCGCCAGTTGCGGCACGCGCAGGTCGGCAAGCGTCAGAAGGCTCATCAACATGGCAAACCCCGCCACGGCGAGGGTGAGGATATTCAGCGCCGCAGTCACGGTGAACGTGCGTTCGAACACCTGCAAGGAAAAGGCCTTGATCACCTTCTGATCGGTGATGGCGCTGTCCGGCACCCCGAATTCGGAGGTCAGGCGGGCCCTCAACCCGCCCGGATCATCGGTTCGAATGCCGAACTGGCGGGCGCCCACATCAGGGTGCAGGCTGCGAAACAGCGCCTCGCCGATCACCACCTGCCCCAGCGGATTGCCATAATCTGCCACCACTGCCGCAATGGGCAGGGTCACGCGCGCCGCAATCTCGACCGGGTCCCCCACCCACAGACCCGCGCGGCGGGCAAGCTGTTCGTTCACAATGGCGGCCTGTCCTTGCGCGACCTGATCCCACGTGCCGGGTTCAGCGTCCAGAAAGACCCAGTTGTCCCGATAAGTCGCGCCGACCCGTACACCAAACAGACGCGCCTGATGGCCTGCAACCTGCGTGTCGATGTTCAGCAGCGGCAGGATGTCGGCATCCAGCCCGGTCTCCAGCGCCGCGGCCCCGGCGGCGGAACTGACCTGGACATACAGTTCCGGCGCCAGCCGCTGGTCAAGGAAGGCCACAAATGTCAGTCGAAAGCTCGACACCATGGTCGCCACGCCAATGTTGGCTGAAATTGCAAGCAGCAGCGCCATCAACGCAAGGCTCAGCCCCGGCAGTTGCTGGCGCGTATCAGCCCAGAACCACCGCGTCACCGGCGATTTTGCCGACCGTTCCGCAACAGCCAGCAGTGGCCGGACCACCAGGGGCAAAGCAAGGGCAGCCGCGATCAGGAAGCAGCCCAACAGCACAAAGCCCGCCACCAGACCCGAGCCGAAGGCACCCAATCCGATGGCCGCACCCCCCAATGTCGCGGCACTCAGCGCCTGCACCGCTTGCGCCCGACCCGCTGTCATGGCCCAGGCCCGCGGCCTTGCACTGGCCAGCAATGGCATACGCGCGATCTGCCACAGCCGGATGGCGGCCGCGGCAAGTGCCCCCAGGACCGCAAGGGCCAGGCCTGACCCCCACCACGCCACACGGAATTGCAAGGTGCCCGCGACCTCGGCCCCGTAAAGCCCCCGCAACGTGACCGCGACATCCGGCAGCAGGGCGGCCGCCATGACATAGCCCAGCACAATGCCCAGCCCCGCGCCGATAAGTGCAAGGATTAACACCTCGACCAGCATCAACACGATAAGGCGCGGCAACGACACACCAAGGGCCCTCAACGTACGCACGACACTGCGCCGCTGTTCAAAGGCCAGGCCGATGGTGCTGTAGACAATGAACAGCCCAACCGCAAAGCTGAGCAATCCAAAGGCGGTCAGGTTCAGGTGAAAGCTTTGCGTCAGTTCACCCAGATCCGCTGTCTGGCTTGCGGATTGCAGCCGCAGACGGGGCGCGATTTCGGCCAGATCGGGTTGGCGTATCGGTTGGTCCGGCGACACCAGAAGGCGGGACAGGTCGTCACGCCCCAACAGCTGTTGCACGGTGCCGATATCTCCGACAGCCAGGCCCGGCGCGACGGACGGGGTCACAGACACGGCGGTGTCCCGGGGCAGCGCAGCCGCCGTTTCGGCATTTGCAAACAGCGCTCTACCGCTCAGCACGTCGCTCAACTGTCCTTGCCCGCCCATCTGCACCCCGCCAAAGCCGGCGGGTGAGGACAAGGGGTCCAGCCCCAAAAGGCGCACATCGCCCACACGCCCTTCGATCACTGGTGACACGATCCAGCCCGCGCGGCGTAGCGACACGAAATCCTGTTGCGCGATACTGTCCCCTGCTTCCGGCACAATCTGGTCAAACTGCCCGTCACCCAGGGTCGCGGCGGCGGCGTCATAGCTGGCGCGCGCTTCGGTATTGATAGCCTGAACACCGGACCAAAGCGCCGTCGCCAGCGCCAACCCGGCCAGAAACGCAAACAGTTGCAGCGGCGTGCGCCGCCAATGCGACAGCAGCGCCCCCATGCAGGCGCGGTTCATGCCACACGCCCCTGGCTCAGGTGCAGACGCCGGTCCATCCGGGCGGCAATGGTCGGGGAATGGGTGACCAGCAACAGCCCCGCGCCTGTCTCGGCCACAAGACCAAGCAGCTGGTCCAGAACATCCGCAGCCGTACCTTCATCCAGGTTGCCCGTGGGTTCATCCGCCAACAAAACCCTGGGACGCGCGGCCAAGGCCCGGGCAATCGCCACCCGTTGCTGTTGACCGCCCGACAGCGCCTCGGGATACTTGCGCAACTGGTCCGTCAGGCCCAGATGCTGCACCAGCCTGTCCGTGACAGCGGGGTCAAGCCGACCCGCCAACCGCGCCTGAAAGCCGATATTGTCGGCCACGTTCAGCGACGGGATGAGGTTGAACTGTTGAAACACCACGGCCACGTCCGTACAGCGCACGGCGGCGCGCGCGGCATCGCTCAGGGTCGTGATGTCTTGCCCCGCAACGCGGACCTGACCCGCATCCGCGTTTTCCAATCCGCCTGCGATATGCAAGAGCGTGCTTTTGCCGCTGCCGGATTCGCCGGTCAGCGCAAGCGTTTCACCCGCCTCAAGGCTCAGATCCACGCCCCGCAGGACCGGCACTGGACCATCCGCGCTGGCAAAGGATTTCTGGACGCCCCGCAGGTCCAGCACAGGGTCGGCGTCGGTCATTCCGCCTCCAGATAGGGGGCCAGCACGTCGGCGACCGGAACCCGCGCGCCAAGACGCGTGGCCAAAAGGAACATGCCTGCAAGCTTGCGCTGCACAAACAGCAGGTCCATGGGCACCGGCGGCGGCACAAACCCGTCCCGTGCCAGTGCCTCGCCCGCATGCTGCAACCGGCGCGACAGGTCCGAGGTCCGCAGGTCAAGAAAAGGCGCGTGGCGCACCGTGTCGAAGACCATCATGGTCATATCAGCGATGCGGGACCGGAACGCGGCGCTGAGTGTTTCGGGCACCAGACCCATAGCCGCCAGACGCAAGTCAACATCAGCGCGCGTCCCGGACATACCCGCCCGCATCAAGGCCCGAAAGTCTTGCGCAAGACCCGGTGGCACAGCACGGGTCGCCCCGAAATCCAACAGCACGATGCGCCCCGTATCTGCGTCGTACCGGTAGTTGGCAAAGTTCGGATCGGTCTGCATGATCCCAAACTCGAACAACTCGCGCAGCACCAGGGTACACAGCGCATGGGCCGCGGCGTCGCGGCTCTCTTGGCTGGCTGTGGTCAGGGTTTCGATGGGGTCGGACGGCACAAAGGTCATCGCCAGAACCTTGTCGGTGCTGAGCGGCGCATGCAGCGCAGGCACCACGAACCGCGGATCATCGCGCAACAGGTCGGCAAAATGTTCCAGATGACGCGCCTCGACGACGTAATCCGCCTCTTCATGCAGTTGCGCGCGGGCCTCGTCCAGGTAGGGGCCAAGGTCAAACCCCGCAGGCATCAGCCCCGACAAGCGGATCAGGCGGCCGATATTGGCAACATCGCTGTCGATGCTGCGGGCAATGCCGGGATACTGCACCTTGATCGCCAATGCGGTCCCGTCAGGGAGTCGTGCAGCATGCACCTGCCCGATCGATGCAGCCGCGATGGGGCGCACATCGAAGTGATCAAAACGGGCGCGCCACCCCGGGCCCCAGGCCGCGTCCAGCACATCACGCAACTGGCGCGGCGGCATGAAATCCGCATCCGCCCGCAATCGGGCCATGATGTCGGCGAGCGCGGGCGGCAGCACGTCACCGGTGTCCATGGATACCAGTTGCCCAACCTTCATCGCTGCACCGCGCATGCGCGCAAGTTCGTCCGCGATGCGGCGCATGTTGTCGGGTGTCAGCAACAAATCTCGGGGCACCGGGCGCACGCCCTGCCCCAACTGTCGCACCCCGTCGACGGCCATGCGCCCGGCCACCCCTGCGGCCAGCACGCCCATACGCCCCATCCGCGACACGCGCCGTGCGGGCACCGCAACCGGGCGGGACAGGTGGGAATGATCGGTCATGCGCCTCGTACGTCCTTGCCTGCGGCACAAGCTAAGCGGCGCGGCCGCGAAATCAATCGCATGCACAGCACGGTTCCGCGACATATGCGAGCATCAAGTCAAACCGGGGTGAGGTGGCGGAGACGTTCGGACAAAGTTCGAACTCAAGCCATCGCGCTCAAGTAGCCCGAGGCGGTCGCGCAATAAAAAGTATGGCGGACAGGAAGGGATTCGAACCCTCGAGACGGTCTCCCGCCTACGCACTTTCCAGGCGCGCGCCTTCGACCACTCGGCCACCTGTCCACCGCCGTCTCTATCGAATGAAGGCACGGGAGTGCAAGCGGGTAGCGTGCAAATTTTTCAGCTCTGAAGATGCAGATAGACGCGGCGGTTCATGCGCCCCTTCTTTTCGATCTTGCCGATGCGCAGCGCGCCAATCTCACCTGTGCGGGCGACATGGGTGCCCCCGCAGGGTTGCAGGTCCACCGTCTCGGCCCCCGTACCAATCCGGATCAATCGGACCCGCCCGGTGCCGCGGGGCGGCTTGACCGACAGCGTCTTGACCAAAGAGGGGTTGGACGCAAGGTCGGCCTCGGTGATCCACTCGGCACTGACGCGTGTGTCATCCGAGACGAAACCGTTCAATGCGGCCTCGATCCCGTCGCGATCGTCGGGCGCATCCGCCATGTCGAAATCCAGCCGCCCACGGCCCGCACCAATCGACCCGCCCGTCACACCAAAAGGCAACGCCACAGACAGAAGATGCAACGCCGTATGCACGCGCATGTGGGCATACCGCCGTTCCCAATCCAGTGATTGCGCCACCTCGGTGCCGATGGGTGGCAGCGCACGTGGCTCTGCCGGCACAAGAACGACCTCGTCGCCCTGCCCCTTGACGGCGGTTGCAATCTGCAATGCACCGCCCGACCAGCCAAGTGTGCCGCTGTCGCCGGGTTGGCCGCCACCGGTCGGGTAAAAGATGGTCTGATCCAGAACAATCCCGCCTTCTTGCGTATGACCTGTCACCACGCCGGTCGCATCGCGCATATAGGCGTCATCGCGAAACAAGGGGGTCGTCATCGTCCATCTCCATCACCCTCACCGTCGTCGGTCGGATCATCCCGCTCCATGTCGCCGTGATCCATGTGGGCCTGCGTGGCCGCAGGCGCGGATGCAGCAGGCGCGGCCTGGGTGGCGTGCAGCACCTCGGGATTGCGCAGCCAGACATCGCGTTGGGCGAACGGGATCTCGATGCCTTCCTGCTCGAACCGCTCGGCGATCTGGTGGTTGATCTCGTTCTTGACCGCAAGCATCCAGTTCACATCGCGCAGGATGATCCGGATCTCGAAATCCAGACTGTCGGCGCCAAACCCCATGAACAGCACCGCGGGCGGCGGGTTTGCCAGTGCCATGGGATGGGCATCCGCAATCTCTTTAAGGATACGTTCCACCCGGCGGGTGTCCGTGCCATAGGCGACACCCACCGGCACGATCACGCGCCCCACGGTGTTGCCACGGGTATAGTTGGTGACGGTGCCCGAAATCAGATCGGCATTGGGCACGATCACGTCCGTCCGGTCAAAGGTCTCGATCCGCGTCGACCGGACCGAGATGGACCGGACATAACCCATCTGCCCGCCAACCTCGATCCAGTCGCCTTCGGAAATGGGGCGCTCGATCAACAGGATGATACCAGACACGAAATTCGACACGATGGTTTGCAGGCCAAATCCGATGCCAACGGACAGCGCGCCCGCCACGATGGCCAGGCTCGACAAATCTATTCCGGCCGACGTGATGGCCAGCAATGCGGCCAGGAAGATACCGACATAACCAAGGCCGGACACAATCGCGACCTGACCACCGGGATCGATGCGCGTCTTCGGCAGGACGGATGTCTTCAGCGCGTTTTGAACGGCACGCGTGATGACATAGCCAATGGTGAAAACGATGATCAGGGTGAAGAAGCTGCCGGGCGAGATCGTCATGTCGCCAATGGTCAATCCGCTGCGCAGTGTGGCCCAGACCTCGGTCAGGTCGGTCACCCGCGCGCCCCAGATCAGCGACAGGGGGATCAGCGCAATCAGCACGATCAGGAAACTGATCAAGGTCGGGATCAGACTATCGCGTGCGCCCTCTGCCTGGCTGAGCGATGCATAGACGTCGCGCACCAGCCCTTGCAGCAACACAACCGTGCCGATCAGGGCCAGGGTCAGGATCATCGGATAGGTCAGGAACTTGGCAGCGGTCCCGAAACCCAGGGCCGCCAGGATCGGGGCAACAAGGCCGACGGCAATGATAATCCGCCCGATGGTGCCGACTATCCGGTTGCCATATGACGTATCATCCTCGCTCTCTTCTGCCCGTTCGCGCATGCGGCGCCGCAACAGCCACCCCAGGCGCATCAGGATCAGCGAGGCGACGCAGATCAGCGGAAAATTCAGAACCGCGTCCGAAGCAACGTCATACCGGTCGAAATCCGAAAACGCGCGCAACACCTGGTACACGCCAAACACAAGGGCCAGAATGATGGCGTAAAGACGCCCCTCGGCCCGGCGATCATCCGGAATGGCAAGGGGGGCATAAAGCCCGTCTTCCTTGGGAAACAGACGCCCCGCCAACCACCGCGCAAAGAACAGGACAAGCCCGGCAATCTCCAGTGAATCGAGCAGCATATCACCGCGCGCGCCCAACAGTTCAGACGCGCGAATGGCCCGGATAAAGGCAAAGAGGCCAAGCATGGGTAGAACGATCTGGCCCAAGGACACGAAAAAGCTGGCAACACGCGCGCTGGCGCTGTTGTCGTTGCGCTGAATGCGCGCCGCCAGCAGTTCCGACCAGTACCGCGACCGCGCCAACAGCACGACACCGACCGCCAACAGCACCATGATCAGCGGCAGGTTGTCGCTGGCGTTGGCCCGTCGCGACGGGTTGCCCCAGGACTGCCGTGCGCCTGCGGCCACGCCCACAATCGATTCCTGCATGTGCCGCCACGCTTCGGACCAATGGGCCGGATTGACCGGCCACGGCCCCATGTTCAACAGTGCATCGGTCTGCCGCGCGCGCAGAATCCCGTCAATCTCTGCGATGATACCATTGGCCCGGCTGAACGCTTCTTCGGCTGTTCTGCGCGGTGTGCTCAGCCGTTCCAGCTGTGAATTCAGCTCTGCACGCCGCGCAGCGATTTCCGTGGCCTCGGACTGCCCCTCTTCGGGCGCGGGTCCAAGGGCTGCAATCTGATCGCGCAAGGTTTGCAGGCGGCTGTCATTCGCGTTCAGTTGCGCCTGAAACTGCAATCGCCACTCGGCCACCTCGGCCCGCAATGTTTCGAACGCCGGATCAGATGCCTGCGCGGCTTCGACCGCCGTTTCCGCACGGGTCGCCGTGTTTTGCCATTGCTCGTAATCGGGGCCGCCGTTCTGTGCGGCACCGAGTGTTGCAAAAAGCGCCAGACAGACCGCAAGGAATGCCGCACGCAGCCAGGACAGACGCATCATACGTCCTCGAACACGCCCGGGATGCTGGACGGGGCCTGATCCAGCCACTCGGGCACGGGCAGGCCTTTCTCTCTGAGGAAGTCGGGGTTGAACAGCTTGGACTGGTAGCGCGTGCCAAAGTCACACAGGATGGTGACGATGGTATGGCCGGGCCCAAGGTCCCGCGCCAGCCGGATGGCGCCCGCCACGTTCACGCCGGACGATGCGCCAAGGCACAGCCCTTCGTGCTCAAGCATGTCAAAAACAAGCGGCAACGCCTCGGCATCCGGGATGTTGTAGCTGAAATCGGGCGTGAACCCTTCCAGGTTCCGCGTGATGCGCACCTGCCCGATACCTTCGGCGATGGACGAACCTTCCATCGCGATCTCGCCCGTGGTGTAATAGCTGAACAGGCCCGCCCCATCGGGATCGGCCAGCCCGATCTTGACGCCCTTGGGCTGCAACACGTCGGCCACGCCCGCCAAGGTCCCACCAGAGCCCACCGCACAGATAAAGCCATCAACCTTGCCATCGGTCTGTTCCCAGATCTCGGGCCCGGTGGTTTCGATATGGGCCTTGCGGTTGGCGACGTTGTCGAACTGGTTGGCCCAGATCGCGCCATTCGGCTCCGTCTTGGCAAGCGCCTCGGCCAGACGTCCGGAATAGCGCACGAAATTGTTGGGATTGCGATAGGGGGCGGCGGGCACCTGCACCAGTTCCGCCCCGGCAAGGCGCAGCATGTCCTTCTTTTCCTGGCTTTGGGTTTCCGGGATCACGATGACCGTCTTGAAGCCCATGGACGCGCCGACCAAGGCCAGCCCGATACCGGTATTGCCTGCGGTGCCTTCGACAATCGTGCCGCCGGGACGCAGCGCGCCACTGGCAACGGCGTCCTGAATGATCGACAGCGCGGCGCGGTCCTTGACGGACTGGCCCGGGTTCATGAACTCCGCCTTGCCCAGGATGGTGCACCCCGTCTCTTCGCTCGCCTGTCGCAGCTTGATCAGGGGCGTGTTTCCGATGGCCGCAGCCAAATCAGACGCATAGCGCATGGGGGCATTCCTTTTCCAAGTTACCCGCAGATGTAACGGTGCGCGTATCCGACCTCAAGCCACGTCCGGCGCGCGCGCACCCTGCACGCGTGCACGGTGGTGCGCCAGCCAATAGGTCAGCATGGCCAGCGGCGTATTGGCGACCCGCCGGTCATCGGCCAGCGCCAGCAAGTCATCAAACGCCATGAGGTGACTTCGGATGTTCTCCCCCTCCGCCTCTTCTCCGCCAATGCCTGTCGCATCATCGGGCAGATCGCACAGCCCAACGAACAGGTGGAAAAAATCCGTCGCCGCCCCCGGCGAGGCATAGCATTCGCCTGCAGGCTCCAGCCGGTCAAAGGTCAGGCCCGCCTCCTCCGCCCCTTCGCGGCGGGCAGCCTCTTCCGGCGTCTCGCCCGGATCAATCAGACCCGCCACCGGCTCCATCTGCCAGCACACCGGGTCGTTGCGGCCAATCGGGCCCATCCGAACCTGTTCGACCAGCAGGACACGGTCCCGCACCGGATCGTAGGGCAACACGATAGACGCATCGCTGGACACAAAGACGGCCCGCCGCAACGGCCCTGACATCCCGCCCCCGAAGATTTCGTGGCGTAGCACCATGTCCTCAATGGTGAAGAAGTCGCTGTACGCCTTGGTGCGGGCAGTCATGTCGACACGCCCGTTCAACACGTCCTGCCCATGGCGTCCACGCCGCGCCAGAACCTTGCTCCAGGCGCGGGCCCGAATGCGGGGGAACCGGGCGGCCAAATCCGCAACCGACACACGGCCATAGCCCGCCATGACCTCTTGCGCGGCAAACAGGTTCATCTCGGCCCAGCGGTCTTCCCACGCATCGAAATCCCACCTGGATTGCACCCGCGATACCGATGGACCCGGCACATAGACACGGCTCACGGCCCCGGAGTCCAGGGTCACAGGCTCCAGATCATAGTCGAACCCACCCTCGTAATAGTTCAGGCGGGCGATATCCTCTGGTCCAAGGCCGCGCACCAGAACACCATGCACTTCATCGTCGGCATCCGGCGTCAACACCGGGTACAGCCCATCAGGCGACGACAACACCGCATAGCCGCGAAGGACATCCGCCACCACATCCACGTCACCCGGGCGGCCCAGCACGCAGTCCAGCAAGGGCACATGCCGCAGCGTGCCATAGAAAAACAAGGTGTCCATCGGGCCCTACCGCCAGTTGCGCCAGGCGATTTCCGTCACCACGCCGGTGATCACCCCGCCAATCAAAAGCGTTGCCCAGATCGGGATCGTGGCCATCAGCAGCGCCCATTCGGCCCCGATCTGAAAGATATCCACCAACGCCTCGAACGCGCCGTCATACCGGTTCTTCATGGCGATGCGGACCATCTCGTTGCAGGACTGAATGAACAGGCACCAGAACACCATCACCACCGGTCCCGTCAGACCGACATTGATGGCTGACGTCATTCCCCGCCCGGCCCGCGTGCCGATGACCATCCACCCGGCAATCGCACCCACAGCCACATTCACATAGGTAAACCAGCCGAAATTGGTGTCTTCCTCGAACAGGGGCATGATCATGCCGGACACGATAAAGGCCAAAAGCCCAAGGCCCACAGCGGCCACCAGTTTGGCTGCGTCAGGCATAGGAAAGGTCCGTCATATCTATCCAGGTCGTTTGATGGTGATCTGCGTTACATCGCAGTTGGCACTTTCGAACGTTGCCGCGCAAGAGGTCAGGTAAAAATTCCACATCCGGCGGAATCGGTCGTCAAACCCCATGGCAGCGATCTGATCCCACTTCTGGTTGAATGTCTCATGCCAGCGCCGTAGCGAGATGTTGTAGCTTTGGCCAAACTCGACGGACCGTTCGATGCCCAGACCGGCCTTGGTGATCTGCTGGCGCAACACAGAGGGGCTGGGCAGCATGCCGCCGGGAAAGATGTATTTCTGGATAAAGTCGACACCGCGCTTGTACACCTTCCAGCGCCGGTCCTGCACCGTGATGATCTGCAAGGTGGCGTTCTTGCCCGGCTTCAGTCGTTCCTTGACCGTCTCGAAATACACGGGCCAGTACTTTTCGCCCACGGCCTCGAACATCTCGATGGACGCAATGCCGTCATAGGTGCCACGCTCGTCGCGGTAGTCCTGCAACTTGAAATCGACAAGATCGGAAAGCCCTGCCTTTTCAATGCGGTCCTGGGCGAACTTGAACTGTTCCTCGCTGATGGTCAGCCCGGTGACCTTCAGCCCGCGTTCCTTGGCCGCGTATTCGGCAAACCCGCCCCAGCCACAGCCGATTTCCAGAATATGGTCACCCGGTTGCGCGCCCATCTGGTCCACCATGCTGGCATATTTGGCAATTTGCGCAGCCTCGTGGCTTTCCTGTCCCGTCTCGAACAGGGCGGACGAATAGGTCATCGTGTCGTCCAGCCACAGGCCGTAAAAATCATTCCCCAGGTCATAGTGATAGCTGATGTTCTTGCGCGCCTGTTCGCGGTGGTTGCGTTGCAACCAGAACCGGAACTTTTCGAACTTGCGCACCAGGCCCATGCCGGGAAACCCGTCATAGATGTCGTCATTGTCCGCATGCACCCAATCCATGAAGGCCTGCAAGTCCGGCGTGCTCCACCACTCGTCCAGGTAGGCATCACAAAAGCCCAGATCGCCCTCGCGGATCAGTCGGGCAAACAGATCGTCATTGTGGATATGGACTTCGGCCACCGGTCCGGGGTTCGGTCCCTCGGCCCGAAACTGCCGTCCGTCCGGCAGAACAAAGTCCACGCGGCCAGTATTCATCCCCTGCGCCATGTCAAAGACACGGGCAAAATAGCGTGGCAAGCCCGTCTGGCCGTCAGTCGTTGTCAGGATCATGCGGTTTCCCCGTTTCGCATTTGTGTCAAGTTAGCTTGACAGTGTGCGTCGTGCAACCATGCGCACGCGCTTGTTATCAGAAATCGCGGTTTTCATAAGCACTTAGCGCCCGTTTGCGGCCCGCGTCCGCCGGCACGATCGGATGTGGGTACGTGTCATCCGGTGACAGGTTCCAGGCGCGCGGGATGGCTTTGAAATAGGACAACGCGGCATCTGCCGGGTTGCGGCGGTCTTCGGCGATCCACTGGCTGACATAGTCCCGGTTCTTGTCAAACTTGTCGAGTTGCGTCACCGGGTTGAACACGCGAAAATAGGGCGTCGCATCCGGCCCCGACCCCGCCGACCATTGCCAGCCCATCGCGTTGGCAGCCGGGTCCCAGTCGATCAGGCAATCGTCAAACCAGGCCTGCCCGACCTTCCAATGGGTCATCAGGTGTTTGCACAGATACGAGGCCACGATCATCCGCCCCCGGTTGTGCATCCGCCCCGTCACATACATCTCGCGCATGGCGGCATCCACGAACTGAATGCCGGTGCGCCCCTGTTTCCACGCAGTCACCTGCGCGGTTTCGTCCGTGTTCCAGGGAAAGCTGTCCCAGTCCTCTTTCCAGTTCTGGTCGAGGATGCGCGGGGTGTGGTGCATGAGGTGATAGGCAAACTCGCGCCAGACCAGTTCCTTCAGAAAGGTCCCCGCGCCGGCCTTGCCTTCGTTCAGGGCGCGCACGCCCGCATGCCAGCATTGATGCGGGCTGATTTCGCCAAGTGCCAGGTTCTCGGACAGGTTCGATGTGCGGTCTTCTGCGGGGATATCGCGCCCCGCATCATAGGTGGCCACCTTGGACGCCATGAACGCCCCCAGCCGCGACTGCGCGGCGCTTTCACCCAGACGCACATAGGGCCTCACGACCTCGGCCCCACGGTTCATCCCGGCCCGCAGGTTCCAGTCGCCCGGGTCTTCGCTTGCGGGCCAGGTGTCCGGGGCAGAAAACCCGCCCGGCGTGGACAACGGCGCGTCCACCTCGCGGTTTTTCACGGATCGCCAGAAGGGCG
Source organism: uncultured Tateyamaria sp. (assembly GCF_947503465.1). Taxonomy (NCBI): domain Bacteria; kingdom Pseudomonadati; phylum Pseudomonadota; class Alphaproteobacteria; order Rhodobacterales; family Roseobacteraceae; genus Tateyamaria; species uncultured Tateyamaria sp. The sequence goes on along the minus strand of NZ_CANNDN010000001.1, from coordinate 486,680 downwards.
TGTAGACCTTGTAGAACCCGCCGGTCTTGGTCTCGGTTGTCCAGGGTTCGAACATCAGGTGCCCGCCATAGCTGCGCGCATCCACGCCCTGGTCCTTGAGCGTCGCCTTGATCGTGCTATCGCGGTCGACGGCCTGCGGATCATAAAGCCGCGACCAGTACACGGCCCCTGCCCCAGTCTCGTCGATCAGCTTTTGCAAGACGGTCAGCGCCTGACCCGACCGGAAGATCAGCCGGCTGCCCTTGCCTTCCAGCGCTTGCGCCAGGTGTTCCACCCCAAGGCCCCAACGCCATTTCGGTGCAGCGCCCAGGTCATCCACGCTCTGATCTCGTATAACCAAAGGGATAACGGGGCGACCGCTGTCGCAAGCCGCCTTTAACGCCGGATGGTCGCTCAGCCGCAGGTCGCGGCGAAACCACATGATAATCGGTGTGCTGCTCAACGCCCCGCCCTCTTTTCTTGTTCAGAGATTACGTAGCGCGAGGCGGCTTGGATCAAGCTGTCGCAGGCTGCCCTTGCGTCAAAGAACAGCGTCGAGGGCGGAAAGGAGTTGATCGATTTCGGCATCATTCGTGTAATGCGTGAAACTCAGTCGCAGAACACCCCGGTCCGGGTCCACCCCCATGGCCTGCAAGGCCCGCACGGCATAGAAGTCTCCGCCCCCTGCCATGATCCCTTGCCGCGCCAGCTCGGCCGCCACGGCCACCGGGTCGCGGCCGAGATCAAGCGCCACGGTGGGCGCACGCACCGCGGCGTCGGTCGGGCCGATCACGCGGACGTCGTTGCGGTCCCTGAGGGCGTCCATCACGCGGGTTAGCGCTTCGATTTCGCGGGTGCGCATCAGGTCGTGTACGGTTTGTCCCCGCGGGGACACTTGTGTGCCACCCCCACCCATATGGTGATCGTAAAGGGCGTCTACATAATCTGCCATACCCGCACAGGCGGCAACCTGCGCATGGTCGGGCCCGGCGGGCGTGAACCGTTTGTACAGGCTGCCCGCGTTGAAGTAGTGCCCCTGGTTCGGCAACAACTCTCCAAGCGTGCGGCGGATCACCATCAGACCCTGATGGGGGCCATAGGTCTTGTAGGCGGAAAACAGGTACACATCCGGTCCCAACGTTCCCACATCAGGAAAGCCATGCGGCGCATAGCTGACGCCATCCACGCAGACAAATGCACCGGCAGCATGGGCCAGGGCCGTGATCTCGGTCACCGGATTGATCTCTCCGATCACGTTTGAACAGTGCGGGAAGCAGACAAGCCGCACCTTTTCATCGAGGATGTCTTCCAGCGCTCCGGGATCCAGATGGCCGGTGCCGGGGTCCACCTGCCATTCGCGTATCTCGAATCCGCGTTCCGCCAGACGGCGCCACGGGCCTGTGTTGGCTTCGTGGTCCTGATTGGTCACGACGATGGCTTCGCCGGGCTGCATCATCTGGGCAAAGGCCTGTGCCAGAACATAGGTGTTCTGGGTCGTCGAAGGGCCAAAGCTCAGCTCGTCCGTGTCAACACCCAAGAGGGCTGCCATGCGCATGCGCGCCTCGTCCATCTCCTCGCCGCCCAGGCGCGAGGCGTCATAGTCGGCATAGGGCTGCACCTTGCGCTGCGTGTAGAAGCGGAACAACCGGTCAATGACCTGCCTGCAGGTATAGCTGCCGCCCGCGTTTTCGAAAAACGCCTGCCCCTGCAAGGACGGTTCGGCAAAGGCCGGGAACTGGGCCCGGACAAATTCAATATCGAGGGACATGGGCGCACCTTCTGCAATTGCCCCCAGATTAAGAAAAAGGCCCCGGCGCGCAAGCGCCAGGGCCCTTTCAGTGCGTTTTGCAGATCGGTTTACTCGGCAGGCAGGCCGTTGCCGGTGGCCCCCGGAATTTCCGAGTGCACGGCGGGCACGCCAGCCGCTTCGCGGCGTCCATCGTTGTAGATCGCCTTGATCAGCGCGATGCACATCAGCGCCATCACGATCGAGAACGGCAATGCCCCGATCACCATGGCGGTCTGAATGGCCCCCGTCCCGCCGGAAATCAGCAGACCGGCCACGACAAGCCCAAGGGCCGAGCCCCAGAACAGGATGTGCGGGCGCGCCTTGGGACCTTCGTCACCGGCGGCGTTGATCGTGTTCACGATCAGCACAGCGGAGTCAGCCGATGTCACAAGGAAGGTCATCAGCAGCACAACGATCAGAACCGCCATGCCCCAGGCGAGGACCTGTGCGATGGGTGCCAGCATGAATTCGGTCATGGCAAAAATCTTGTCACCATTGGCCGCGTCCAGAATGACACCGTTTGCGTCGCCGTTCAGTTCCAGATCGATGGCGGTGCCACCGGCCCAAGAGAACCAGACAAAGCACATCAGCGACGGCACGATCATGGCGCCCAGCACGAACTCGCGGATGCTTCGGCCCCGCGATATACGCGCCAGGAACAGCCCCACGAAAGGTGCAAAGGCGATCCACCAGGCCCAGTAGAACACGGGCCACCAGCCCTGCCACTGTGCCAGCAGGAACGCTTCGGACCCGTCAACGCCGTCAGAGGCGTAGACATTGAAGCTGAGCCATGGAAGCGCGACCAGGTAGTCCCAGATGCCCACAAAGAAAGCCGCCGCACCAAAGAAGGTCGCCCCGAAGATGATGAAGAAGCCCAGCAGGACAATCGACAGCACCATGTTGATGTTCGACAGCCATTTGATGCCTTTGCCCACGCCCGACAGGGCCGAGAGCGTCGACGCGCCCATGATGACCAGAAGCGCCACGACAATGCCGAGCGTCGTGGCGGAACCGTCATCCAGGACAAGGCCTCCGATTCCGATCCGGGTCAGACCGGCCACGAACTGTTCCACGCCAAAGCCAAGCGTTTGCGCAACCCCCAGAATGGTTGCCACCACTGCGACGATGTCGATCAGGTTGCCCAGAAATCCGGACAGCGTTTTGCCGAACAGTGGCGTCAGTGACGACCGGATCGTCAGCGGGAGACCACGACGATAGCTGAAGAATGCCAGAGCAAGACCTGCAACAGCATAGCAGGCCCAGGCCCCCAGGCCCCAGTGCAGGAAGGACCAGACATAGGCCTCACGCACGTTGTCTGCGCTAAGCGTGGTGGTTGCGCCCTGAATGACGGAGGGGTTGTTCTTGAAATGCGCCACCGGTTCGGCCACGGCCCAGGTCAGCATGCCGACCCCGATCCCGGCACCGAACATCATCGAGAACCAGGAAAAGTTGCTGAATTCGGGTTTTTCCCCGGGCTGGCCCAGGTTCAGGCGACCCGCAGTTGGCCAGATGGCGAGGCCCAGGCAGACGATCACGAAGAACGTGACGACCCAGATGTACCAAGCGGCGAAGTTGGCGAGAATGACGCTGTTCCAGTCGCCCAAGACGGTGCCCGCCTCGGTCGGCCAAACGATGCACCAGACGACAAGCATGCTGATGATGATCTTGCTGATCACCGCAACGTTGACGCTAAAGCCCCGATAAAACCCCGAGTCCGCGGTCTTGATCGGCAGCTCCGTCAATGGAGGTTGAATTGACATGGTTACCTTCCTGTTGTCATTTTTATGACAGCAGGAAAACACGGCTTAGGTGATTAACGAAGGGTAAAATCCGGTTTTTGGGGTCGCTTTGTGCCATGAACCGCCGTTTCTGTGTCCGATATGAAATTTGCCTGTGGAATTTCAGAAACAGCGGTCTGAACCGGCCTTTTCGACGCACCCGCCGCGCAAGAAACCGTCTCATTATTCAAAGATTCGGACCGATCTCCACGCGTCATGGGTGGTATCCGGTCGGGTCCATCCGGCGCGGGAGCCGTTCAAAACCGTCACATCGTCCCTGCGCGCTGGCTGGATTTCACCACTCCTTGCCCAAAACCAGGCTGCCCTTCTTGTGCGATACGCGCGCGGACGCGGTGGCATGGGGACCAAGCGCGCACCCACGGATCGGCCAACCGGCGGATTTGAAACGCGTACCCTAAAGCGCCGCGCTGATCCGTTCGGCGTAGCCCTTGATCACATCCGTGTCGCCCATTTTGCCCGGCGGGCGCATCGACACGCCCTCATGCCTCGGGTGTATGTGGAAATGCAGGTGAAACACCTCTTGTCCGCCGGCCGTCTCGTTGAACTGCTGCAAGGTGATGCCGTCTGCGTCAAACGCCGCCTTGGCCGCATTTGCCACTTTCCTGACCGTCGACATCACCGCCGCAAGTTGCGCGTCCGATGCATCGAGGACATTGCGGCAGGGCGTCTTGGGGATGACCAGGCAATGCCCATCCGTACGGGGCATGATGTCCATGAAGCACAAGGTGTCATCGTCTTCATAGACTTTGAAACACGGGATTTCGCCCCGCAGGATCTGGGCGAAGATGTTGGTGTCGTCATAGGCGGTCATGCGGGTCTCCGAGATGGTTCGAAGACCCGTTTAGACCGATCAGGCGTTCACGTCGACCACGACGCGGCCCTTGACCTGCCCCTTGAGGATGTCTGCGCCCAAGTGCGGCAGATCGGACAGGGTCGCGGGCTGGACCATGGCCTCGAGCTTGTCCATGGGCAGGTCCTTGGCGATGCGCTGCCAGGCGCGGACGCGGTTGTCATAGGGCTGCATGACACTGTCGATGCCCAGAAGGTTCACGCCGCGCAGCAGGAACGGAATGACGGTGGCGGGCAGGCCCGCGCCCCCGGCCAGGCCGACCGCAGCCACCGAGGCACCGTATTCCATCTGCCCCAGCACGCGGGCCAGCATCGCGCCGCCCACGGCGTCGACACATCCGCCCCAGGTTTCGCCCTCAAGCGGGCGCTTGGTGGTCTCGTTGATCTCTTCGCGGGCCACGATCTGGCTGGCGCCCAGGGATGTCAGGTAATCGGCCGTTTCCGGGCGCCCCGTCACACCGGCAACGCTGTGACCAAGGTTGGCCAGAATGGCGGTGGCCACCGAGCCCACACCGCCCGCGGCACCGGTGACCAGCACCGGGCCGGACTTGATCCCGTGATCTTCCAGCGCCATCACCGCCAGCATCGCGGTGAAACCGGCCGTGCCCACGGCCATGGCCTGGCGGGTGTCCAGACCCTCCGGCAGCGGTACCAGCCAATCGGCCTTGACCCGTGCTTTCTGCGCATAGCCGCCCCAATGCGCCTCGCCGACACGCCAGCCGGTCAGCACAACCTTGTCGCCCGGCGTGTAGCGGTCATCATCCGACGCCTCGACCGTCCCGGCAAAGTCGATGCCGGGCACATGCGGGTATTTGCGGACCAAACCACCACCCGGCCCGATGCACAGACCGTCCTTGTAGTTCACCGTCGAATACTCGATTGCAACCGTCACGTCGGCTTCGGGCAGGTCATCCAGCGACAGCTCTTGCACCGCAGCAGAGGTCTTGCCGCTGTCCTCATCCTTGTTGACCACAAGTGCATTGAACATATCGCTCTCCATTCATCGAAGGGACCACCCCTTCATTGTTCGAAAAATATGCCGGGGTCCGGGGCAGCGCCCCGGTCCGGCGGTTACAACCAGAACGCCTCTTGCACCGTTGCGCGGCGCATGCCGTCCAGCGTCTCGACTTCCAACGCGGTGCCCGCATCCCAATGGGTCATGCGCACCATACCAATAGACACGTTGGTCTTGAAGTCCGGCGACCACGCGGCGGACGTGACTTGCCCCACGCGCTTGCCCCCGGCATACAGCGGCCAGGGCCGGTCACAGGTGGGCACGGCATCACCATGAATGGCGATGGGCCTGATCTGTTGCACGGGCCCTTCCTTGGACACCCGCAACAGCGCGTCGCGCCCGATACAGCCAATCGCCGTCTGCGTGTCGCAGAACCGTCCCAGCCCACATTCATGGGGCGTGTTGTCATCGGTCATGTCGTTGCCATAGGACAGCAACCCGGCCTCGACCCGTTCGATGCCGTTGGGACAACCGGCGCGGACCTGCAGGTCTTCACCTGCCGCAAACAGCGCGTTCCACAGGGGCATGCCCTGCGCGCTGTCGGGCACGTAAATCTCGAACCCGCCCTGCTTGGAGTAGCCCGAGCGCGCGATCGCCAGGTCGCATCCTTCGAACTGGAACATGTCGAAGCGGAAAAACCGGATGTCGCGGACCCGTTCACCAAAGACCCGTTCCATCAGCTGGTCAGCCTTGGGGCCCTGCACCGCAAGCGGTGATACGTCAGGTTCGTCCACCAGGACATCCAGCCGGTACCCGTTTGCGATCCCCTTGACCCACAGCAGCAAATCGCTGTCGGCAATGGATATCCACCAGCGATCTTCACTCAGCTTCACGGCCACGGGGTCGTTCAGCATGCCCCCCGTCTCGTCCACGATGGGCACATAATAGCACTGACCGGGCAGCATGCGGCGCAGATCGCGAGGTGTCAGCATCTGCATCAGGCGGCCCGCATCGGGACCGCGCAATTCGACCTGCCGTTCGACGGACACGTCCCAGACCTGCACATGGTCCTTGAGATGGCGATAGTCCGCCTCGACACTGTCGAACACGGTGGGCAGCAGCATCCGGTTGTAGATGGTATAGGCTTTGACCCCTGCGGCCTCGACCCCGTCGGAAAAGGGTGTGCGGCGCAGGCGGCGCGATGGAGAGATAACGGCCATCACTCGTCCTTTGGCATGAATACGATATCGGTAACCGGTGCGGACAGGCCCGCCGCGGTCATCATGGCGTGCACCTGACCCCTGTGGTGGGTCTGGTGGGTGAAAAGGTGGGTCACACATGTCTCAAGCGGCATCTGGAAGTCTTGCTTGAGCGTGCCGGAATACCACGACAGGTCGCCCTTGAGGTCGACGGTGTTGAGGGTGTCACCCCACAGCCGGATCGTGCCGTCCATACGAAAGCGTTCGGCGCTCCAGACCGCGAAGGTGGGTGTGAAGTCCTTGTGCTGCTCTGGCGGCACGGCAGGTGCGGGTATGTCCGGGTTGAACCGGCTCATCCACATCGTGTCGCCCCAAAGGATATGGTTTAGCGTCGCCATGATCGAGCCGAAGAACGCGCCACGATCCTTGCGCAACTCGTCGTCCGGCACGCCGGTCAGCATCTCCGTCAACTGGCGGTTCTGCCAGGCGTTGTAACGGGCCATGGTCCGTACATAGCCTGCCTCGATCACGGTTTGGGGCCTTTCCAGTCGATCGGGCAGATTTCGGCGGACTTGCCGCCGAAGTCCCAGATGCGGCCATAATCGCGTACCTTGGACTTCAGCCCGCGCGCCGCGATGATGTCGGGGCCCATCCAGTATTTGGAATTGGTGATCATGACCGGGTGATCTTCGGACTTGCCGGTGATCATCTCGATCTCGCCCTGGATCTTGCGCCCGATATAGAGGCCGCGCTTCGTGCCTTCGCGGACGATCTCGACCTTCTCGCGTTCGGCGCCCACAATGTCGCTGACCAGCATGGTGAAAAGGCCCGTGGTGCCGCCCGCAGCCCCCGAGAAGACTTGCAGAATGCCGTTATAGGCCTTGCCGCTTGCCCGTTCGTCCACATAGGCCGCAACGCGCCAGCCCCCTTCGCCCATGCGGCCCGGGATGTCGACCATGAGGCCCACGTTCAGGCCTGACAGGTCCTCGCCCTCGAAATGCCCCTCGTCGATGGCGATCGCCATCCAGGCGTGGCAGTGCCCCTCGGTCGGCGGATGCGCGCCCAGCGACACCACGCAGGGGCAAAACAGCTCGCACGAGCAGTTGAGGAACAGTTCGCCCTTGATGGCCCATTCGGTGGGCGACATCTGGCGCCTGCCGGGGTTCGGCATCCGGCTGTCGATACGTTGGCTGATCGGCAGCTTGTCCGCTTGCGCGCGTTTTTTGACGGCCATCTTATCCTCCGGTTACAAAGGGCCAGACCAGTACGGTCAGCCCTGCAAGGGTCAACAGACCCCCCATGGGTTTCGTGACAACATGCCCGATCTGGGGCAATTTTTCGATCACCATAAACAGCGTCGCGAGGCCCATCCACAGCAGGCTCATCACGCCGCCGACAAAGCCAAGCGCCATGAAGCCCCAGCAGCAGCCCACGCAAAACGCGCCAAGGCCGAGGCCCATGCGCAGCCCGCCCTGAAAGCCGGTGCGCCAGTGGCCAAGGAAGTACATCATCGGGCTATGGCAGACGCCATGGCAGAGTTCCTTTGCTCGGGTGAATTGGAACAGACCAACGGCCAGCAGCAGCAGGCCCGCAAATGTGGTGGTCTTGGATATGCCCAGCATGTCGATGATGCCGCCGAAAAGCAAGGCAAGCTGCACGCCCGTGATCAGCGCGGCAAAAGCGACCCAGACAACGAAGTAGCCCAGAAGGACCCCCAGCCACCCTGCCCGCGTGCCGTCCGCGCTGACCATCAGGTCTTCGTAGCTGCGCAGTGTCGGCACCAGAGTCGGCAGCATCATCGCCGCCATCATGATCGCCCACATCGCGAACAGCGGGCCGAAATGCGCCATCGGCATGTACATGGGCATGCGCGGGTCCATCGCGGCCATGCGCGCGCCCATCTCTCCGGGCCGTCCGAACAGGTCCACGTCCATGGACAGCGACATGGAATACATCACCCACCACGCCGCGAGGATCGCGCCGAAGAACCCAAGCCACAGGGTTGAACGAACAAGATGCGGCATGTGTCCTCCCTGAACGCATACGACTCAATGCTTGCCAGATTAAATGTCAGACATTAAAATGTAAGACAAATGAAAATTGATCCTGACAGCACCGTGGATTTGTCCGCCCAGATTGCCAAGGCGATCCGGGATGCGATCATTGCGGGCGATTTGATTGTCGATCAGCGCCTGCCAAGCGAGGCGGAGCTTGCGGATCATTTTGACGTGTCCCGTCCCACGGTGCGCGAGGCCCTGAAGCGGCTGGCGGCGCAATCGCTGATCCGCACCCAGCGCGGCGCGTCGGGCGGCGCGTTTGTGAACCGTCTGCGCTTTGAGGATGCCTATGCCCAGCAGGTCACCACGTCGACCCTGCTTTTGTCCATGAACGCGGTCAGTTTCGATGTCGCTTGTGAAGCGCGCTATGCGTTGGAGCGTGCCTGCGCGCCCCTGTCGGCACAGCGCCGCACACCGGATCAGCTGGCCACGATGCGCGCCGAAATTCATCGCCAGGGTCAGCCTGGATTGACGGATGAAGCGTTCTGCGCTTCTGACGTCACCTTTCACCGGGCCTTGGTGGATGGCGCGGGCAACAAGGTGCTGAGTTATCAGCTTGCCGGTGCGGTCGAGGCCATGCAGCCCCTGATGAACATGATCACGTTCACGGCGCGGTCGCGCGAAGAGATCGTGGCCTTGCACACCGATATTGCCGACGCGATCGATGCGCAGGACGCGCACAAGGTCGACGCCACACTTGTGAAACTAGAAGCCTACACACGGGAACTGGCCCATTCTGTGGTCACCGCCCGTGCAAAACGGGCCGCCGAAAAGGAGCACAAGACCGCCTGATCCCTTTGTCACAAGTCGCAAATACATTGAAGGGGCCGGGCACAGACAGACACACGCTTTCAGGGAGGAAGCCATGAATTTAAGACCAGATCCCACATTTTATCCTTCGCCCAACGATGCCATGCAGGCACCGGTAGAAAAGCTGGCCTTTACGCTGATGCTTAGCCCCGATGGGACCAGACCGGACGGCCTTGCAGTTGTGGATGTCGATCCGACCAGCGACACCTACAGCCAGATTGTTCACGAACTTTATGTGCCGAACCTGGGCGACGAATTTCACCATTTTGGGTGGAACGCCTGTTCGTCGGCCCTGTCGCCCCTGACCGGCCACGCCTTTCTGGAGCGCCGTTACCTGATCATCCCCGGCATCCGGTCGTCGCGCATCTATATCATCGACGTCAAGGACCCTCTGGACGCCAAGATCCACAAGATCATCGAACCCGAAGAACTGTTTGCCAAGACGGGCTATTCGCGCCCGCACACGATCCATTGCGGTCCTGAGGGTATCTATGTCTCGACCCTTGGCGGCGGCGGCGAGGATGGGACCGACGGCCCTCCTGGCATCTTCATCATGGATTGCGAGAGCTTCGACATCCTGGGCCGGTACGAGATGGACCGGGGCATTCAGGACAAGCACTATGATTTCTGGTGGAACCTGCCGCGCGACTACATGGTCAGTTCCGAATGGGGCCTGCCGCCACAGTTTGAAAACGGTGTGGTGCCCGAAGATCTGCTGAGCAACAAATACGGCCATACGATCCACTTCTGGGATCTGCGCGGGCGCAAGGTGACCAAATCCATCGACCTGGGCGAGAACCACCAGATGGCGCTGGAGATCCGACCGGCCCACGATCCGGTCAAGGAATACGGGTTTTGCGGTGTGGTCGTGGACACCACCAACCTGCAAGGCGCGATCTTTACCTGGTGGCGGGACGAGGATGGTGAATGGCAGGCCAAGAAGACAATCACCATTGATCCGGTGCCTGCGGACGCGGACGACTTGCCCGACTTGCTGAAAGGGTTCGGTGCCGTGCCGCCGCTGGTGACGGACATCGACCTGAGCCTGGATGACAAATACCTGTATGTCGCGTGTTGGGGACTGGGCGAGATGCACCAATACGATGTGTCCGACCCGATGAACCCGGTTCTGGCCGGCAAGGTCGAGATTGGGGGCATCGTCGCCAAGCACAAGCACCCCAACGGCCAGGACTTTGGCTATGGCCCGCAGATGGTCGAGATCAGCCGCGACGGCAAGCGCGTCTACTGGACCAACTCGCTTTATTCCACATGGGACGACCAGTTCTATCCGGGTGAGCGTGGGGCGGCGATGGTGATGGCGCATGTGGGCGAGAACGGCGGACTGACGCTGGACGAAAAGTTCTGGACCACATTCCCCGAAGGCTACCGCAGCCACCAGATCCGGCTTGAGGGCGGCGACTGTTCGACGGACAGTTTCTGCTATCCTTCAGTGGGTTAGAGCATGGAGTTGACAACTGCGGCGGGCCTGTGGCTCGCCGTGATCCTCTCTGGCCTGTATCACGGCCTGAACCCCGGCATGGGCTGGCCACTGGCCGTGTCCTCCGCGTTGTTCGAACGGCGGCGCAGCGCGCTGTGGCCCGCGCTTGGGGCGCTGTCGCTGGGCCATTTCGCGGCGATGCTGGGTATTCTTCTGCCCTTCTCCATGATGACGTTGCTGATTGATTTCGAGAACGAAATCCGCATCGGCGCGGGCCTTCTGGTCATCGGGATGGGACTGTACCTGGCGATAACACGCAAGCACCCGCGGTTCTTGGCGCGCATTCCGCCGCACAAACTGACCCTTTGGTCCTTTCTCGTTGCGCTGGCCCACGGTGCTGCGCTCATGCTCGTGCCGATTTACCTGGGCCTTTGCGCCATCGAAGAACTGGACGCAGGGCACCGCGCCGCGTCCGCACTGATGGCGACAACGGCCCTGGCACTGGGCGTGGCCGTTCTGCATACCGTCGCCATGATGGGATCCGGCGGCGCCGTGGCTTATGCGGTACACCGCTGGCTTGGTCTCAACTTTCTCAAACGCGGCTGGTTTGATCTTGAACTTGGCTGGGCACTGAGCCTGATCCTTGTGGGCGGTGTTGGTCTCTGGACCGCTCTCTGAGGATTTTATTTGACGTCGTTGCGTCCGCCCACGACTGTCGGGCCAAAGAGACCGAGGCGCGAGCAGCACAGATATGTTCCGATTTATTGATGGCACCATCGGCAAATGGCTGCGCCATTTCTTCTTTGCGATCGTGCGCACCTATTTCGGGCTGTTCTACAATGTCAGTTGTTCGAACAAGCATCTTTTGCAGGACCTGCAAGGCGCGTTGATCCTCGCAACCCATGTCAGCCGCTTTGACGGTCCATTGATTGCTGCGATCCTGTACACCACGCAACGCATTCGCCCTGTGGTGCATTACAACGAATACAACAACTGGATGCAGTGGTTTCCATTGTTCGTGGCCCGCGCCATTCCCGTCAGTTCCCCCAGGACCTGGAGCCCCGAACGGCGCGAGGCCCAAAAGAAGAAAGCGATGTCGCTGATCCTCGCAGCGCTTGATCGCGACGAGAGTATTCTGCTGTTCCCCGCCGGGCACACGCGCCAGCAACCGGCCGAAGTGATAGCGCCGCATCTGTCCGGCGCGCGTGATATCCTGCAAACAAATCCAGAGCGGCCCGTGTTGGTTCTACGACTGGATGGCTTGGGCAAGTTCCAGCCCGCGCGCTATGATTACTTCTGGACGTTCATCGGCATCAAACGCGGGCGGCGGCATATCTCGGTCGATCTGCGGCGGGTGGATGATCTGGACCCGAACATGGACCTTGCGACCTTCAACCAGAGGCTGGAAGATCGGCTGAACACCCCGATCGCCGAGACATTTGGCGCTTGCCGGACAGATAATCCTGCCCTACCTGCGGCGCATGATTGACAGCCTCAACATCCTGGCCGCCGCGTTGACCATCGCCTTCGGCCTGTTTGGATTTCTGGCACCGCGCTATACGGCGGCAGCGCTTGATCTGGAGCCGACCAGCAGCACCATGGGGCTGAGCGAAATGCGCGCTTCTGTCGGTGGGCTTTTTGTCGTGGCAGGCCTGGCCGCCATCTGGATCGACGCGCCGGTCGCCTATGCGATGATCGGCTTTGCCTTTGCAGGTGCTGCGCTTGGCCGCTGCCTGTCGCTAGCGCTGGACAACCCACCTCGCCGCAAGGTGATCCTGTTCGGTGGCATAGAGGCAGCCCTGGCCGTCTGGTTCATCGCAGCGAACATATGAACAAAATGGCCCCTTCCGGGTTCCTCTTTCAAACCATTGAAACGAGGCGCTCATGGACTGGATCACATTTATCAATATCGGCATCGCCGTGCTCACTATCTTTTTCGGTGCGTTGGGATGGTTGGCACCGCGTTACACGATGCAAACGGTCGACCTGCGCGACGGAGGGTCGACCATGGGCCGGTCCGAAGTGCGCGCAGCCTCGGGCGCGCTGTTTGTGGTGGCTGGCGCGGGCGCGCTGTGGCTTGCAAGCCCTGTGGCCTATGCCATGCTGGGATTCATCTGGGCCGGCGGCGCGCTGGGTCGGATCACATCCCTGATCGCCGACGGCACGACCCGGTTGAAATGGATCTTCTTCGGCTCTGAACTTGTGGTGGCCATCGTGGCGCTGTCGATCAACCTGGGCGCCATTGCAGCAACCCGAATTGCGATGGGTGCACTGTAAATCAGAGTGTTATGGCTCGATCTTCATGTAAGAATGCTTGCTTCTCTGTTCCAAAAAACGCGGCAGGGCGCGCGCGCAGATTGCAATAGGCGCGCCCGTCGCCTATGTATGGGGTGTCCTTCGGGACTATGGACATAAACGCGCTCGTAATAAGCGGATCGGACCCGGGGGCGGTACCCGGCGGCTCCACCAAACATCCTGTCGTTTGCGGGATCATGGGGCCGAAACAGGATCGACGGACGTCTAAAGGGGTTTGCTTTGTCTCGGCTGTCTGCCACCGTTACCGGCGAAAACAGTACAATTGCAAACGACAATCGTGCTCCGGTTGCTATGGCTGCGTAAGCAGTCCTAGTCGAACCGACTTTAAGCCCTTGCGCCTAGCCGCGTAAGGCGGGGTTCGCAGGCACCTGGCAACAGAAGCCTGCACTTTCCATCACATGAAGATACGCTGAGAACGGGAAACTGCAAAGAAACGCCGGTTTTCTCCACAACTTTAAGGAATGTTAACGCGCCGCAGCTAGTCCTGAACGGGATAGAGGTCCATTCAGAATGAGGCGCGCATGCCGCACAAGGTCAAAACCCTCCAAGGCTGGTACGACGAGGTGTGGGTTAAGGGCGACACCGGCGCCATCCCGAAATTCCTGGCCCCCAACGCACGATCGCGGGGGATCATGGGCGACATGCCCTTTTCCAAAGATGATCTGACCGAACTGGTGACAATGGTGCGCGAGTTGCTGGGTCCGATCGAAATCAGTCTGCCGATCACGATGGAACAGGATGATTGGCTGTCGGCGCTGATTGAGATTAAAAGCCACAGTGCTGATACCGGTGACCCGGTGCACATCTTTACCCAGGTCATCGCCCGCTTTGAGGGCACGCAGATGGTCGAGATTTACAACAACACCGACTCTCTTTCCCTGTTCGAACAACTGGGTCTGCTGCCTGAAAATGCGATGGCCGTGATGTTGGGCGGCACGCGCCTGCGCTGACAGGGCAGTCGTCTTTGGCCCACACCTGTCACACATCATTCGCATCCTATCGGTCGATCAACGCGCAATGGCCCGGTGGCACATCCGGTGAAATCTGTTCCCGAAACGCCCGACTGCGTTTTCCGGCAAAATCCGTCGATTGCGCGGCAGCAGCGTCTGCCCGCGAATGCTGGCAGTTGGCTGGTCTGATAACCCGGTGCGGCGCGCTACTCCTGATGCCCAGCGTTCAAAGCAAGGGTTGACGCAAGCCACGGCGCGCCGCTACTCAAGCACAGGGGCGAACGCGACTGCCCCATCAGGCTTGAACAACGCTGGCCCAAATGTCGCATCCTTTTGTTGTGCTCAAAGGATGCCACGATGGACCACCCTCTTCATGTAATCCCTGCTGATGAAATGTACGCGCTTTTGGGCACCGCTCATGGGCCGCACATCATCGACGTCACCCTTCCCGAAGATGTCGCCGCCGATCCGTGGCGCCTGCCCACGGCCATGCCGGTGCACCACCGCGATGTCCTTGACGCGGTGCCGTTTCTGGACCCAGGCAGACCTGTCGTCACGGTCTGTCAGAAGGGGCTCAAACTGTCGCAAGGTGCGGCGGCGCTGTTGCGCGCTGCGGGCATCGGTGCCCGCGCGTTGCAGGGCGGAAACCTTGCGTGGCAGGCGGCCGATCACCCGCGGCTCGCCTGCGATCTGGCCCCGGATATGGGGACAGCCTGGGTGCTTCCCGCCACCCGCGACCGCGGTGCGCTGGCGGCTGCATGGACCGTCATGCGCTGGTTTGACCGCAACGCGCGTGTGATGTGGGTTGCGCCAGATCATGTCAGTGCCGTTGCGGACCGATTTGGCGCGACCCTACATGATCCTGACACATCGTTGACGACGAACTTCGCCGCGCGAGGGCTGATCCACCCTGCCCTTGTCGTGTTTCTGGACAGGGTTGAGGATGGAACCGCGCCCGGGACCGTGTTGATGGACATGTTGCCTGATCTTCACGTTCGTGATGAAGACTGTGCGACAGCAGGCCTTCCGTTTCTGGATGCGGCGTGGACCGCGTTCTGCCGGTCAAGTGGTCAGGAGGCCGGATGATGGTGCACAATTGGTCGGAATTGACGCGCGTGTTTGGCCGGATCGGCCTGATGTCCTTTGGCGGGCCCGCAGCACAGATCGCCCTGATGCATGATGCGCTGGTACGCCGCGAAAAGTGGCTGACCGAAGACCAGTATTTGCGGGCGCTGTCCCTGTGCATGTTGTTGCCCGGACCCGAAGCGATGCAGCTTGCCACCTATGCAGGTTGGCGCCTGCGCGGCATCACCGGGGGCCTGCTGGCGGGTGCGCTGTTCGTGATCCCGGGCGCGATGATCATCCTTGGTCTGGCGCTTGCCTATGTCCGGTTTGGCGACGTTCCGTTGGTCCAGGCCGCATTCCTGGGCATCAAGGCCGCTGTGATCATCGTTGTTTTGCAGGCGCTTATGCGTCTGGGGCAAAAGGCGCTGCACGGGTCAGCTGCATGGGCCTTGGCGGGCCTTGCCTTTGTCGCCCTGTTTGTCTTTGGCATCCCGTTTCCCATCGTCGTTGTCATGGCGGGCCTTTATGGGGCCGCGACCGCCAGCCCCATGCCAGACGCACCGGTGGCAGCACCTGTGCAAGCCCGCATCCTTGGCCCGGTGGCGGGCCTTGCCGCACTATGGGCCGCACCGCTGGCCCTGCTCTGGCTGACCGGGCGCGACTTCCTGCTCGAGATCGGGCTTTTCTTTTCCAAGCTGGCGGTCGTCACCTTTGGCGGTGCCTATGCCGTCCTGGCCTACATGACACAGGACGTCGTGCAGGAGCACGGCTGGATCACGACGGGACAGATGATCGACGCGCTGGGTCTTGCTGAAACAACGCCGGGCCCGCTGATCCTTGTGACGGAATTCGTGGCCCTGTTGGCCGGGTATGCCCAGGGCGGGCTGGGCCTTGCGCTCGCGGCAGGTGCGCTGACGCTTTGGGTCACGTTTGTCCCGTGTTTCCTGTGGATCTTTGCCGCCGGTCCGTACCTGGATCATATTGCTGCCCGCCCGCGCCTGTCAGCGGCGCTCAGCGCCATTACGGCTGCGGTGGTGGGGGTTATCCTGAACCTGTCCATCTGGTTCGCACTGCATGTGCTGTTTGGCGATGTCGGCGCGGTTCCGCACCTTGCCTTGCCCATGCCGGACCTTGCCACGCTGAACCTGTGGGCAGTCCTTTTGACGGCGGCTGCGGCCTACCTGATGCTGCGTTTGCGGGTGGATCTGCTTGTGACCTTGGCACTTATGGCAGCGGCGGGATGCGCGCTGGCACTTGCCGGCGCAGTTTAAGGTACGCAGGACGCGCGCCGCCCCTTCCCTCTGCGTCAAATTGGGATATGGTTGGGCGACACAAACGAGGATCGCCATGAGCCGCAACATCGATTACGGCAACTTGATGCACGAAGCCATGCGGGGGCTGATCCGCAAGGTTTTGACCGATGTGTCCCAGAATGGGCTGCCCGGCGCGCATCACTTCTTCATCACCTTTGACACCAGCCATCCCGATGCGGAACTGGCCGATTGGCTGAGTGACCGGTATCCGGGCGAGATGACGGTCGTCATGCAGCACTGGTACGACAATCTGGATGTGGGTGCCGAAGGGTTCGCCGTGACGCTCAATTTCGGCGACGCGCCCGAGCCGCTGTACATCCCCTATGACGCGATCAAGACCTTTGTGGACCCGTCCGTCGAATTCGGCTTGCGCTTTGAAACGCAGGGCGATGACGAGGACACCGCGTCGCCTGCGACACCGCCCGAAATCCTGCCAAGCCGCGCACCCGCAGCCCCCAAGGCCGCAGACGAGCCGGCCGCCGAAGATGGCGATGGCAAGGATGCCGAGATCGTATCCCTCGACAGCTTCAGGAAATAGGGATCACTTGCGCGCCAGGAACGTCTCGACCGCGCGCAAAATCTCTCCGTCCCGGATGTTCTGGAACCGCAGGTTCAGACCGCCCTCGGTCAGCGTGCGGTCATATTGCTGCAAGCTGTAGCCGCCATCGACGTCAACAAACAACGAATAAACGGTGAGCGTCTGATCGTCGATGCGGGACCAGACATAGGGTTCGCCCTTCATCGGGTCGAGTTGCACCTCGTGGCCAAATACGTTCTTCTTCTGGGCGGCGGCATAGACGTTGCCCCGCCCGCTGGGCACAAAGTCGATCGAGTAGGATTTCTCTGACACTTTGCCGGACGCCTTGTAGGTGACGGACGTCCAGGTGACGGTAAAGCCCTGCTTGTTTTCGCTGATCATCACGCTCATGTCGCGCGGGATTTTCTTCCCGTCGATTTGTGTCACTTCGGCATTGCCGGTGTAGGAGCCGACAAAGGGCGCAATCTCGGCCCGAGCTTGCCCGGCCAGCAAAAGCAAGGCGCATCCCAGGGCAAACAGGGCATTTGCGATACCAAGCGGCGATGCGCGAAACAACGTGCGTGTTCTGATCATGGCGGTCCTCACTGCGCTTCCACCTTTCAATATAGGTGGCATTCACCGCCGATGCACCCTTGGGACTGCGGCGTGTGATCACATGACGGCGACAAATGTGCCGCCCGCTTGTCTGACTGCGCCCCGCCCGGTAGATGCAAAGCACGACGACACGCGCAACAAGGAGCCGCCAGATGGCCGACACCCGCACCGAATCCGACAGCTTTGGCCCGCTGGAGGTCCCCGCCGACAAGTATTGGGGCGCGCAGACGCAACGCTCGATCATGAATTTCCCGATTGGTTGGGAAAAACAGCCCGTGGCCGTGGTGCGGGCGCTGGGCGTGATCAAGAAAGCCTGCGCGATGCAGAACAAGGCGCAAGGTGCGCTTGACGCCAGATTGGCCGATGCGATCATCGCAGCCGCCGGCGAAGTTGTGGACGGCAAGCTGGACGACAATTTTCCTCTTGTCGTCTGGCAAACCGGCTCGGGCACCCAGTCCAACATGAACGCCAATGAGGTGATCGCAAACCGCGCCATTGAAATCCTGGGTGGTGTCATCGGGTCAAAAGACCCTGTTCACCCGAATGACCATTGCAACATGGGACAGTCGTCAAATGACACGTTCCCGACCGCCATGCATATTTCAACCGCGATGACTGCGCGGGACGTGTTGCTGCCGGGTCTGGAAAAGCTGCACGCGGCCCTTGAAGCGAAGGTCGCCCAGTTCGACGGCATCATCAAGATCGGGCGCACGCATACGCAGGATGCGACGCCTTTGACGCTGAGTCAGGAGTTTTCCGGATACACCCATCAGGTTGCCATGGGCATCCAGCGCGTCAAGGATGCATTGGGCCGCATCTATGAATTGGCGCAAGGTGGCACCGCTGTCGGCACCGGCCTGAACACCAAGGTCGGTTGGGCCGAGGCGGTTGCAGGCCATATGGCCGACATCACCGACCTGCCTTTTGTCACCGCACCCAACAAGTTCGAGGCACTGGCCGCCCATGATGCCATGGTCGAGATGTCAGGTGCGTTGAAAACCGTTGCCGTGTCGCTGTTCAAGATTGCCAATGACATCCGTCTGCTGGGATCCGGCCCCCGGTGTGGTCTGGGCGAATTGGTGCTGCCCGAGAACGAGCCGGGGTCCTCTATCATGCCGGGCAAAGTGAACCCCACACAATGCGAGGCGCTGACGCAGGTCTGTGCCCATGTGATGGGCAATGATGCCGCCGTGGGCTTTGCCGGATCGCAGGGGCATTTCGAGCTGAACGTCTACAAGCCGATGATGGCCTATAACGTGCTGCAATCGATGCAATTGATGGGAGATGCCTGTTCTGCCTTTACCGACAACCTGGTCGCCGGATTACAGGCTGATGAGGTGCGCATCGACAAGCTGATGCGCGAGTCGCTGATGCTTGTGACTGCGCTCGCTCCGGAAATCGGGTATGACAACGCCACCAAGGTTGCCAAGACGGCCCACAAGAACGGCACCACCCTGATTGAAGAAGCGGTCAAGCTGGGCTTTGTCACCGAAGAGCGGTTCAACGAGGTGGTGCGCCCTGAAAACATGATCGGACCCAAGTGAGCACGCCCGTCAACCTGAACAAGGTCCGAAAGGCCCGCGCACGCGCCGACAAGAAGGCGCGTGCGGAGGCCAATACGGTGGCGTTCGGTCTGACGAAGGTCGAAAAAGATCGCGCAAAGCGGGAAAATGCGCGAATAGCGCGAGATTTGGATGGCAAAGCCGCCGAAACGTCCCCGTATGTTGCGAATGGGAACGACAAAAAGCCATAAATACGGGGCAAATTGCATCTGTTATGAGGTATAGGTGTTCCCATGAGCCCGACAGACAACATCGCCACGCGTGACAAGATCCGCGCCTTGCGCCGCGCGCGTCGGTACATACGTGCCAACGAAGGCACGCTGGCCCGCGTCATCAATACGTATGAGCGGATTGCGCAGCTTGACCCGGCCCGGCGGTTCTGGGCCGAGCAGTGAGCCAACGGCCGCAAAAGCACTCACTCACCCTGAAAGGGCACCGGACAAGCGTGTCGCTGGAACCTGAATTCTGGGACGCCTTTCGGAAGATCGCAGCGGCAGAGGATCGTCCTATCAATGACTTGGCCGCCGAAATTGATGCGGCGCGCGGCGCAGATATCGGTCTTGCTTCAGCGATCCGCGTGTTTGTGCTTCAGCATTTCATGACCCGCCAACTCTGATCGCTCCGTGATGCGGGCATGACACGCGCCCCGTTGACGCCGGATAACTGGCTTCTTGAACTTTTCAGGTCCGGGACGGCACGCACAGACGGCGTGAACCGCCACACGTTACGAGACACAGGAAAATACATCGGGAAGGCCCGCTGCCCGGACGAACTACCGCGACGCGGATGTCGCGCAATCAAAAACGCGGGTCAGATCATCGCGTTTTGCGACCATGAACGTGTGCGTATCTTTGCCCACCTGCAGCCGCTGTCTTTGGAAGAAAGCGGACGGGAAACCTTGCAGGTTTCCGGCAACAGGTCTCAGGCGATGGACGCGCGGTAAATCTGATCGATGTTGCTGCCCAGGGCCGCATGGAACCCTTCGTCGCTCATGTCGCGCTGTAACCCTTCGGTCAAGGCCCGGCTGAAGCTGGCGATCATCTTGTGGTTTTGCGCAAGGCGGGCACTTGCATCCTGCGTCGAATACCCGCCAGACAAGGCCACAACCCGCTGCACCCGTGGATGATCCGCCAGCGCGTCATAGATGCCCGGCGTGTCGGGCAGCGTCAGTTTCAGCATGATGTCCTGCCCGTCGCCAAGCGTCTCGGTCTGCGCCATGAGCGCGTCGGCCAGCATCGCTTCGGCCTCGGCCTTGGTTTCGGAGTGGATGTTCACTTCGGGTTCGATGATCGGCACCATCCCGGCGGCAATCACCTCGTGCGCCACATCGAACTGGTTGTCGACGATGGCCGAGATGCCTGCCGCATTGGCCTGATGCACGACCGAGCGTTCCTTGGTTCCGTAGATGCCCATGCCCTTGGCTGCGGCCAACGTGTCGGCCAGTGCGGGGATCGGTTTCAAAAGCTGAACGCCCTCCGCCTCGTCCTGCAGGCCCTTGTCGATTTTGAGAAAAGGCACGACGCCCCGCTTGTCCCACAGGTAGGACGGCACCGGCTGGCCCTCGATCTGCTCGTGCAGTGTCTTTTCAAACAGGATCGCGCCAATCACCTTTTTGCTGGTGAAATCCGGGCTCAGGATGATGCGCGCCCGCATCTTCTGAATTTCGGCGAACATTTCGTCTTCGGACCCGTAATCCGACGCATCCACACCATAAAGCGCCAGCGCCTTGGGCGTCGACCCCCCGGACTGATCCAACGCGGCGATAAAACCTGCCCCGTTTTCCATCTGGTCGCGCATTTTGGCGAAATCGGTCATCGCATGCTCCAAGCTCGTGCCGTCGTTGACACCCGTCTACCGCATTCGCAGGCCTGGGCGAACCCCGGCAAGCCGCTGTTTGCGCTACCGTTTGCGCAAATTCAGCCAAATGCCGTCCTTGGCCCGCACGGTCAGATGTGCGACGGGCACCGGCACCCGGTCTGCCATCGGCGCAACCGACATATCCCGCAACAGGCGCGCGAGAATCAGCGGCCCTTCGACCATGGCAAAACCTGCGCCCGTACAGACCCGTGCCCCGGCGGAAAACGGGATATAGGCGTCCCGTCCACATGTGCGGCCGTTTTCCGTATGCCAGCGTCCGGGGTCAAATTCATCAGGACGCTCCCACAGTCGCGAGTGTCGGTGCAGGTGCCAGGGGCTCAGCACCAGCTGGCTGCCCTTTGCCACGTCCCGGTCGCGAAACCGCTCGGGGCATGACGCTTCGCGTACCATCATCGGCACGGGCGGATAGAGGCGCAAGGTTTCGCGAAAGACGTCACGCGTGACGGGCAGCTTGGACATGGCGCTGAAATCGCAGGTCTCAAGCGCCGAGGCCTCTGCCGCGACGCGGTCCTGCCATTCGGGGTACAGCGCCATCAGGTAGAGCGCCCACGCCAGCGCCGACGCGCTGGTTTCATGGCCTGCCAAAAAGAAGATCGCGACCTGATCCACCATTTCCCCGGGTGAGAACGTATCACCGGTTTCAGGGTCGCGTGTTGTCATGATCTTGGTCGCCAGATCATGGGGCGCACGACCGTCGGCGATCTCTTGTGCGCGGCGGTTGACCAACTGCCCGATCAGTGACCTGATGCGGGCGGCGCTGGCCTTTGTGTCGCGGCGGAACATGCGCGGCACCCAGCGCGGCAGCGGCACAAAGGCGGCGACGTTCAGAATGGGTTGGCTGCGTTGATAGGCGCGGAATTCGTGAAACACGGCTGTGGCCAGCGTGTCTTCGATCGGGATGGAAAACAGCGTGCGAAAAATCACGTCCGCGGCAGCATGGCTGGTCTGTTCTTCGATTTCGACCAGACCCTCTGGCAGACGCTGCGCTGCTGCTTCGGATGCGTCCCACATTGCCGGAAAGGTCTCGCGCAACCGGCCCCCCTCAAAAGCCGGGTCAATGATCCGGCGCTGGCGCTTCCAGGTCTCGCCGTTTGTCAAAAAGACGGAGTTGCCCAGCAGAGGACGCAACCCTTCGCTGACCCGGTCAGATTTCGGAAAATCGTCGGGGCGGTCCTTCAGCACGGTTTTCACCAGATCGGGCTGGTTCATCAGGTAGCTGCGGAAGAATGGCGTCCGAAATTCGGCCATCCACGCGCGGTACAGCCGTGCGGGCTGTGCCGACAGGATGTCCTGGCGGAAAAGCTGCATGTAGCGGCACAAGGACACCCGGTCCGGGCGACTGGGAGGTTTGGGCGGGATCATGCGGCGACGGATGTGTATTTCGACACGGGCACGTCAATGCGAGACTTCGATGGTGGGCGATCCGCATAGCGATCTGCCAGCGTCACCGGACCGGCGGTAATCAGGAAGTAATCATAGTCCTTTGGCCGGTCAAAGGCACACAGGTACTGGAAATGCAGCCGGAAGAAGCGCCAGCGCAGTTCCTTCCACCGTGCGGGGCTGAGCGTTTGCGTGAAGGCCGCCGAAAACACAAGCGGCCAGCGTTTGTCGGCAGGTGCGACGCCGGACACAGACACCGGATCGCACAAGGCAAAGGCACAGCCGTCACCCGGGGCCGTCACATCCACCCATGTCAATTCGTGCCGGGCCGACAGGAATTGCAAATCCGCCCGCAGGCGGTGCGCGTCGGGCAAGAAGGACACCATCGGCACCACCTGTCCCAACGACAGAAACGCAAGGGCCGGACCGTTGGCAGGCACGCGTCCTGCCCGGATGAGGTCAGACAGGACCGAAACCGCAAGATGCGCGCCGGATGAATGGCCCACCACAAGAACCTCTTCCACTTCGGATGTCAGTGCCGCGGCAATGGCATCCTGAAATTGCGTCATCCGTTCTTCAAGCGCGGGCGGGTTCGCCCCTTTGGATGCTGCCGAATAGGCATAATCGTGCATCAGGTAATAGGCAAAGAACTTGCCATCCTTGTCCTTGAACCACCGCAGCAGGGCCACGCATGCAATCGCTCCAAGTGCGGCACCGCCCCACCCGGCCAATGATCCAAAACCGCTGCCGGCCCGCCACAGCGCATACCACAGCGCCATTGCCAGCAGCGCCTGCCCCAGCAACATCCCGACAGGATACAGCGCCGCGATAACCGGCCCCTTGCGCAACCGCATCAGGCGGCGCAGGGCACCCGACGCGATGTAGGTCCACGCCGTGCGTACAAGTTGCAGATACGTGCCAGGTATCGACGCCTCCATGCTGCCCTTGACGATATCGGACCAGACCAGAACCTCGACATTTGCGCGGACTGATTGGCCATCTACCGTTGCGTCGACATGCCAGCCAAAATGCTCCGACTTGGGCGCCGGGCTAAGGCGGATCTCATAACCGGACACGCGAGCCTGGTCCGCGCCCTCCTTGCGGTAGAGTTCGCGGTAGCGACGCGGATGGATCGGGTCATAGCCGGGAATATAGAAGACCCGGCGGCGCGATACGGTATGTGGATGCGACCTGCTCATTCATGCACCTCTTGGGTGCAGTCTAGCGTGGTTCTGCGGCCAAAGTAAGGCGGCGGCCGATTAGCCGAGCGTTGCCAAAGCCGGAAACTGTTCCAGCAACCAGAATGAGAACCGGGTAAAGAGGCCAAAGAGCATGGCGGCCCCGACGAGAACCAGCAGCCCGCCCATGATCTTCTCGATCAGCGCCATATGTCGCTTGATCCGGTTCATCAGGCCCATGGCCCGGCTCATGAACATCGCGGCCAAGAGAAATGGAATGCCCAAGCCCGCCGCATAGACCCCCAGCAGGAAGGTGCCACGGGTCACCGACGCCTCGGACGCGGCAAGTGTCAGGATTGCACCCAATTGCGGACCGATGCACGGCGTCCAGCCGAAGGCGAACGCGAGACCAAGGATATACGCGCCGAAGGATGATCCGCCCTGATCGCCCGCTTCCATCCGCGCCTCGCGGTCCAGAAAGGGGATCCGGAACACGCCCAGGAAATGCAGGCCAAAGATCATGATCACTGCGCCAGAAATCTGTGCGAACAGGATCTGGTTCTGCAGGAAAAACGCGCCGAAGGCCGACGCGGCAAAGCCGAGGATGATGAACACCGTCGACAGCCCCAACACGAAGAACAGTGCGGTTACAGTGGCGCGGCTGCGGCCCGAACGACCTTCGGACATCTCGCCCACGGTCATGCCCGACATATACGCCAGATAGGGCGGTACGATGGGCAGCACGCAAGGGCTGAGAAAGCTGATGATGCCCGCCAGCAGCGCGACGCTCATGGCCGGGATCAGGCTTGCGTCGATGATATCGATTCCAAACATATATCCCACCTAGCGGCCATTGACGCCCGCGTCACGTACCCTGAGGTCACATGTCTGTGGACAGGGTGTAACATCATCCCTATCTGAGCGGTCATGGACAATGCACATGAACTCGATGCGGTGGGCCTGCTGTGCCCCCTGCCCGTCCTCAAGGCCCGCAAGCGATTGCAGGCGCTGGCCCCGGGTGACGTTCTGATCGTGTCGGCCGATGATCCGGCCGCGGTCGTGGATGTTCCGCATTTCTGCGCAGAGGCAGGGCATACGCTGGTGTCCGCCGATACCGACGGCCCGATCCAGCGTTACGCCATCCGAAAAGGATAAGGGCGCGCCACTGGCACGCCCCCATCACGTATCACTTACCCAGGGACCACCACCCGCGCCGTTTGGGCTTGGGCGGCTCGTCTGGCGCTTGCGCGACCGGTTCCGCAGTCTCGACCACAGGCTCCGGTGTCGGCTCGGGTGCTGACGGTGCGGGATCAGCGACGACTTCGACCTCGGGTGCCGACACAACCACGTCTTCCTGTGCCGGCGCACGCGCCGCCGCTTCGGCCGCCTTGGGTGCCTTTGACCGCGTGCTGCGCGACCGCGTCTTCTTGGGCGCGTCTTCCTTGGCCTCCGCAGGTGCCTCAACACCCTCTGCGGACGTGTCTGCGCCTTCTGCCTGCACATCGTCGTCCGTCGCGTCTGTCGACTTGGACTTGGAACTACGCGACCGGCGGGTGCGCGTGGGCTTCTTGGGCGCGTCTTTTTCGGCACCCTCCGGCGGGGCCTCGGCCACGGGCTCCGATACCTCTGCGGTATCGGTGGCTTCGACCTGCGCCTCGACGGGCTCAGCTTCGGATGTGTCCGACGCTTCGGCGTCACCGTTTGACGCCTCGGTACCCTCGGCCTGATCCCCGGATGACTTGCCCCGGCCCCGGCTGCGGCGACGGCGACGGCGGCGCTTGGGCTTTGCCTCTCCGTCGTCGGTTACGGGCGTTTCGGGTGCCTCGTCGGTGACGGCGTCTTCGTCTTCGTCCACTTGATCCATGATCGACGTATCGACCGAGACGACAGGCGCTTCCACTGCCTTCACGACACGTGTCGCCGTCTTGAACTTTTCAAGCGAGAAGTCGGGGCTGACCAGATGCGGTTCCCCTTCGATCCGCACCGACAGGCCATAGCGGCCTTCGATATGCGCGATATGTTCGCGTTTCTGGTTCATCAGGAAGTTGGCGATGCCGACAGGGCATTTCACCAGCACTTCGCGCGACCGGCGACGTGTGCCTTCCTCTTCGATCTGGCGCAGGATGGACAGGGCCAGGTTGTCGTCCGACCGGATCAGGCCGGTGCCGTGGCACGCCTGACAAGGCTGTGTCGTCGCCTCGATCATGCCGGGGCGCAGTCGCTGGCGCGACATTTCCATCAGACCAAAGCCAGAGATGCGACCCACCTGAATGCGCGCCCGGTCGGTTTTCAGTCGATCCTTCATGCGCTTTTCGACTGCCGCGTTGTTCTTGCGCTCGTCCATGTCGATGAAGTCGATGACGATCAGGCCGGCAAGATCGCGCAGACGCAACTGGCGGGCCACCTCGTCCGCAGCCTCCAGGTTGGTCTTGAGGGCAGTCTCCTCGATCGACCCTTCCTTGGTCGACCGGCCCGAGTTCACGTCGATGGCGACAAGCGCCTCGGTGATACCGATGACGATGTAGCCACCCGATTTCAGCTGAACGGTCGGGTTGAACATGCCACCCAGATACGTTTCCACTTGATAGCGCGCGAACAACGGCAGGCTCTCGCCATAGAGTTTCACGTTTTTGGCGTGGGACGGCATGATCATCTTCATGAAGTCCTTGGCGATGCGATAGCCGCGTTCACCTTCGACAAACACTTCGTCGATCTCGCGGTTATAGAGATCGCGGATCGACCGTTTGATCAGGTCGCCTTCTTCGTAGATCTTTGCAGGCGCGATGGATTTCAGCGTCAACTCGCGGATCTGCTCCCACAGGCGTTGCAGGTATTCATAGTCGCGCTTGATCTCGGCCTTGGTCCGCTTGGCCCCTGCGGTGCGCACGATCAGACCGGCGCCCTGGGGCACTTCGATCTCATTGGCGATTTCCTTCAACTTCTTGCGGTCGGCCGCGTTGGTGATCTTGCGGGAGATACCGCCACCACGGGCCGTGTTCGGCATCAGGACGCAATACCGGCCAGCCAGCGACAGGTATGTGGTCAGCGCGGCCCCCTTGTTGCCGCGTTCTTCCTTGACGACCTGCACCAGCAGGATCTGACGGACTTTGACGACCTCCTGGATCTTGTAGCGTTTCGGGCGCGGTTTGCGTGGGGGGCGGATGTCTTCGCTGTCGTCCTCATCGGCCACGGATTCGATGCTGTCATCCTTGGACGTGGCATCGGCCGCTGTTGCGGTGTCATCTTCGTCGTCGCCGTCGTCACTTGCGTCGTCGGCAGGCTTGGCGTCGGCGTCCGCTTCAACGGTGTCCGCGGTCGCTTCACCCTCGTCACCGGCATCGTCCTCGCCCGCTTCCGGGGTTTCGACCGGGGTGTCCTTCACCGTTTCCATGGGCGACGCGGCTTCGTCCTCGGGAACGGCGACGTCGGCCTCGGCCTCAGCATCGGTATCAAGATCGATGGTCTCCATACCTTCGATCTCGGCCGTGGCCTTGGCGTCGGTGTCCGCTGCTTTCGATGCCTTGGATTTGGAGCGCGACCGGCTGCGCTTGGGCTTGGGTCTGTCCTCTTCCTCGTCGCGCGCCTTCATTGCCTCGGCATAGGCGCGTTCTTCCTCCATCAGCGCCTCGCGGTCGGCGACGGGGATCTGGTAGTAATCCGGGTGGATTTCCGAGAACGCAAGGAACCCATGGCGATTGCCGCCATAATCCACAAACGCCGCCTGGAGCGACGGTTCGACCCGTGTTACTTTTGCGAGATAGATGTTGCCAGCAAGCTGGCGTTTGTTTTCGGATTCAAAGTCGAACTCCTCGACCTTGTTTCCGTCGACCACCACGACGCGGGTCTCTTCCGCGTGGGTGGCATCAATAAGCATTTTCTTTGCCATGAAAGTCCATTGCGCGCCCGCAATCGTCCCGCGCCTGGTGGCGCAAGTGCATTGGGGGCGTGTCTTGTCTGAGCGATAAGGGACGCGCCGCAGATCTGGCCGGTTGGGCCATCTGCCGGGTTCGTTACTGTCCTCACGCGCGTCATCGCGGTTCTTCTCCGACACACACGCAGATCGCGCGGTGTCCGTTCATACGCTGCGCCAAACCTCGGTCCGCGTCAGCAACTCGTGGCCATCTCTGGCCCAATCGGTCTGTCGAATGCAGCAGGCGTGTCCTGCCCGTCTCGTCCAACAGCGAAACTCATAAAAGCGACGCGCTATGGCGTCTGGCTTCTGCCCTTAGATAAGAGGAAGGCGGGGCAAATGACAATGGGCAATCGCAGGAACCGTCAAATGTCCAGAATCAGGGCCCGGTGATCGGACACCACAGGCGCGGCCGGAACATCAAATCGGGCGGTCAGCAGGTCATCCGACACCAGCATGTAATCCGCGAACCGTTGGCTCTTGGTGTACAATGCGGTGCGCGTATCACTGATACCATGACGGGTGATCAAATCGTGTAACCCGCTCTCACGAAACCGGGGAAAGGCGGCGCTGTCTGGCAACAGGTTGAAGTCACCGGCCAGGATCGCGGGGCCATCGCCCGACCAGACCCGTTGAAACAGATCCATGGCACGGTCGGTTTGCCGGGCCCTTGCCGGCGTGTCGCCTTTGCCATCGGGGTCCCGGAGCCCGTGGAAGTGCCCAACGCATATCCTGGTGCCCCTGTCCGGGTTCACAATTCCTGCCACCTGCATGGTACGCGGCACCGGTTCAGCGCCCCACCCGTCTGCACGAAAAGCCCCGTGAATGAAGCCTTGCGCCATGTGTGTCACGGCAAGACCACGGCGCACCCAAAGACCCAAACCATGTTCTGACGCAACCGCCCGGTCCTTCGCGTCCGTCAGCGTCCCGCGGGTCGCAGGCGCAAAAAACGACTGATGGTCTGGCAGGAGACGGGACACATCACCAAACAGGTCGGCCCGCTGGGATAGATCGCGATAAGGGTCGACACAGCGCAACCAGTCCGGGCTTGGTACCGGCGCGCGGGTGACTTCCTGCAAGCACAGGACGTCCGCCTGGACCGCGCCGATCCAGGGGGCCAAGGTGTCCCAGACCTGCCCACCCCAGGCATTCAGACTGACGATTTTCACTGGAGACCTCCGGAACGATGATCAAACGCGCCATGCATGGTTTCATCCCGATGATGGCATCGCAATCGTGTTTCGGCGTGTCTGTGTCACTCCGCGCGGATCTCTGCGGCGAACCCTCCGACCATCTTGATGGCGGTCGACAGATCACCAGCAACGCCCTGACCCAGGTCCGGCAGTGGCACGCCAGGGGGGCGCATGTCGGGCACCTGCACCGCGCGGCATCCGGCGCGCGCAGCTGCCGTAATTCCGTGATCGCTGTCTTCAAAAGCGGCGCACAGGCCGGGATCAAGGCCAAGGGCCGCCGCCGCTTCGATATATGGCGCGGGATCCGGCTTGCGCGCGCTGACCTCATCGCCACCCAGCACAACCTCGAACAGCGGCAACAGGCCGACCTGTTCAAGGTACCTGCGGGCACTGTCGCCATTTGTGGACGTCACGACGGCCATTCGCGCGCCCTGCCCGCCTAACGTTGCTAGGGCGTCGCGTACCGTGGGACGCAGCGGGACATCCTGCTGCAAGCGCTGCGCCACCCCGGCATGCCAATCTGCGTTGAACGCTGCGGCCTTGGCCGGATCGCCCAGAAACGTCGTCAACATCTGCACACTCTCGGCACCCGAGACACCAACCAATGTCAGAAAAAACGCGGAGACGCTGTCGGCCGCGTGGCCCTGCGGAACAAGAATGTCGCGCGCCACCGCAGCATACACACGCTCACTGTCAATCAGGAGACCATCCATGTCGAACAAGAAGGCATGTGGCGGCATGGAGATGGACCTTGATTTGCTTTGGCCCCGTCATGACACGATACACCGGCACATGAAATGACCGCCGGACAGGCCGACGGTCACATGTTCCAACAGGCTGTTACAGGCAGGTCAGAGATAGTCCGACCGTTGCAACCCGTATTTCGCCATCTTTTCGTTCAAGGTCCGGCGCGGCAGGCACAGCTCTTCCATCACCGATGCGATGGACCCCTTGTGGCGGCGCATGGTGTTGTCGATCAGCATACGTTCAAACGCCTCGACATATTCCTTGAGGGGTTTGCCTTCGGTCGTCATCACGGGTTGCATTTCCTCGTGATCGTTCATCAGCAGGGACGCGATGGACCCCGTGCCACGACGGGCCTGCAAAACGGCACGTTCGGCGATGTTGATCAGCTGGCGCACATTGCCGGGCCATGGGGCCTGCAACAGCTGCGCGGCCTCTTGTGCCGACACCTTGGGCGCCTCGCAACCATATTCGTCGGCAAACTGGTCACTCAGCCGCGTGAACAGGGTCAGGATGTCTTCGCCCCGTTGGCGCAACGGCGGAACGGTGATCTTGAGAGCCGCAAGCCGGTAATACAGATCAGGACGCAGCGCGTCTTCGCAGGTCTTGCCCGCTTCTTGCATGTTGCAGATGCCCACGATGCGGGTCTCGGCCGGCGTGCCCTGTTCATTTATGACAGACAGAAGGCGCGCCTGAAGCCCTTCACTCAGCGCCTCGATATCTTCGAGGACCAGGGTTCCGCCACGGGCCTCTTCCACTGCGGGCAGTGCACTGTCTTCGGGCAGCATGGGGCCAAACAGACGCTTGGTCAGCGCCTCTTCTTCCCAGGCGGAACAGCTGACCAGCACGAACTTCTTGCCTGCGCGGCTGCCAACCGCGTGCAAGGCGTGTGCGACCAGCGTCTTGCCCGTGCCCGTTTCGCCGTCGATCAGGACGTGACCGTCGGCCTGGCCCAGATCAAGGATGTCCTCGCGCAGCCGCTCCATGACCGGCGACTGGCCGATCAGCTTTTTCATCAACTGACCTCCGTCCGACAACTCGCGGCGCAAGGCCCGGTTGTCCATGGTCAGCCTTCGGGCACCGGTGGCACGCTTTGCAAGTTCGCTCATCCGGTCGGGGTTGAACGGCTTTTCAAGAAAATCGAACGCCCCCACCCGCATCGCCTCGACCGCCATGGGCACGTCGCCGTGGCCGGTGATCATGATCACCGGCAGCGCGCTGTCATTGCCCATCAGCTTCTTCAGGAACTGCATCCCGTCCATGCCGGGCATCTTGATGTCGGATATGACGATACCGGGATATTCGGGGCCCAGCACTTTCAGTGCATCCTCGGCACTGGCGAAAGTTTCGGTGTCATAGCCCGACAAGGCCAGCCATTGGCTGATGGATTGGCGCATGTCCTGTTCGTCATCGACAATGGCGATTTTCATGGCTTGGGTCATGTCTGCTCCCCGCGGGGTTACTCGGCCGCGCTGATCTTGGTGTCCTCATCTTCCGCATCCTCGTCACCGAGCACCGGAAGCTGCATTTCAAAAACGGCCCCACCCGCCTGTCCGTTGCGGGCCACGAGCCGTCCGCCCAAATCGTTCACAATGCCGGACGAGATGGCAAGGCCCAGCCCGACGCCGTCGCCGGGTTGTTTGGTGGTGTAGAACGGCTCGAACAGGCTGTCCAAATCCTCGATCCCCGGTCCGTTGTCCCGCACGGTCAGCGTGGCCGTCTCACCAGCCGACAGGATGATGTCGACCTGCGGCTCTCGCTCGGATTTGGTGGCGTCGATGGCATTGCGCAAGAGGTTGACCATCACTTGTTCAATCCGCATCCGGTCGCCCATCACCTCGATGGGTTCGGGCGGGACAACACGGTTGATCAGCACCCGACGCTGGCGCAGCTGCGGCTCCATCATCGACAGCGAGGATGCCAGCGCATCGCCCATGTTTACTGGGCTCAGCGCGTCCTGACCCTTGCGGGCATAGGACTTGAGCTGCCGCGTGATCGCGCCCATGCGTTCGATCAGATCGTCAATGCGGCCAAAGCTGACCAACGCCTCGTCCGGGCGATTGCGACGCAGCAGCAGCCGCGCACCCGCCAGATAGGTTTTCATCGCCGCCAGGGGTTGGTTCAACTCGTGGCTGACCGCGGCTGACATCTCGCCCAGAGCGGCGAGTTTCGATGACTGCTCAAGGGTTTGTTCGGCTTGCGCAAGGTCCTCTTGTACCCGTTTCCGCTCGGCAATTTCCCGCTGTAGCTGGATGTTCAAGTGGCGAAGCTCTGCCGACTCACGCGCAAACAGTGCCACACGCAGCGCTGACCGACGGCTGAGCGCATAGAAGGCCAGCGCCAGCAAAATGGCGAATCCCATGATTTCCAGCGCCAGCACCCCGTTCACCCGTTCCCGCACCGAGGCGTAGGTGGTAAAGGACGTCATGCGCCAGCCGCGAAACGGAATACGCGCCTCAAGGCGCATCACGCCTTCGCCCTGCAGGTAGGCGTCAGGCGGCAAGGCGGTCCAATCGGCTGTCGCCCGGATCGCCCGTTCGATCGCGCTTTGGGGTGTTTGCCGCGCAAGCGCCGCCTCTTCCGTGCGGCCGCGCCAGCGGGGTTCGGTGGCCAGGATGATTTGCCCTGCGCTGTCCGTCACCAGCACCGCAGCCGAAATCCCGGCCCAGGCGCGTTCGAACTTTTGCAGGTCCACCTCAACCGCGATAACGCCGAGCACGTCGCTGCCGGCCGTCACGCGGCGTGAATAGGTAAAGGTAAAGCCCCCCGCCTCGCGTTCAGCCACTGTAAAGATCGTGTTGTTGGCACGCAGGGCATCAATGAAATAGGGCTCTGTCCGGTGATTGGATCCCAAGCGGTTGCGATCCGTGGCCGCCACGGCGCGCCCGTCGCTGTCCAGCAGGATCAGGTTCGCGGCCCCGATCTCTTCCACGAAAGAGATCAGGCGTTGGGTGGATTGCTGGTAATCCTGGCTGTTGAGCGCACCAATCAGCGTAGGGTCACGCGCCAGAAGCTGCGGCACAATCTGGTTCTGGCGCAATTCGCTCAGCAGGTTGCCGGAGTACAGGGCCAGACGCAGTTCGGCACGGTTGCGCGTGGTTTCGGTAAAGCGGTCAGTCAGCAGGCGGTTGGTGAAGAACACGGTGACCACCGCCGCAATGGTCAGGATGACCACAGCGACGCGCACACGCCAACTGGTGGTGGATGTACGCGGTTCTGGTGTGCGAGCGGCTGACATGAAGGTGACCCTACGGCCTCGGCCGGACCGGCTCAAGTCACGCGGACGTCAGCTGCCCCACCACTGCGCGAAAGAGCGCCTGTCCGTCCGTCCCCCCGTGGCCTGCATCCGCTGCCCGTTCCGGGTGCGGCATCATGCCAAGGACGCGGCGATTGTCCGACAGGATGCCCGCAATGTTCCGCTGCGATCCGTTCGGGTTGTCGGTATACCTGAAAGCCACCCGGTCTTCGCCTTCAAGACGGTCCAGCGTGTCCGCATCTGCAAAATAGTTGCCATCATGGTGGGCAATGGGAATATCGACCACATCTCCCGCGTTAAAGCCCTCGGTGAAGGCCGATTGCGACGTCTCGACGCGCAGACCAACAGTCTTGCAAATGTACTTCAGGCCCGCATTCCGTAACAAGGCGCCGGGCAGAATGCCGGTTTCGGTCAGCACCTGAAACCCGTTGCACACCCCGAATACATACCCCCCCTTGTCCGCATGGGCCTTTACCGCCCTGCAAATGGGTGAATTGGCCGCGATGGCCCCGCAGCGCAGGTAGTCCCCAAAGGAAAACCCGCCCGGCACGCCCACCATGTCAATGCCTGTGGGCAGATCCGTGTCCTTGTGCCAGACCATCTCGACCTCGGCTCCGGCATTGCGGAACGCAACGGCAAGGTCCCGGTCACAATTTGAGCCGGGAAAGACGACAACAGCCGCCTTCATGGCATCTCGACCCGATAGCTTTCGATCACCGTGTTGGCGAGAAGCTTTTCGCACATAGCCGTCACATCCGCCTCTGTCGTGCCGTCGGCCAGGTCCAGCTCGATCACCTTGCCCTGACGCACACCGTTCACACCGTCAAAACCCAAGGCTCCAAGCGCATGGCGCACGGCCTCGCCCTGTGGATCCAAAACACCGGTCTTCAGCATCACATGCACGGTCGCTTTCATGCCCTGCCCTTCATTGTTCTTCAAATATGCAAACTCCGACGCTCAATTGATGAGCGTCGGCTTGGTGATGGGCGAGGCGTTCTTGGGCATCACACCCAAACGGCGCGCCACTTCGGTATAGGCGTCTGCCAGGTTGCCCAGGTCGCGGCGGAACACATCCTTGTCCAGTTTCTGGCCGGTTTCGATGTCCCACAGGCGGCAGCTGTCCGGGCTGATTTCGTCCGCGATGATAAGGCGCATGAAGTCGCCGTCGTATACGCGGCCAATCTCGATCTTGAAATCGACCAGGCGGATTCCAACCGCAAGCATGACGCCCGACAGGAAATCGTTCACGCGCAGGGCCAAGGACAGAATGTCGTCCATGTCCTGCTGGCTGGCCCAGCCAAAAGCGGCGATATGCTCTTCGGTCACCAGCGGATCGCCCAGCTTGTCGTCCTTGTAGCAATATTCGACAATGGGACGCGGCAATTGCGTGCCTTCCTCGATGCCCAGTCGTTCGCTCATGGTGCCGGCGGCATAGTTGCGCACGATCACTTCCAAAGGCACGATTTCGCAGGCGCGCACCAGCTGTTCGCGCATGTTCAGGCGCTTCATGAAATGCGTGGGCACGCCGATCTGGCCCAGGCCAGTCATGAAAAACTCGCTCAGGCGGTTGTTCAGCACGCCTTTGCCTTCGATGACGTCCTTTTTCTGCGCATTGAAGGCGGTGGCATCGTCCTTGAAGTACTGAACAATCGTGCCGGGCTCGGGACCTTCATACAGAATTTTGGCCTTGCCCTCATAAATCTTCTTGCGTCGCGCCATGGGCGTCCTTTCGCATGTGCAGGGCGGATGAGTCTGCCCAAGCTTGGGCACCTCATAAGCAATCGACCCAAATGCCGCAAGCAATGGGGTTGCATGGCCCGTCCCGCCCTGCCTATCTGATGCAGGACATTGCCAGAGAGGGGTCAACCGATGAGCACCTTTGACGATCGCGAAAACGCGTTTGAAAACAAATTCGCCCATGATGCGGAAATGCAGTTCAAGGCGGAGGCGCGCCGCAACAAGCTGCTGGGCCTTTGGGCGGCGGAGCTGCTGGGCAAGACCGGCGACGACGCAGCAGATTATGCGCGCGAAGTCGTGAAATCCGATTTTGAAGAGGCCGGTGACGAAGATGTTTATCGCAAGGTATCCGGCGATCTGGGCGACAAGGCGGATGAGGTGACAATTCGCACCAAGATGCTTGAACTGATGGCCGAAGCCAAAGGTCAGATCATGAAAGAAGTTGACTAAAACCAGAAGTATACTGGGCAATCTTGAAGTATTTTGGGGCGCGCGTTTTGTCGAACGCGCGCCTTTTTCATTGCATTGTCTGCACTTGATCACCGACCGTTAAGGATTGGCTCACCCTTCGCCCTTACCCCAAATGTCGGGTGTGCGGGAAAGAGGTTTGACATGCAGTGGGTGACGGCGCGGTGGGTGACGCGCATGACGGTTCGGTTCGGGGTGCCATTGGCCATCCTGGGGGTATGCGTGGTGTTTTTGGGTCGACAGGTGCCGTCCGACGTGGTGGAAAATCTGCCACAGCAATTGGCAGGGATATCCGCCCTGCAATGGGGATTGGCCGCCCTTTTGACTGCAGGCAGCTTCTTTGCCGTTGCGCAATATGATGTGCAGGCGCATCGCACTTTGGGCACCGGCGTGTCAGATACGCATGCCCGGATTTCCGGCGCTGTCGGAATCGCAATCGGCCAAACTGTTGGATTTGGCCTTTTCACCGGGGCGTTGGCCCGGTGGCGCATGGTGCCGGACCTGAGCGTTGGCAAGGCGCTGAAGCTGTCAGCGCTCGTGTCCCTGACCTTTGTGGTCGCATGGGGCTGCGCGACTGGGTTTGTCGCCGCCCTCCTGCCGGCGCCGCCCTGGACAACGACACTGTCCGTCGTGGCGTTTGTGTTGTTGCCCGCCTGTGGGTTCGTTTTGTTCTGGTGGCCGACCGTCCGGATCGGGCGACATCGCTTGCCTCTTCCCAGCCTGCGTGTGGCAGGGGCCATCCTGTTTTGGGCCAGCCTGGACATGATCCTTGCTGCAGCCGCGCTGTGGGTCCTTTTGCCTGCGGGCACCCTGCCCTTTGGCACATTGCTGCCCCTGTTCATGGTGGCGCTTGGATGCGGTCTGATGTCGAACACGCCCGGCGGCGTGGGCCCCTTCGAACTGGTGCTGGTATCGGCGCTGGCAAAGGACGCGGACGCGTCTCTGCTGGCTGGTATCATGGCCTTTCGCATTGTCTATTATGCGGCACCGGCCTGCATCGCTGTACTTGTGATGCTGCGACCATTGCGCGCCAGGACGGCGGTCCTGCGCACCGGTCCCGGCTGGGTTGCCTTGCCGCGCAGCGAAGCGCAGGCTCTTACGCAGAACCGCGGTTGGATTACCCCCGACTACGGCGCTCCGATGTGGCCAACCGCGCAGACCGTAACGCTTTTTACCGACCCGGTGCGCCCCGCAGATCACGACACGCTGACGCATGTGCGCGCGGTTGCGCGGTCGCACGGCCGGTGCCCGATGATCTACAAATCCGGCGCACGCCTCGCCCACGCAGCCCGCAGGGCGGGATGGGCGGTGCTGCATCTGGCCGATGACGCGATCATTGAAACACGGGATTACACCGTCGCAGGCCCTGCACGCGCCCGCTTGCGGCGCAAAATGAGGGCCGCGGAGAAGTCGGGCATTCGCATTCAGTGCCAAGCAATGCTCGACCCGGATGCGGCGCGCGCGCTGGATCTGGCGTGGCAGGTCCAAAACGGCGGTGCGCGTGGCGGCAGCATGGGGCGCTACACTCCTGCATATGTGCAAAATCAATGGGTTGTCAGCGCGTTTCGA
Source organism: uncultured Tateyamaria sp. (assembly GCF_947503465.1). Taxonomy (NCBI): domain Bacteria; kingdom Pseudomonadati; phylum Pseudomonadota; class Alphaproteobacteria; order Rhodobacterales; family Roseobacteraceae; genus Tateyamaria; species uncultured Tateyamaria sp. Next base: position 450,154 of record NZ_CANNDN010000001.1, on the reverse strand, counting down.
GGCTCAGACCTGGTGGCATTTGCCACGTTCCACATGGGCGAAACCGACTGGTGCCTGGACCTGATGCGAAACGGGGATGATGCGCCCGATGGAACGATGCATGCCCTCGTGCATCAGGCCATTCAGGATGCGCAAGCCGCCGGTGCGGCGCGCGTCAGTCTTGCATCCATCATCGCGTGCCCGGATACCGCATCTGCCGCATGGCGTTGGGCCAGCCAAAAGGCCGTACAGTTCGCCGGTGGGACGGGATTGCGCCAGTTCAAATCGGCCTTTGCCCCGCGCTGGGTGCCGCGCTATGCCGCCGCACCCTCCTGGCCCGCGTTGGTCCTTGGTCTTGCCGACATTGCCCGCACAATACGCGCGCCGGATCCCTTGCTGACCGAAGATGCAAAATTCGCTCATCAAGAAGATGAGAATTATGAACTGGCTTCACGTAAAGCTGCATGAGACAGAGTGGCAGTCACGCGCGCGAAAGGTGCTTTCATGTCTGATCCCATCACCACCCTGCTGGCCGAAAACGGCGTTCTGTTGGCCGACGGTGCCACAGGCACCAATCTGTTTGCCATGGGATTGATGTCTGGCGATGCGCCGGAACTGTGGAACGAACAGGAACCTGCCAAGGTCCGCGCGTTGTATCAGGGGGCGGTCGACGCGGGCAGTGACGTGTTTCTGACCAACTCCTTTGGCGCAAACGCATCGCGTCTGAAATTGCACGACGCTGGCCACCGCGCCTTTGAGTTGAGCAAGAGGGCCGCCGAACTGGGGCGCGACGTGGCGGATGCGGCCGGGCGCAAGGTGCTTGTTGCCGGGTCGGTCGGCCCCACGGGCGAGATCATGGAACCCGTCGGCAGCCTGACGCACGCGGACGCGGTCGAGATGTTTCACGAAACCGCCGCCGGGCTGAAAGCGGGCGGCGCGGATATCGGCTGGCTCGAAACGATATCGGCGCCCGAAGAATTCTCCGCAGCAGCCGAAGGGTTTGCGCTGGCCGAACTGCCTTGGGTCGGCACAATGAGCTTTGACACCGCTGGACGGACGATGATGGGAGTGACCAGCACGGATATGGCTGCGCTGGTCGCGAGCCTCGATTTCCCGCCTGTCGCGTTTGGAGCAAATTGCGGTACGGGCGCGTCTGACCTGTTGCGCACCGTCCTGGGCTTTGCCGCGACAGGGACCGAGGTGCCGATCATCGCCAAGGGCAACGCTGGCATACCCAAATACCATGATGGCCACATCCATTACGACGGCACCCCCGAATTGATGGCGGATTATGCAGTCCTTGCGCGTGATTGCGGCGCCAGCATCATCGGCGGCTGCTGTGGTACCACCCCTGCGCACCTGGAAAAGATGCGGGATGCACTGGACACGCGCCCAAAGCGTCCCGCTCCGACACTGGATGCCATCGTTGCGGCCTTGGGCGCATTTTCCTCTGCCAGCGACGGCACAGGGGACGACGCAAGCACCCGCCCGGCGCGCAAACGGCGTGGCCGCCGCGCTGCCGCCGCCTAAAAGAGGGTGAGTTGCGCGCTGTCCTCCTGCGGCGGATGGAACAAGTCGGTTCGCATCGGCGGCACCTTTTCCTTCAACCCCAGACGTTTGATCGCGACCTTGAACCGATGGTGCACCAGTTCGGCATAGGCCCCCGTCCCCCGCATGCGGTGCCCCCACCGGGCATCATAATCGCGGCCGCCATGCATGTCGCGCAGATGCGACATGATGCGATTGGCCCTGTCGGGCACGTGTTCCGCCAGCCATTCCTGCCACAGGGGCGACACTTCGCGCGGAAGCCGCAGCATGATCCAACTGGCCGACCGTGCCCCGGCCTCCTTGCCAGCGGTCAGAATAGCCTCAAGCTCGGGATCGGTCAGGGCCGGCACCATGGGCGACGCCATGACACGAACAGGTATCCCCGCCGCGGACAAGCGGCGGATCATGGTCAACCGACGCTTGGGCGTCGGCGCACGGGGTTCCATCCTGCGGCTCAGATCGGCATCCAATGTGGTCACGGATATGCCCACCCGCGCCAGCCCACGCCGCGCCATGCGCGCAAGAATGTCGATATCGCGTTCAATCAACGTGCCCTTGGTCACGATGGCAACCGGATGGTTACAGGCCTCAAGCACCTCAAGACAGGCGCGCATGATCCCATGATCGCGTTCAATGGGCTGATACGGATCGGTGTTCGTGCCGATGGCCATGGGGGCCACCCGGTAACTCTTGCGCATCAACTCGGCCCGCAAAACGTCAGGCGCCGTTGGTCGCGCCACAAGCCGCGTTTCGAAATCAAGCCCCGGCGACAAACCCAGATAGGCGTGGCTGGGCCGCGCAAAGCAGTATACGCATCCGTGTTCACAGCCGCGGTAGGGATTGATCGACCGATCAAAGGGCAGATCGGGAGACCGGTTGTAACTGATCATGCTGCGAGGGCGTTCCAGGCTGACATCCGTCCGAAGGATCGGCAGGTCCTCTTCGATATCCCAGCCATCGGGATCACTGTGGCGCGTGACGCTATCATACCGGCTTACGACATTGGTCACCGCGCCACGGGCCTTGGGCTGACGCGTCTGGAGATCGGGTTTCATGATCCCAAACTAGAACGTATCAAGAACATATGCCAGAAAAGACTTCGAAATCAGCCATCGGACAGCATGCCATGGCACACAAAAGTGACATGCCGCGTCGCACCAGAAGCGGGCCATGTCGCAATTCGGACAGTGCACCTGCGACATTCTGAACGATAACCCGATAAATAGGCACCAGGTCCGCGGACCTGCATACGAGGAATGCCCATGTCAGACGAAGACGAAATCATCCTGTCGGAACTGGATGACGAAGAGCTGGTCCAGCAAATGTTCGACGATCTCTATGACGGTCTCAAGGAAGAGATCGAAGAAGGCGTGAACATCCTGCTTGAACGGGGCTGGCAGCCTTACGACATTCTGACCAAGGCCCTTGTGGGCGGCATGACGATCGTGGGCCACGATTTCCGCGACGGGATCCTGTTCGTCCCCGAAGTGCTGCTTGCAGCCAACGCAATGAAGGGCGGTATGTTCATTCTCAAGCCACTGTTGGCGGAAACGGGCGCCCCGCGCGTCGGCAAGATGGTCATTGGCACCGTCAAGGGGGACATCCACGACATCGGCAAGAACCTTGTGTCCATGATGATGGAAGGTGCTGGCTTTGAAGTGGTCGATCTGGGTATCAACAATCCGGTCGAAAACTACCTGGAAGCCATCGAACAGGAAGGTCCGGATATCCTCGGCATGTCGGCCCTGCTGACCACCACGATGCCCTATATGAAGGTCGTGATCGACACCATGGTCGAACAGGGCATCCGCGACGACTATATCGTGTTGGTGGGCGGTGCGCCGCTGAACGAAGAGTTTGGCAAAGCCATCGGTGCTGACGCCTATTGCCGCGATGCCGCTGTGGCGGTCGAAACGGCCAAGGAATTCGTAGCGCGCAAGCACAACCAGATGGCGGCAGGCTGACCCCCCTGTCGCCCCCGCCAAACGGAGGACGACATGCTGCTTGAAACGCCCGGATGCAATTTCGGGGATCCCGCACCGCCCTTTCGTCTACCGGATGCCCGGGGCCACATGCATGATCTGAACGATCACCTGCGGCCCAAGGGCGTGCTTGTCGCCTTCATCTGCAACCATTGCCCCTATGTTGTCGCACTTGCAGACCGGCTGGCGGCCGATGCGCAGACCTTGATGGATGCAGGCATCGGTGTGGTTGCGATCAATGCGAACGACTTCACCGCCTACCCCGCGGATGCGCCATCCCAAATGCCCGCCTTTGCCGCACGGTTCACATTCGGGTTCCCCTATCTGATAGACGAAGATCAATCCGTCGCCCGCGCCTATGGCGCTGTCTGCACACCTGATTTCTTCGGCTTCAACGGTGCGGGCACCTTGCAGTATCGCGGGCGGCTGGATGACGCAGGCATGGGCAATGCGGATCGGCGCGTACCGGAGCTTGTGAACGCCATGCGACAGATCGCGGACACAGGCGCCGGCCCGCGCGATCAAACGGCAAGCATGGGATGCTCGATCAAATGGCGCTGACCGATGCACAGCTGACCGATCACGGACTGGAGCCCATCGGCGCGGGCCGCATTCTGCTGATTGCATGCGGCGCGCTTGCACGCGAGATACTGGACCTCAAACAGGCAAACGGATGGGACCACATGGACCTGACCTGCCTGCCTGCCAAGTATCACTTGTTCCCTGACAAGATCACCGAGGCGGTGCGCGACGCGGTCGCGAAACATCGCGGCAACTACGACACAATCTTTGTTGTCTACGCCGATTGCGGCACCGGCGGCCTGTTGAAAGCGGCGTGCCAAGAGCTCGGGGTCGAGATGGTCGCAGGCCCACATTGCTACAGTTTTTTTGAAGGAAACGAGACATTTGCTGCGCAAAGTGAAAGTGAAATCACCACATTTTACCTGACAGATTTCCTGGTCCGACAGTTCGATGCCTTCATCATCAAGCCGATGGGTCTCGACCGGCATCCAGAACTCCGGGACATGTATTTCGGCAATTACGAGAAACTGGTCTATCAGGCACAAACAGACGATCCGGCCCTCACAAGAAAAGCGCAAGCAGCCGCAGGCCGGCTTGGCCTGGCCTTCGAACGACGTTTTACGGGTTACGGAGACCTGCAAAAAACACTGGGGCGCCTCTGACCCGTCTTCTGGCCGGAAATACTTCGGGGCGTATGAGGGGCAGCGCCCCTCATCCAAAAAAATGAATCGTGTCGCCGCAAGGCGTCCTTCGGGTCAGGCGGCCGCCACCACTTGAATGCGCTCGATCATGGCCCGCAGGCCATTGGACCGCTGTGCCGACAGATGATCATTCAATCCCAGCCGCGCCATTTCGGCCCGCGCATCGACGGCGCGCACCTCAGCCACGGGAAGACCATTGTAAAGGCGGCGCAGAACAGCAATCAGGCCCTTCACGATCATCGCGTCGCTGTCACCGTCAAAATGAAAAACCCCGTTGGCAATCTGCGGATGCAGCCAGACCTGGCTGGCACAGCCATCGACCTTGGTTGCCGGCACTTTCAACGCTTCCGGCAGCGGGTCCATCGCCTTGCCCTGCTCGATCACGTAACGATAGCGATCTTCCCAATCCTCAAGAAACTCGAAATCCTCGACAATCTCTTCAAAGCTTTCTGTTGCCATTGGTCCGTCCCGGGTGCTGGTCGCGCTATGCGTCACCTAGGCGTGCGCACGTCAAAGGTCCAGCCCGGCAATGGATGCTTTTCAACCGGGCCTGCATCCGTTACCACATTGCGCAAAAGCAAAAGATGCGAGCGGACAATGCGCCTGACCCTTCCTGCCCTTCTGGTTCTCACCCTGACCCTGTCCGCCTGTGCAGCCGTGCGCGACAGCGCCGTGAATCCACTGAACTGGTTTGGCGGCAGCCGGTCCGAACCGATCCGTCCCGACCCACGCGCCGAAACCAACCCGTTGATCCCGCAGAACACCCGTGCGGGCCTGTTTTCCAGCCTCCGCGATCAGGCCGAAATCTATGTCGGCACGCCGGTGGACCAGGTGACCGACCTTGTGATCGAACGCGTGCCGGGCGGCGCCATTGTGCGCGCGACAGGGATTGTCGATCAGGACCGCGTATATGACATCCGCCTGACCACCGACAACGATGAAAACATCCCCGTGGATGGCGTATTGACGTACCAGCTGCGCGGCGTTCATTCGGACCGCCCCACACGCACGCTCAGCCAGCGGGTACGAACCGTCACTGCCGCACGGCGCCTGACCGATCAGGAATTGTCTGAGATCCGCGTGATCCGGGTCGAAGGCCGCCGCAATGCACAAAGCACAACGCGACGCTGATCAGTCCAGCGGAATGATTTTCACGTCCGCGCCCTGGGCCGTCAACGCAACCTGACCATCACACAAGCGCAACGCGTCGGTGCCAAACACCTCGGAACGCCACCCTTTGAGGGCGGGCACGTCCCGCATACCCGCAGCCAGGGCGTCAAGGTCTGCGGCCGAAGCGATCAGCTTGGCAGCCACGCCCGCGCTCTCGGTCTTTGCCTTCAGCAAGACACGCAGCAGATCCGCCAACGCCGGGTTGACCTGCATTTTTTCACGCGACCGGTCCGGGCGCGGCATGGCATCCGGGTCCATGTCCACCCCCCGCTTGACCGCCGCAAGGATACCGTCCGCGATGTCGCCCTTGCGCGCCTCACGCAACAGCAGACGCGACCGGCCCAGATCTTCATGGGATTTCGGCTTGTTGCTTGCCAGCTCGACCAATGCATCGTCTTTGAACACCCGGTTACGCGGGATGTTGCGGGTCTGGGCATGTGTCTCGCGAAATGCCGCCAGTTCCTTGACGACCGCCAAGAAACGGGAAGAGTTTGTCCGGGTCTTGACCCGTTTCCACGCCTGCGCGGGATCAACGATGTATGTGTCGGGGCTCAGCAGTGTCTGCAATTCTTCGGACACCCAGCGTGCGCGGCCACTTTCATTCAGCTTGGCCGACAGGAATTCATAGATCTGGCGTAGATGTGTGACGTCCGCAATCGCATACGTCTTTTGTGCATCGGTGAGGGGCCGCCGCGACCAATCGGTAAAGCGTGACGTCTTGTCGAGCGACTGCTTGGCGATCTTGCGCACCAAGGTCTCGTATCCGACCTGTTCGCCAAAGCCGCAGACCATGGCCGCCACTTGAGTGTCAAACAATGGCTCGGGAAAGACCTGCGCATCGACATAGAAAATCTCGAGGTCTTGTCGCGCCGCGTGAAACACTTTGACGACAGACCTGTCCCGAAACAGGTCATAAAGCGGTTCAAGCGACAGGTCCTTGGCCAGCGGGTCGATCAGCACCGCAGTGCCGTCATCCGTGCCCGGCATCGCCACTTGGACAAGGCACAGTTTCGAATAGTAGGTCCGTTCGCGCAGGAATTCTGTATCAACGGTCACATACGGGTGCGTCCGGGCCTGAGTGCAGAATTCGGCCAACGCGTCCGTCGTTGTGATGGTTCTCATAAGCGGCTTCTTTTTGTTGCTTTTCACCGTCAGGTTGTCTGGTCCTACACCAATGCGCAAGCGCTGGCTAGAGCATCAGAGGCCTGCGGTCTCCGCTGGCGAAACGGCGCAACACTGCAGGATAAAGCCGGTGTTCCTGCACCAGCACGCGGGCGGCCAATTCCTCAGGCGTATCATCGGCTTGCAACGGAACCCGTGCCTGGCCCAGCACCGGTCCCTCGTCCAATTCCGGCGTCACCAGATGGACTGTACAGCCATGTTCTGCGTCGCCGGCCTCCAACGCGCGGGCATGGGTGTGCAGGCCCCGGTATTTGGGCAGAAGCGAGGGGTGAATGTTCAGCATCCTTTCGCGCCACGGGGTTACAAATCCCGCCGTCAGAACGCGCATGAACCCGGCAAGGCAAATCATGTCCAACTCAAATGGGGCAAGCGCATTTGAAATGGCGCCCTCGAATGCGGAACGGTCCCGGCCATAGGGCCGATGATCGACAACAACAGTGGCAAGTCCCGCATCACGCGCCCAGGCGATGCCGCCCGCATCGCTATTGTTGGATACCACGACAACAGGTTCCGCCGGGTGCCGTGCATCCATATCCTCGACCAGCGCACGCATGTTCGACCCGCCGCCGGACACAAAGATGCCGACCCGTTTTTTCAAAGAAGCGACCCGCTATAGGTCACGCCCTGCCCTACGTGCACGGCGCCGATACGGGTGACGGTCTGCCCTTCTGCGACCAGGGCGGATGTCACATCTTTTTCGGCCTGAGGGTCGACAATCACAACCATGCCGATACCTGCGTTGAACGTCTTGAGCATCTCGGCCTCGGCCATCCCGCCCTGCCTGGCCAACCATTGGAACACCGGTGGCAATGCCCAGGCATCAAGGTTCACAGATACGCCCAGCCCGTCTGGCAAAACGCGGGGCAGGTTTTCCGTCAGCCCGCCGCCCGTGATGTGCGCAAAGCCATGCACGGCGCCCGCCTTCATCGCAGCCAATGCGGCCTTTACATACAACCTTGTCGGACGAAGCAGGGCCGCACCAAGTGTGCCCGCGTCCCAGGGACAGGCATCGTCCCACCCCAGGCCAGATGTCTCAACAATCTTGCGCACCAGCGAATACCCGTTCGAATGCACCCCGTCCGAGGCAAGGCCCAGCACGACGTCGCCCTCGGCCACGTCAGCAGGCAGGGCCGTGCCCCGCTCCATCGCACCCACAGAAAACCCGGCAAGGTCGAAATCGCCCGCCGGATACATGCCCGGCATCTCCGCCGTCTCGCCCCCGATCAGCGCGCAGCCCGACGTCTCGCACCCCCGGGCAATCCCTTCGATGATGCGGGCGGCCTGGTCCAGATCAAGCGTCCCGGTTGCGAAATAATCAAGGAAAAACAATGGCTCCGCGCCTTGGCACACCAGATCGTTGACGCACATGGCCACAAGGTCAACGCCCACGCCATCCACATGGCCCGTGTCAATTGCGATGCGCAGCTTGGTGCCAACTCCATCCGTGGCCGCAACCAGAACCGGATCGACAAACCCCGCGGCCTTCAGATCGAAAAGCCCCCCGAACCCGCCAAGACCAGAGGCCACCCCCGACCGTTTCGTGGCCGCAGCGGCAGGTTTGATCCGTTCGACCAGCGCATTGCCCGCGTCGATATCAACGCCGGCCTCGGCATATGTCATTCCATTGGGTTTGCTGGTCATAGGTTTACTCCACCGGGGCTCGGACGCCCCTTAGCGTGAACGCCCGTGGGGCGCAAAAGGAAATCCCGCCGGTGCGCCATGCAAGCCGCCTCCTCCCCCCCGGGATCACGGGCCTTCACGCTCTTGTTATGCGTGTATGCAAATTCATGTAATACTGGCACCGTAGCCGCAGCGCCTTTTGAAAGGTTCCCTCCATGCTTCTCCGCAAAATATTGCTCGCTTCACCCGTTGCGGTGGGCGCACTTTCGATGTCAGCCGCGCACGCGCAGGTCGTTAACATCAAGGATGGCGGGTTCACCTTCACTTTCGGCGGGCAGATCAACCGGGGGATCCTTTTCACCGATGATGGCGTCGAATCGAACGAGTTTTTTGTCGACAATGACAATTCATCGACCCGTCTTACGGCCCGTGCGGCCTATGACTTTGGCGACTACGTCGTTGGTGCCCTCATCGAATACGAATTCGAGTTTTCGACCTCCAATGGCGTGAGCCAGCTTAACTCGGACATCAGCTCGTCAGTGTCCAACGAACGCAAATTCGAACTGTTCACCAGAACACCCTTTGGCAACTTCGCGTATGGGCAAGGCGACGCGGCATCGAATGGGATTGCCGAAATCGACCTCTCCGGCACCTTTATCGGCAATAACTCTGCCGTGGGCCTGATCTCGGGTGGTCAGATTTTCCGCACGGCATCCGGCGCATTCAGCAGCAACGACGTGGGCGATTTCTTTTCCAACTTCGATGGCATCACGCGGATTGAAAGATTCCGCTATGACACGCCCGCCTTTGGTGGCGGTTTTACCGCCTCCGTCTCGTTTGGTGAGGATGACCAGAACGACATCGCGTTGCGCTACAACGGGAAACTGGGCGACGTGCGCGTCCGCAGCGGGATCACCTATGCCCAATTGGACGACACGGACCGGATTGCAGGATCGGTCTCCGCCTTTCATGACCCAACGGGCCTGAACCTGACCTTTGCGTCAGGGCAGGACGATCTGAACGTGGCCGGGCGCAATGATCCCGGGTACTACTACCTCAAGCTGGGCTACCAGCAAAAAGACCTCGTGCCGTGGGGCAGCACATCGATCGCAGTCGACTATTATGACGGCAGCGACCAGTCATTGAACGGAAGCAGTTCCGAAAGCTACAGCATCTTTGCCGTGCAGAAAATCGACAAGATCAACACCGAAGTCTACGCAGGTTTCCGGACATTCGATGCCGCGACACCAACCGAATCGTTTCAGGACATCGACTCGGTCTTTATCGGTGCGCGCTTTCGGTTCTGAAGCGCAGGCCATATTGACACCCGGCGGGGCAATGGTATCCCACACCCATGGCGGGCCTGTAGCTCAATTGGTTAGAGCAGAGCGCTCATAACGCTTTGGTTGCGGGTTCAAGTCCTGCCGGGCCTACCAGCCGCCCCGTTACGCTTTGCGCACGTGCCAGCCAACCGTCATGGAGACGACCGTGTCGCCCTCGGCGTCGCGAATGTCCACGGTGATGTCAAAGGCGGTTTTTCCCACCTCTTCCAGTTCCTTGACCAGATCCGCGCCGGGCCGTTCGGTCCTGGCATGTGCCTCAAGCCGCCCCTTTGCGATTTTCACATAGGAAATACGCGCGCCCGACGCGACCGGACGGGCTTGAAAGATCATCGGACCAAAGGCTCCGGCAAGGGCCGCGCCCGAGGCCGCTTCGCCCAGGGTGAACATGGCGCCCGCGTGCTGGGACTGGATATGGTTGGACGTCTCTGGCCGCTGATCCAGCGCCGCAATGCCCAGCCCGTCGCCCACTTCGATCAGCTCGACACCAACGTGATTTGCAAATGGCACCGCCTTGCCAAGCTGGTCGCGGATCATGTCATAAGGTGTCATTGGCGTTGCTCCTGGAGTCCGGTGCCGCCAGTAAAGCGGAATGCACCGGCGCGGCAAGCGTGCCGCTGCGGCAGATCACCGGGCGATGACAATGTCGGCACGCAGCCCCCCCAGGCGGCTGCTGCGCCCCAATCGCAACGTACCGCCGTGCGCCCGGGCGATATCGGTCGCGATGGCAAGGCCCAGACCAACGCCCGACCCCTTGTCCTGATTGCGGGCCGGATCCAGACGGGTAAAGGGGCGCTGCGCGTCCGCGCGCTGATCTTCGGGAATACCTGGGCCGTCATCCTCGACGCGAAAGCGCAGCGACTTTTCCGTCAGCCGTACCGTCACCTCGGCCCGCGCCCCATACCGCACCGCATTGGACACAAGGTTGTCCAGCGCCCGACGCATGGCCAGGGGACGCAACATCACGGTCCCTTCGCCTTCACCCTCGACCTCGCTTTCGACCAACGTCACGGACTGACCGGCGCGCTGCGCATCTTCCACCAGCGCGCGGGTCAAGGCAATCGGGTCAACGCGCTCCGGTTCGCCCTCGCCCTCGCCTTTGGCGAATTCCAGAAAGGCATCGATCATGCCCTGCATGTCCGCGACATCCTGTTCCAATGCGGCGCGATCCTGATCATCCAACATCGACAGGGACAGGCGCATGCGTGTCAGCGGCGTGCGCAGATCATGGCTGACCCCAGACAGCATCAGCGTACGTGTTTCGATCTGCCGTTCGATACGGTTGCGCATATCGACAAAGGCCGTGCCCGCCGCGCGCACCTCTGTTGCGCCCGCCGGGGCATAGGCAACGGTCCGCCCTCGGCCAAACGCCTCTGCCGCAGCCGCAAGGCGTTTGATCGGACGCAGTTGGTTGCGCATGTAGATAAACGCGATGACGGTGATGATGATGCTGAAAAAAACCATGTTCACCAACAACTGGTGCGGGGCCGCCGCAGACACCCGCCTGCGGTCGAATGTGATCTCGACCGCGCCGTGCACCGTATCCAGAACCAACCGCACGCGCCGGTCATTCGACAGGTCAACCACCGCAATCTGCGGCACTGCCAGTTTCAGCCGTTCGATGATCACGATACCCGAAAAGTCGTACCAGACGCGGCGATCGTCTTCGGACAGCATGCGCGCGGTGACCGGTGTCACGGTGATGGCGAGGGGGGCCAGGTCGCTGGTGACGGCTTCGATCGCGCTGCGGGACGGTGCCGTACCGATCCGGGCCAGGACCAATCGCACCTCACGGGCCGCCGCGCTCGACATCTGCTGGGTCACTTCCTCGAAATGACGCTGCACAAACACGACCGACACAACCAGTTGCACAACGATCACCGGCAACAGCAGGATCAAAGCCGCCCGCGCATAGATACCTCGCGGCATATACTGTTTGAGCCAGGCAAAGGACATGGGCTAGACCCTAGCGAGCCGAGACCGGGGACGAAAGACCACCATGCTGCCACCAGATGATTTTGATCCACCCATCGGCACGGCCGAGATGTTGGAGCCGGGCCTGCGCCGGATCGTGGCCCCGAACCCGTCGCCGATGACCTACCGCGGCACGAACACATACCTGCTGGGTCACACCGCATTGGCCGTGGTCGATCCCGGCCCGGCATCTGACGCTCATCTGTCCGCCATCCTGTCCGCCTTGGCGCCCGGACAATCCGTCTCGCATATCATTGTCACCCACGCGCACCTTGACCATTCCCCCCTGGCCGGCCGCCTGTCCGAGGAAACCGGCGCACCCGTTCTGGCCTTTGGCACCGCCACCGACGGACGCAGCACCGTGATGCAGAATTTGGCCAAGGCAGGCCTTGCGGGGGGTGGCGAAGGGATTGATCATGCATTTGTCCCCGACATTCGCGTGGCCGATGGGGACATGATCCCGGGCGCCGACTGGCAGCTTGAGGTGATGCACACGCCCGGGCATCTGGGCAACCACATTTGCCTGGGCTTTGGCGATGCGTGCCTGACGGCGGATCATGTGATGGGCTGGGCCAGTTCGCTTGTCTCCCCGCCCGACGGGGACCTGACCGATTTCATGGCCTCCTGCGACCGGCTGGCGACGCGCGACTGGCGGGTATTCTACCCGGGCCATGGCGCCCCGATCCGTGACCCGGCTGCGCGTTTGTCCTGGCTGATCACCCACCGGCGCGCCCGCGAGGCGGCCATCCTGTCGGCACTGATCGCAGCCCCGGCAACTGCGGCACAGATCGCCGAAACCGTGTATACCGATACGCCTGCTCCACTGCTGCCAGCAGCGACCCGAAATGTGCTGGCCCATCTGATTGATCTGATGGGAAAATCAAAGATCACCGCCCTTGATCCACTGGGGCCAGAGACGCGTTTTGCAACCGCCTGAGCCCCACCGAACTTTTTGTCGCCGGGCGCACAAATCCCTCTGGACGACCTGAATCACCCTTGCTATATCGCGCAGACCGTTCCGGCGTAGCTCAGCGGTAGAGCAGTTGACTGTTAATCAATTGGTCGTAGGTTCGATCCCTACCGCCGGAGCCAATTCCCCCACTCAGACATCACGATCCGTGGCGATCAGCCGTTTGTACGCGGCGCGAAGGTGCAGGAACACCGGGCCCGCGACACCGCCGCCGATCTTGCGGCCGTCAATCTCGAACACCGGGGTTTGTGCACCGAATGTACCGGTCAGAAACGCCTCGTCGGCGCTGTAGGTATCGACCAGCGAGAAATTCCGCTCAAACACCGGGATGCCCTCGGCGCGGCACAGGTCGATCACCTTCTGCCGCGTGATCCCGTTCATGCAGTAGTCGCCGGTCGAGGTCCAAACGGCCCCCGTCTTCACGATGAAGAAGTTGCAGGCGTTCGTCGTGTTCACAAAGCCAAACGGGTCGAGCATCAGCGCCTCGTCCGCACCCGCGCGCACCGCGTGGTTCAGGGCGATGATGCAATTCAGCTTGGAATGCGAATTCAACTTTGCATCCTGCGTCAGGGGCAGCCCGCGATGATGCGGCACGGTCGCAAGGCGAATGCCCCGTTCGACCACACGGTCATCGGGTTTCGAATGCTCGGCAATGATGACGATGGTCGACCCCCACAGGCTCAGATGGGGGTGCTGGAACGGCTTGGCCTTGCGCCCGCGCGTGACCATCAGACGCACATGAACATCCGTGTGCATGTCATTGGCCTGCAACGTTTTCCATACTGCATTCTTAAGCCCATCCCGATCCAACCCGATCTCGATCTCGGTATAGGCCGCCGCCTCGAACAGCCGGTCCAGATGGGCATCGAAGAACGGGATATGTCCGTCATAAAGGCGCAGCCCCTCCCAGATACCGTCCCCCAGCATGAAACCGCTGTCATAGACGGACACAACGGCCTGATCGCGCGGCACGATCTGACCATCCACATAAATCAGGATGTGGTCGTTGCGGTCATCTGCGGCCGCGTCATGTGTCGAAATCGGTATGTCGTGCATGCTGTCCCTCCGTTGTGAAGATGAATTGCACACTCCCGGCCCCTGCACCATGGTGCTTGCATGCGTACTCTATTCACCCTCCGGTCCGATCGGTTGACGGCCGTGTTTGACCCCGATGGCGCGCGGCTGCGCCGCCTGCATCTGGACGATGGCCCCAACCTTGTTCTGGACGTGGACGAGGCAACGACCCCCGCCCTGCGGGACTGCTATGGCGGCGCCATTGTGGGGCCCCTGGCCAACCGCGTCCGCGATGGCAAGGCGCCGGTCAACGGTGTCACACACCAGATGCCCCGCAATGAAAACGGGATCACCGCGCTTCACAGCGGGCCAGACGGGCTTGACCGCGCGCGCTGGACGGTCGCGGCACATGGCGCTGACGCCGTCCACCTGACCCACCACCTGCCCGCCTTTCATGGCGGCCTGCCCGGGGCGCGGGATGTCAGCCTCCGGGCGCAGGTGACGGACACCACGCTGATGCTGCGGATCACCTTGACCACCGATACCCCCACCCCGGTCTCGATCGCGCACCACCCCTACTGGCGCGTCACGCCGGATCATCTGCTGCACATCAACGCCACACATTACCTGCCCACGGACGACAGGAACCTGCCCACCGGCCAGATCACGCCGGTTGCGGACACCGTTTTCGACCACCGCACGCCGCGGCGCATCCACGCGGACACGGACCATAACTTTTGCATCAGCAGGGCTGTTGCCGCCACGCCGCAGCACATGGCCACGTTGGCCACAGGTCAGCACAGGCTGGACATCTACAGCACCGAACCGGGGCTACAGGCCTATAGCGGCGCGTTTTTACCTCACATCCCACAGGCGGACATCGCCCCGCTGTCGGGCATCGCGCTTGAACCGCAGGGCTGGCCCGATGCGGTGAACCACCCGACCTTCCCCAGCGTCATCTGCACGCCCGATCACCCCTATTCACAAACGACCCGATACAGGGTGCAACCCGCCACATAATCGCCACATTTCAGCCATGTCCCCGGCACAGATCCGTGCTGGGGTGAACAGACCGCACAGGTGCGCGGTCAACGCAAAAGGTAAAAGGTGATTGAAATGTCGAGCACACAACGCACACAGGCCCCGCAACCGCAGCCCAAGAAAGATGCCAAGCCTACGCCGATCTTCACGGATTACGCCAGCATCTGATCGCGGGTGACACCGGGCCAGCGGCTGGATAACCTGCGCCCATGGGCGACCCTGTTTCCTCAATCCGCAACCTTGGCCCGGCCATGGATGCCGCCTGCGCCAGGGCCGGCATACCGGATGCAGACACGGTGCGCGCGCTTGGTGCGGACGAAACCTACACCCGTCTTCTGCGCGCGGGCCTGCGCCCGCACTTCATCGGCTACTACGTGCTGGTGATGGGATTGCAGGGACGGCCCTGGAACGATTGCAAGGGGGACGAGAAAAAGGCCCTGCGCAAACGCTTTGACAGCATAAAGGCACAGGCTTTTGACAAGGGGCTCAGCGATTTTGAGCGGACCCTGAACGAGATCGGCGTCATCGCCAAGGCCTGATGTGTCGGAACAATTCAGGCGCTGTCCGGGTTGACAGGTCAAGACCGCACAACCCGAAAGGACACTCCAATGGACCTGATCCGCATCATTCTTTCCGTTATCCTGCCCCCGCTGGGCGTCTTTCTGCAGGTGGGCATCGGCAAACATTTCTGGCTGAACATCCTGCTGACCCTGCTGGGCTACATCCCCGGCATCGTGCACGCCGTGTGGGTCATTGCGCGCACCCCCGAACATGCCTGATCAGGCACAACAGCTTGAACATCTTGACCGCATCGCCCGGACCATGGACCGGGCGATGCGATTGCCCGTTGTGGGCGTGCAGGTGGGCTGGGACAGCATCCTGGGTCTGATCCCGGGCATCGGAGACGCGTTAACGCTTGGCCCTGCCGGATACATCGTCCTCACGGCGCATCGGATGGGCGCGCCCGCGTCGGTAAAGGGAAGAATGCTTGCCAATATCGGCATTGACGCCCTGATCGGGTCGATACCCTTGGTCGGTGATCTGTTCGACATCGGCTGGAAGGCAAACACACGCAACGTGGCCCTTCTGCGCGATCATTTCGAGATGTCGGATATCGCGCCACCGCACGCTGTGCCCACCAAATCTTAACATTCTTCCCGGACAGTCGATGTGGCACAACATGATGTGCCCAACGTATGAAATGACCGAAAGGCAGTGCACGCGTTGTGCACAGGTGGTGTACACATTGTGTACGGGATGCACAGGCCCCTGGATCAGGTATTTCAGTTCAAATTCAGTAATTGGAAGGCCGCTCTTCGCGTTGCACCTGACAAAAATTGGTCCCGTTGCCCGCACGGCCGGTTAACCACCGATTAACCACAAAAAAACCGGCGCACCCCCAAAAGGCACGCCGGTTGTATTCTGCGCGATATGAAAGGTCGGCTTAGCCCACCAACTCCAGACCGGAGAAGAAGTAGGCAATCTCGACCGCCGCCGTCTCCGGCGCGTCTGACCCGTGAACCGAGTTTTCGCCAACGCTTTCGGCAAATTCGGCCCGGATGGTGCCGGCATCCGCATCGGCGGGGTTGGTCGCACCCATCACTTCGCGGTTCTTGGCAATGGCGCCTTCGCCTTCGAGAACCTGTGCGACGATCGGGGCAGACGCCATGAAGTCGCACAGCTCATCATAGAACGGGCGCTCGGCATGCACCTTATAGAACTCGCCCGCCTGCGCCTTGGTCAGGTGGATGCGCTTTTGGGCGACGATCCGCAGGCCCGCGTCCTCGAACTTCTTGTTGATGGCGCCCGTCAGGTTGCGGCGGGTTGCATCGGGTTTGATGATGGAAAAGGTGCGCTCGAGAGCCATGGATATCTCCTGTCAGCAGCGCCCGGGACCGTCCCGCGCGCGAAAATCAACGGCCCAGTATCATGGGGTTTTGAGGTTGGAAACCCCTGTCTCGCCCTGCTCCCAAAGTGCTGCAAGCACCGCAATTGCAAGTGCCAGCGCCAGCGTTCCAAGCATCAAAAGCAAAAGCGCCTGCGGCGTGGCCGACGCCCCCAGCACTGCCGTCGTCGCCCAGCTGAGTGCCGCCCCCAGTCCCAGTGCCACCGCCCCGTTCACACCAGACGCACTGCCCGCCAGATCGGGCCGCACAGACAACGCGCCCGCATTGGCATTGGCCAGCGACAACCCGTTGCCGATGCCCACCGTTACCGTGCTGACAAACAGCGGCAAAACCTGATCGCCCCCGCTGACGTAATAGAGAAACGCAGCCCCCAGCCCCAGAATGGGCACCGCCCGCCCGATCAGGATCAGACGCATCGGCCCCACCCGCTGCACCAGCCGCGCCGACAGCCCTGCCCCCAGCATGAAGCCCGCGGTGGTGGTCCCGAGCGCGATCCCGATCTGCGCGGGGCCCAGCCCGAAGACATCCGCCGCCACAAAGGGCGCACCGGTCAGGAACACATAAAACGTCCCGACCCCAAGGGCTTGCAAGCCGACATAGGCCCAGAACAGCCGCGCCGTCAGCAGCGCGCCAATGTCCATGCGCTGCCCCGGCCCGCCCGCATGCGTCTCGCCCAGATCACGCAGGCACCACAGCAGCAGGCCAGCCCCCAGGGCTGCGTAGGTCACAAAGACCGACCGCCAGCCAAAGGCGGTGTCCAGCACCCCGCCCACCATGGGCGCCAGCATGGGCGCCACAGCCATGGCCGACGCAATCAGCGACAGCTTCGCCGCCGCAACCCGCCCCGCATAAAGGTCGCGCACCACGGCCGAGGCGAGGATACCGCCCCCCACCGCCACCGCTTGCCCGGTCCGCGCAATCAGAAACAGCGTGATGTTCTGCGCCAGCAGGCACATCACCGACGCCACCACATACAAGGCCAGCAGCCCAATGATCACGGGCCGCCGCCCGAACCGGTCCGACAGCGGCCCCAGCACCAGCTGCAACACCGCCGCCGCCAGCATGTAAAGGGAAATGGCCCGCCCCATGACCGCCTCCGACACCCCGAACGCGGCACGCATGGCAGGCAGCGCTGGCAGGAACATGTTCAGCGTCAGCACGGTCAGCGCCGTGAGCAGGACAAGGGTCACAAGATGCGGCGCAGGTCTGGTCATCCGCAGGGGCTAGCACGCCCCGCACCCCTCTGCTAGAGCGCGCCCATGTTGCGCATTTCTGACATCACCTACGCCGTCGCGGGCCGCCCCCTGTTCGAAGGGGCCAGCGCCGTCATTCCCGAAGGCCACAAGGTCGGTCTTGTGGGCCGCAACGGCACCGGCAAGACGACCCTCTTTCGCCTCATCTATGGCGAACTGGCGCTGGAATCGGGCGACATCTCCCTGCCCTCCGGCGCACGCATCGGTGGCGTCGCCCAGGAGGTGCCCGCGTCCCAGACGTCGCTCATCGACACGGTGCTCGCGGCAGATACCGAACGCGCGGCCCTGCTGGCAGACCAAAGCCAGGACCCGCATCGCATCGCCGAAATCCAGACCCGGCTGGCCGACATCGACGCCTGGTCGGCAGAGGCACGCGCGGCGACCATCCTCAAGGGCCTGGGCTTTGACGATGACGAGCAACTGAAACCCTGCGCCGATTTCTCCGGTGGCTGGCGCATGCGCGTGGCCCTTGCCGCCGTACTCTTTGCCCAGCCTGACCTGCTGCTGCTGGACGAACCCACCAACTATCTCGACCTCGAAGGCGCGCTCTGGCTCGAATCCTACCTCGCCAAATACCCGCACACGGTCGTCATCATCAGCCACGACCGCGGCCTCTTGAACCGCGCCGTCGGTGCGATCCTGCACCTCGAAGACCGCAAACTGACCTATTACCAAGGCCCCTATGACCAGTTCGCCCGGCAACGGGCGGAAAAGCTCGCCAACGCCGCCGCCATGGCCAAAAAACAGGACGCACGCCGCGCCCACCTGCAATCCTATGTGGACCGCTTCCGCTACAAGGCCGACAAGGCGCGGCAGGCCCAGTCCCGGCTCAAGGCGCTGGCGAAAATGCAGCCCATCACCACCCCGCAAGAGGCCGGGCTCAAACGCTTCGACTTCCCGAACCCCGAAGAGCTGTCGCCGCCCATCATCCACCTCGATGGTGCCAGCACCGGGTACGGTGACATGACGGTGCTGCAAAAACTGAACCTGCGCATCGACCAGGACGACCGCATCGCGCTGCTGGGCAAGAACGGACAGGGTAAATCGACCCTGTCGAAACTGCTCAGCGACCGCTTGCCCTCCATGACGGGCAAGATGACCAAGTCGTCCAAGCTGCGCATCGGCTACTTCGCGCAGCATCAGGTGGACGAGTTGCACATCGACGAGACCCCGCTCGACCACCTGCGCCGCGAACGCCCCGCCGAAAGCCCCGCAAAATGGCGCGCACGCCTGTCGGGTTTCGGCCTGATGGCGGATCAGGCGGATACGATTGTGGGCAAACTGTCGGGCGGCCAAAAGGCGCGCCTGTCGCTCCTGCTGGCGACGCTCGACGCACCGCACATGCTCATCCTGGACGAACCCACCAACCACCTCGATATCGAGTCGCGCGAGGCGCTGGTCGAAGCGCTGACCAACTATACCGGCGCCGTGATCCTGGTCAGCCACGACATGCACCTGCTGGAACTCGTGGCCGACCGGCTGTGGCTGGTATCAGGCGGCACCGTGACACCGTTCGAGGATGACCTCGAAGCCTACCGCAAGCTGCTTCTCAGCGACGGCAAGCCAGGCAAGCCGACCAAACCGGACACGCCAAAGCCCAAGAAACCCAGCCGCGACACCATCCTAGCCCTGCGCTCGGAGGTCCGCAAATCCGAAGCGCGCGTCGAAAAGCTGAACCAGATGCGCGACAAGCTGGCGGACAAACTGGCGGACCCCGACCTCTATGAGGACGCCAAGATCGGCGAGATGGAAGTCTGGCAGAAAAAATATGCCGAGGTCATGGACGCCCTCAACCGCGCCGAAAGCCTCTGGATGCAGGACCTCGAAAAACTCGAAACAGCCGAGCGCGCATGACCCTTCTCTTGGCCCCAAATATCCCGGGGTCTGGGGCAGAGCCCCAGCAAGACAGATGGAATGCGCCACAGGCGCGCCTTGAGAATACGCCATGATCGACACCGCCTTCCTCATCACCGCCTTCGTGACCATGTTCGTGGTGATCGACCCCATTGGCCTTGCGCCCTTGTTCGTGGCGCTGACCCAGGGCGTGCCGGAACGCCAGCGCCGCGGGATCGCGGTACGCGCCTGCGCCATTGGCATGATCATCCTGGTCGTCTTTGCCCTCTTTGGCGAAGCGGTGCTGGGCTTCATCGGCATCTCGATGCCCGCCTTCCGCGTCGCGGGCGGCATCCTGCTCTTCCTCACCGCGCTCGACATGTTGTTCGAACGGCGCACAAAACGGCGCGAGGACCAGTCCGAAGATACCGAACATGACGACCCGTCGGTCTTTCCGCTGGCAATCCCGCTCATCTCCGGGCCCGGCTCCATCGCGTCCGTGATCCTGCTGACCGGTCAGAAACCGGGGGTCGAAGGATTGGCCCTCGTGCTGGCGATCACGGCGCTTGTCCTTGGTGTGTGCCTTGTCCTCTTCCTTGCCTCCAGCTTGCTTGAACGTGCCTTGGGCAAGACAGGTATCACCGTGGTCACACGGCTTCTGGGCATGCTGCTTGCGGCCCTGTCGGTGCAGTTCGTTCTGGACGGTTTGCGCAACTTTGGCCTGATGCCGGGCTGAAACGGATGCGCATCTGCCCTATATGAGCGATATGAGCGGCGACAACATTGCACAATTGATCTACCTGGGCACCTTCGCACTGGTGCTGGGTGGCGGGTTTCTTCTCTCCTCAAGGCTCAAGCTTGGGCAGACGATGCAGATGGCGGCGATCTGGGTGCTGATCTTCATCGGGGCGATCGGGGCCGTTGGTCTTTGGGGTGACATCCAGGACGACCTCATGGCGAACCAGACCCGGTTTGATGACAGCGGCACCATCACCATTCCGCGCAGCTTTGATGGCCATTACTACCTGACACTGGACATCAACGGGCGCGCCACCGATTTCATCGTCGACACGGGCGCAACCGACATCGTCCTGAACCGGGCCGATGCGGCGGCGGCAGGGCTTGATCCGTCGACCCTGAACTTCCTGGGCCGTGCCGCCACCGCAAACGGAGAGGTGCGCACAGCACCCGTGCGCCTCGATACGGTTGCCATCGGCCCGCATGAAGACACCAACGTGCCCGCCGTCGTCAATGACGGCGACCTGGGACAGTCGCTTTTGGGTATGGGGTACCTGCAACGCTGGGGCCGGATCGAGATTGCGGGCGGAGAGATGACGCTCAGCCGTTAGGCACCCGCGATTTGGCACATCGCCGCTGCCCCGTTCAGGTCTCGGCCTTTTTCTCCCACCGGCCGCTTTCTTCCGACCAGTATTGCGCTGCAGCACCCGCATCCTTCAATGCCTTCCACTGGGCACGCGCAATATCCAGCGCCGCAGGGTCGTTGCCGTCGAACAGGACACAGACGCGGTCCAGGGCCGCCACTTCCTCTGCGGTCACCTCGGCCCCGTCAATGGTCATCACGCACGTGGCCCCATTGGCCGCAGGCCCCGAGGTCAGCAGCACCGGCTGATCCGCATCATGTGGCCCGCCCGCCATGCCGTGGGGCAGGAATCCGTCATCCGCCCCAAGCCACAGCTTTTCATCCAGCCATCCCAGCCGTCCGGCATCCGGCCCGCGCACGGCCACGCGCCAGCCAGCCTCAAGCGCCTTGCCCAGCAGCATGGTCAGCGTGTCCTCAAGCGGGCGGCGCGTCAGGTGGTAGAAATAGGCAGCGCCCATGTCACTCCGTCTCGTATCCGTCGGCGACAAGCCGGTTCAACGCCATCACGCCCCACCCTGTCGCGCCAGAGGGCGCAAGCGCAGTCTCCGACTTGACCGCCGCCACACCGGCAATGTCCAAGTGGATCCATGGGGTGCCCTCCTTGACGAACCGTTGCAGGAACTGCGCCGCCGTGACGGATCCGGCAGGACGCCCACCGATATTCTTCATGTCCGCAATCCGCGACTTGAGCAAATCGTCATAGGCCTTGCCCAAGGGCATGCGCCATGCGCCTTCACGCTCTTTCTCGGCCGCCTTGAGGAATGCGTTGCAAAACCCGTCATCATTGGAAAAGACGCCCGCGTTTTCGTGACCCAACCCGATGATGATCGCACCTGTCAGCGTCGCGAGGTCCACCATGCCCGCAGGTTCAAAGCGCTCTTGCGCATACCACATGACGTCACACAGAACGAGGCGACCCTCGGCATCGGTGTTGATGATTTCAACGGTATCACCCTTCATCGACGTGACCACATCGCCGGGCCGCGTGGCATTGCCCGACGGCATGTTTTCCACCAGTCCGACCAGCCCCACGACATTGGCCTTGGCCTTGCGCTTGGCCAGCGCGCGCATCGTACCTGCCACGACGCCGGCGCCGCCCATATCCATGGTCATGTCTTCCATACCGCCGGCCGGTTTCAGGCTGATACCGCCCGTGTCAAACACGACGCCCTTGCCCACCAGCGCCAGTGGCGCCGCATCCTTGGCGCCGCCGTTCCATTGCATGACCACAACTTTCGACGGGCTGTCCGACCCCTGCCCCACGGACAACAGCGTGCGCATGCCCAGCTTTTCAAGTTGCGCCTCCTCCAGCACCTCCACGTCGAGGCCCAGGGCCTTCATCTCGACCAGCCGGTCGGCAAATTCCGTCGTGGTCAGCACATTGGCCGGTTCATTCACCAGGTCCCGGGTCATGAAGGCGCCATCGGCAATCGCCATCAACGGCGCTGCGGCGTCCTCTGCCTCTTCCGGCTTGGAACACATCACGGACACCGCCGTATCGCTGGGTTCCGCATCGGTTTTGTGCGGCACAAAACTGTAGTCGCGCATGACCAGGCCAAAGGCAATTTCGGCCACCCGGCGCGCGCCGTCAGCGGCCAGCAGAACCGCCTTGTCACCTCGCAACTTGCCCAGGGCCGCACCCGCCTTGCGCGCCTCCTCCACCCCGTGATTGCGCGGCAGGCAGATCACGTCCAACGCATCGGCCGCCATCCCGGCAGGCCAGCCAAAGCTGGTGACAGACCCCGGTTTGACCTTCTCAAAGGCGTCACTGTCCACAAATCGCTGCACCGCGCCGCGCGTCAGCCGGTTGGCCCGGCGCGCGCTTTGCTCCAACTTGCCTTCGGGCGTCACAATCACCGCCACGCGGCCCGGGTGGGTCGCTATGGCGTCAAGGTCTGTGGCAATGAAGGTGACGGGGGTCAGGTCAGTCATGATGTGCTCCGGATCGCTGTTTGGACCAGAGGTAACGCGCGACCGCGCCACTGACCAGCGGTTAGGGACGTTTTGGAGTTTTCCCCGCGCGCGCCTTGGGGTAGGTTCACAGCCAAGCGCTGCCGCGTCATGCATGACGACCACGACACCACAGGGGGCCCATTGGTCAGATTTGACCGCTATATGTTGTCACAATTGCTGTGGCTCTTTGGCTTTTTTGCCCTCGTACTGGTTGCCGTATTCTGGATCAACCGGGCCGTACAACTGTTCGATCGCCTGATCGGCGATGGGCAGACCGCGCTTGTGTTCCTGGAATTCTCGGCCCTGGGCCTGCCCCGCCTGATCACGACGGTCCTGCCAATCGCAACCTTTGCCGCCGCTGTCTATGTCACCAACCGGCTGAACAATGAAAGCGAACTGACGGTGATGATGTCCACCGGATCGTCGCCCTGGCGGCTTGCGCGCCCTGTGGCGGTGTTCGGTCTGGTATCGGCCCTGATGATGTCGATGCTCAGCCATGTGCTGGTCCCTGCCGCCACCGAACAATTGTCGCAGCGCGAGATCGAAATATCGCGCAACATCACCTCGCAATTGTTGACCGAAGGCACATTCCTGAGCCCGGCCCCGGGCGTGACATTCTATACCCGGGCCATCGGCGAGGATGGCGTGTTGCAGGACGTGTTTCTGGCCGACCGCCGTCTGCCCGAAAAACGGGTGATCTACACTGCGGCAGAGGCCTATCTCGTGCGCAATGGCGATGACACGTCTCTGATCATGGTGGACGGGTTGGCGCAGCAACTGACCATCAGTGACAACCGTCTGTCGACGGCCAAGTTCCGCGACTTCTCGTTCGACATCTCGCCCCTGATGAAGACCGACGAACAGATCGCGCCGTCGCTGCAATTCATGCGCACCGATGCCCTGCTGTCGGATTGGGACGGGCTGTCCGCCAGCTTGTCGACCCGCCCCGGCGCCGTGGCCGAAGAGGTGCACAGCCGTTTTGCACGGTCCCTCTTTTGCTTTGTGACCGCCATGATCGGCTTTGCGACGTTGCTGGTTGGTGGGTATTCACGCTTTGGCGCGTGGCGCGAGGTCGTGGTCGCATTCCTGATGCTGATCGCACTGGACGGGATGCGCAGCCCCTTGTCGACGCCTGTTCTGGATCAGGCCAGCCTGTGGCCGATCCTCTACCTGCCGTCCATCATCGGGCTGGCGCTGTCGGCGGGCCTGCTTTGGTTTGTGTCCGGCGGACGCGCAACCCTGCACCGGCTGCGAGGACGTGCGGCATGATCCTGCATTTCTACTTTGCCCGGCGCTTTGCACTGGCCCTGCTTGGCATAGCCGCCGTTTTGATCGCACTTGTGGCGCTGGTCGACATCATTGATCAGACGCGCAAGTTCAACGATTTCGGCGTGGGCTTCGGGCAGCGGATCGTTCTGACGCTGTTGAACGTGCCCGAAACCATCAACCAGATCCTGCCATTGATCATGATCCTGGGCACCGTGGCGCTGTTCGTGTCGCTGGCCCGGTCATCGGAACTGGTTGTGACCCGCGCCGCCGGACGGTCCGCGCTGCGCGCCCTTGTCGGTCCGGTTGTGGTATCGATTGTGATCGGCATCTTCGCCACAACGACATTGGGCCCGATCGTGGCCGCCACCTCCAAACGCTACGCAACGTTGGCCGAGACCTATCGTTCGGGCGGTGTGTCCGCGCTGTCCATCTCCGAGGAAGGTCTGTGGCTGCGCCAGGGCGGCGAAAGCGGTCAGACGGTGATCCGCGCGACGCGGTCCAACGCGGATGCGTCCGTTCTGTACGATGTGACCTTCGTGTCCTACGCGCCCGGCGGCGGTCCGGTACGCCGGATCGAGGCGGCCAGCGCCGCATTGCAACAGGGCGCATGGTCATTGCGCAAAGCCAAGGCATGGCCGCTTGCAACGGGGTTGAACCCGGAGGCAAACGCGGTCGAACATGACATCCTTGAAATTCCCTCGACCCTCACGCTCGATGGCATTCGCGAGCGTCTGGGCACGCCGGCGGGCGTGTCCATCTGGGACATGCCCGAATTCATCGCGCAGCTGGAACAGGCGGGCTTTTCCGCGCGCAAGCATGTGGTGTGGATGCAGTCCGAATTGGCGCGTCCGATCTTTTTGATGGGTATGGTTCTTGTTGCCGCAGCGTTCACGATGCGCCATACCCGGTTTGGGGGGACCGGCACGGCGGTGCTGGCTGCGGTGTTGCTGGGGTTTGGTTTGTACTTCATCCGAAGCTTTGCACAGATACTGGGCGAGAACGGCCAGATACCGGTGCTGCTGGCAGCATGGGCCCCCCCCGTTGCATCCATCCTTCTGGCCCTTGGGCTGCTCTTGCAGGCAGAGGACGGGTAGGATGCGTGGATTATTCCGCCATTTCCTGACAACCGTCCTGCTGGCTTTGTCGATCGCCGTGCAGGCCCATGGCCAGGCGCAGCCGGATGCACCATTGGCCACACCGCCCCCCGCTGTTCTGGTCGCCGACAGCATAGAAGTGACCCGCGAACGCCGCCTGATCGCGCGCGGCAATGTCGAGGCGTTTCAGGGCAACACACGGCTGAGCGCACAGGCCATCGAATACAACCCGGACACGGGCGCATTGACGATCACCGGGCCGATTGTGATCGATGACGGCGGCGGGGTCGTTATCCTCGCCAACCAGGCCGAGCTGAGCGAGGACCTGCAAAACGGGCTACTGACCGGCGCGCGCCTTGTTCTCAACGACCAGCTGCAACTGGCCTCGGTCCAGTTGAACCGGGTTGGCGGGCGCTATACGCAGCTTTACAAAACAGCCGTCACATCCTGCCGGATCTGCGAAGAGGACACCGGCCCGCCCTTGTGGCAGATCCGGGCCAAGCGTGTGGTTCATGACCGCGAGGCGCGCCAGCTTTATTTTGACGGGGCACAATTGCGGGTCCGCAATGTGCCCATCCTTTACCTGCCGCGCCTGCGCCTGCCCGACCCGACGCTGGACCGGGCCACGGGCTTTCTGATCCCCGAGATCCGTTCGAACTCGCGTCTGGGCACCGGGTTGCGCGTGCCATACTTCATCAAGATCGGCGACCAGCGCGACCTGACACTGACACCTTATTTGACCGGCGACACCAGAACGCTGGAATTCCGGTACCGACAGGCATTCAAGCGGGGGCGGATCATCCTCCAAGGCGCCTATTCCGATGACGACCTGCAACCTGACGACACGCGCGGCTACCTGTTCGGGGCGGGCGAATTTGCATTGCGCCGTGGTTTTGTTCTCGAATTCGATTTCGAGTCCGTGTCAGATGATGCCTACCTCAATGACTACGGCTTTTTCGGCAAAGACCGGTTGGACAGCACACTCCAGGTCACCCGCACACGGCGCGACGAATTCATTCGCCTGTCCTATGTGAACTTCAAGTCGTTGCGCGATGACGAAGATGACGATCTGCTGCCCTCGGACGTGGCGGATGCGCTTTATGAACGGCGTTTCCATCCCGCGGGCATAGGGGGCGAGATACGCCTGTCCGCCGAAGCACATGCGCACGAACGGCCCTCGGATGTCGATATCGATGCCGATGGCGACGGGTTCATCGATGGCCGCGACGTCTTGCGGTTCAACGTCGATGCCGAATGGCTGCGTACCGTGCAATTCGGCGGACTGCAGATGCAATCGACATTGGGCATCGCCGGTGACGTGATCCGCGTCAGCGACGATTCGACGTTCGACGATGGCGACAGTGGTACAGCCCCCAAGGTGGGCGTGGTCCTGCGCTATCCCCTGATGCGGCGGGGCAAGAACGGCGTGCGCCAGTTCATTGAGCCTATCGCCCAGGTGTCATGGGTCGGTGGAGACGGGCTGCATGTCCCGAATGACGAAAGCACAAGGGTTGAATTTGACGAAGGCAACCTGTTGTCGCTCAGCCGCTTTCCCGCCCCTGACAGGCGTGAACGGGGTTGGGCGGTGGCCTATGGCGGGACATGGGCCCGACTGGACCCCGATGGCTGGTCGGCCAGTCTGACCGTTGCCCAGATCTTGCGGGAAGAGGCACAGCCGGATTTCAACGACAATTCGGGCCTGTCGGGCAGCTCATCCGATTTTCTTCTGGCTGGCCAACTTGAATTCGATGGCGGCCTTGCCATGTCGGGGCGCACCCTGTTTGACGAGGATTTCGACATCTCCCGCGCAGAAGTGCGTGGCGACTGGAGCAATGACCGCCTTGACCTTGGCGGCAGCTATATCTGGATTGACGAGGATCCCGCCATCGAACAACCCGCGCCCATCGGCGAAGTGACCTTTGACGGCGCCTACAAGATCGACCGGTTTTGGACCGCAACGGGAAATGTCCGGTATGATCTGGACGAAGGGCGCGCGGCCACCGCGGGGGCCGGCATCGCCTATACCAATGAATGCGTTCGCGTGGGGGTGTCGATCAATCGCAGCTTCGCGGACTCGACAACTCTTGAGCCCTCGACCAGTCTGGGGTTAACAGTGTCCTTGCGCGGCTTTTCCGTCAACACGGGCGAGCGCGTGGAAACACGATCATGCGGAAAGCAGGCAAGATGAGCGGGAAGACCTTCAGGCAAGTGATGATGGCGGCATGTGCCGTGGCTGTATGGGCGGTACAGGGTGCAGCACAGGACCTGTTTGCACCGGTCGCGCAGGTGGACCAGCGTGTCATCACCGAATTCGAGGTGCAGCAGCGACAGCGCTTCTTGCGGGTACTGGGCGCAAGTGGCAGCAGCCGCACCGAAGTGATCGAGGAATTGATCCGTGACCGTCTGCGCGAACAGGAAACACGCGCCGTGGGCATCGTGCTTGGCCCCGAGGAACTGGCCTCTGGCCTCAGTGACTTTGCCGCCCGCGCCCAACTCAGCACCGAAGAGTTCGTCCAAGGCCTTGCGAGCGAAGGCGTGGCCGAAGAGACTTTCCGCGATTTCGTCAACAGCCAGCTTGTGTGGCGCGACTACATCCGCGCGCGGTTTGGCAGCCGGGTTCAGATCGACGACCGTGAAGTCGACCGGGCCGTCGCGTCGGCTCGCGGCAATTCCGGGATCGAAGTACTGGTTTCCGAAATCATCATTCCTGCACCTCCTGACCGGTCAGAAGCCGTGCTGGAGCAGGCCGAAACCATCTCGCAATCCACGTCAGAAGCCGAATTCTCCAGTTTCGCGCGCCGGTTCTCGGCAACGGCGTCCCGGGGGGCGGGCGGTCGCCTGCCCTGGACCGCGATCACCGATCTGCCACCGGTCCTGCGCCCGCTTCTGCTGTCGCTGGCCCCTGGCCAGGTGACCGCACCGCTGCAAATCCCGAATGCGGTTGCGCTGTTCCAATTGCGCGACATCCGGGAAACGGATGCGCCACAGCGGACCTATTCGTCGGTGGAGTATGCCGCCTACTACATCAACGGCGGGCGCACGCCCGAGGCGCTGTCGCGCGCCCGCACCATCGCATCGCGTGTGGACCGCTGCGACGACCTCTACGGCATTGCCCGCGGGCAGGCCGAAAATGTGTTGGACCGTGGCAGCTTGCCTCCCGAAGAAATCCCCGATGACATCGCGATCGAATTGTCCAAACTGGACCCCGGAGAGGTGTCGACAGCGCTGACGCGCGCCAATGGCAACACCCTTGTCTTCCTGATGCTGTGCGGCCGGACGCCTGCCCTGGAAGAAGAACAAGAGGTCGACCGCGCAGCCATCGCGACGCAATTGCGCAACCAACGCCTGACCGCATTTTCCGAGACGTTGCTGGCCGAGCTGAGGGCCGAGGCCGACGTGCGCATCTTCGAATGACACAACGCCCCATCGCCATCTCTTGTGGCGAACCGGCGGGCATCGGTCCCGAAATTGCGGCCAAGGCATGGGCATCTCTCGGGAACAGTGTACCGATGATCTGGATCGGTGATCCCCGCCATCTGCCGCGTGATGTTGCGTGGACAGAGGTGTCGACCACGTCAGCGGCCGTCGGGGCAGACGCGCTGCCGGTCCTGCGTCATGCATTTCCCGACCCTGTCACACCCGGCACGCCGTCACCGTCCAACGCCCAAGCGGTGATCGACGTGATTGCACGGGCGGTCGACCTGGTCACGACCGGACAGGCCGCCGCGCTGTGCACCGCGCCCATCCACAAGAAAGTGCTGATGGACGGTGCCGACTTTGCCTATCCCGGACATACCGAATACCTCGAGGCGCTGACAGATGCGCCGCACGCGGTGATGATGCTTGCATCCCCGGCGTTGCGGGTCGTGCCGACGACAATCCACATCGCGTTGGAACAGGTCCACACAACGCTCAGCCCGGACCTGCTGCGCAACACCATTCGGATCACGGCGCAGGGTCTCAGGGATCAGTTCCACATCACCGCGCCGCGCATCGCCGTTGCGGGTCTGAACCCCCATGCGGGCGAAGGCGGGGCGATGGGACGGCAGGAAGGCGATTGGATTGGCGCACTGGTGGCCGAAATGGCCGCAACCGGGATCGACGTGACCGGCCCCTGGCCTGCCGACACGATGTTCCACGCAGCGGCACGCGACCGCTATGACGCGGCTGTCTGCATGTACCATGACCAGGCGTTGATCCCCATCAAGACGCTGGATTTCGACCGTGGTGTGAACGTGACGCTGGGCCTGCCCATCATCCGCACCTCGCCCGATCACGGGACGGCCTTTGATATCGCTGGGCGTGGCATCGCCAATCCCACCAGCATGATCGAAGCCATCAAGCTGGCCCACGAAATGGCAGGCACGGTATGAGCGCCATCGACGATCTGCCCCCGCTGCGCGAGGTGATCGCGACCCATGGGCTGAGTGCGCGCAAGGCTTTGGGCCAGAACTTTCTTCTGGACCTCAACCTGACGGCCAAGATCGCGCGACAGGCGGGCACCCTCTCAGACACGGACATACTTGAGATCGGGCCAGGTCCGGGGGGCCTGACGCGCGGTCTGTTGTCCGAAGGGGCACGCAAGGTGCTGGTGATCGAAAAGGACAGGCGGTGCCTGCCCGCGCTGGCCGAGATCGCAGAGCGCTATCCCGGTCGCTTGCACGTTATCGAAGGGGATGCGCTTGACGTGGATCCCCTGGTGCATTTGACGCCGCCGATCCGGGTCGCGGCCAATCTGCCGTATAATGTCGGCACCGAATTGCTGGTGCGCTGGCTCACTCCGCCGACTTGGCCACCCTTCTGGCAATCGCTGACGCTGATGTTCCAGCGTGAAGTGGCCGAACGCATCGTGGCACAGCCGGGCTCAAAGGCCTATGGGCGGCTGGCAGTGCTGGCGCAATGGCGGGCCGATGCGCGGATCGCGATGGCGCTGCCGCCCGAAGCCTTCACGCCACAGCCCAAGGTGTCCAGCGCCGTGGTGCATCTTACCGCCCTGCCCGCGCCCCGCTTTGACGCGGATGCCGCAGTCCTGAGCCGCGTCGTGGCTGCGGCCTTCAACCAACGCCGCAAAATGCTGCGTGCCGCACTCAAGGGCACGGCTCCGGATATCGAGGATCGGTTGCGGGCTGCGGGCATCAAGCCCACGGACCGAGCCGAACAAGTTTCGCTGGAGGCATTCTGCGCCCTCGCCCGGGAAGTCGCCAAAGGCTGAAACGACAAGGGCGCGCACCACTGGCACGCCCCCATTTTCACATCTCAAAAATGCTTATTCAGCGGCTTCCGGTGCCGGCCCGTCCGCTTCCGGGTGCGCGGCATCAGATTGCTCTGGCGCCACATCGGCCTTGGGCTTGCGGGCGCGGCTGCGCGACTTCGGCTTTGGCTTGGGCTGGCTTTCAGGGGTCTCGACCAATCCGCTTTCGCCATCGGCATCAACCACATCGGGCTGCGGGGTCTGCGCCGGATCAGGGTTCGCATCCGGCTCCTGACGGGCTGCGCGTTCGCGGTCCCGCTCGGCCTGACGTTCGCGGTTCTGGCGTTCCTGCTCTTCCCGGCGGGCCTCGATCTCGCGTTGAGCGTCGGCCAGCATACGCAGGTAGTGTTCGGCGTGCTGCTGAAAGTTCTCGGTGGCCACGCGGTCACCGGCCAGTTGCGCATCGCGCGCCAACTGATTGTATTTGTCGATGATCTGTTGCGGTGTGCCGCGGACCTTGCCCTCGGGGCCGGAACTGTCGAACACCCGGTTGACGACGTTACCGCCACCTCCACCGGAATTGCGGTTGCGGTTGTTCTTGGACCGGGACCGTGATCTCGAAGACTTCATGGATGTGTTCAGCTCTCTGGCATAACTTTTTGGGATCGCCCGTGCCGCATCATCTTGGTTGCGTGTCACAGTCTCTTGGCGATCTTGTGGATGGGACGCTGGCGCATGCCTGATCGGCGGCAGCAGTGTCTGAAGCATGAATAAGCACGGTCATGCCCTGACGACAAGGGTTAAAGGGGCTTTTTTGGCATTTTTGATCGGATCACGCCGGATTCCGCGCAACAATCACACGGTCACGGCCATCAAGGTCCGGCAAGACGTCAACAGTTCCCCACCCCCGGTCCTTGAAGATGCGGCGCACGTCATCGCCCTGCTGCCATCCGATCTCGCACAGAACACGGCCCTGAGCGGTCAGGTAGCTGCCCGCATCATCCGCAATGATGCGATACGCCGACAACCCATCGCCCTCGTCGGTCAGCGCCATGCGCGGTTCGTGGTCACGCAATTCAGGCGACACCTCCTCCATCTCGAAGGCGGACAGATAGGGCGGGTTCGACATGATCAGGTCAAATCGCCCCTCAACGGGGTCGAACCAGTCACCCTGCAGGATCTCGGCCCGCGCGGCCACTTGATGCAGCACCGCGTTGGCCGACGCCTGCAGGCACGCCTCTTCGGACAGATCAACACCAACGCCCCGCGCGTCCTGCCGTTCGGCCAGCAGGGTCACAAGCAGACAGCCGGACCCGGTGCCCAGATCCAAAACCCGGTCGAACTCGCTGCCCAAGGCGGCCTCGACCAGTGTTTCGGTCTCGGGGCGCGGGTCCAGCACATCCGCACTGATCTTGAACCGGCGGCCATAGAATTCACGCTCGCCAATCAGATGACTGACGGGGACACGCACGGCGCGCAGGGCAATCAGGTGGTCATAGCGATCCGCAATGTCAGGCGCGATGTCTTCGGGCGCGATCAGGGTGACCCGCGCCGCATCGACCTGGGCGGCATGCGCCAGCAATACGCGTGCATCGCGGGCCGGGTCCGGCACACCCGCTGCGCGCAGGCGGGCGGTGGCGGCAACCATGGCTTCGGCGGCAGTGGTCATGTGCCCATCTCCGCCATCATCCGGGCCTGTGCATCTGCGGTCAGCGCATCGATCACCTCGTCCAGATCGCCCTGCATCACCTGATCCAGCTTGTACAGGGTCAGGTTGATGCGGTGATCCGTCATGCGCCCCTGCGGGAAATTATAGGTGCGGATACGTTCCGACCGGTCGCCCGACCCCACCTGTGCGGCCCGGTCGGCAGAGCGTTCGCTGTCCATCCGGCTCCGCTCCATGTCGTAAAGACGGGTGCGCAGCACCTGCATTGCGATCTCGCGGTTGCGGTGCTGTGACTTTTCGCTGCTGGTTACCACGATGCCCGACGGGATGTGCGTGATGCGCACGGCACTGTCGGTTGTGTTCACATGCTGTCCGCCGGCACCCGACGACCGCATCGTATCGATGCGAATGTCATTCGGGGCGATGTCGATATCGACCTCTTCGGCCTCGGGCAGGACGGCGACAGTGGCGGCAGAGGTGTGAATGCGACCGCCGCTTTCGGTGGTGGGCACACGCTGGACCCGGTGTACGCCGCTTTCGTACTTCATCCGGGCAAAGACGTTGTCACCCTTGATATGGGCCACGACCTCCTTGATGCCGCCCAGTTCGGTCGCCTGTTCCTCGATGATGTCAACTTTCCAGCCGCGTACCTCTGCATAGCGCTGGTACATGCGCAACAGGTCCCCGGCAAAAAGGGCCGCCTCGTCCCCACCGGTACCGGGTCGGATTTCCAGCATCGCGGGGCGCGCATCAGCGGCATCCTTCGGCAAAAGCGCCAGTTGCAGCGCAGCCTCGGCCTCGGGCAATGCGGCCTTCAGACGGGGCAACTCTTCCTCGGCCAGTTCTGCCATGTCCGGGTCGGACAGCATCGCTTCGGCCTCTTCCATGTCCGACACGATTTGCTGATATGCGGCAATTTGATCCACCACGGGTTTCAGGTCCGAATATTCCTTTGCCAGCGCGGCAATATCACCCGTTCCATCGGCCATCGCGGCCTCAAGATACTGAAAGCGCTGGGTGATCTGAAAAAGGCGGTCCTGGGGGATCATGCAGCGGGTTTGAGCCATGCCGGGGCTTTGGTCAAGCGGGTTTGATCCAGCCGACCCTTTGGCGAACGCCTGTTGCGTGATATATTATGCGACATGAAACATACGCTTCTGATTTCCCTTCTCGCGGCCAGCCCTGCGTTGGCGGATGTCACCTCGCCCTCGGGCAAGACGGTGGAGTGCTATTGTACGGACAAGGCAGGCGCACGCATCGAATTGGGCCAGACCATCTGTTTGCAGGTGGACGGCCGTATGTTCATGGCGCAATGCCAGATGTCGCTGAATTCGCCCATGTGGCGCGAAGTGCAGGAAGGGTGCCTCAGCTCATCCCTGTCCGGCGACGATCAGCATCCGCTCCAATCGTTCGCGGTTGACGCCCATATCTGATTTTCCGAACCGCAGCCTGGCATGCATCTTGAGCAGCCCGTCGCTGTGTTCAATCGTCGTATAATCGGGAAAGCCCACCCATTTGGAACGGGTCACATAGGTGATGCGCCGTTCGTCCACGGCTCCGGCAATGGCTGTGGTCCGGGGCAGCGCCCGCATAGCCGCATCGACACGCGCCAGCGCATCGGGTCCCGTTTCCGTGACACGAATGGCGCCGCCTGTCATGTTCTGGCTGTTGGTTTCGGCAATTGGCACATGCCATTGGGTCGGATCCGTTGGCGCAAATCGCACAAACGCAACAGCTCCGATTATCAAAACACAAATAACACCAACAAGATACATGACGTATTTCATCTCATTCGCTTCACGTTGCCAGATCAACCGACGCCTCAGCGATAGGTCACGCCGGGCAGGATGCACAACAGCTCATACAGGATGTTCGCCGCTGTCAGCGCCGTGTTGCCTGATGTATCGTAGGGTGGCGAAACTTCAACCAGGTCACACCCCACCAGATTGAGGCCGCGCAAGGCCCGGATCAACTGCATCGCCTGCGGCGTGGTCAACCCGCCGATTTCCGGCGTTCCGGTACCGGGGGCAAAGGCCGGATCAAGACTGTCTATGTCATAGCTCAGATAGGTAGGCACGTCGCCGATGTCGCGGCGGATTTCAGCGCCCAACTGGCTCAGGTCGCGGCCCCACAACTCGGGTGCCAGAAACTGCTGAAAGCCCCAGCCCTGCGCCTCGGTAAAGTCCTCTGCCGAATACCCGGTGCCCCGCAAGCCCACCTGATAGACCTTGGATGGCTGGATCAGACCTTCCTCATAGGCGCGTCGAAAGACGGTGCCGTGCGTCTCTTTTTCACCAAACATCTCGTCATTGACGTCGGCATGGGCATCCACATGAACCAGGGCCACCGGCCCGTGCCGTTTTGCAATCGCGCGCAGAATTGGCAATGTGATGGAATGATCGCCACCAATTGCGACAGGCACCGCATCGTAGGTAAGGATCGTCTCGTAACTCTCTGCAATAATGCGCAAACTGTCCGAAAGGGAAAACGTATTGATCGCCAGGTCGCCAATATCTGCAACGTGCAGGCTGTCAAACGGCGCCGCCCCTGTCTGCAGGTTATAAGGCCGTATCATCGCACTTTCGGCGCGCACCTGCTTGGGTCCGAACCGGGTGCCGGAGCGCCAGGATGTGCCAATGTCCATCGGCACACCCAACACCGCCACATCCAGCTTTTGCAACGCGTTCGAGAACGGCAGGCGCATAAAGGTGTTGGGGCCGGAGAAGCGGGCCAGGTCGTTGCCGCTCAGCGGCTGGTTCTTAGGCGCCACCGCGCATCCTCCATCCCAGAAGCTGGCAGATTTCCGTCGCGACATGCGCCCCGGCAATCGCCGTCGCGCCGGTGGTGTCAAAGGGGGGCGACACCTCGACCACGTCGCCGCCCTGAATATTGATGCCCGCCAGACCACGCAGCAACGCCGCAGCCTGCGCACTCGACAAGCCGCCCCACACGGGGGTGCCGGTGCCCGGGGCAAAGGCGGGATCAAGGCCATCAATGTCAAAACTCAGATAAACGGGCCGGTCCCCCACGATGTCCCGTGCCCGGGCCGCGGCGGCCTCGGGGCCGATGCGGTGCAACTCGGGCGCATCGATAATATTGACGCCCAGGGTGTCCTCATTTGTCGTCCGTATCCCGATCTGCACCGATGTCGCCGGGTCCACGATCCCCGACTTCACCGCCTTGTAGAACATCGTGCCATGGTCCACACGGGCCATGTCGTCATCCGCCCATGTGTCGGTGTGAGCATCAATCTGGATCAGCGATATCGGCCCGTGCTTCTCGGCATAGGCCTTGAGAATGGGAAACGAGATGTAGTGATCCCCGCCCAGCACAACGCTGGCCGCACCCGCATCCAGAATACCCCGGACATGGGCCGTCAGCGTGTCGGGAAAGGCCGGTATGTCGGCATAGTCAAAGGCCACGTCGCCATAGTCCACGATCACCTGTTCGCTCAGCACATCAAAGGGCCAGCCATACGGCGCATCGGGGGCTT
Organism: uncultured Tateyamaria sp.; assembly: GCF_947503465.1. Taxonomy (NCBI): domain Bacteria; kingdom Pseudomonadati; phylum Pseudomonadota; class Alphaproteobacteria; order Rhodobacterales; family Roseobacteraceae; genus Tateyamaria; species uncultured Tateyamaria sp. Next base: position 414,071 of record NZ_CANNDN010000001.1, on the reverse strand, counting down.
GCAGGCTTGACGCCTCGCGAATGGCGCGTGGGCCCAGCCGTGTGCCGGGCCGGTTCGTGACCGCCTGATCAAAGGGCACGCCTGTTACGGCAATATTCACGCCCGTCAGGTCCTTGGTATACCGCCGCCGCAAGAACGACGTCGCCCCGCCAAAGGTCAACTCGAATGACGGGCCGCGCGGGTCCTCGCGGGTGAACGCATGGTCCATCTGCGTCTTTGCATCTTCAAGCGCCATCTTGATCCTTCATCTTGCCAGATAAACTCCGGGGTGAGGCGCGCAGGCGCCGAGGGGCAGCGCCCCTTATCGCACGGGCTGCGCCGTCTCGACCAAACGGGCAAAGAATGACGCCCCAATCGGCGCAATCTCGTCATTGAAGTTGTATTTGGGGTGATGCACACCCGCCCCGTCGCCCTGCCCCAACATCAGGTACGCACCGGGCCGCTCTTCAAGCATGTATGAAAAATCCTCTGCCCCCATCACGGGCTCCACATCGCCTTCAACGCCGATCTCGCCCGACACTTCGGCGGCAACCTGCGCCGCAAACGCGGCCTTGCCCGCATCATTCACGGTCGGAGGATAGCCGAACTCGATCTCCAGCTCCGCCTCGCAGCCATAGGCCGCCGCACATCCGGCCACGGCCTCTTCCATGCGGCGCACAACCATGGCCTGCACGTCCTTTTCAAAGGTGCGGATGGTCCCGTTGATATAGGCGGTCTCGGGGATCACGTTGTCCGTGGTGCCCGTGTGGATCTGGGTGACCGAGATCACCAATTGCTGCAACGGCTTGTGGTTGCGGCTGACGATGGTCTGCAATGCGGTGACAATGCCACAGGCCGCGACCACGGGATCCACCGTGTCATGCGGGCGGGCGGCATGCCCACCTTTGCCGGTGACGCGAATATGGAAGGTATCAGCCGCCGCCATGATAGGCCCGCCGCGCGTGTGAAACTTGCCGAAATCCTTTCCGGGCGCATTGTGGATGGCATAGACCTCGCCGATGCCGAACCGCTCCATGATGCCCTCCTGCACCATGACCTCGCCCCCGCCGCCATCTTCCTCGGCGGGTTGAAAGATCAGCGCCACGCGGCCAGAAAAATTGCGCGTCTCGGTCAGATACGTCGCCGCCCCCAGCAACATGGCGGTGTGCCCGTCATGGCCGCAGGCATGCATCTTGCCCGGATGGGTCGAGGCATAGGGCACACCTGTTTCTTCCTCGATCGGCAGCGCATCGAAATCGGCGCGCAGGCCGATGGTGGGGCCGTCAGCCTGTCCGTTGATGATGGCGACAAGGCCCGTCTGCGCGATGCCGTCATGCACCTCATCCACGCCGATCTCGACCAACCGCTCGCGAATGAAGGCGGACGTCTTCGGGCAGTCAAAGGACAACTCGGGAATGCTGTGCAGATGCTGACGCCACGCCGCCATGTCCGGGGCCAGATCGCCGATGCGGTTGATGATGGGCATGGGTGGACTCCTGTCGCGGGGATACGTCACATGTCAGCAAACCTGAAACCGCCGGGGGCTGCAATGGGCGACGCACTAATCCACGATCAATCGGCCGGAATTGAACGCTTGCTGGAAATCATGCGCCGGTTGCGCGATCCGGACACGGGATGCCCGTGGGACATCGAGCAGACCTTTGAGACCATCGCGCCCTACACCATCGAAGAGGCATACGAAGTGGCGGATGCCATCGAACGGCAGGACTGGGCCGAACTTGAGGGCGAGTTGGGCGACCTGCTGTTGCAATCGGTCTATCACACCGCGATGGGGGAAGAGGCCGGGCATTTCAGCTTTCAGTCTGTTGTCACCAACATCTCGAACAAGATGGTGGATCGGCATCCGCATGTTTTCGGCGACGCCTCCCGCGACAAGTCCGCGGACCAGCAAACCCGCGATTGGGAAGCGATCAAGGCCGCCGAACGCGCAGGCAAGGCACAACAAGGCGCGCTGGACGGCGTTGCCATGAACCTGCCTGCGCTGTTGCGCGCCGTGAAGTTGCAGAAACGGGCCGCGCGCGTCGGGTTCGACTGGCCGGAAACCGCGCAAGTGATCGACAAGATCCAGGAAGAAGCCGCCGAGTTGGTCGAGGCGCGTGACACGCTGGGCCACGAAGAGATGGTCGATGAAATGGGCGATCTTCTGTTTGTGGTGGCCAACCTTGCCCGCCATCTGGGCGTCGAACCCGAAGAGGCCCTGCGCCGCACCAACGCCAAGTTCACCCGCCGGTTCGAAGCCGTCGAACAGGCGTTGGCCGATCAGGGCAAACGCCCGCAAGACAGCACGCTCGCGGAAATGGACGCCCTGTGGGACGCGGTCAAGGCGGACGAAAAAGCTAAGCGACGTTGATCGCCGGCATCCATTCCATCTGTTTCAGGTCCGACGCATAACGGGCGGATAAATCCGCCTGCTCCTTGTCCGTGAAGGCCGCAAAATTGCGGGGCTTCGTGTTTGCCGCATGCCGTTCAATGACCGACTTCCAGTCGGCACGCGACAGGTCACGGCCGGTGCGGTATCGGGCCTGCAACGTCTCAAGCGCCGCATCGGTCGCGCTTTTGTTGGCGATCTGCCCCGGCTCGATCAGACCCGACATGTCCAGGCCCGGCGCCAGCGTGTGCAATAGGTTCAGGCTTGATCCCCGCGACGCATATGGCAGCACCGTCATGGCCTCGGGCCGCAGGATGTCGCGGATGGATGCGGCCAGTTCCGGCCACCCCCGGTCGATGTTCAGATAGCTGTCCCGCACCTCGGCAAAATCGGGCATGGGGTTGTCTTCGGCCCGCTTGCGAAACGCCGACACGAACAGCTGCTCATAGGGGCGCACCACCAACAGCACATGCGCAATCGGACCGTCCCAAGCGGCCCGCAGCGCGGAACAGCGGGCTTCGGCAAAGGGATAGAACTTGCCTTGCATGAAATGAAACATGCGGCCCAGGATGTTCTCCTCGGACAGGATGACGGGGCGGCTCGTGCGGTACGGATCAAGGGTGCGCCGGGCCTTGGCCGCGGCACCCACCGGGTCAATCCGCGTCCCGGTCGGCAAACGCAGGGCCAGCTTGCCCGATTTGATCCCGTCGCGCCCCGGATACGCCGGCGTCCAGCCGCGCGCCTGCAGGACCAGCCGGTTTTCGTGCAAACACATCTGAAACGACGTCGTGCCTGTACGATGCGCCCCGGCATGGACATAGATCGGTGCATCAGCCATCAACGCACCCCCCGGGCCGCGCCGTGCCAGCCGCGCAAGGAATTGCGCACCGGGCCCTGCCCCTTCTGGACAAGGCAGGCCAAAGGGGCCACGTTGCGCCAAACTTGACCGGAGGTTCCATGGCGGCGCGCAAAATCATCATCGACACGGATCCAGGCCAGGACGACGCCGTCGCGATCCTGTTGGCACTTGCCAGCCCCGAGGATGTGGAGGTGCTGGGAATCACCGCCGTGGCGGGCAACGTGCCCCTGGCGCTGACCGCCAGGAACGCGCGCATCATCTGCGAGTTGGCCGGTAAAACGGATGTTCCCGTTTTCGCGGGATGCGACCGGCCCCTGGGGCGCGATCTGGTGACGGCTGAGCATGTGCATGGAAAAACTGGCCTCGATGGTCCGAACTTGTCGGACCCGACCATGCCGCTTCAGGGTAAACATGCGGTTGACTGGATCATCGAAACCCTGCGCGACCATGATGCCGGCACGATCACCCTGTGCCCGCTGGGTCCGTTGACCAATGTCGCCACGGCCTTTGAACGGGCCCCCGACATCGTCGAAAAGGTGCAGCAGATCGTCCTGATGGGCGGCGCGTACTTCGAAGTGGGCAACATCACGCCAACCGCCGAGTTCAACATCTACGTCGATCCACACGCCGCTGATATCGTGTTCAAAAGCGGTGTTGATATCGTCGTGATGCCGTTGGATGTGACGCACAAGGCGCTGGTCACCAAACCGCGCAATGATGCCTTCCGCGCCCTGGCCACGCCCGTGGGTGTCGCTGTTGCGCAGATGACCGATTTCTTCGAACGGTTCGACAAGGAAAAATACGGCTCTGCCGGTGCGCCGCTGCACGACCCGTGTGTGACTGCCTATCTCATCCGGCCGGATCTTTTTTCCGGGCGGCATATCAATGTAGAGATTGAAACAACCTCTGAATTGACCATGGGCATGACGGTCGCCGACTGGTGGCGGGTCACCGACCGCACGGCCAATGCGACCTTTATCGGTGACATCGATGCGGACGGTTTTTTTGACCTGTTGACCGAACGGCTGGCCCGGTTGTGAGTGCTGCGCTGACCCTTGCGACGCCGGAACACTTCGCGCGTCTGGATTCGCTTGTTGCCGCCTTTCACGCAGAAGAGGGCATCGAGATGTCCGACGCGGCCCGCGCCGCAGGTCTGCAACCACTGCTCGACGGCATACCGCATGGTGCGGCATATCTGATCGGCCCGGCGCGTGCGCCCATCGGCTATGTGGTTGTGACCTTTGGATGGTCCATCGAATTTGGCGGGATGGATGGGTTTATCGACGAAATCTTTATCCGACCCGGCGTGCGGGGGCGCGGTATCGCGACCGAAGTTCTGTTGGCCCTGCCGCGCGCCTTGGGCGGTGCAGGCGTCAAGGCCCTGCATCTTGAGGTCGGGACGGACAACGACATAGCGCAGCGGCTTTATGGTCGGGCCGGGTTCCGCCTGCGCGAAGGCTACCACCTGATGACCCGGATGCTCTAGCCTTTGGCGCGTCGCCCACCTATGTCCAAGCCATGACCGTGCGCATCCCCTTCGACAACAGCTATGCCACCCTGCCTGGCGTTTTCTACACCCGCCTGGACCCGACCCCGGTGGCCCAGGCAGATATGCTGGCGTGGAATGCCGACCTGGCCGCCGAATTGGGCATCGAAGGCAGCGATCCAACCGTCTTTGCAGGCACAACCGTGCCAGACGGCGCGGCCCCGCTGGCCCAGCTGTATGCCGGACATCAGTTTGGCAACTACAACCCGCAGCTTGGCGATGGGCGCGCGATCCTGCTGGGCGAGGTGATCGACCGCCACGGGCAGCGCCGCGACATCCAACTGAAAGGGTCCGGCCCGACCCCCTATTCCCGCATGGGCGACGGGCGCGCATGGCTGGGTCCGGTTCTGCGCGAATACGTGGTCAGCGAGGCGATGCACGCGTTGGGCATCCCCACCACACGGGCGCTGGCCGCCGTGGCCACGGGCGAACCGGTCTACCGCGAACAGGGCGCGCTGCCCGGTGCGGTGCTGACGCGCGTCGCATCCAGCCACCTGCGCGTGGGCACGTTCCAGATCTTTGCCCACCGGGGCGAGATTGACGCGTTGCGGACGTTGACCGACTACGCCATCGCGCGACACCACCCCGAGGCGGACGGCCCCATGGGATTGCTCAAGGCCGTGTGTGCCGCCCAGGCCGAACTGGTGTCGGCATGGATGTCCGTGGGCTTTATCCACGGCGTTATGAACACGGACAACTGCACCCTCTCCGGCGAAACCATCGACTATGGCCCTTGCGCCTTCATGGACGCCTATCACGAGGGGCGCGTGTTTTCGTCCATCGACCAGATGGGGCGCTACGCGTTTGGCAATCAGCCCAGGATCGCGGTGTGGAACATGGCGCAACTCGCAACGGCCCTGATCCAGCTGTTCGACGACAAGGAACAGGCGGTCGCAGACGCGACAGCCATCGTGCACGCCATGCCGGGCCAGTTGCAGGCTGCCTGGCTGCGCCGGTTCGGGGCCAAGATCGGGTTGGAAGGCACCACACCCGGGGACCAGACGCTGATCGAAGACCTTCTGGCGCTGATGCAGACGGACGGCGCGGATTTCACAAACACCTTCGCCGCACTGCATACCGATGCCGCACGGGACCAGTTCACGGACCGCGCATCCTTTGACACCTGGGCCCGACGCTGGCGCGCGCGCACGCCCGACACCGACCTGATGCAGCGCAGCAATCCGCAGATCATTCCGCGCAACCACCGGATCGAGGCGATGATCGAAGCCGCGGTCGCAGGCGACATGGCGCCGTTCCAACGCCTGATGACCGCCCTCGGTACGCCCTATGGCGTCGCGCCAGACTTCGATGACCTGCGCCGCCCCCCGTCCCAATCCGAAATCGTGCCCGCCACCTTCTGCGGCACCTAGCGGCGGTTGATCAACACCAGCCCCACGGCGACCAGCCCAAGGGCCAGCCAGATCGTGACCGAGATATCCTCGCCCAGAATCATCCAGCCCAGCACAACCGCAAACACCGGTGACAGAAAGCTGAACGAGGCAACGCCCGACGCCGGGTAGATCTTCATCAGGAAGAACCAGAACAGGAAGCCAAAGCTTGCGATGAACACGATCTGGTAAGCCAGGCCCACCACATGGATCACCTCAAGATCGCGCAAAAGCGGCCCAAAGGCCGGGGCCACCAGCAGCAAGACCGGCGCCGACACAAGAAGCTGCCAGAAAAGCTGTTGTTCAGCCGGAATGCCGGACAGGGGCGTGACCCGGACGCACAGCGCGATGCCCGCCCAACACAAGGCAGCCCCCAGGGCAAACACATCGCCCAGCAGATGGCCCTGCCCGGCCTCGCGGTCCAGCAACGCCAGCACGACACCCCCCATGGCAAAGGCCAGACCGACAAGGCGCACGCCTGTCAGACGCTCTCCCGGCAAGAGAACATGCGCGGCCAGCGCCAGCCAGACGGGCATCGAATAGAACAGGATGGACGTGCGTGCGACGCTGGTCAGATCAAGCGCCAGGAACAGGCAAATGAACTCGACCGCGAACAGCAGCCCGGCAATGATCCCGCCGGCCCGCCCCACGGCAGGCATACGCAGCGGAATCCCCCGTACCCACATCCACGCCGCCAGCAGCGCCAACGCGCCAAGCGACCGCAAACCCGCCATGAACACCGGTTGAAAGCCCCCGTTCGCGACCTTGATGACCACCTGGTTAAAGCCCAGGTTAAGCGAAAACAGGGTCAGGGCCACGGCACCGAACAGGTCGATTTGGGACTTGCGTATCATCGGCGCAGAACGGCCGGTTTACCGTGCAATGTCAATCGGGCGCAAACATTCCCCGCCGTTTGGGCCGTGATCTGTGCCAAGGTTCAGACCAGCGATTCCCCGGGGAGATGGAGTAGACTATGAGCTTGATGAAGACATTGGCCAAGGTGGCCATTGGCGTGGCCGTTGCCAAAGGTGCCAGCGCAATGATGCAGAAACGTGGTAGCGCGACGGGCGGCGGAGGTGCCGGATTGGGCGGATTGCTCGGGGGGCTGTCGGGTGGTCAGGCGCAGGGCGGCGGATTGCAGGACATGCTGGGTGGCCTCATGGGCGGCGCGCAAGGCTCGGGTTCAGCCGGAGGTATGGGCGGCCTGGGCGGCCTTCTCGAAGGACTGGGCGGCGCGGGCGGTCAGGGCCAGGGCCTGCAAGGGATGCTGGGCGGCCTGGCCGGCGGCGCAGGCGCGGCCGGATTGCTTGGCGCACTCGGCGGCGGCATGGGACACCGGCCCGCAGACAATGGCGCCAGCTTTGGTCAGGTCCTGAATTCGAACTTTGACCAGACACCGGAAGAGCCGATCGAACCCACCGCCGATCAGGAAGCCGCGGCGGCGCTGATGTTGCGGGCGATGATCCAGGCGGCCAAGTCCGACGGCCAGCTCGACGAGGCGGAACAGGAAAAACTGATGGGCCAGTTGGGCGGCGACATCGACGCAGATGAGGCGGCCTTTCTCAAGGCGGAAATGCAGCGCAGCGTGGATGCGCAGGCCTTGGCCCGCGACGTGCCGAACGGCATGGGACCGCAGGTCTATGCAATGTCCGTGCTGGCCATCGACCTCGACAGCCAGGCCGAGGCGCAATACCTGCACGGGCTTGCGCAGGCACTGGGTATGGATGCGGGCCAGGTGAATGACATCCACGCCCAGCTTGGCGTGCCGTCACTCTATACTTGATCTGACGGGGCCGGGTGCGTCAGACGCGTGGCCCCTTGGGCTTGCGGCGGCGCCGGTTTGACGGCTTGGCGCCATCGGGCGCCCCGCCGGGACGGCCGCCGCCCGGCTTGCCGCCGGGTCGACCCCGACCGCGTCCGCGCCCACCGGCGGTTTTCGCATTGGGATCCGGCACCGGTTCCCACGCGCGGCCCGACAGCACCGGAATGGACAGTTTCATGACCTTCTGGATGTCCTTGAGGTGGTCCATCTCCTCGGGCGCGCAGAACGCCACGGCAGACCCATCCTTGCCCGCGCGCGCAGTGCGGCCGATCCGGTGCACATAGGCTTCGGGCACATTGGGCAACTCGTAATTGTAGACAAACTTCACGTCCGGAATATCGAGACCACGCGCCGCGACATCCGTCGCCACCAGCACCCGCACTTCGCGCGCCTTGAAGGCGGCAAGCGCACGTTCGCGCTGGCCCTGCCGCTTGTCACCGTGAATGGCCGCCACGGCAAACCCCTTGCGTTCCAGCGTACGCGCCAGCCGGTCGGCACCATGTTTGGTGCGTGTGAAAACCAGCGCCCGGTTCTCTCGGTGCTTGTCCAGAAGTTCGATCAGAAGTTCGGACTTTTCGGCCTTGGCGATAAAGTGCACCCCTTGCGTGACCTTGTCGGCGGCCTTTCCGGGCGGGTTCACCTCGACGCGGATCGGGTCGCGCAAGTAGCTTTGCGCGATCTCGTTCATCTGTTTGGGCATCGTGGCCGAAAACAGCATGGTCTGCCGGTCTTCGCCCATCAGTTCTGAAATCTTGCGCAGCGCATGGACAAAGCCCAGATCCAGCATCTGGTCCGCTTCATCCAGCACCAGAAACCCGGTGCCCTGCAACTTGATGGCTTTGCGCTCCACCAGGTCCAGCAAGCGGCCCGGCGTTGCAACCAGGATGTCCGCGCCCTTGGACAGGCGCTGTATCTGCGGATTGATGCTGACACCGCCCACGACAATCTGCACGCGCATGCCGGTCAGGGCGCGCAGCATCTGCGCGATCTGACCCGCCAGTTCGCGTGTGGGCGCCAGGATCAGACCCCGCGCAGTCTTGGGGGCCGGCTTGCCCCCTTCTTCCATCAGCCGCGCAATCAGCGGAATGCCAAAGGCCGCTGTCTTGCCGGTGCCGGTCTGCGCCAGTCCCATCACGTCGCGCCCGTTCAGGGCATGCGGAATCGCCTGTGCCTGAATGGGGGTCGGTTGGGTCAGGCCCATCTCTGCCACGCGCTTGGACAGCGTCTGCGGCAGGTTCATCATGTCAAAATCGCTCATGGCCCCCAGTGGACCCATACCACACCAGCGTCAACCGCAATTGCCCCCGGCCCGCCCTTTCGGTAAAGCCGTGCCCATGACCTCCAAACGCGCCACCATCACCGACCGCAGCGAAGCCAAGGGGCTGCGCATGACGCACCCGCGCCGCGTGATCGCCCAGGTGCTGGAGGAATCGGACGACCACCCGGATGTCGAGGAACTCTACAATCGCGCCAGCGCCGTCGATTCGAGGATCTCCATCGCCACGGTCTACCGCACGGTGAAGCTGTTCGAAGAGGCTGGCATTCTAGACAAGCTGGAATTCGGTGACGGGCGCGCCCGGTACGAAGACGCGGAGCGCGAACATCACGACCACCTGATCGACATGAACTCGGGCGAGGTGATCGAATTCGTGGATGCGGACATCGAAGCGCTGCAGGAAAAGATCGCCGAAAAGCTGGGCTATGAACTGCGTGGCCACCGCCTTGAACTCTATGGTGTACCGCGCAAGCGGTAACAATATGAAGGAGGCCAGATGGCCGACCGAGACCGCCCCCTGCTCGCCGTTCTGTTTGACGCAGACAACGTGCCCGCCAAATATGCCGACGCCATCCTGCGCGAGGTGACCTCTATCGGAGAGCCCGCCCTGCGCCGCGTCTATGGCGACTGGACATCCGGCAGGCTCAAGGCCTGGTCGGAACGGATCCTCGAACTGGGACTTGTGGCGCACCAGGACACGTCGAACACCACCGGCAAGAATGCCAGCGACATCGGACTTGTCATCGACGCCATGGACATCCTGCACGGGGGCCGTTTCGACGGGTTTGTCATCGTGTCGTCCGACAGCGACTTCACGGCGCTGGCCAATCGTCTGCGCGAGGATGGGCTGACCGTCATCGGCATCGGCGAAGCCAAGGCACCCGAGGCGCTGCGCAACGTCTGCAATCGCTTCATCCTGATCGAGAACCTGATTGGCGAACCTCAGCCCGCAAAGGGCCGCGCCAAGGCCGACGACGCCCTGTCGCTGATTGAAGGGGCCATGGACAAGATCGACCAGGACGACGACTGGTATGCGCTGGGCCAGATCGGCCAGGCGATCCAGAATGCCCACCCCGACTTTGACACGCGGACCTACGGGCACCGCAAGTTGTCCGCGCTGGTCGATGCGCTCAAGGGTGTCGAGACACGCAAACAGGGCAACCAGCTGATGATGCGCCTGAAACGGGCGGGATAAGGCCATGGACAACCTGCGCGGTGCCGGCCTCATGGTCATGGCAATGCTGTGCTTCGCCATCGAGGACATGTTCATCAAGCTGCTGGGGGGCGCGATCCCCGTGGGCCAGCTTCTGGCGCTGCTGGGCGCAGGCGGCGTCCTGATCATGGCGGGCGCGTGCCTCTATCAACGCCAACCGATGCTCAGCCGCGACCTGCTTTCTACCCCGGTGATGATCCGAAACGCGGGCGAACTGATCGGCACGCTGGGCTTTGTCACCGCACTGGTGCTGGTCCCGCTCGCGACCGCCTCGGCCATCCTGCAAACGACACCGCTGATGGTCACGCTGGGTGCGGCACTCTTTCTGGGCGAAGCGGTAGGCTGGCGGCGCTGGCTTGCCATCTGCGTGGGGCTTTGCGGCGTGCTTCTGATTGTGCGTCCGGGGCTTGAAGGGTTTGACTGGAACGTGCTGTTCGCCGTGCAGGGCATGCTCGGCCTGTCCATCCGCGACCTCGCCACGCGGCGCGTCCCTGCACAATTGTCGGCTCTGCAACTCAGCTTCGTGGCGTTTGCGTTGCTGGTGCCAACCGGTGCCGCGCTCATGATGGCGACCGGAACGGACTATGTCCCGCCAACCCCGCGCGAATGGGGCATCGTCGCCATCGCCGCACTGATCGGCGCCTTTTCGTACCGGTTCATCGTCATGGCCATGCGCATTGGCGAGGTCAGCTTTGTCACCCCGTTCCGCTATACGCGCATGATTTTCGCCCTGATCATCGGCGTGCTCATCTTTGCTGAAATCCCCGACACGCTGACATTGGTCGGTGTCAGCATCGTCATCGCCTCGGGCCTGTTCACCCTTTGGCGCGAACACATCAGGAAATCGCCGCGTGCGGCGTAAAGACCCTTGTTGTTAGCGCCACCATCGCGGTAGACGCTGCGTAACTTCTCGCTACAGGAGCCTTCCATGAGCACCATCATCGACATCCATGCCCGCGAAATCCTCGACAGCCGAGGCAACCCCACGGTCGAGGTCGACGTAACACTCGAAGACGGCACAATGGGCCGCGCCGCGGTGCCCTCGGGGGCCTCCACCGGCGCCTACGAGGCTGTGGAAAAGCGGGACGGAGACAAGGCGCGCTACAAGGGCAAAGGCGTGCTCGAGGCCGTCGCCGCGGTGAACGGAGAGATCGCGGAGGCGCTGGTGGGCATCGACGCCACCGAGCAAGTCGAACTTGATCAGGCGATGATCGAACTTGATGGCACCGACAACAAGGGTCGTCTCGGCGCAAATGCCATCCTTGGTGTCTCCTTGGCCGCCGCAAAGGCCGCCGCCGACTGGACCTCGCAACCGCTTTATCGCTACGTGGGCGGCACATCGGCCCGCATCCTGCCCGTCCCGATGATGAACATCATCAATGGCGGCGAACACGCGGACAACCCCATCGACATTCAGGAATTCATGATCATGCCGGTGGCGGCGGACAACATCCGCGAAGCTGTGCGCATGGGCTCGGAGGTGTTCCACACACTGAAGAAAGAGCTGTCCGACGCGGGGCTCAGCACCGGTATCGGGGACGAAGGCGGGTTCGCACCCAACATCAGCTCCACCCGTGACGCGCTTGATTTTATTTTGAAATCTGTTGAAAAGGCAGGCTACAAACCGGGCGAGGACATCCACCTCGCCCTTGATTGCGCGGCCACAGAATACTTCAAGGACGGCAAGTATGTCCTTGTAGGCGAAGGCAAAACGCTGTCCTCCGAAGAAAACGCCGCCTATCTTGAGGCGTTGGTGAACGATTACCCCATCATCTCGATCGAGGATGGGATGGGCGAAGACGACTGGGATGGTTGGAAGGCCCTGACTGACGCCATCGGCGACAAGGTGCAGCTGGTCGGTGACGATCTGTTCGTGACCAACCCCGTCCGACTGGCCGAAGGGATCGAACGCGGATGCGCCAACTCGATGTTGGTAAAAGTCAATCAAATCGGCAGCTTGACAGAAACCCTTAAAGCGGTCGATATGGCCCATCGGGCCCGGTACACCAACGTGATGTCCCACCGCTCGGGCGAGACGGAGGATGCGACCATTGCCGACCTCGCCGTCGCCACGAATTGCGGCCAGATCAAGACCGGATCGCTTGCGCGCTCGGACCGGCTTGCCAAATACAACCAACTGATCCGCATCGAAGAGATGCTGGGCGAAAGCGCGGAGTATGCGGGCCGTTCCATCCTGAAGTGATCAGCGCCTTTGCCAGGGCCGTGGGCGGCACGCTCGCCCACGTCACTGCCTCGTCCAACCTCGCGTCGATCCACGTGACCGGATTGCGGCCTGCCGCGCAACTGGCCCGTGACGCACGCGTGGACGATGCCACGATCGCAATGCGCGACCGCCGGTTGCGCATCGGTTCGGCCACCCTCAACCACCAAAAACCCATCCTGCATGGGTTGAACGCGGCCTATCGCGTTCTGGACGGACACACGCCGCACAGCTGGGCACGGCAACTCGACACCCGCATCTTTCTTTGGCCCGCGCGCAAGGGCCGTGCCTTTGCCGCTTCGATTGAACGCGAACTTGATATCTCTGTGCTGTGGCTGGATGCAGGGCGTCTGGCGCAGGCCATTGGTGCACATATCGACCTCAGCCCCATAAATTCCGGCAATTTCACCCAAGGCGGGGCACATGCCCATCGCGGCGACTGGTTGTACGTGCCCCTGACGGCGGGGCTTGATGCCTTTCGTCGCAACCGCGTAAAGCGCGGGCTCAAGCGCACACCCGACACCGTGACCGAGGTTTCGCTGCGCTGCCCCATTGCACCAGACCTTCTGCGCGATTTACTGATACGGCATGACTGACCTGTCCATCCGCCCCGCAACCCGCGACGACATGGATGATGTGGCACGCCTGTGCTGGGCCTACCGCGACCTGCTGGTCGAACGGTCCCAAGGGTTACCGCCTGTCGTCGACACGTATTACGCCCGCGACAGCTATGCCGCATTGATTGCGGACCTGCCACGCATCCACGCCCGGCCCAAGGGCGACATCCTGATCGCGACGTTGGCTGGACAGACTGTAGGCTGTGCGATGTACTATCCCCTGACCGCGCCCGGCACGACCGAGATCAAGCGCGTCTTTGTCGATCCGGCAGGGCGCGGCACCGGTGCAGGCCGCGCGCTGATGCAGGATGCCATGGCGCGCGCCCGCGCCGATGGCTATACCCGCGTCGTGCTGGACACGATCAGCCCGCTGACCGAGGCGATCGCGCTCTACGAACGGTTGGGCTTCACGCCCTGCGCCCCGTTTTACGACCCCGACCCCGCCTTTGCCCCCTATCTGCGCTTTTTCGATCACCGGCTCTGAAACCGGTCCACGGTGTAAGGGGCAGCGAGGGCCGCTTGCCTGTTGCTCAGCGGACGCCCTGTGACCTGCGCCGCCACCAGCTCGGCCGCGATGGCCGCAAGGGTCACGCCGGAATGCATCACAGCGACAAAGCACCCCCTTGGGCCAGCGGGCCCAAAAACCGGCAGCCCATCCTGTGGCACCGGACGATGCGCCAGCATCACCTGATCCCAGGCGATAACGTGCTGCGGCAGCAACGCACGCAGACGCGCCACAGCCACATCCGCCGCATGATCCAGCGGCGCATCAACCCGATCGGCCTCATCCGCCTGATGGTTGGCTGCGGTCGGGGTCCAGATGTGACCCTGCGCGTCCTGGCGCACCTCTGCGTCCGGGGTCACGAGAACATGGGTCATCACCTGCGGGACAGGACGGGTGCGCACCATCACACCGGGCCGGTCCAACATCGGCAAGGTCACGCCCAGCGGCGCCAACAGATCGGGGCTCGCCGTTCCGGCAGCGATCACGACACGGTCCGCCGCCATAAAGCCCTGCCCGGTGTGCACGCCCGTCACCGCCCCGCCTGCCGTTGCAACGGCTTCAGCCCGCACGCCCCTGACACGCCGCACGCCGGCCAGCAACCGCTCTGCCGTGGCCGCCGGCGCCGCCACCCCTTCGATACCAAATCGCAAGGCGCGGTCCGGCGCGGCGACATGTGGCTCAAGGGTCCGAAAGGCACCCTGCTCCACGCGCTCGACATCATATCCCAACTCCGCAAGTTCGGCCTGCTGCGCCTCAAGCGCGGCGCCCTGCACGTCCCAGCACAGGCAACCGGTCCACTCCACGGCAACACCCAGCCGACGCCACGCCTCGATCCCCGCCTGACGCAGGCGAAAATGATCCGGGGTCAGAAAGAAACTGGCGTTGATCCACCCAAAGGACGCAGCCGTCGCACCCGCGCCCGCCTCCAACACGATGACATCCTCCCCCTGACCGCGCAGCTGATGCGCAATGGCCGCCCCGATGATGCCGCCCCCCACGACAATGGTCTTCATGGTCTTGCCCCCCTGTTGCGCGCACCCTACCGTCGCGGCATGACCGCACAAGAGATCATCGCCCATCTGGGCCTGCAACCGCACCCCGAAGGCGGGCATTATCGCCAGACCTGGATGGCCGAAAACGGCGGGCGCGCGACGGGCACCTGCATTTACTTCCTGCTGGCGGCGGGGGAAAGCAGCCATTGGCACAAGGTCGACGCGACCGAAATCTGGCTTTACCACGCAGGCGCGCCGCTGGTGCTGTCGCTCTGTGCCGACGATGCTGGACCGGCACAGGATCACCTGCTGACGCCCGACCTGAGCGCAGGCGCGCCACAGATCATCGTGCCCGAAGGCCAGTGGCAGGCCGCCCGCACAACCGGCGACTACACGCTGGTCAGCTGTACCGTCTCTCCCGGTTTCCAGTTCGAGGGCTTCACGCTGGCCGCCCCCGGCTTCGACATCCCGCGTCAGGGATAGCTGACCGTACCGCCCCCCACAGCGGCCCGCACACCCGTCGTCCCCGGACAAGAGGTCGGCAGCCCGCGCGCCACGCGCACGGCAAGAAAGGCAAACGCCTGCGCCTCCAGCATGTCGCCATCCAGTCCCACCGCCTCGACCGGGCGGACCGGGCAATCCAGCGACACGTCCAGCATCTTCATCAGAACGGGGTTGTGCCGCCCCCCACCCGTCACCAGAACCTGACCGGGCGGGCGCGGACAATGTTGCATCGCCTCGGCGACACCTGCCGCACACATGGCGGTCAGCGTGGCTGCGGCATCCGCATCGCTGAGTTCGCCGACCAGTCCCACCATCTCGGCAAAATCGTTCCGGTCAAGGGATTTGGGCGGGATACGGGCAAAATACGGCTCCGCCAGAAACAGCTCCAGCGCGCCGGCCTCGACCGTGCCAGAAGACGCGATGCGCCCCCCTGCATCAAAGGGCACGCCGCGCCGCGCCTGTATCAGATCGTTGATGGGCGCATTTGCCGGTCCCGTATCAAAGGCCAGCAACGCGCCCTCGTCTTCGGGCCGCACCGCTGCGGGATCAACCCATGTCAGGTTACCCACCCCGCCCAGGTTTAAAAAAGCGACCGGGCCGTCGGCGCCCATCCACTTGGCGCAGGCAAAGTGGAAGAAGGGGGCCAGCGGTGCACCCTCGCCCCCGAGTTCGACATCCGCCGACCGGAAATCCCACACCACGGGACGGTCCAGCGCACGGGCCAGCGCCGCCCCGTCACCCAGTTGCAATGTGCCTTGCAGACGCGGCGCGTGGGCCACGGTCTGGCCATGAAACCCAACCAGATCGACGGCTGCAAACCGGCCCAAAAGCGCCGTGTGCGCGTCCATGACGACCCGGGTCGCAGGGTCCAACGCAGGCCCGTGCCAGTGGCCAAGCGCGGCGCGCAGAACATCACGTTCCCCGTCTGTGTACGCACGGTAATCATGCGGGCCAAACCCGTGAATGGTCACGCCATCCGTGCGCAGGACCGCAGCATCCACCCCGTCCAGCGATGTGCCCGACATCGCCCCAAGTGCTGTGATCACGGCCCGTTTTTCCCGCACCATATCCCTGGCCTTATCCATGGCCTTTTCCTTTGCCCGTCCGCCGCTTATAGACTGCGGCAGCGCTGATCCAAGGACAAGCCAAATGACCTACACACCCCGTTCCGATTTTCTGCACGTGATGCAAAGCCGCGGGTTTCTGGCCGACTGCACAGACATGCAGGCGCTGGACGACACCCTGCTGACGCCCGGGCAATCGGCCTATATCGGCTTTGACGCGACGGCCAAATCACTGCATGTGGGCTCGCTCATCCAGATCATGATGCTGCGCTGGTTCCAGAAAACGGGGCACACGCCCATCACGCTGATGGGCGGCGGGACAACCAAGGTGGGTGATCCGTCCTTCCGCGCCGATGAACGCCCGCTGCTGGGTCCCGAACAGATCGACGCCAATATCGCGGGCATCAAACAGGTGTTTTCGGCCTATATCGACTACGACGCCGGCGCGATGATGCTGAACAATTCCGCGTGGCTGGATGATCTCAACTACCTCGATTTCCTGCGCGACATCGGGCGGCATTTCTCGATCAACCGAATGCTGTCGTTTGAATCGGTCAAATCCCGGCTCGACCGCGAACAGTCCCTGTCCTTCCTCGAATTCAATTACATGATCCTGCAGGCCTATGACTTCATGGAATTGCACCGCCGCCATGGCTGCATCCTGCAAATGGGCGGCTCGGATCAATGGGGCAACATCGTCAACGGCATCGACCTGACGCGCCGCGTGATCGAGGGCGAGGTGTATGGCCTCACCTCTCCGCTGCTTACGACGTCGGACGGCAAGAAGATGGGCAAATCCCAGTCCGGTGCCGTGTGGCTGAATGCCGAGATGCTGAGCGCGTACGAGTTCTGGCAATTCTGGCGCAACACCACTGACGCCGATGTGGGACGGTTCCTCAAGCTGTATACCGAACTGCCGCTGGACGAATGCGAACGTCTTGGCACGCTCGAAGGGTCCGAGATCAACGAGGCCAAAGCCCGCCTCGCGACCGAGATCACGACGCTGTTGCACGGTGCCGAGGCCGCAGCCGCCGCGGCGCAGACCGCGCGCGACGTCTT
Organism: uncultured Tateyamaria sp.; assembly: GCF_947503465.1. Taxonomy (NCBI): domain Bacteria; kingdom Pseudomonadati; phylum Pseudomonadota; class Alphaproteobacteria; order Rhodobacterales; family Roseobacteraceae; genus Tateyamaria; species uncultured Tateyamaria sp. The sequence continues at coordinate 396,637 of NZ_CANNDN010000001.1, read as the reverse complement.
TGAAAAAGGCGGCGTAGGGGACGACCTGCCGACCCTGACCCTCAGCCCCGCGGACGTGGGCGACGGCATTTCCATCGTGCAGCTGATCGTGAAATCTGGCCTCGCCGGGTCCGGGAAAGAGGCCAAGCGCCTGATCGCCGAAGGCGGGGCAAAGATGAATGACGCACCATTAACCGAAGCAGGCACCATGATTGATGCAGCAGCGCTTGCCGATCCGATCAAGCTGTCAGCCGGGAAGAAACGCCATGCGCTTGTTCAGCTTGGTTAGCGCAATTGCTCTGGTTGCAGGACCCGCCGCCGCGGATTGCGCCGGGTTCCTCAGCAGGCTGCAGAAGCCGGACCGCGTGGCGCGCATATGCTCTGCCGAAGCCACGATGCCATTCGATATTCGCGGCCGCTGGATCGACAAGCGTTTCGTGGCCTTTGCCAGCGCGGAACGCTTTGAGGGGGATGACAAGGTTCAGAAAGTCGGACTGTTGGATGGCGATGGCCGTCCCTTTACCACGGTCGCCGCAGCCACACGTGCAGCGCAATGGTTTGACAAAAGCACCCGGTGCAGTGTCAACAGCGTCATCTATGTCGCGGGCGGCGTGACAACGGCCCGCATGGTCTGCCCCGCAGACAATTGAGGGTGATGAGCGCCCGAGAAGGTTAATTTTCGACCGTACGGTCAATTCTGTCCCCGCGGGGACAGATCAGCCCATCCGGTTCAGAACCGCCCGCGCGGCGCGCAAACCCGGGTCCGCCCCCCCCCGGCCCAGCAGGTCCATGGTCAACTCCATCGCGTCGCGCTGTGCGTCTGGATCGGCCAACAGACCCTGCATCGCGCGCACGACATTGTCCGCGTTGAAATCCTTGCCGACAACCTCAGGCACGATGCGCGTGTCTGCCACGTGGTTGATCAGGCTGCCTGTGTCGGTTGTGACCATGCGGCTGATGATCGCGCGGCTCAGCCAGTGCAGATCATAGGCGCTGACCATGGGTGTGCCCGCCGCGGCAAGCTCAAGCGCAACGGTGCCGGATGTCGCAAGCGCCACGTCAGCCGCGGCAAAGGCCACGCGTTTTTCGGCCAGCGCCGCATCGGCGTCCTGCCCGCGCGGGTCCAGAACCAGCGGTGCGATGGGCCATTTCGAGACCTCGGTCCGCACCGCATCGGCGACGGACCCCGCCGCTGGCACCACCAGTTTCATGTCAGGCCGTGTGCGTGCCAACCGGCCAAGCGCCTCGCCGAACACCGGGCTCATCCGCGCCACTTCGCCCCGGCGCGATCCCGGCAGGACGAGGATCAGGGGGGCCGCGTCATCCAGACCATGCTGCGCACGAAATTCCGCCTGTGCGGCGGCGCTGGCGCGCGGCACCGTTGCTGCAGGATGACCGACAAAGTCGCACTGCATCCCTTCGGCTTCCATGTAGGGCGGCTCGAACGGGAACAGCGCCAGCACGTGGTCGATCATCGCCGCCATCTTCTTGGCCCGTTCCGGGCGCCAGGCCCACACGGTTGGCGCCACATAGTGCACGGTGCGGATGTCCGACGCTGCCTTGACCAGCCGGGCCACCCGCAGCGAAAAGTCGGGGCTGTCGATGGTGATCAGGACATCCGGCGCGGTATCGATGACGGCCTGCGCTGTCTCGGCAATCCTGCGCTTGAGGTGCCGATACTTGGGCAATACCTCGGCAATGCCCATCACTGTCAGCTCGGACATGTCAAACCGGCTGACAAGCCCCCTCGCCTGCATCAACGGACCACCAATACCGTCAAAGGCAACGCCGGGCACTTGGCTTTTCAGTCCCGCCATCAGGGCCGCCCCGAGCGCGTCGCCAGAGGGTTCTCCGGCCAGGATAAAGACCTTCAACGCACCCATAGAAAAAGCCCCGCCTCATCCAGAATGCGCAGGACCTCGGCCCGGTCGAGCACCATGACACCACCCGCCGCGATCACCATGCCGTCCAGCCGGGCGTCAACAACCGCGCGGGCCGTGCCGGGGCCGATGGTCGGTAAGTCCGCGCGGTGGTCCTGACCGGGTTTCGGTGCCTTGAAAAAGACGCCCCCCGCCTGTTTCGCCCGCGCCTCGGCCACGGGGCCCGACAGCCAATCGGCGGCGTCATCCAGCATCCCGCCCACCATATCCATGGCCGCGCCGAATGGATCATCAGCGCCGGACGGCGGGGGCGCGGGGCGCGGCTCTGACAGGCTGCGCAACATCGCATCCGTACCGCGCGCATCCTCTTGGGCAATGACCTGCGCATCGCGGATCACGCAGGACTGACCCAGATCGGACCGTCCCTGTTCAATAGACACCTGTTCCGCCGCCCTGATCTGTACGTCAAGATCATCAGGCGTCTGCACCCGGGTCAGCACACCCGCGGGCGGCAGAAGGTCGGGGACAAGCGTATGCGCCCCATGCACGACCATCCCACGCTGTTCAAACAGACCCAGAATGGCGCGCAACGCAGCATCCTCACCGTCCTTGACGGCCTTTGCCAATGTCGGGACCAGCGGCATCGTGCGACCATCAAGCCTGAGCGGGTTGAACCCCGGTCGCTGGATCGCGCCGCAGAAACAGACGTCCGTGACACCCCGTTTGACCAGACGGTGCAGCAGCGTTCCGATGGTTTCGAGACGGAACCAAAGATCAACCTCCAGCCCGTCGGGCGCGTGCCCGTCCAGCGCGCAGATCAGGGGGGGAGCGGATTGATGCGCCGCAACGATGGAGGGCAGCGCGCCCGCGCCGGTGACAAGCGCCAGCATCAGCGCGGCGTCAGGAACGACCGGTCGCTGTCGCCCATCACGAACGCCACGATTTCGCGCACATAGGCGCTGTCGGTTTCCTTGCCCAAGCGGTCCGCACGATCGTGGAATGTCCCCTCGCCCTGCGCCAGCATCTGGAACGCGGCGCGCAAGGCGGTGATGTCGCTGCGCGCCACGCCCCGGCGCTTGAGCCCAACGAGGTTCAGCCCGTCAAGTTCGCCGCGCGGCGCCTGTACGAGACCGTATGGAATGACATCATTGGTGACCATGGTCACGGCACCGATAATGGCGCCCCGTCCAATCCGCACAAACTGGTGAATTCCCGAGAGACCGCCGACAATCACGTCGTCTTCAAGCACGCAGTGCCCCGCGACAGCAGCCGAGTTCACGACAATGACCCTGTCGCCCACATGCGCGTCATGGGCGATATGACACCCGGCCATGAACAGGCCATCATCGCCGATCCGTGTCACGCCGCCGCCACCTTCGGTGCCGCCATTCATCGTCACGTGTTCACGGATGCGATTGCGCTTGCCAATCACAAGTCGGCTGGCTTCGCCCTTGAATTTGAGGTCCTGTGGCACTTCGCCGATGACGGCGAAGGAGAAAACGGTTGTGCCCGCTCCGATCTCTGTGTGCCCGGTGACCACCACATGGCTTTTGAGGACCACATCCGGTCCCACCACCGCATTTTCACCAATCACGCAGAACGGGCCAACCGAGGCCGAGGGATCGATCTGCGCGCCGGGTTCGACCACGGCCGAGGGATGAACACCCGGGCTGCTCATGCTGTGGGCAGGTCCATCATGGCGGTGAATTCGACCTCGCACGCCATTTCGCCGTCAACTTCGGCCACGCCGGCAAATTTCCAGACCTTGCCGCCGGGTTTGCCCCGCGTCGTGGACACCTTCAGCTGCAACACATCGCCCGGTACGACCATGCGGCGGAATTTGCATTTGTCGATGGACATGAAATAGACCAGCAGGTTCTTGTCAGCCAGATCAAGCGCGACCCCCACCATCACCGCAGCGCTTTGTGCCATCGCTTCTACAATCGTGACACCGGGCATGATCGGGTGGCCGGGAAAATGGCCCTGAAAATGCGGCTCGTTCATCGTGACATTCTTGATGCCCGTGGCCGATTGATAGCCGTCAATGTCGACAACCTTGTCCACCAGCAGAAACGGATAACGATGGGGGATGATCCGCTGGATCAGGCCAATGTCGGCAGTTTTCAGATCAGATGTCATGCAGTGCCCGAAGCCTTTTGTCGTTGGTCTTGTTGTGGTCTTTGCCTAGCAAGAGCGGCGCGTGCCCGCAAGCATGGCTACGGCGTGTCGCTACCGTCCCCGAGAAAGCCGTTCATCCGTTCGATCGCCAGATCCGTGATGTCGATGGCATTGGCGCTGACAAAGACGCTGCGCTGTTCGAGGATCACGGCGGCACCTGCGTCCCGCATGATCGTTTCAAGGACAGGCGCGGCAGACGCCAGGAACCGGTCCCTGTTCTGTTCCAGAAGGCTCGCGATTCCCCGGTTGCGTGCGTCGCGGTCGCGCCGGATCACTTCGACCCGTGCGTCAAAGGCGTCAGCGAGTTCGCGAAAGGCCTCGGGCTCCAGTTCGGACCGCTGTTCCGTCAGGGCCTGTTCTTCGGCTTCGAGTTCCGCCTGGATCTTCCGATTGTCTTCGGACAAAGCGGTTGTTTGCGCCTCGATTTCCTGCAGAACACGCTGCCCAAAGGCGCTGTCCCGATAAAACCGTTCGCTGTCGATGGTCAGGATGGGGCTGCGCACATCCTGGGCGGTTGTGGCCATGGCCCAGACCAGGGCCACGACCAAGAGGACAAGGGCGCGCGCCAGCTTGCCCATCCGCCTAGAACGTGGTCGAGATGGTCAGGTCGAAGGTCTGTTCCCGGTCGAACTCTTCCTTGCGCAGCGCATTTGTGAAGTTCAGACGCAGCGGACCAATGGCCGTATCCCAGAAGATCGAGAACCCGATCACATGGCGGAACGATCCGCCTTCGCCGACGACGTTGCCACCGGACAGATCAATGCCCCCCAGATCCCACAGGTTGCCGACGTCATAGAACACGCCCCCACGGATGCCGATTTCCTCGGGCAGGCCCAGTGGGAATTCGGCCTCGAACCGGGCTGCGACAAACAGATTGCCGCCCAGCGGATCGGGGTCTTCGCCCTGGGTATCCAGGTCACGTGGACCGATACCGCCGGGTTCAAATCCCCGGATCACGCTGGGGCCCAGCACAAACCTGTCAGAGGACCGGCTGGTCCCGTCGCCAAAGGACAGGTAGCCCGCTTCGAGCGTGGCGCGCAGCGTGACCTCTTCATTGAAGGCAAGGCGTTGACCGACCAGGCGACCACGGGTGCGGATGAACTCCTGATCACCTCCAATGCCCGCGAATTCCTGCGACAACTCGAACAGGATGCCCGCGTTCGGGTTCAGGCCGCGATCCCGTGTATCGTAGGTGTAGGTGTAGCCAAGCGACGACGTCACCAGATCGCCGGCATCGATTTCGCGTTGGACAATGGCACCGTTGGCCACCGGATCGCGACCGATCAGCTCGTCCTTGAGGTAGGAGTAGCGCAGTTCGATCTGCCCGCGTTCGCTGACCGGGAACAAGATGCTGGGACGGAATACAAGCGACTCTGTATCGTAGTTGGCGAAACTGGAATCCGTTTCGCTGAACTGCAGGTTCAGGCCAAAGGCGACGTTGCGACCCAGGAAGGCAGGTTCAACGAAGTTGATCCCGTATTGTTCGGCTTCCTCGGCGGTGGAGAAGTTGAAGCCCAGCGTCTGACCACGTCCCAGGAAGTTGCGTTCCGTGAAGCTGACAATCAGGCCAAACCCGTCATCCTGCGAAAACGCGCCCCCGAAGTTCAACGCACCGGTGGGTCGTTCTTCGACGTCTACGTCTATGACAACCTGCTCTGGCGTGGACCCTTCGCGCGCGTTCACCTCGGCCACGCCGAAATATTCGAGCGCGCGGATCCGTTCCGCCGCATCGCGGATTTCGCGCGGGTTGAACGGGTCGCCTTCGGCGATGAGGAACTGGCGGCGGATTACGCGGTCCAGCGTCGTTGTGTTGCCTTCGATGTCGATCCGTTCAACAAAGACGCGCGGGCCGCGGTTGATGACAAATTCGACATCCAGCGTCAGATCGCGGTCATTGCGGCTGACCCGCGGTTCCACACGCAAAAAATCGACGCCGTCCCGTTGGCCCTGCCGTTCGAGGCGGGTGATTTCCTGTTCGACCAGGCTGGGCGAGTAGATGACCCCGGGCCGGACCTTGATCAGCTGCTCATACTGGTCGGCATCCACCTCGGCCAATTCGCTGGTCACCGTGACTTCGCCGAAGGAAAATTGCTGGCCTTCCTGCACGTTGAAGGTCAGGAAAAAGCCGTCGCGTTCTTCGGTCAGCTGGGCATTGGTGCTGACGATGCGGAAATCGACATAGCCGCGCGAATTGTAGAAATCGGTCAGGACCTGGCGGTCGAACTGGATGCGATCCTCGACCAGCGTGTCGGATTGAATCAGCAGGCGGAAAATCCCTGCCTGCTTGGTATCCAGCACCCGGCGCAGGCGGCGGTCGGAATACACGCGGTTGCCCACAAAGCTGATGCGCTCGACCTCGACCACATCGCCTTCGAAAATCTCGAAGATCAGGTCAACACGGTTGTCGGTGCGCCGGATGATGCGGGGGGTGACCCGCGCCGCGGCGCGGCCCTGGGAACTATAGGCTTCGGCAATCGCGCTTGCGTCGCGTTCGGCCTGCGCGGGCGAGAACACCCGCCGTTCCTGGCTTTGAATAACTGCGGACAGCGCCTCGTCATCGACGCGGCGGTTCCCTTCGAAGGTCAAACGGTTGATCGTCGGAAATTCGGTGACCGTGATCAACAGGCGGCTGCCCTGGGCATCCACGGACACGGATTCGAACAAACCGCTGTTTTCCAGATTGCGCCGCGCGTCATTCACCTGCCCTGCGGTCAGCGTTTGACCCGGTGCGATTCCTGCCCGCGTAATGACCGCCGCGTCGCCGACGCGTTGGTTTCCTTCGACCACAATCTGCGTAAATCGAAAGCTCTGGGCCACTGCATGGGTCGTTGATGCGACCCAAGACACTGATACCAGTACCAAAATAGCTGCTACGCTTAGCGCCGCTCGCCCGCACATCCGTGCTTGCGCGACTGCGCCCCTCATCCCCAGTCCCATGGTTTTGCCCCACGTGTTCAGACATACAGTGACCACGTGAGTAACGGCATTGCGAGGTGTTGTCAAAAGCGCAAAACCCCGTGGATCACCACGGGGCATATAGCACATCTTGTGGATAAATTGGCGGCGCCTAGAGGCTGCCGATCCATGCCCCGGCGACCAGCGCAGCCGCCAGCGTCAGGCCATAGAGCGCCCGATCCCAGTTCAGCATCATCAAGAGGCTCAGGCCACGGTATCCGGTTTGAATCGTTTGCATCGTCTTATCCTCTGCTTGCGTCACGACCTAAGCGGAGAATGCGGCACCAGCGTGCATTGAATGTGGCGAAAATGGGGCGATTGCCCCATCGCTTCGGATTCTATGGGCAGAACAGATCATTGCCCAGGGCAAACAGCATGAGCGTCAGCACCAGGGCAAGGCCAAAGGTCATCAGGATGCGCAACGCCTTGTCGCTGGGAGGTTTGCCCGTCACAGCCTCGTAGGCATAGAACACAAGGTGCCCGCCATCGAGCGCGGGGATCGGGAAAAGGTTCAACAGGCCCACGGCCGTCGACAGCACCGCGATAAACCAGACAAAGCTTTGCGCGCCCTGACTGGCCATGGTGCCGGACACTTGCGCGATTCCAATCGGGCCAGACAGGTTGCAGGTGCTGATCGCGCCCGTGACCATATGACCCAGACCAGAGATGGAGCCGGTGATGATCCGCCATGTCTGCGCCACACCGCCCGTGACCGCATCGACCACACCGGGGCTTTCACTGGCGGGATCAAAGGCGTTGCCACTGGCAACCCCGATCCGCCACTGCGTGGCAAACCCGCCATCTTGCTGCGGCTCGTCCACGCGTTTGGGGGCGAGGCTTTTGGTCAGCATCTCGCCATTGCGCCACACGCCCAGATCCAGAGTGTTCCCGTCCGAGCCTTCCACGGCCGCGACAAGCTGCCGGAAGGCAAACACAGGTTCGCCATTGATCGACGTGATCACGTCCCCCTGCTCAAGACCTGCCGCAAGGGCCGCGCTGCGCGGGCTGACAGACCGAACGAGCGGCGGACGCAGATACGGTCCCTGGACGGTGATTTCGTCGCCGCCCCGTTCCACGGTGTAGTCCAGGACCCGTTCGAGCGGCAGGTTTTCCATGAGATCCACGTAGTCGGGGCTCGCGTAGCTGGGCACCGGGGTGCCATTGATCGCCAGCACCACATCGCCCGCCGCGAGTTCCTGCACCTCGGTGGGAAGCGGTTGGATGTCGCCCACGGTCAGCGGATCACGCGGCACACCGTTGGAATAGCCGACGATGGCAAATACAAGGATCGACAATGCGAAATTGAACACCGGCCCCGCCGCCACGGTCGCCGCGCGCGCCCAAAGGGGGGCGCCGTGCATGGTGCGGCGCAGCGCAGCCGGATCGGCCGCCGCCTCTTCCATCGCCTCGTCGTCCTTGCCCGACGCGGCGTTGGCATCACCCGCAAACTTGACGTAGCCGCCAAAGGGCAGCGCCGCGATCTGCCATTTGGTGCCGCGCTTGTCATAGCGGCTGAACAGAACCGGGCCAAAGCCGATGGAAAACACATCTGCATGGATGCCCGACCAGCGGCCCACGATGTAATGGCCGTATTCATGGATCGCGACGATGACGCTGAGCGCCACGACGAAAAAGAAGATGGTCCAGGCAAATCCGCCAAAGGCGGGGATCAGGGCCGTAATGTCCAAGGTTTTTATCCTGCTCTTTGCTCGATCACGTCGCGGGCGGCTTGTCGTGCCATTTGGTCCGCGTTTCGCACGTTATCAAGGGTCATTGGGGCATCAATGTGACCGGTCGGGGTGGTTTGCAACACCTCTTCGACGACCTCGGCCATGGCCTGGAAACCGATCTGCCCGGCAATAAAGCCATCCAGCGCGCTTTCCTTGGCCGCGTTGAACACGGCCCCCGCCAGCCCCCCCCGTTCCATCACTTCGCGCGCCAGTCGCAGCGCGGGCCAGCGGACCTCGTCCGGGGCGCGGAAGGTCAGTGCGCCGATCTGCGCCAGATCGAGCCGGTCCACCGGCAGTGCCTTGCGAACCGGGTGATGCAGCGCAAATCCGATGGCGTGGCGCATATCGGGCGGCCCCACATGGGCCATCAGCGCCCCATCGTTGAACCCAACCATGGCGTGGATCATCGATTCCGGGTGCACCAGCACCTCGATCTGGCTTGGTCGAACACCGAAATATTCCCGTGTTTCAATGAGTTCCAGCGCCTTGTTGAACATGGACGCGCTGTCGATGGTGATGCGCTGGCCCATGTCCCAATTGGGATGCGAAGAGGCTTGCGCCAGCGTCGCCGTCGCCAGCCTGTCCAGCGGCCAGTCGCGGAAGGCACCACCGCTGGCGGTGATGATGATACGTTCGACTGCCGTCATATCCTCGCCCAGCAGGGCCTGGAACACGGCGGAGTGTTCACTGTCCACGGGCAGCAATTGCGCCCCATGGGCCTTGGCCGTCGCAAGCACCAGCTGACCCGCGCACACCAGTGATTCCTTGTTGGCCAGCGCCAGCGTTGCGCCCTGTTCCAGCGCCCGCAGACCGGGTTCAAGCCCGGCGGCGCCGACAATGGCCGACATCACCCAATCTGCGGGGCGCTGTGCCGCTTCGATCAGGGCGGATGGGCCGGCCGCGGCCTCGACCCCCCTGCCCGCGAGGGCGTCGCGCAAGGCGTCGAGCCGGGTTTCGTCCGCCGTGATCGCGATGTCGGCCCGCAGCCGGATCGCGTCCGCAGCCAGGGTTTCGATGTTCGATGCGCCGGTCAGCGCCACCACGTCATACGCCTCGGGATCGCGTGCAATGAGATCGATTGTGTTCTGGCCGATCGATCCCGTCGCGCCGAAGATCGAAACCTTGCGGGTCACAGAACGCCCCCCGGGAAACCGGCCACCTCGCCCAGCATCAACAGGAATACGGAGGCCCCCAGCATCCCGTCAAAGCGATCAAGCACGCCGCCATGGCCGGGGATCAGGCTGGAACTGTCCTTGACCCCCATGCGCCGCTTCATCGCGCTTTCGCCGATGTCGCCCATCTGGCTGGCCATGGAGAGGGCAACGGACACCCCCACAAGCTGAAGCGTTGCATCCGTATTGATGGCAAAGACGGCGCCCACGCCCCCTGCCCCGATCCAGCCCGCGACGGTGCCGGACCATGTCTTTTTCGGGCTCACGCGCGGCCAGAATTTGGGTCCGCCAAAGGTGCGACCGGCAAAGTATCCAACCACATCGGTCGCAACCACCACCATCACCAGCCAGATCATCCAGCCAAAGCCCAGGTCGTCGCGCACCTGCATCATGCCAAAGCCCGCCATCAGCACCAGAACCGTGAAGATCATGTAGGTCGACCGGTTCTGCGCCAGTTGCCCCAGCCCCACCATGCACGGGGCCAGAAGGATCGGCAGGGCCAGCCCCACCGGCAGGTAGATCGCCAGCAGGACCGCAGAGCCCGACACCGCGCCCAACTGCATTGCCAGGGCGGATTGTGCGGGCGACACGATCCGCACCAATTCCCACACCATCAGACCGCAGACCACCGCGACAAGAACATGGAAGACGTCACCGCCCATCCAGATGCCCCATATGCCCACCAGCACCATCAGCAGGCCAGAGCCCATGCGGGCGGCAAGGTCTGACCACTTTTCGGTCATGTCTTGATACCGCCATACCGGCGCTCGCGTCCCCCGTAGGAGGCGCACAGGGCCGTGAATTCCGCGCGGCTGAAATCGGGCCACAGCGTGTCGATGAATTCGTATTCGGCATAGGCCGATTGCCAGAGAAGAAAGTTTGATATCCGCGCCTCGCCCGACGTGCGGATCACAAGATCAGGATCCGGCAGCACGTAGGTATCAAGGTAGCGGGGCAGCGTTTCCTCGTCGACTTCGTCGGGGTGCAGCTTGCCATCTGCGACGTCCCGTGCCAGGCGTTGGGTTGCGCGCGCCACCTCGTCCCGGCCGCCGTAGTTCAACGCGATCGTGAGGTTCACGCTTGTGTTGCCCGACGTCAGCCTTTCCAGTTCGTCCATCAGCGCGATCAGCTTGGCATCCAGTCGCACACGGTCACCGATAAAGCGCACCCGCGCGCCAAATTCGTTCAGGGCACGCGTTTCCTTTGAGATATAGCGGCGAAACAGGCTCATGAGCCCGGCCACCTCGACCTGGGTCCGTTTCCAGTTCTCTGTCGAGAAGGCAAAGATGGTCAGATACTCGACCCCGATATCGGGACAGGTTTCGACAATCTCGCGCACACGGCGTGCGCCTGCGTGATGTCCGAAGAGGCGCGGACGGCCCCGTTGCGTGGCCCAACGGCCATTGCCATCCATGATGATGGCGACGTGGCGGGGACCGGTATGTGAGGCGTCTGCGATGGTATGGTCCTTGCGGATGGTCTGGCGAAGGCCCCGTCCCCGGAGTTCCGCCCTTCAACTCCCCAAACGCTCCCCCGGAGCGTTTGCCGGGCCACAGGCCCGGTGCGGTCATCAAACCTGCATGATCTCGGCTTGTTTTGTTTCAAGCGCAGTATCGACGGCCTTGATATATTTGTCCGTCATTTCCTGCACTTCTTCCTGCCACAGCTTTTCATCGTCCTCGGACATGCCCTCGGCCTTGGCCTTTTTGATCTGGTCCATGCCGTCGCGGCGCAGGTTACGGATGCTGACGCGGGCGTTTTCGGCATAGCTGCCCGCAACCTTGCCCAGCTCGCGGCGGCGTTCTTCGTTCAGCTCGGGGATGGGCAGCATGATGATCGTGCCATTCAATTGCGGATTGATACCCAGGCCGCTTTCGCGAATGGCCTTCTCGACCTTTCCGACCAGCCCCTTGTCCCAGACATTCACCGTGACCATACGCGGCTCGGGCACGTTTACCGTACCCACCTGGTTGATCGGCGTCATCGAGCCGTAAGCGTCCACCATCACCGGTTCCAGCATCGATGCCGACGCGCGGCCCGTGCGCAACGACGCAAATTCGGTCTTGAGGTTCGCCATGGCGCCATCCATCCGGCGCTGAAGGTCGTCAGTGTCGAGCATGAAGTCGTCAGACATCGTATTCCCCGTGTTCGTCCAAGCCCATTCGGGCGCCTTTGGTTCGGGTATAATGCAACGGGCGGGCGGAACGCCAGAGGGGTTTGGTGCGGGATCATTTTCATGCCCTTGGTGCGCAAGCGCATCAAACTGAAAACGCACTCCACTGCTGCACTGCAAAGGACCGAATCGAGAAACTATGGAGTCCGGCAACGGTCATCGCTGATCGATGGCGCCGCCTGCATGTTGTGTTTTGAGCGCGACGACATCGCCCCGGATGTGGAGCTTGTGGACCTTGGCCTGGATACAGGTCGACGTTCAGGACATGATGGAAAATACCTGGGCCAAACAGGGCGTGGACCTTGTCGGTGTTTTCGACGCGTTGCCCGTGTACCGGGTCAAGGCAGACGACATGACCCTGGCAAGCCTGCGGGACAATACCGCCCTTTTTGGCCCCTGGCATCCGCATTGCAGTACAGGTTCATATCGGTGCGCCGCGCAACCGTGCCGCGTCGATTGCCGCGCGCCGCTATGTCCAATGTGGCAAGAAGGGTGACAACATGAATCGCGCAAATGCGCGCTGGCAGGTTCCGGCCAAGGCCGCCGGGATCTGGGGCACGGCGCTGGGTGTGCCGGTGTTCAACGTTTTACGGTCCTGCACCCCGCTGGCGCAGTTCCTATTCACTGCACCGCCCGCGCTTTGGGGACGTTTCGACCTGTGCGCTGACTATCGCAGGTACCTGTGCGGCGGTTTACGGGCGCGCATGGGCCGCATGGGGATATTCAGAAGCGGAAAAATCAGCGGGAACACCGCGGGAAAGATGCCTGACGTCTTTGCGCGCCTTACCCCTGAACCCGGGTGAACGTCCCCTTGCCTTCGAGGATTTCCTTGAAACCGCCGGCCGTGTCCAGCGGGAAGACAATCAGCGGCAGGTTGTTGTCGCGGGCCAGGGCAATGGCAGAGGCGTCCATGACCCCCAGCCGCTTTGCCAGCACCTCGTCATAGGTGACCGTGTCGTAGCGTTTGGCGTCGTCATGTTTGGCCGGGTCCTTGTCATAGACGCCGTCGACCCCGTTCTTGCCCATAAAGATCGCCTCGCACGACATCTCGTTTGCGCGCAGGGTCGCGGCGGTGTCCGTGGTGAAGTACGGGTTGCCCGTGCCCGCGGCAAAGATGCAGACCCGCTTTTTCTCGAGGTGGCGCACGGCGCGGCGGCGGATATAGGGTTCCGCAACCTCGTTCATCGTGATGGCGGAGATCACGCGGGTAAACACCCCCAGCCCCTCAAGGGCGGACTGCATGGCAAGCGCATTCATCACCGTTGCCAGCATGCCCATGTAGTCGGCCGTGGTCCGCTCCATCCCTTGCGCCGATCCCTGCAAGCCGCGAAAGACGTTGCCGCCGCCGATGACCATACAGATTTCGACGCCCATATCGTGAACCGCCTTGACCTCTTGCGCGATGCGTTCGACCGTTGGCGGATGCAGGCCGTACCCCTGGTCGCCCATCAGCGCCTCGCCCGAAATCTTGAGCATGACCCGATTGAATGTGGCTTGTGTCTCGCTCTCGGTCATGGTGCGCCCCCGCTCTTTCAATTTGCGCGCAACCTGTCCTAAAAGCGGCTGGTTTTCAATGGACGACACGACATGATCGGCGACCTGATCGCAACATTGCCGCGAGACCTGCCTGTATTGATCGCGGGGCCAACGGCCTCGGGCAAATCGTCGCTTGCGCTGGCCATCGCAGAGGCGCAGGGCGGCGTGATCGTGAACGCCGATGCAAGCCAGGTTTACGCGTGTTGGCGGGTTTTGACGGCGCGCCCGTCTGCCGAGGAAGAATCGCGTGCGCCGCACAGGCTTTATGGTCATGTCCCTCATGACGTGCCCTATTCAACCGGACATTGGATGCGCGAAGTGAAACCTTTGCTGCGCGGGGACCGCCCCATCATCGTGGGTGGTACCGGGCTTTACTTCGCGGCGCTGACGGATGGGTTGGCCGACATCCCGGCCACCCCTATGGATGTGCGTACCCATGCCGATACGCTGTCGCTGGAGGCCCTGGTGCGCGACCTTGATGCAGAAACAGCCGCCCGGATCGACACCGCCAACCGTGCCCGGGTGCAGCGCGCCTGGGAAGTTCAGACCGCCACGGGACAGACGCTGGCCCATTGGCAAAATCAGACTGCGCCGCCGGTTTTGACCGGGGGCATGTATACCGGTCTGGTTCTGGACAGCCCCAAGGACTGGCTGACCCCCCGGATCGAAACCCGCTTTGATCAGATGCTGCGCGGCGGTGCGCTGGACGAGGCGCGCGCGATGCAGGACCGGTTTGATCCCGCCCTGCCCGCCTGTCGCGCCATCGGCGTGGCCGAAGCAATGGCCCTGCTGCGCGGGGAGATCGACCACGCCACCGCTGTCGAGCGCGCGACAATCGCCACCCGTCAATATGCCAAGCGGCAGCGCACCTGGTTTCGCGCGCGCATGGCCGAGTGGTGGCGGATTTCAGCGCCTGATCTGTCCCGGACTTGACTAATCTTGTCCGCATGGGCCCAATGCCGTGGATACGGCCCCTTTGAACTTGTCGAAACCGGACAAAGACATGTCTCTTGCCCCTGTTGCGATCAAACCATTGAACCAAGTGACCCTTGGGCAGGACTGGCGCCTGGCACTGGCCCATGACAGGCCCGAACATGTCATCATCTGGATCACGCGGGGCCAGGGCCGGTTGCTCTTGAACGGGACCCGCCGCGGGGTTGGCACGCACAATGCGCTGACCATTCCGCCCCGCACCCTGTTTTCACTGGAACTGGGCCGCCAGGGCAGCGGCATGATGGCCCTGATCCCCGATGGGACCGATATTCGTCTTCCAACGGGCCCACGGCAATTGCGTCTGCGTGCCGTGGACGCGATCAGCGAGTTGACCGGTATATTCGAAGCGGCCCACCGTGAAACCACCCAAGGACGGCCGCTGGCCCAGGATGCCGTGGATGCGCATATGGCGTTGATGTCGGTCTGGTTGCGCCGCCAGATTGCGCTGCCGGATCATCTGCCAATGGACATGAACGCCGCCGCCCGCCTGAGCGGACGGTTTTGCGCGCGCGTGGCGTTGCATCATGCCGATGGCCTGACGATGGCGGAACATGCCGAGGTGTTGGGGGTGACGGCCACGCACCTGACGCGCGCCTGCAAGGCGGCCACCGGACGGACCGCCGCCGATCTGCTGACGGAGCGCATTCTTTATGCCGCGCGGGTGGCGCTGCTGGAAACGTCCGTGCCCGCACAGGATATCGCCCGACATCTGGGTTTCGGCTCGGCCGCCTACTTTACCCGATTCATGCAACAGCATACCGGCCAAACTCCGACCGCCTTGCGCAAGGCGGCACGCTGACCCGCCGCCCGCTCACTGCCCACGCCGCGGGCAATGTCGCAAACAGCACAGTCAAATGTCGCAATTGTGCACTGATTTTTGAAACCGCACCGTTGACCTGTGTGCACATCTGTTGCCTCATATAGAAAGGGAGCAACAAAAGACCGCAAAAGCGCACGATTGAATGCCGCCGCCAGCGGCGTGCCGCGCGCCTGACCCGCTTGACGGGTCATCCGGTCACAAGGGGGCATCGGTGTAGCCAGACCAGATCAATCACAGTTTGAGGCCCGCACAGGCCCACGTCAGAGGCGCATGAACACAACAAGCCGCGCCCGGCGGTCATCACAGGCGGCACTCACCCGCCACAAAGCCACCCAACAGGGGCGATAAATGGGACTTTTCATACTCAGACGATTGGGCGTGATGCTGCTGACGGCCTTGTGCCTGACGTTCATCGTGTTCTTTTTGACCAATCTCTATCCAAACCTCGAAAAACTGGCCAAGACGCAGGGCAACTTCCGCATGACGGACGAAGCCGTGGCAAGCTGGCTGGACGACCGGGGATATATCGACAACACCTTCGTCAAATACGGACGCTGGCTGGGCGTCGCACCCGGCTGGGTGACCGAGAAGGAAGACGGCACCGTTACGGGCCAGTGTTTCGAGGAAAACGCCCCTGTCGAAGAGCGGGCGACCTTCTGCGGTGTCCTTCAGGGGGATTGGGGCTTTTCGCTGGTGTTCAAGGATGATGTCAGCAGCCTCGTGGCCACCCGACTTGGCGCCACGGGCAAGTTGATGGGATTTGTCCTTTTGGTCATGGTGCCGATGTCACTGATCGTGGGCGTGCTTGCGGGGATGCGCGAGGGGTCGGGTCTGGACCGGTCGTTGTCCACATTCTCGATCGCGACCACCGCCACGCCGGAATACGTGTCGGGGGTAATTTTTATCGCGGTCTTTGCCTCATCCGCCTTCGGGCTCAAATGGTTCAAGGGGTCGGCCACGCAGGCCATTGAAAACGCGACTTTTGAGAACTTCACCCTGCCGGTGCTGACCATCGCCCTTTACGGCATGGGGTACATCGCGCGGATGACACGGGCGAGCATGACCGAGGTGATGACGGCCCAATACATTCGAACGGCGCGCCTGAAAGGCGTCAGCTTTGGCAACATCGTTCTGAAACACGCGCTGCGCAATGCGTTGATTGCGCCCTTCACGGTCATCATGTTGCAAATCCCGTGGCTGTTGAACGGCGTCGTGATTGTCGAGACGTTGTTTAACTACAAGGGCTTTGGCTGGTTGCTGGTGCAGGCGGCGGGCAACAATGATATCGAGTTGCTCTTGGCCGTGTCTGTCGTTTCCGTCGTCGTGGTTCTGATCACGCAGCTGATCTCGGATATCGGCTACATTTTCCTCAACCCGCGCATTCGCATTTCCTAAGGAGGCTTACCCATGGACCCTTTGACATGGACCGGCCCTTTGGGGCAATTTTTGGACCCGGTGCTGTATGTACTGTCGGCACTGTTCCTACTGGCCGTCCTGGTGCAGATCGTGATGAGCGTGGCATCCACTGGCGAGCGGGTTGTGACCAACCCGGATGGCACTCTCAGTTCGGCGGGCGGCATGTATGGCGTGTCGAGCGCCGCAACCAAATGGACCGGTGCCGCGCTGTTGGCCGTTGTACTGGGGTACATCGTGGTCGGGGTCTTTGCCGGACCACAGGCCGCCGGGATCATCGGCGGAATGAGCCAGCAACTGATGCCTGTCTGGATTGCGCTGATCATCACCTTCGCGGTGTCGATCACCTACAAGCGCCGCCTGGGCCTTTACGGCAAGCTGTTCGATTCAACCGTGGGCATGATCGGTTTCGCGCTGGTGATGTTCTGGGTGTATGCGGGCGTGATGGCGGGAACCTTTGACTGGATTACCACCCATGAAAGCCTGAGCCAGGTGTCCGGCATGAAGAACAAGGTGCCCGGCACCCCGCTGCGCGGCGCCGAAGATGGTGAATACGCCTGGTACCTGCTGGGCGGCGACAATCTGGCCCGCGACGTGTTCAGCCGTCTTTTTAAGGGTGCCTGGGTCGTGGTGCAGATCGCGCCGTTGGCCACGCTGTTCGCCTTCATGGTCGGCATCACGCTGGGTCTGCCTGCGGGCTATTATGGTGGTCGTCTGGACACGATCCTGTCGTTCCTGGCAAACCTGATCCTGGCCTTCCCGGTCATCTTGCTGTTCTACCTGCTGGTCACGCCCGAGATCGTGGCGACCGGCATTCCGAACTACATGGCGACGGTGCTGTTCATCTTCCCGCTGATCTTCGTCGGGGTGCTTTTGAACTCGCGCTACTACACGCAGCCGAGTTTCCGGACACCACTGCTGATCGTGGTGCTGGGCCTCATGGGGTGGGTGTACCTGTCGCTGATTTCGGACGGCGGAACCAAGGTGGCCGTCCTGCCCGAGTTCATCGACCTTTTCGACATCGATCCGGGCATCCTTGTCGTATTCGTGTCGGTCGTATTCGTGAATGCACCCACCGTGTTCAGGATCGTGCGGGGCCTTGCCCTGGACATCAAGACCCGGGACTATGTTGCGGCGGCACAAACGCGCGGAGAAGGCCCATGGTACATCATGCTATGGGAGATCCTGCCCAACGCGCGTGGCCCGCTGATTGTCGATTTCTGCCTACGCATCGGCTATACCACCATTCTTCTGGGCACATTGGGCTTCTTTGGCCTGGGTCTGGAAAGCGAGAGCCCGGACTGGGGAACCACCATCAACGCCGGTCGGCGGCTGTTGTCGGTATACCCGCATGCGGCCATCGCACCGGCCCTGTCGCTGCTGACGCTGGTTCTGGGGTTGAACCTGCTGGCGGATGGGTTGCGCGAAGAAAGCCTGAAGGACTGATGGAAACGGAGGGACCGGGGGCCAGCCCCCGGACCCCCGTCGTATTTTTGGTCAGAAGAAGCCCAAAGGGCACGATCTGACGGGGAGAGATGAAAATGGCGAAACAGGATTATGACGGCCCGATCCTCGAGATCGACAAGCTGAGCATTTCCTTCTTCACACGGTTGCGGGAAATCCCGGCCGTGATGGATTTTTCGGTCACGGTGCAACCCGGTGAAGCGGTTGGGCTGGTGGGCGAGTCGGGCTGCGGCAAGTCCACCGTCGCCCTTGGCGTCATGCAGGACCTTGGCAAGAACGGGCGCATCGTGGGCGGGTCCATCAAGTTCAAGGGCCGCGATCTGCAGGAGATGAGCGCCGAAGAGCTGCGCGACATCCGCGGGTCGGAGATTGCGATGATCTATCAGGAGCCGATGGCGTCCCTGAACCCGGCCATGAAGATCGGCAAGCAGCTGATGGAAGTGCCGATGATCCACCAGGGCATGTCCGAAAAAGACGCCTATGAGCGCGCCTTGCAGGTGGTCACGGATGTGAAGCTGCCCGACCCCAAGCGGATGCTGAATTCTTTCCCGCACCAATTGTCGGGTGGGCAACAGCAGCGGATCGTGATTGCCATGGCGTTGATGTCCGAACCGTCGCTCTTGATCCTGGATGAGCCGACAACTGCGCTGGACGTGACCGTTGAGGCTGCCGTGGTGGAACTGGTGAAGGACCTGGGCAAGAAATATGGCACCTCGATGTTGTTCATCTCGCACAATCTTGGCCTGGTTCTGGAAACCTGCGACCGGATTTGCGTGATGTATTCGGGCGAAGCGGTCGAACGCGGCAGCATCGGCCAGGTGTTTGACGAGATGCAGCACCCCTATACCCAGGCGCTTTTCCGGTCGATCCCGCTGCCCGGGGCGGACAAGAACGCGCGCCCGCTGGTGGCCATTCCAGGCAACTTCCCCCTGCCCCATGAACGCCCGCCCGGGTGCAACTTTGGCCCGCGCTGCGACTACTTCGAAGAAGGGCTGTGCAACGAGAAGAAAGCCATTCCGATGTGTCCCGCCAATGACGATGGCAGCCACGAGACGCGTTGCCTGAGGTTCCAGGAGATCGACTGGAACGCGCCGATCACGTTGGGCGAGCAGAAGGAAAAGGGCGCTGTGGGTGATGTTGTTCTGAAGATGGACAACCTGAAGAAATACTATGAGGTGGCTGCCTCTGCCCTGTTCTCCTCAGGTGAGAAGAAGGTCGTGAAGGCGAACGAGACGCTGAGCTTTGAGGCAAGGGAAAGCGAAACCCTGGCCATCGTGGGTGAATCCGGCTGCGGCAAGTCCACCTTTGCCAAGGTGCTGATGGGACTTGAGACCGCGACCGAGGGCACGATCACGCTGGGCAACAAGGCCATTCAGGACATTCCCATCGAAGAGCGTGACACCCAGACGGTGGCGGATGTGCAGATGGTGTTCCAGAACCCGTTTGATACGCTGAACCCGTCCATGACCGTGGGCCGACAGATCGTGCGGGCATTGGAGATCTTCAAGATCGGCAAGAACGAGGCGGAGCGCTGGCAGCGCATGCTGGAGCTGCTGGACCTCGTGAAACTGCCCCGCGAATTTGCCAACCGTATGCCGCGCCAATTGTCCGGCGGGCAGAAGCAACGGGTGGGCATTGCCCGGGCCTTTGCTGGCGACGCGCGGATTGTTGTGGCGGACGAGCCGGTATCGGCGCTGGATGTGTCCGTGCAGGCGGCGGTGACGGACCTGCTGATGGAAATCCAGCGCGAGCAGAAGACCACGCTGCTCTTCATCTCTCACGACCTGTCGATTGTGCGTTACCTCAGTGACCGGGTCATGGTCATGTATCTGGGCCATGTGGTAGAGTTGGGCTCAACCGAACAGGTGTTTTCGCCCCCCTACCACCCTTATACGGAGGCGTTGCTGAGTGCGGTGCCCATTGCAGACACCTCCGTGGAGAAAAAGCATATCGTGCTGGAAGGCGACATCCCGTCAGCGATGAACCCGCCGCCCGGCTGCCCGTTCCAGACCCGCTGTCGTTGGAAATCGGAGGTCCCCGGTGGGCTGTGCGAGAAAGAGGTGCCACCGGTGCGTCATCTGGCCGACGGCCATCAGGTCAAATGCCATCTGGCCGATGACATCCTTGCGCGGATGGAGCCGGTCATCAAGATCGCGGCGGAGTGATCAAAGACCCTCGGCTGCGGCGGCGAAGTTTTCCATGAACTGCCAAAAGCCGGGGACGACCACCGTTTCGAAGAAGTATCGCAATTCCGTGAAATTCGCGGCGAAGACGCCAATGCAATAGGCTGTCCAGAACTGCCAGGCGCGTTGCGCCGTGCGCGAAAAGATCAGCGTTGCCAGGAAGGCCAGCGGACCGGCAATCACCGAGCCGATATAGGCCGCGATTTTGAGATCGGCCAGGATCAGGCCATAAAGCGTCAGATAGTCGAGCGTGATGATGAACAAAAAGCCGATATTGCTGGCAAAGAGTATGCCCGCAATGCCGCCTGCAATGCCGCCCGCGACCAACATATCAAGGTGGAACCGACGTTCCTTGTAGGCTTCGTGCACCAGCCTTTGTCGAGGCACCACGACGTCGCTTGCGTTTTGCGCCCGCCCGCTGTTGATCCGCCCCAAGCGTTCTTCGAATGTGGATTGACCCGGTTTCATGTCTGCCCCCTAGCGCGTGTTTCCACTCGGGTTACGGGAACCGCTGGGCAGCAATATGGCGCTATTGGCACATTCGAAGGGCGCTTTGGGCCGTGGTCAGCTGCCCCAGATGATCTTGACGTAGTTTCGGGTCTCGCGGAAGGGCGGCACGCCGTTGTATTTCTTCACCGCGCCTGGGCCCGCGTTGTAAGCCGCAAGTGCGAGGCGCCAACTGCCGAAGGTGCGGTACTGTTCCTTGAGATACCGCGCGCCCCCTTCCAGGTTCTCTTCGGGGTTTTCGCGGTCCACGCCAAGACTGCGCGCAGTGGCGGGCATCAACTGGGCCAACCCGTAAGCGCCCTTGTGTGACCGCGCCTTGGCGTTCCAGCCACTTTCCTGCTGAACAAGGCGCAGGAACAGGTCTTCGGGTACCCCGTGCTTGCGGGCCGCGTCCTGTGCCATGCGCAGGTAAGGCCCGCGATACTTGCCGTTATAACGTTTGGTTTCGGCGTCCCATTTGGTGGGCGTGACCACCTTGGGTGGCTGCAACCGGACCGAGTTCGTGTATTGCTTGGCCGCGCGGCTGTCCAGAACGCTGGTTTGCGACTTGAAAAGCGAATTCCGGCTTTTTGACGACACGCTTTGTGCAACGCTCGCGCTTGCCATGCAGGCCGCGATAATCGCGCCAACCCAGACTGCCCGCATGTCACCCACCCCCCAGTTTGCTCACTGTCCCGGTTTCCTGCCGCGCAATATACGGCTTTTTCGCGCACTTGCCAGCCTTCCGCGATTTAAGTCTGCATTAACCATGTGTAGTCTAGCCAGAACACGAAGGCCGGAGATGGAATCAGCCCGGCGAGCGATAGAGGGGAAGAACATGGCAGGGTCCGTCAACAAGGTCATTCTGATCGGCAATCTGGGGCGCGACCCCGAAGTGCGCACGTTCCAGAATGGCGGCAAGGTGTGCAACCTGCGCATCGCAACCTCAGAGACATGGAAAGACCGCAACACGGGCGAACGCAAGGAACGCACCGAGTGGCATTCGGTCGCCATCTTCTCGGAACCGCTGGCGCGCGTGGCCGAGCAGTATCTGCGCAAAGGGTCCAAAGTGTATTTGGAAGGCCAGCTGGAAACCCGCAAATGGCAGGACCAGTCGGGGCAGGACAAGTATTCGACCGAAGTTGTGCTGCGCCCCTACACCTCGACCCTGACAATGCTGGATGGCCGTGGCGAAGGCGGCGGCGGTGGTAACTTTGGCGGCGGCGGTGGCGGTGGCCAGATGGGATATGACGACCAGGGCGGTGGATATGGCGGCGGTGGCGGCAACAGCCAGCCCAGCCCGGCGCCAAGCCGTGATCTGGACGACGAAATTCCGTTCTGATCGGATCATCAGACAGGAAAAAAGGCCCGCGAGGATATCGCGGGCCTTTTGCGTTTACAGGAACCGCGCTTCAGTACATCGACCTGGAATAAACCTCGTCCACTGCATTCTGACTGGTATCTTTCACCGGCAACCGGGTGTGATCCTTGAGAATATCGAACAGGGTCGGTACGGGACGTTCGGTTGGCCATGTATCGGGCGTCCATAGGCCAGATCGGATTGGGGCCTTGCCGCAATGGGTGTAAATCTCATCCGCTGTGACGCGTATAACCGTCTTTGGGCTGCGCCCGTTCACCTGGAACCGGTCGCACAATGCGGGATCGTCGCTGATCTCTGCCGTGCCATTGACGCGCAAGGTTTCTGTGACCGAAGGGATCATAAACAATAACGCGACTTTCGGATGGGCCAGAATGTTCAGCAGAGTGTCGATCCGGTTGTTGCCGGGGCGGTCCGGTATCAGCATCGTTGTGTCGGAGTCGACCTGCACAAACCCCGCAGGATCGCCCTTGGGCGACACATCAAGGTTGTGACCGTCCGAACTTGCCAGCACCAGAAACGTCGCATGATCAATGAACTGGCGGCAATGATGATCGAATGTCGAAACAACCTTGGCAGCGGCCAGCGTGTGCGGTTCGCCGTAGAGTTCCCTGAGCCTGTCCGGTGTCATCGCATTCTCCCTTGCCGTATCAGCGCCCGTGCAGCGCGTCCTTCAGCACTCCCATGACCACGTCGCGTGGCACATCCGAGGTGACAAAGGCGTCGCCAATCCCGCGTGCAAGGACAAAATTCAGCGTGCCTGCGACAACCTTCTTGTCCTGCCCCATCAGGTCCAGCAGGCCGGCCGCATCCGGTAGATCGCCGGGGATGTCGGCGATATCGGTCTTCATCCCCATCGCTTTCAAATGCGCGCGCACGCGACTGGGGGCTTCCTGACTGCATAGACCCAACCGGGATGACAGCTCAAACGCCAACCCGCATCCCACTGCCACACCTTCTCCATGCAAAAGGCGGTCCGAATATCCAGTTGCGGCCTCAAGCGCATGGCAGAATGTGTGCCCAAGGTTCAGAAGCGCACGGTCCCCCTGCTCTGTCTCGTCGCGCGTCACGATCTCGGCCTTCATCTCAACCGACCGTTTCACGGCGGCAACCCGCAGGGCCATATCGCCTGACGCCATGGCGGGGGCATTGTGTTCGAGCCACTCAAAGAACGCGGAATCGCCCAACAGCCCGTATTTCATCACCTCGCCATAGCCTGCCAGAAAATCACGCTCGGATAACGAGCCAAGCACATCCGTGTCGGCCAGAACGAGGCTGGGCTGATGAAAGGCGCCGGCCAGGTTCTTGCCCTGCGCCGTGTTGATCCCGGTCTTGCCGCCCACCGAACTGTCAACCTGCGCCAGCAACGACGTGGGCACCTGCACAAAGCGCACACCACGGCGCAGGATAGCGCAGGCAAAGCCCACAAGGTCGCCGATGACGCCGCCGCCCAGAGCCACCACAACGTCCCGGCGTTCGATCTTTTGATCCAGCAGCCATTCGGTCACCTGTCCCAGATGGGCCCAGTTCTTGGTGGCCTCGCCCGGGGGCAACTCAAGAGCGACCGCTTCGATCCCCGCAGCGGCAAGACCTGCCCGCAGCGCCTCCAGATGCAGGCCAGCCACTCGGCTTTCAGTGACGACTGCCAAACGCGGGCGCGGCAACAATGGTGCGATCAGTGCCCCGGATTCCGCCAAAAGGCCGGGCCCGATCAGCACATCATAGGCGCGGTCACCCAACGGTACATGGACGGTTTCACGCATCCGTTTTCTCCAGAACATCCGGGCGTTGGGTCAGCAGTGTCGCCACAACCCGGTCCACCATTTCATCAATGCTGAGATCCGGCAGGGACACCACGGAAACATCGGCCATGGCGTACAAGGGTACGCGGGCGGCATAGATTTCCGCAAGTGTCGCACGTGGATTGGCGGTGCGCAGCAACGGGCGCGTGTCCTTGTGCCGAACGCGCTGCCACAGCAGATCAAGGTCGGCATTCAGCCACACCGACACGCCATGTGCGGTGATGTTCGCGCGATTTTCCCTGGCCAGAAAAGCGCCGCCACCGGTGGACAGAATGCCCCGTTCCTCATCCAGAAGACGCGAGATCACCTGCGTTTCCTTGGCGCGAAAAAACGGCTCGCCGTCGCGCTCAAAGATTTCGGGCACGGTCATGTTGGCCGCCGCCTCGATCTCGGCATCGCTGTCCAGAAACGGCACCCCAAGACGCAAGGCCAGTGCCCGGCCCACGGCCGTCTTGCCCGCGCCCATCATGCCGACCATGACCACGGTTTTCTTCAGCGCAAAGCCTGCCCCAACCACGCTGTCCTGCTGATTTTCGCTCATATGCTTGTCAATGACGTGATTTTGCAAAAAAGGCCATATATGCTTTGTGCAAAACAAAGAACCACGACCAAGAATTCTGGGGCAGGCAAAAACATGATCCGTCTATTCAAGCTGTTGATCTTTCTAGCGATCATCGGATTTGTCGGACTTGTGGGCTATGCCTATGTGGGTGAGTACTTTGGGGCGAACTTCTCTCCGCCACAGGATGAAACACGTGTGCCAGTGACCTTGGATGCGGAATAGCCTTGTTTCATCGCTTTTTGCCGTGATCGGCGCAGCGGTCGCCGCGCAAGGACAGGACACACCTGCGGCCCCGCTGAGCGTGATCGATTGGCTGGAGATGCAAGGCGCCATCGAGGCGGTCCAACCCGCACCGGACGAACCCGATGTCGCGCCCAGTGGCACGGTGCCACAAGTGACCGTACGGCCCTTGACCGATCCCGCCTCGAAACGCGTGGGATTGGCCCCCTCGAATGTCACCGGCTTGCCCGACACGCTTTGGACAGGCAGCAGGGCCGCCACGCTGACCCGCGCCATCACTGCCTTGCCCGATGCCCCCTTGCCCGCGATCCAGGCGCTGACCATGACCTTGCTTCTGGCCGAGGCGCATCCACCCGAAGGCGATGCCATGGCGTTTGACCTGGCGCGGGTCGACGTGCTGACCCGCTATGGCGCGCTTGACCCGGCGCTGGCGCTGTTGGAGCAGATGGGCGTCACCCGCGAGGCGGCAAACCTGTCGCGCTACATGGACCTGTCGTTGGTGGCAGGCAATGTGGGTGGCGCCTGTGCCTTGATCCTCCAATCCCCGCGCCTGTCCCCCGGCAAGGCACATGATGTGTTTTGCGCGGCGCGGGCCGGGAATTGGGATGACGCGGTGCTGATCATGGGCACGGCGCGCGCCCTTGGGCTTATTGACCCGGATATTGCGGAGGCGTTGGAACGGTTTCTTGATCCAGAGCTGTTCGAGGGCGAAGCGCCCCTGCCCGTGCCGCCCTCTCCCGACCCGCTGATGTTTCGCCTGTTCCAAGCAATCGGCACGCCCATTCCAACACGCGGCTGGCCGGTGGTCTACGCCAACGCGGACCTGTCACCGAATTCCGGATGGAAGGCACAATTGGAGGCGGCAGAACGGTTGGCCCGGCGCGGCGCACTTGGCGACAACCGCCTGCTGGGTCTTTATACGCAGCGTCAGGCGGCCGCTTCGGGCGGGGTTTGGGACCGGGTGGCAGCCATCCAGCGGTTCGACACGGCGCTTGGCACCCGCAGTCCGGATGCCGTTGCCAAAACCCTGCCCGCCGCCTGGCGCGCGATGGGTCAGGTTGGCCTGCAAACCGTCTTCGCGAATCTCTTTGCGGATCGCCTTTCCGAATTGGTCCTGAGCGGGCCCGCAGCCGATGTGGCGTTCGACGTTCTTTTGCTGTCCCCGGCCTACGAGACCGCAGCCGAAAGCTTTCCTGCCCGCGCGCTCAGACGCCCTGTTCACGCCGCAGTCGCTGCGGGTACTGTGCCAAACGGGTTGACCGCGGACGGTGTTCAGGGCGCTATCCTGCGCGCGTTTTCAACCGCCCCCGCCGACCCCGACATAGTGCGCAAGGCCCGGGACGGCGCCCTCGGTGCGGCCTTGCTTGAGACGATCAACCTGACGCAGAACGGCGCGGCGGGCGATGTCACGCAACTGGCCACCGGTCTTGCCACCTTACGCGCCCTTGGGCTTGAAGATGTTGCGCGCCGGACCGCGCTTCAGGTTCTTCTGCTTGAGGGTCCGGGATGAGCGACAGGTGGATTTCGACTTTCCTTGAGGCACAGGCGGCGGAACTTGGGGCCGCGCGGAACACGCTGCTTGCCTACGGGCGGGACTTGAAGGATGCGGGGGCCTGGTTGTCTGATCGGGGCACCGGGTTTGACACCGCAGATACGGCCCAGATTGAGGCGTATCTGATCCATTGCGATGCACAGGGTCTGGCCAAAGCAACCCGCGCCCGGCGCCTGTCCGCGATCAAGCAACTCTACCGCTTTGCCTTCGAAGAAGGCTGGCGCGCTGACAATCCGGCGATCCAGATTGTAAGCCCGGGACAGGACAAGCGCCTGCCCAAAACGCTGGATGAAGACGAGGTCGAGCGTCTGCTGACCGCCGCGCGCACCTATGGTCGAGGCGATCACGACCGGCTGCGCGACACGTGCCTGATGGAACTGTTGTATGCCACCGGCATGCGGGTGAGCGAACTGGTGAGCCTGCCGGTGTCGTCGGCACGCGGTGATCCACAGATGCTGTTGATCCTGGGAAAAGGCGGCAAGGAACGTATGGTGCCGCTGTCCCCGTCGGCGCGCGCGTCGCTACTGGCCTGGATTGAGGTCCGCGATGCCAAGCAGGCGGCATTGGAAAACGAAGGTGCGCCCCTGTCCCGGTTCCTTTTCCCGTCGCGCGGCGCATCCGGACACCTGACACGGCACTGGTTCTACGCGCGGATCAAGGCGCTGTCCGTCCATGCGGGGGTGGCCCCGTCCAAGGTCACGCCACACACGCTGCGCCACGCCTTTGCGACCCATCTATTGGCGGGTGGCGCCGATTTGCGGGCCATTCAGACCATGTTGGGCCATGCCGACGTGGCAACCACCGAGATTTACACCCATGTCGTGGACGAACGGTTGACACAACTGGTGCTGGACCATCACCCGCTGGCGCGGGATACGCGCAAGTCGGGCGGTAACACGTCCTCTGACGGCCAGTAACCGCTGCACAGGGCGCTGTGGTAGCCTTGGGTCAGGCCGACGGCTTCCATGTCCCGCACGGCAGTCGCAACGTCATAGGTCAAACGGTGAAAAGACACCGCGCCGCCGTTCAGGGTCGCAAATACGGTCGTCCTGGACCCGTCATGCGGCGGCATGCCAATCACGCCCGCATTGATCCATGTACCCGCGCCCACATCACGCTGGAACGGAATGCCGGAATGGCCCGCGACGACATGATCCACCGGTCCGACGATCGCCTCAACCGTGGCCCATTCCTCGGCAAACACGGTATCGGGTGACGTCGACCATACAAAACGCGCGATGTCGGTTGCGCCGCCATGAAGGACTGCATAGCGCGCGCCGTGATGGGTGAAGATCACGATGGCTGGCAAGGTGCTCATCCAGACGCGATCATCCTGTCCGATATGCCGGTTGGCATAGCCGAACCAGCCTACTGACAACAGATCGCATGTCGTGCCTTCCGCGAAACCGCAACCGCAATCGGCGGCCCCACGTGCCAATTGAACCTCGCAATTGCCTGCGACAACCGCGCACCCGGCCGCGCGGATGGCAGCCACGGTTTCCGCCGGGCGGCCGCAATACGCGACAACGTCGCCCGTGCAGACAGGCGTGGCGTTGCGTATCCGCGCTTGATCAAGCACGGCATGCGTGGCCTGCAAGTTGGAGTATGGACCGCCAAAGAACAGCACAGGTCCCTGCAACACCCCCAAATCCTGTACGCGCATCTGGCCCTATCCCTTGATTGCATCGCCTCAGCCCCCCATAACCCAAGCACGATCAAAGGATAAATCACGAATGGACGACCCCACTTCGACGCTGGACGCGGCGTTCTGGATCACTTGCGCCGTCATCCTCGGCCTGCTGGTTCTGTCCGGCTTCTTCTCCGGTTCGGAAACCGCACTGACGGCAGCCTCGCGCGGGAAATTGCGGGCCAAGGCAGACAAGGGATCACGCGGCGCCGAACGGGCGCTGAAGATCACCGAAGACAATGAACGGCTGATTGGGTCGGTCCTTCTGGGCAACAACCTGGTGAACATCCTTGCCACGTCACTGGCGACCGCGCTGTTTACGCGGGCCTTTGGCGAATCCGGTGTGGCCCTAGCCACGCTTGTGATGACGCTGCTTGTACTGATCTTTGCCGAAGTGCTGCCCAAGACTTATGCCATCACCAATTCCGAAACCGCAGCGTCGCTGGTGTCACGCCCGATTTCGCTGGTGGTTCTGGTTTTTTCCCCCATCGTCGCCGCGGTGCGTTTGCTGGTGCGGGGCGTGTTGCGCGTCTTTGGCGTGCGGATCGACCCCGACAGCCAGATCATGGCGGTGCGCGAAGAGATCGCAGGCGCGTTGCAGCTGGGCCATTCGGAAGGCGTCGTGGAAAAAGAGGACCGCGACCGCATTCTGGGGGCGCTGGATCTGGGCGACCGCACTGTCGAAGAGATCATGTTGCACCGGTCAGGCATCGAGATGATCAATGCACAGGATACCCCTCAGGCCATCCTGGAACAGTGTCTTCAGTCAAACCACACGCGCCTGCCCGTGTTCCGGGACGAACAGGAAAACATCATAGGCGTCATTCACGCCAAGGACCTGCTGCGTGCGATGTACCGGGTCATCGGTGGACCCGAAGGCGATGCCGCCGCCCTGAAATCCTTTGATATCAGCCAGGTGGCCATGCCGCCCTATTTCGTGCCGGAAACGACGACGTTGGACGACCAGATGCGCCAATTCCTGCGGATGCGGACCCACTTTGCGCTGGTCGTCGACGAATATGGTTCCTTGCAGGGGCTGATTACGCTGGAAGACATCCTGGAAGAGATTGTCGGTGAGATCACCGACGAATTCGACCCCGACAGCGAACATGCCGTCCAGAAGGCAGATGACGGTCATTTCCATATTGATGGCGCTATGACCATCCGCGACCTGAACCGGGCCACCGACTGGAACCTGCCGGACGAAGAGGCCAACACCGTTGCCGGGTTGGTCATTCACGAAGCGCAGATGATCCCGACCGTCGGTCAGGTGTTCAGCTTTCATGGCTTCCGTTTTGAAGTGACTGCGCGAGACGGCAATCGCATCACCGCATTGCGCATCCGGTCGTTGGACTGAACGGCCCTCAGGCTATTTCACCGCCGTCGTTGTGCGTGTCCAACCATGTACGGACGTCATCCAGACGCCCCCGGGCGACGGGGATCTTCTCGCCATCCTGAAGGGTCAGCTTTGATCCGTTCAGGGACTGAGCGGTGCGCCGGGCCACCCAGTGTGACCTGTGGGTCTGAATGCCATCTTCGGCATGCACCTGATCAAGAAACGTGGCCATACGCTCGCGCATGATCTCGATCCCGTCGGAGGTATGTATCTCGAGGTAGTGTTCCGCCGCCTTGACCCGGGCCACCTCGGCCAGAGAGACCTTCTTGCCCGCCAACGTGATGACACGTGCAGCGGTTGCCTTGGCTTTGCGCGCACGCTGTGCCGGCAAGAGCCACAGCAGGGCAACCGTTTCGAACACGTGGGCGACCAGCACGTTTCGCACATTCATCTGCCAGGTCATGCTGCCGAAGGGTGGTTTGCCGGGCTCGAACAGAACGGTCAACGCACCTGCGGTGAGATACGTGGATGCCAGAACCAACGGGGTCGACAGCACAATCAGCGGAATAGGTCCGCCGAAGACGGCCCGCCAGATACGGCAGCTGGCCAGCGCGTACACCATCGACACCACGAGATAGACAAGCAACGCGATCAGCCAGAACGCCAGGCGCAACCCAAAACTGTCAAATTGCGGCAAAGTCACAGGATGCCCTGTGGCCATGATCAAAAAGCCAACCAGCACGAGAACCCACATCTGCCACGACGTGTAAAGGTCGTGCATTTCACGTATCGTGAAATGTGCCAGGCTGCCATTCGAGACATAAACCTGCACTTCGTGGTCGTAGACCTTCCCCAACATGATTTCTATCTAACATGTGACGCTAATTAGAGTAAACGTCTCGGGAAGGCCTAATCGGGGTGCGGAAGGATGTTGTTATCGGTTTCAGTACAGGCCTGTATCGATCAGTTCGAGCGTTCTTTCGCACCCCAGTCCACCACCTGCCCGATCACCCACGCAGTCTGACACCATCGGGGTCGAATGGCGGTTTTTCCAATATTTTCGCCTTGTGCGGGCGGCCCAGCACCATCACCTCGACTGTGTCTCCGGGCCTTGCGTCCGTGACATACCCCAGGGCAAGGCTCATTCCGACCGTGTAACCATACGCGCCCGACGTGACGCGACCAATTCCCGCACCATTGTCGAAGATGGGTTCTCCGCCCGTGGCATCGGCGCCTGACGCCGCCGTATCGGCGTCGTCCAGATGCAAAAGCACCAGCGATTCGCGCTTTGCGTGCGTCAATACTTCGGCCACGGCGTCCTTGTTCAGAAACGCCTTGTCCAGTTTGATCAGCCGGTCCAAACCAACTTCTTGTGGCCAGTATTCGGGGCTATATTCACGGCTCCAGGACCCATACCCCTTCTCGACGCGCAAGCTCATCAGCGCGCGGCTGCCCACGGGGCCGATGCCCATATCGGCGCCATGGTCGATCAGCGCCGTGTAAAGCCGAAGCTGATCTGCGGTGCGGCAATGCAGTTCCCACCCCAGATCGCCAGTGAAGGACACGCGCAACGCCAGCACATCGACGCCTGCCAGCTCTATCCGTTGCGATCGCATGAACGGGAAATCCTCGGTTCCGAGGGACACGTTGGTCATTCGCTGCAACAATGCACGGCTTTCGGGACCGGCCACGTTGAAGCCACAGATGTCCTCGGTCCTGCTTTCAAAGGTTGTGTCGTCGGGCAGCGGAACCTGTTTGAAAAACCGCGTATGATAGCGTTCCGCCATGCCAGAGCCGATGATCCAGAATTCATCCTCTGCCAGACGGGTCACGGTGAAATCACCTGCGATCCCGCCGCGCTTGCCAATCAACGGGGTCAGGCAGGACCGCCCGACCACGCGCGGCATCCGGTTGGCAAAGACAGCGTTCAACCAATCCTCGGCCCCCGGCCCCTTGCATACATACTTGGCAAAGTTGGAGATATCGATGATCCCGGCACGGTCCCGAAGCATGTGGCATTCGGTGCCAACGGCATCAAACCAGGGCTGGCGCGTGAAGCCCGCAGTGTCGGCGACATCGGCAAAGTACAGCGGATGTTCCCACCCATAATTAAGCCCCATCCGGGCCCCCATTGCGACTTGCATGTCGTGGACGGGCCGTGTGCGGACAGGACGCCCCGCCACGCGTTCTTCGCCCGGGAAATGGATCTTGAACCTGTGCGCGTATTGATCACCGACGCGTGCCTTGGTGAACGTCTTGCCCGCCCATGTCCCGAACCGGGCCATGTCCCAGGCAAACATGTCGTATTGCGTTTCGCCCTCGATGATCCACTGCGCCGCAAGCAACCCCATGCCCCCGGATTGCGAAAAGCCCGGGATGATGCCGTTACAGCAGAAATACCCCTGAAGTTCGGGCACAGGTCCAAACAGAACATTGGAATCCGGCGACCAGATCATCGGACCGTTGATCACCCGTTTGATCCCTGCGGTGCCCACAACAGGCACGCGGTCAATCGCGCGCATCATGTTGTCCTCGATCCGTTCAAGATCGTCCGCAAAAAGCTCGTGGCCAAAGCCCTGCGGCGTGCCATCTTCCGCCCAGAACCGCACGTCCTTCTCGTAGGCGCCCACCAGCAGTCCCTGGCCTTCCTGACGCAAGTAATACTCGCCATCCCGGTCCGCGACCGAGGGCAAACGGCGATCCAATGCAGCCACCTCGGCAATGGTTTCTGTGACAAAATACTGGTGTTCGGTCGGTTGCAGCGGCAATGCGATGCCGGCCAGCGCCGCAACCTCCCGTCCCCAAAGCCCCGCCGCGTTAACCACCCAAGGTGTGGCGATATCGCCCTTGTCCGTCCGCACGATCCAGGTGCCATCGGCTTGCTGTTCTGTGCCCGTCACCGGGCAAAAGCGGACGATTTCGGCACCGTTCTGTCGCGCGCCCGCCGCATAAGCGTTGGTGACCCCGGATGGATCGACATTGCCGCCATCGGGCTCCCACATGATGCAACGGATGCCGTCATAATCGACCAACGGGTGCAGCCGCTCGGCCTCATCCCGGCTGACCTCGTGAAAGTTCATACCATACAGCTTGGCCTTCGCCGCCTGCAGCCGCAATTGATGCTCGCGCGCTTCGGTCTGGGCCAGGTACAGCGACCCCGGTTGGAACACGCCGCAGCCCTGCCCGGTTTCCTGCTCCAACTCTTTGTAAAGACCCATGGTGTAGTGCTGGATGCGGCTTATGTTTGTGCTGTCATGCAGACCATGAATGTTGGCTGCCGCATGCCATGTCGACCCGCTGGTCAACTCGTCCCGTTCCAAAAGGACAACATCGGTCCACCCCAGTTTTGTCAGGTGGTACAAGATCGAACATCCGATGACGCCACCGCCAATGACGACCGCTTGTGCGTGGGTACGCATGGTACTTTCCCGTTGCAGACTCGTTGCAGGTCAACCTGCGCCGATGTCGCCGCGCCCGGTGGTCCATAGGCGACATCCCGCGTCGTATTGAGGTGCAACAGCGCGCGCCACAGCCACAGGACAGGTCAGGAATTCCCGCATTGCGGGCACCGAACATCGCGCGCACCCTGAACCAGTCGGATCATTTGTCTGACGTACATTTTCAAAAAACACATTTTCAAAAGGAACACCGTCATGGACGAGAAAGAAGCCCTTTCGCTTGTCACCAAACACCTGGCCAAGGCCGAACTGCCCAAGGCCAGCCTGGAAAAATTCGCCTCCGCCGTCAGCCGCACACGTCTCAAGCCTATCGGGCTCGATATCTGTGCTTACGGCTATTGCATCGATCTGCTGATCGAAGGCGGCCTTGCCGACTTTGACATCCGCGATGTCGAGGAACTGGCCGTGGGCAAGATCCGCGGGATCGAGATTTTTCCTTGGGGCATCAAGGATCCGGATATGCTGCGCGTCCGCGTCGGCCAGGAATTCTGAAGAAGGCGCGCAAGATGAGCGATACACCCACACCCGTACTTCACATTCATCCGACACGGATGTGCAACCTCACTTGCGCGCATTGCTACTCGCGTTCCGGGCCGATGGCCCGGGACCACCTTGCGCTGGACACGCTGCTTGCGGGATCAGCTGGCCTGTTTCAACACGGGTATCGCCAGGCCAGCCTGTCAGGCGGTGAACCGATGCTTTACCGCGACGTAGACGGACTGTGCGCGGGATTGACGGCGCAAGGTTACCAGGTCTCTGTCATCACCAACGGCTGGTATTGCGACCATGTTCAACGCTTGTCAGCCAACGGGTATCTGCACTCGGTTTCGATCAGTTTTGACGGTTTGCCCTGCGTGCATGATGTCATCCGCCGCCGCAAAGGTGCATTCGAAAAGGCGCATGCCGGGCTCAAATCGCTTGTCGCCGCAGGGGTTGAAACCGGCGCAGTGATCGCCGTCACCAGATCAAGCCTGCCGCAATTGCCAGATCTTGTCGCCGTGTTGCGCGACGCGGGCGCGGCCCAGATCCAGTTTCATCCGGTGGCGGCTGTTGGCCGCGCCACGGAAACACCCGGTCATTGCGCCGAATTGAACGAAGAACAGATGCTGCGCCTCCTCCTTCTGACAGAAGCGTTCCGCAAGCTTTATCCCGAAACGGCCTTTGGCACCGATGCACTGACCGGCATCGACATCGCCAACGCGAAGATCGGCCAACCCGGCTCGCTGATTTCTCCTCTTGTCGTGGATGAGACGGGGCGGCTGCACCCCTACGCCTATGGCATGAACCCGGCCCACAGCCTCGGCTCCCTGCAAGACGGGCACGCGGCCCCGTACATCACCGCCCCCATGGCGCGGGTGATCGCGGCTACGCGCACGGCCTGTCAGCGCAAACTTGCCAGCGCTTTTTTCCCGGAATTGGTTCATCAGGCCCAGCAGCCGACCTTGTAGGCCCGAAACGACACCACCTGTCGCTTTCTTCTGACCCAAAGCTTCACTTGGCCAAATAAACTCGCCCGGAGGGCCGGTCGGCCACCTGAAAGCAAAGGTCAAATCCATGAAAACCACCACCCGTGTCGCAGTGATTGGCGGCGGTGTCGTCGGATGTTCTGTTCTTTACCACCTGACCAAGCTGGGCTGGTCAGACGTCATGCTGATCGAACGCTCGGAACTCACATCCGGCAGCACATGGCATGCCGCAGGCGGGTTTCACACGCTCAACGGCGACACCAACATGGCCGCCCTCCAAGGCTATACCATCAAGCTGTACAAAGAGCTGGAAGAGATCACCGGAATGTCCTGTGGTCTACATCATGTGGGCGGGATCACATTGGCCGACAATCAGGACCGGTTTGACATGCTGCTCGCCGAACGGGCCAAACATCGGTTCATGGGGCTTGAAACCGAAATCGTCGGCCCGGACGAGATTGCAAAAATCGCCCCCATCACCAACACCGATGGCATAATCGGTGCACTCTATGACCCGCTTGACGGTCACCTTGATCCCTCGGGGACCACACATGCCTATGCCAAGGCCGCGCGGATGGGGGGCGCCACGATCCACACCCACACCATGGTACACGACACCATCCAGCGCGCCGATGGGACGTGGGACGTGGTCACGGACAAGGGCACCATCCACGCCGAACACGTGGTCAACGCCGGCGGGCTCTGGGCACGCGAAGTGGGCGCCATGGCAGGTGTCTACCTGCCGCTCCACCCGATGGAACATCAGTATATCGTCACCGACGATATTGCAGACATCTACAGCCGCGATACCGAGCACCCGCATGTCATGGATCCGGCCGGCGAAAGTTATCTCAGGCAAGAAGGCCGCGGCCTGTGCATCGGCTTTTACGAGCAACCCTGTCGCCCCTGGGCTGTCGATGGCACACCATGGACGTTCGGCCATGAACTCCTTCCCGACGATTTCGACAAGATCGAAGGCAGTATCGACTTTGCCTACAAACGCTTTCCCGTCCTGGAAACTGCCGGGATCAAGTCGGTCATACACGGCCCCTTCACCTTCGCCCCTGACGGCAATCCGCTGGTGGGTCCCGTCCCTGGGCGGCGCAACTACTGGTCTGCCTGCGGTGTGATGGCGGGTTTCTCTCAAGGCGGCGGTGTGGGTCTGATGCTCGCGCAATGGATGACGGAAGGGGAATGCGAACGCGATGTGACGGCCATGGATGTGGCCCGGTTTGGAGACTGGATCAGCCCCGGCTACACGCGCCCGAAAGTGATCGAAAACTACCAAAAGCGGTTCTCGGTCGCCTACCCGAACGAGGAATTGCCGGCCGCGCGACCCAACCGCACCACCCCGATGTACGACATCTTCACCGATATGGGCGCCGTCTGGGGCCAGCAATATGGGCTGGAGGTTGCCAACTACTTCGCCCGGGATGGCGAACCGACCTATGAAACCCCGTCTTTCCGCCGCTCCGACGCGTTTGCCGCAACCGCGCGCGAGGTCAAGGCCGTCCGCGCAGGCGTCGGCATCAACGAGGTGCACAATTTCGGCAAATATCGCATCACCGGTGCAGGTGCCCGTGCGTGGCTTGACCGGATCATGGCGGGTCGCGTGCCCAAACCGGGACGCGTTTCGTTGACCCCGATGCTCAGCCCCAAGGGCCGCCTGATCGGTGACTTTACCATGTCGTGCCTCGGCGAACACGAATTCCAACTGACGGCCAGCTATGGCGCCCAATCGGTCCACATGCGCCATTTCATGGTCCACGCAGAAGATGGCGTGACCGTCGAAAACATCAGCGACAAACGAAACGGCTTTCAATTGGCTGGGCCAAGAGCCCGTGAAGTGTTGCAGTCCTGCACCCGACACGACATCGTGGACATGGCCTTTCTCGATGTGCGCACGCTGACGGTCGGCATGACGGACTGCATCGTGCAGCGGGTCAGTTACACCGGCGATCTGGGATACGAGATCTACTGTGACCCCATGGCGCAACGTCAATTGTGGTGGACGCTGTGGGAGGCTGGGCAAGCGCATGAGATCACGCCTTTTGGGATGCGCGCCATGATGTCATTGCGCCTCGACAAATTCTTCGGCTCCTGGCTCAGCGAGTTCTCGCCGGACTACACCGCCGCTGAAACCGGGCTCGACCGGTTCATATCGTGGAAAAAGAACACCGACTTCATCGGTCGCGCCGCCGCCGAAGCTGATCGGACGAACGGCACTGACAGAAAACTCTGCGCCTTCACTGTCGATGCCGATGACGCAGATGTGCATGGGTACGAACCCATTTGGATGGATGGCGCCGTTGTCGGATTCTGCACGTCTGGCGGCTACTCCCATCACACACAGACTTCGGTTGCGCTTGGCTTCCTGCCGACAAACAGGATTGTGGAAGGATGTCAGGTTCAAATCGAAATCCTCGGCCAGATGCGAAGCGCAACACTTGCGACAACGCCGCTTTTCGACCCGGACGGTGCACGCATGCGCGGATAGTCCATCCTTGCCTGTTTCAAGAAATCCTGGGGCGGCCACCCGCCCTTATTTTGTCGTCGTTCGTTTGCGAGGTCTTGTTGCGGCAGCAGATCCGCGCGCCTAATGTCCAACCATGATCCCGATCCTCATACTTGCCGCAGGTGCATCGTCCCGCATGCGGGGGCGGGACAAGCTGACCGAAGAGGTGGACGGCCTACCGCTATTGGCCCGTCAAATTGCGAACGCGCAGAGGCTCAGCGACGATGTCCGTGTTGCGCTTCCTCCCGCCCCTCATCCGCGGCACGCAATTGTCGCGGACACAGCTGCGCTGCCTGTACCCGTTCCGGATGCGGATGAAGGGATGGGCGCCAGCCTGCGCAGGGTTTTCGGCACGTTGGGACCGGATGTAGACAAGGCCATGTTGCTGCTGGGGGATTTGCCCGATCTCACGGCCGATGACCTGCGCGCGGTCATGGGTGCGGTACGCACCCATCCCGATGCTTTGATCTGGCGCGGCGGCACACAAGACGGACGCGGGGGGCATCCGATCATTTTTGACCAGACCCTTTTTTCACGTCTCCTGGCATTGAAGGGGGATGATGGCGGACGGTCCGTGGTTCACGCCGCCGAAGACCGCGTACACTTGGTTCCTTTGCCGGGCAATCGTGCCCGCCTCGACCTTGACACGCCGGAAGACTGGGCCGCCTGGCGGGCGGCCCGTCAGGCTATTTAAGACGATCGACCAGAATTTCCGCTTCGTGCCGTTTCAAGGACACCCGGGCGGCCCCGTAGCTGTCGAGCCCCGCGAGCGTGTCGAGTTCCGGGAACAAGGTCAGCACCTCGGCACGTTGGTCCCCGCCGATACCGCGCAGGGAATGATCGCCGGGCTGGAAGCTTTCTGACCATGCGCCGTCCGCCAGCACAACCTCGTGCTGATCAAACATCAGGTGCAGATAACTGACCGCGCCCGTTTTTACTTGATCGACCCCATCAAGGCCTGTGAGATGTTTGGCCGCAATCAGGACTTCACGCTCTTCGAACATGACCTCGGCCAGATCCGAGTTCACGAGCATCCGGTGTTGTGGCGACACCAGCATGTCCCGCTCGGGCAAGCCTTTGCCAAGCGCGCCCTGTCGGATCAGCACCGGTTGAAAACTGTCATTGCCGCGCATTTCATCCGGTGTCAGGTCACGGCGCCCGACCCAGCGAAGGGTCTGCGCGCCATTGTCGCGCGTGAATACCTTGTCCTCGGCCTGCAGCTGTTCGACCGCAATTTCACCCTTCGGCGTTGCAATGCGCGTGCCGGGGGTGAAACAGATGATGATCTGTTCAATCTCTTCATAGGTCACGCGGCGCGCCACGTTCCCGTTATCATCCAGCAACTCGACCGTGCCGGATTCTGAGTTGGGGCCATCCGGGATCACATTGGCGCGCACGCCGGTCAGGTCCAGAACATCAATGTCCAGCCCGTCCGCGTCTTCGCCACCGATGATGTTGTGATTACCCAACCCATCAAAGATAAAGCGGTCGGATCCGGTGCCGCCCTGGGCCTGATCGTTGTCGGGGCCCAACGTGATCAGGTCTTCACCTGCACCGCCCAGCAATGTGTCGTCGCCCGTACCCCCGATCAATGTGTCGTTGCCGGCACCGCCAATCAGTTCATCCTGCCCTTGGCCGCCATCCAGAACATCATTGCCTTCGCCGCCGTCGATGTCGTCATCGCCCTGTTCGCCCAACAGGCTGTCATCACCGCCCTGACCAAAGATCACATCCTGGCCGCTGCCACCTTCGATCGTGTCATCACCCGCTTCAATCGGCGTGACCACCGCGTCATCGATCAGGTCCCCCGAGAAGGAAAAGCCAGAGTTGGACGACCGGGATTCCAGCGTGAACTCAATAAATGTCCGGTTCTCGAACGAGGCCGAAAACCACGCCTCTTGGTCGTCCGGGTCGTTATCGCCACGACCCTCTGCCGTGACCTGCCCACCGGCTTCGATCACGTTCAGAACGGAATCGTCCGATACGGCAAAGGCACTGAAGCTGCTTGCGTTTATTGTGACGGCTTCCTGATCGCCGGGACTGTTGCGATCAAGGTCGTTGATCGTCGCTGTCGAATTCAAAGCGACTGGCGTGCCCGTCGTCGCATTCGGCGTGTCTGGAATGAAGAATTCCATACGGAAATCAGCCGTGTCGCCGTTGCCGCGCCCGTTCATCAGGATTTCAAACCCGTCACCGCCGTTCAAGTCGACCGTCAAACGGCTGTCGGACTTGGACACGAGAACAAGCCGCGCCGATACCTGGGTGCCATCCTCAAGCTGGGCCACGTTCTTGTAGACGGCAGATGCGCCCGCGTTCACGTTGCCCGTGTTTGGGGTCACCAGATTGTTGATGTCGATGACCAGCGGCGATGCGTCATTTCCCGGCGCTGTGCCGTCGCCCACATCACCAAACAGCGTGTCATTTCCGCCGCCGCCCAGAATACTGTCGTCGCCGCCGTCGCCCGATACCAGATCCTGGCCGTTGAACGCCTGAATCGTATCGTCTTCGTTCGTCCCTTGCAGGGTGTCGTTGTTCGACGTTCCGTTGATAACGGCCATGGCAGCAACCCTTTTTGCGCACTCATACTGAGAGGGGCACGGACCTGCCCCCACAGACCCAACACCCGAAGTCAGGGTTTAATTCAACTTCGATTGAAATTCAGGGGGAAAAACCGACGATTGGTAAACCCCGCCTCATTTGGTGCACAAAGATGCCGCAATGCAGCACCATACGGGGGCGTAAGCGAAACAATCCTGCACAAGCGCGCACATTGAACACAAAAAACGGGTGCAGCCCCCTGCCCCGTTTGATGCGTCCCCACGAATCGACCGCGGGGAAGCTGCATAAACCTGTCGGTCTGGCGCGAAGCGCTTACTGCGTGAGCAGGCGCGCTTCGTGCTTTTTCAGGCTGCGACGGGCCGACGTGTAGGCGTCGATGCCATCTGCCGTTTCCAACTCGGGGAACAGCTCCAGGATTTCAGTGCGTTGCGCGTCACCCATGGCACCCAGTGTCATGTCGCCCGGCTGGAAGCTTTCGGTCCAGGCCCCGTCCGACAGGATCACTTCGTGCTGGTTGAACATCACGTGGATATAGGTCGTGCCGGACACCTCCACCACGTCGATGCCATCCATGTCCGTCAGGTGCTTGGCCGCCACCAGCACTTCGCTTTCGTCGAAGTACAGCGCGGTCTTGTCGCTGGCCATCAACACGCGGTGCTGGGGCGAAACAAGCATGTCACGCTCTGGCAAGCCGTTGCCGAGGGCGCCCTTCTGGATCAGAACCGGACGCAGGTGTTCCGCGCGGGCCAATTCTTCGCCAGACATGGCGCGCTGACCGACCCAGCGGATTTCCTGAATCCCGTTGTCCCGGGTGATGACGCGGTCGCCCACCTTCAGATCCTCCACCCGACGCTCGCCCATCGGGGTCGCGATCATGGTGCCGGGGGTAAAGCAGGGGATCACCTCTTCGATGTCGGTGAAGGTCAGCGTTCCGGTGGGATCGCCGTTTGCATCGAAATAGGTGACAAAGCCGTCAAAGCCGTTGCCGTTGTCATCCGGGTTGGTGAACGTCACCTGAAGCGAGCCGTTGTTCGGTGCAGAGTCGCGCAGATCAAGAGTGTCGAAGTCATCGCCTTCGCCGCCACCGTCGACCGTCTCGCCCGCATCGACATTGATGAACAGGTCGCGATCGGCGCCGCCGGACATGATGTCCTGACCACCATTGCCACCGTCAATCGTGTCGTTGCCGTCGCCACCGTCGATGACATCGTCACCGGTCGAGCCGATGATGGAATCGTTGCCACCGTCACCGTTCAGCGTGTCGTCGCCGGTGCCACCGTCGATCAGGTCATCGCCCTCACCGCCGTTGATCAGGTCGGCGCCATTGTCACCCAGGATGGTGTCGTTGCCTTCCCCGCCGTTCAACGTGTCAGCCTGCAGTCCACCATCGATGAAGTCATTGCCGACCCCACCTTCGATCGTGTCGTTGCCTTGACCACCCAGCAGGCTGTCATCGCCCTCGCCACCGTCGATGAAGTCTTCGTCGATCTCACCGTCGATGGTGTCGTTGCCGGTGCCGCCATACAGCTCGTCATCGTCGTCCGCGCCGAAGATCAGGTCGTTGCCTTCGCCACCGAACACGGTGTCCATGCCGTTGTCGGGGCGCGGATCGC
Source organism: uncultured Tateyamaria sp. (assembly GCF_947503465.1). Lineage (NCBI taxonomy): Bacteria > Pseudomonadati > Pseudomonadota > Alphaproteobacteria > Rhodobacterales > Roseobacteraceae > Tateyamaria > uncultured Tateyamaria sp. Next base: position 355,507 of record NZ_CANNDN010000001.1, on the reverse strand, counting down.
CCGGAAAGATCGGGTTCGAGCCGTCGTCTTCAATGTTCAGCTGGTCAAGGCCCAGATCGGGATCGTTGCCGGCGAATATGGTGTCGTCACCTACACCGCCATCAATCAGGTCGTTGCCTTCGCCACCCACGATACGGTCTGCGCCGCCCGCAGTCGAATCATTGGAGTCGTCGCCATCAATGATGTCGTCGTCGATCCCGCCGTCGATAACGTCATTGCCGTCGCCACCGATGATGGTGTCAGCGTCGTCGCCGGTGCTGATTGTGTCGTCACCCGCACCACCATCGACAAAGTCGAGGTCGTTGTTCGGGTCGTCATCGGCAGGAAAGCCGAACGGGAAGCCCGGAACAGGCGTGCCATCGTCGTTGGGGAAGCCGAGATCGGGCGCCAGATCACCGTTTCCGGTATCGATCAGGTCGTTGCCTTCGCCGCCGTCAACACTGTCGTCACCCTGGCCCGCGATGATGGTGTCATCGCCACCGCCCGCTTCGATGATGTCGTCATCTTCGTCTTCCGGATCGTCCGAGAAGATGTTGTCGCCGTTGTCGACCATGTCGCCTTCGGGGTCACCGGTGTAATCTTCGTCGATCAGGTCACCTTCGTCGGTGCCCTCAACAATCCCATCCAGCGGGTTCTCTTCCACCGTCACAGTGACCTGCGCGCTGTCAAAGCCGCCCTGGTCGTCCGTGATGGTGTAATCGATGATCGCATCGCCTTCGAACCCGTCTGTGGGCGTAAAGGTGATTGTGCCGTCCGGGTTTATGTCGACATCGCCATTGGGCGAGGTCGCTTCGGTCACACGCAGGGTATCCCCATCCACATCCGTGTCGTTGTCGAGAACGGGAATGGTGATGGGCGTGTTGAAGGGCGTTGTGTCCGCATCATCCACCGCATCGGGTGCGTCGTTCACCGGATTCACCGTGACCACCAGATCCGCCACGTCATTGCCGCCATTGCCATCCGTGATGGTGTAGGTGACGGTCGCCTCGCCGTTGAAATTTTCGGCAGGTGTAAACAACAATTCATTGTCCACGATCTCAACAGTGCCCTGATCCGCCGGCACCGTGGCCGAGGTGATCATCAGATCGTCGCCGTCATCGTCCGTGTCGTTGCCAAGCACATCGACGGTGATAGGCGTGTCTTCGTCAGTAGTTGCCGTATCGCCATTGGCAACGGGGCCGTCATTGACCGCGCCCACAGACACAACCGCTTCGCCGGTGTCCTCACCACCATTGCCGTCGATCACGGTGTAGGTGATCGTGGCCGGACCGTTGAAGTTCGGCGCAGGCGTGAAAGTGACCGTACCGTCGCCATTGTCCACGACAGAGCCTTGGGCCGGATCGACATCCAGCGACCCGATGCTCAGCTCATCTCCATCCACGTCGGTGTCATTGCCCAGCAGGTCCACGACAACCGGCACGTCCTCGTCCGTGGTCTCGATATCATCGACCGCAACCGGATCATCGTTGACCGGGTTCACTGTCACGGCCACCTCGGCGGTGTCCGTGCCACCGTTTCCATCGGTGATCGAGTAGGTAATGGTCGCATCACCGTTGAAGTTTTCCGCCGGGGTGAACAGCAGCTCATTGCCGACGATCTCGACCGTGCCTTGCTCGGCCGGGACGGAAGCGCCGGTGATGGTCAGCGTGTCACCATCTGGATCCGTGTCGTTGCCGACAACGTCGATGGTGACCGGCGTATCCTCGTCCGTGGTTGCAGAGTCGTCGTTGGCGGTGGGGCCATCGTTGACCGCTCCGACGTTGACGATGGCCTGGCCATCATCTTCGCCGCCCTGCCCGTCGATCACCGTATAGTCGATGGTCGCCGTGCCGTTGAAGTTCGGCGCAGGTGTGAAGGTGACAGTACCATCACCATTGTCGACCACGGTGCCCTCGGACGGATCCACGGTCACAGTGCCGATGGTCAGATCGTCGCCATCCACATCCGTGTCATTGTCGATCAGGTCGATGACAACGGCCTCGTCTTCCATCGTCTCGGCCAGATCATTCACGGCCACCGGGTCATCATTGACCGGCGTCACGGTGACCACGACATCTGCCGTGTCCGTGCCGCCATTCCCGTCCTCGATCGAATAGGAAATGGTCGCCTCGCCGTTGAAGTTCGGCGCGGGCGTGAACAGCAGCTCATTGTCGACAATCTCGACCGTGCCCTGCTCTGCCGGGACGGAAGCACCGGTGATGGTCAGCGCGTCGCCGTCCACATCCGTGTCGTTGTCCAGTGCGTCGATTGTGACAGGCGTATCTTCGTCGGTGGTGATTGCATCGTTGACGGCGTCAGGCGCGTCGTTCACAGGGTTCACCGTCACATTGACCGTTCCGGTGTCCGTGCCGCCATTGTCGTCCGTGATCGTATACGTGATCGTGGTCGGGCCGTTGAAATTCTCGTTCGGCTCGAATGTCAGCGTGCCATCGGGGTTGATGGTCACATCTCCGTCCGGCGACGTGGCGTCGGTCACGCGCAGATCGTCACCATCGAGATCCGTGTCATTGTCCAGAACCGGAATGTCGACGCTGCCGTCTTCGTCCACCGTTGCGGTGTCGTCATTGGCAACCGGGCCGTCGTTGATGGGAGTCACGGTTACGTTGACGGTGCCCGTGTCTTCGCCACCCTGATCGTCCACCACGGTATATGTGATGGTCGTCGGACCGGTGAAGTTGTCAGCAGGCTCGAATGTGATGGTCCCATCGGGATTGATGGTCACGTCACCGTCGGGCGAGGTCGCCTCGGACACACGCAGTGTATCGCCATCCACATCCGTGTCGTTGTCCAGCACGGGGATATCCACCGAACCGTCCTCGTTCACTGTCGCCGTGTCGTCAACCGCGACCGGATCGTCGTTGACCGGGTTCACGGTCACATTGACTGTCGCGGTGTCGAAACCGCCCTGATCGTCGGTGATGGTGTAGGTGATGGTTGTCGGGCCGTTGAAATTCTCGTTCGGCTCGAATGTCAGCGTGCCATCGGGGTTGATGGTCACGTCGCCATCGGGCGATGTGGCCTCGGTCACGCGCAGCGGGTCGCTGTCAGGGTCCGTGTCGTTGCCAAGAACGTCGATGTCCACGCTGCCGTCTTCATCGACAGTGGCGGTGTCATCCACCGCGTCGGGACCGCGGTTGATCTCGTCGCCGATGACCTCTTCGATCTCGGTGAAGGTCAGGGTCAAACCGTTGGGGTTGCCCGCGCCGTCCACGAACACAACCGTGCCGTTGATGCCGTTGCCGTTGCTATCGGGTGTCACGTTATCAAGGAAGAACGGACCCTGGCCGGTTAGGTCCAGAACGTCGAGGTCGGTGTTGTTGGCCGGGTTTGTGCTGAAGCCCCCGGCCCCACCGTCCACCACGTCGCCTGCGCCGCCAAAGATGGTGTCGGCGTCGTCTCCGCCGCTCAACGTGTCGGCACCCGCACCGCCCGTCAGGACGTCATCGCCTTCTTCCCCGAAGACCATGTCGTCGCCGTCGTCGCCGTTCAGCGTGTCATTGCCGGTCTGGCCGTGGATCCAATCGTTGTCGTCCCCGCCATCGACCGAGTCATTGCCCGAACCCATCCAGATTTCGTCGTTGCCTTCACCGCCCAGGGCAGTGTCGTCGCCCGACCCACCAATCAGGAAATCGCGACCATCGCCACCATCCAGCAGGTCATTTCCACGTCCCCCTTCAAGGCGATCGTTGCCGTCACCACCGACAAGGCTGTCATCGTCGTCTTCACCGCGCAACGTGTCGTCGCCACCTTCGCCAAAGATGGTATCGTCGCCGTCGCCGCCCTCGAGCAGATCATTGCCATCGGGACCAATATCCGCGATGGGCGCATCAAAATAGACATCCGTGATGTTGATGCCGGAGTTGTTGCCGCCATCCTGATCATGTTCGATGACAATGCGCGCCACGGGCCCCGGAATGCTGACCAGAAGCGAGTATTCGTCGGACGTGTCTGCCAGATATCCGCCATTGCTATCTGCGGTGTCATTGCCCGCCACACCATCGGTGTCGAACAGGGTCAGTTCGCTGCCACCTTCAAGGTTCACGACAATTGCATTGCCCGCCTCGTCAAAGGCCCGCACACGCACCACGCCGTCACCATCAATGTCGTTGATGCGGAACGACACGTCTTCGACAGCGTCCGAGAAGGACAGTTGGTACTCGGCCGAATTTCCATTTCCGTTCAACACGTTGTCAAGCGAGCTGTTGTCGTCGACCCTATTACCGTCGCCATCGATGTTGGCGACATTCTGGTCATCGTTAGACTGAATGGTCCGCGACGCACCCGACTGGTTCAGGATGGTGAACGACACGTTCACATTGCCGGTGTCCTGGGTGAAGTTGCCCAGGTGGTTGCCGTCGCCAAAGGGCGATTTTTCCCACTCGAACACTTCGCGCTCGGAGACACCCGCGCCCGGCCCGCTGTAGTTGCTGTCGCCAAAAATCAGGTCATTGCCTGCGCCGCCTTCGACCGTATCGGAACCGGAGCCGGCATAGACATCATCGTCGCCGTCGCCCGATATGATGGTGTCGTTGCCGCCCAGGGCGTCGACGATGTCGTCGTTGGGGGCTTCGCCTGGCAGCAACGCGTCGCCCGCGTCGATCTTGTCGCCTTCGGGGTCACCGTCAAAGTTGCCGTCGATCAGGTTGCCGTCATTGTCACCCTCGACCACACCGTCACCTGTCGTGTCAAACACGAGGTTATCAATGGCCCCGGAACCGTGCAGCTGCACCTGCATACGCGACACACCGTCCACGTCGAAATCAACAATGGATTGGCCGTTGTTGTCCGTGGCATGCACGTCCACCGATTCGATCAGGTGCCCTTCCGCATCGTAGAACCAGACGCGCGCACCTTCTTCGATGTCCAGGAAGGTCAGACGGTTGATCGACGACGGGTCGTCAAAATCAAAATTGATCCGGCCCCCGCTGCCGTTGTCATCCGGGTCGCTGCTGTCTCCGTCCTCGGAGATGATCAGGGCACCGTTCAGGTTGCTGGTTTCCAGATCGTTGTCGCCACCGGTCGGATGGGCCGTGTCAAAGATCATCGCCTGATTGGACCCGCCTTGTGCGGAAATGGTCACGCCCTGGGCGGAAAACTCGTTGTCGACAACCGTGCCTGCGGCGAGGTTGTTAAAATCGATAAACTTGGTCATGGGCTTGGACTCCTAGGCGGGGTTGCGCGCAGCACGCAACGCGACCGGAACGATTTCTGAGTGAACAATGGACACGGGCGCGGATTGTCCCGAGACAACACGTCTCGGCGTTGGCTTGTTCGGCGCCAAATTGTGCTTCAGCTGGCACATGGATACGTCTCCATCATTCACTCACTCACACCCAAGACGAAGCAATGCGGCAGACAACTGGGCGACCGACACGCACGCCTGAACAATTGAGGGAAAGTGTAGGCCCACGCGCACGCGCAGCGGGACAGACCCGACACACACATGCATCAGCCGTTGCAGAGCAACGCAGCGAGCACACATTCTCCGCACTTCGTTCAGTGCGTTCTGTGCGGTCGCCCCCGTGACCTTTAGACATCGCCCCCCAGTTGGGCAGGAATGTTCTTACGGTCCCGTTTGATGCAAAAAAAGGGAAAAATGTCCGAAAAGTGTCGGCTTTGGTGTCAGACTGCCCCGTTTGGACGCGAAGATGTAAACAATTGTTCTATCTCCGGTTGCATTTTTGTTGCCTCCATACCCGACCGCATGCGCAAGAATGCGCCGAAATGACTGCACCACAAGGGTTTAGGCGGAAATTAGCGCATGACGCGATTCAACGTCGGGTTTTCGTTTTGAAACAATCGACCGGATGTGAGTTCGCCCGGATTTTGCCATTTTCCGAAAAACATACGTTCACGAACTGGGATCAATTCTGAAGGAATTGGTTCAATAGTGCCAGAAAACAGACAAGCCGGGTCACTTTCACCGAATCGTTTCAGGCGGAATGCGGCCCATGTCTCTAAAGCGCGTCAGAGGGAACAGAAGCGTCCGCTGCAGCACAATGTGACGCCGCCACCGGACGCCAGTTTCGCGCAGTTGAATGAGGCTGGTACCCAAGGCCGGACTCGAACCGGCACGCCCGCAAAGGCGGGGGATTTTGAATCCCCTGCGTCTACCATTCCGCCACTTGGGCCTCAGGGCTTTCGGATAGCGAAACGCAACGAGCGGGGCAAGCGCAAAGCGACTTGACCTTGTCCCGTCCCCGTGGTCTGCCGCATCGCATGTTACGTGGGCTTTACGACTGGACCATGGGCTGGGCGAACCACCCCAAAGCACTTTGGGTGCTGGCCTTTGTCTCTTTTATCGAAAGCTCGGTCTTTCCGATCCCGCCGGACGTTTTGATGATCCCCATGATCTTGGCCGCTCCGCAACGAGCTTGGCTGATTGCCGGAACTTGCCTGGTTGCGTCCGTGCTCGGCGGCTTGCTGGGCTATGCCATCGGCGCACTGGCATTTGAAACGCTGGGTCAGCCGATTCTTGCAAGCCTGGGAAAGGCCGACGCGATGCAGGCCTTCAACGCGCGCTTCAACGATTTCGGCTTTTGGGCGGTGCTGACGGCAGGGATCACGCCGTTTCCATACAAGGTCATCACGATCATGTCTGGTTGGACCGGAATGCCGCTGGCCACGTTCATCGCCACGTCCATCCTGGCCCGGGGCCTGCGCTTTTTCATTGTCGCAGTGCTGCTTTGGAAGTTTGGCGCACCTATTCGTGATTTCATTGAACGCCGGCTTGGCTTGATGTTCATCCTGTTTGTAATGATCCTCGTGGCCGGGTTCCTTGCCGTGGGGGCGCTATGACACAGGCGCGATGGGTGATTTTGGCGGCGGGCGGCTCTGCCGCGCTATTGCTTGGTGCGTTTGCCTTTCAGCATCTGGGCGGTCTCGCTCCGTGCAAGATGTGCATCTGGCAGCGCTACCCGCATGTGGCTGCGATCGTCCTTGGTGCGGTCGCACTCTTTGTCCCGCTCCAGATACTGATCGCCCTTGGCGCACTGGCCGCTCTCGCGACGGCAGGTATCGGGGCGTATCATGTAGGCGTCGAACAAGGCTGGTGGGATGGTCCGACCAGTTGTTCGGCGGGTGCCATCAACAACCTTGATCCTGACGCCCTGTTCGACCAGATTATGGCCGCACCCCTGATCCGCTGTGACGAAATCGCGTGGCAATTCGCGGGCCTGTCCATGGCAGGTTGGAACATGGTGATCTCTTTGATACTGGCTGCGCTTTGGATCGCGGCCCTGCGGGTCAGGCCGACTTCCGCGTAGACAACAGCAACGACGTCTCGCTTGCCACAACGCCGTCCAGCCGTCTGATGCGAAACAGGACCTCATCGAACTGTTGGAGCGTTTCGGTCCCGATCTCGACAATCACGTCCCAGCGACCATTCGTGGAATGAATTTCCCGCACTTCGACCATGCCGTTGAGCTGGCGAATGATCCGTTCGGTTCCGCGCCCTTCGATCCCGATCATCATCAATCCCCGCACCGGATCCCGCGCCGCATCGGCCCGCAAGACCACGGTAAAGCCCAAGATATCGCCGCGCATCTGCAGCTTTTCGATCCGGGACCGCACCGTCGTCCGCGATAAACCCAACCGGATCGACAAATCAGACAGAGAGGCGCGCGCATCATGGCGCAACGCCGCAATCAATCGGCTGTCTGTTTCGTCCATTCTGACATCCGTATTGTACAAATTACTTCCGATACGATCATTCTTTACACTTGTCTACGACACGATTTGAGCAAACCTTTGGCGCAACGAAGCATGAGGCGCGGAATGACACCCCAAACCATCACCCTGATCGGCGCTCCGATGGATAGCGGCAAAGAAAGCCGAGGCTGCCTGATGGGCCCTGACGCCCTGCGCACCGCAGGGCTCGAGACGGCCCTGTCAGATCTTGGCCACCACGTGGCCGATAAAGGCAATGTACGCCCTGCCCCCTTTGCCGAAACGGCATGCGGCCATTTGCATGCGCCGCAGGAAACCATTGCCTGGACGCAGGCCCTGTCTGACGTTGCAGAGGGAACCGAGGCGGGCATGGTTCCGATTTTCATGGGCGGCGATCATGCGCTTGCCCTTGGTACCGTGCGCGGGATGGCGAACGCTGCAGCCCGCGCGGATCGTCCGCTTTTTGTTCTCTGGCTTGACGCGCATACCGACTATCACACACCGGCTACGACCACTTCAGGCAACCTGCATGGCACGCCGCTTGGCTACGTGACCGGGCGGAACGGGTTCGACGGCTTTCCGGCAATCACAAATCCGGTCCCCCATGACCAAATTGCCATGTTGGGCCTGCGCTCTGTCGATGCAGAAGAACGGGCGGCCATCGAGTTGACCGACATAACCTGCGTCGACATGCGGCACATCGACGAACATGGCATCGCCAAACCACTCGCGGCCTTTCTGGACCGCGTCGCTGCTGCAAACGGTTTGCTGCATGTCTCGCTTGACGTTGATTTTCTGGACCCGTCGGCGGCGCCAGCGGTCGGAACAACCGTTCCCGGCGGCGCCACCATCCGCGAAGGGCACCTGGTGATGGAGATGATCTGCGACAGCCGCCTGATGACATCACTGGATATCGTGGAACTGAACCCCTTTCTGGATGAACGGGGCCGTACCGCGCAACTGATGGTGGATCTTGTCGCCTCGGCCTTTGGCCGCCGCGTCTTTGATCGCCCCACCCGCGCCTATTGAAAGGAACTGGGATGAAACCCTCGGACAAGGCCCTCGTGCCCTTTGTTTCGGTCGACCACATGATGCAGTTGATCCACCATGTCGGTGTCCAGGACATGATGCGCGGCCTTGCGGGTTACATCGAAGACGACTTCAAACGATGGGACCTGTTCGACAAGACACCGCGCGTGGCCTCGCACTCGGCCGAAGGCGTGATCGAACTGATGCCGACATCAGACGGCGAAACCTATGGGTTCAAATATGTGAACGGGCACCCCAAGAACACGGCAGACGGGCTGCAAACCGTAACCGCCTTTGGCCTGCTTGCGGACGTAACGACCGGGTATCCGGTCCTGCTGACCGAAATGACCATGCTGACCGCTTTGCGCACGGCGGCCACGTCCGCATTGGTGGCCCGTACCCTAGCCCCTGCGGGAGCGACCACGATGGCGATGATCGGGAACGGCGCACAGTCGGAATTCCAATCCATTGCGATGCAGGCCATCGCAGGCATCAGCGAGGTGCGATTGTACGACATTGACGCCAACGCCACGGCCAAATGCGCAGCCAACCTTGCCGGTTCCGGCCTGCGCGTTACAGCCTGCACCTCGGCCGAGGAGGCAATCGAAGGTGCTCAGATTTTGACCACCTGCACAGCGGACAAAGCCTATGCCACGATCCTCACGGACAACATGGTCGGCGCAGGCGTGCACATCAATGCCATTGGCGGCGACTGTCCGGGCAAAACGGAAATTGCCCCGGCGATCCTGAAGCGCGGCGACATTTTTGTCGAATATCCCCCACAGACGCGGATTGAGGGCGATATTCAGCAGCTTGCGGACGACCACCCGGTGACAGAAATTTGGCAGGTCCTTGCAGGCCAGGCGCGGGGACGCACATCAGACAAACAGATCACGATCTTCGATAGTGTCGGGTTCGCAATCGAGGATTTCTCGGCCCTGCGTTTTGTTCGGGACCAGATCGAAGGCACAAGCTTCTTTCACCCGCTGGACCTGCTGGCCGACCCCAACGATCCGCGCGATCTGTTTGGCATGCTGCAGCGATCTGCCGCGTGAAAAAGGGCGCGCCACAAAGCGCGCCCTTCCAACTTCCAACATGCGACGGGATCAGTCGTCGCGGTGCACTTTTTCGCGGCGCTCGTGACGTTCTTGCGCCTCAAGGCTCATGGTTGCGATCGGACGCGCATCCAGACGTTTCAGCGAAATCGGTTCGCCCGTAACAATGCAGTATCCGTACTCACCTTCGTCGATACGCCGCAGGGCGCTGTCGATCTTCGCGACCAGCTTGCGCTGGCGGTCGCGGGTGCGCAGTTCCAACGCGCGGTCGGTTTCTTCGGACGCGCGGTCGGCCACATCGGGGATGTTGCGTGTCCCGTCCTGCAGACCTTCGATCGTATCCCGGCTGCCGGCCAGCAGCTCGGATTTCCAGTTCAACAATTTACGGCGAAAATACTCAACCTGCCGGTCGTTCATGAACGGCTCGTCTTCTGCGGGACGGTAATCGTCCGGCAGGAACACTTCCTGTTTCATTTGCTTCCCCTCGATGCGACTGACGTTGGCCATGACGGCTCCCCAGTTGGTCCTGTGCTTGCCCCGACCGTCTCCCTGCCGCAGCGTCTATCCGAGGGATTTGGAATTGTCACTACCCATTCCCGCACCACATTGGCTAAAAGCTGCGTGATGAACAGTTTGCCGCAACAGGATGAACCCACATGAAATTCCAAGGCACAGATGCCTATGTCGCCACCGATGATCTGACCATTGCGGTGAACGCTGCCGTCACGCTTGAACGGCCCTTGCTGGTGAAGGGGGAGCCGGGCACCGGCAAGACCGAACTGGCCAAGCAAGTGGCACGCGGGTTGGGTCTGCACCTGATTGAATGGAACATCAAGTCGACCACGCGCGCGCAGCAGGGCCTGTACGAGTATGATGCGGTCAGCCGCCTGCGCGACAGCCAATTGGGCGAGGACAAGGTCCATGACGTGTCCAACTACATCAAGAAGGGCAAGCTGTGGGAAGCCTTCGATGCGGACGAGAAAGTGGTCCTGCTGATCGACGAGATCGACAAGGCCGACATCGAATTTCCCAATGACCTGTTGCAGGAACTCGATAAGATGGAGTTCTTTGTCTACGAGACCGGAGAGACGATCCAGGCCCGTCAGCGCCCCGTGGTCATCATCACCTCCAACAACGAAAAGGAACTGCCCGACGCCTTCCTGCGCCGCTGTTTCTTCCACTACATCCGCTTTCCGGACATGGACACGATGAAGCAGATCGTGGCCGTGCACCATCCGGGGATCAAAGAAAGTCTGCTGACCACCGCGCTGACCCAATTCTTTGACATCCGCGACCAACAGGGACTGAAGAAAAAGCCGTCCACCTCCGAAGTGCTTGATTGGCTCAAGCTGCTTTTGGCAGAGGATATGAGCGCCGAGGACCTCAAGTCAGATGGCGCATCCGCGCTGCCCAAACTGCATGGCGCGCTGCTGAAAAACGAACAGGACGTGCACCTGTTTGAACGTCTTGCCTTCATGGCGCGGGGCCAGCGCTGACGCGCATTTCGCTTACGTAAATGTCGGGCCGAAAGGCGAGTCTTTTCGGCCACATTTCCACCGCAGGCCCGGAACCGGAAGCGCTTGTGGATAAAATGTCTTTCTTTTGCCTTCAATGCTCCATACCTTGACCGTGATGAGAGGCGAAAACGCCCGCATCCAAAAAGCTAAAAGGCAGGCAGGCAGTAATAATGACCGGTTCAGACGCACTTGTTGTGCGCCCTCTTATCTCGTCGGATCGCCCCGCGTGGGATGATCTGTGGGCAGCGTATCTTGCCTTTTACAACACCAGTCTTCCGCAAAACGTTTTTGATACGTATTTTGATCGCCTGTTGAGCGATGACCCAATCGACTTCAATGGGCTGGTTGCGGAACAGAATGGCACGCTGGTGGGCCTTGCTCATTTCCTGTTTCACCGCCATGGCTGGAAAGTCGAAAACGTCTGTTACCTGCAAGACCTTTACGCTGACCCATCTGTACGTGGTCGCGGGATCGGGCGCGCGCTGATCGAAGCCGTGTACGGAGCGGCCGACACTGCAGGTGCGCCTTCGGTCTATTGGTTGACGCAGGAATTCAACGCAGAAGCCCGCAAGCTATATGATCGCATCGGAACCCTGACCCCCTTCATCAAGTATGATCGGAGATGACCCAGATGCGCCGTTTTGTTCTGCCTTTCGTTCTGTTGCTCAACGCCTGCGTGCCTGTCACGCCCGGTGACACACCCACCCGCGCACTCGGGGCTGGCAGCGATTTGCCGCCGATGAAAACCTTTGGTGCGCCGCGCCCGGACAAGCCCATTCGGTCCAACAACGATCTGGCCCTCGATTTCATCGAACTGAGCTTTCAGTTGGAATCCGGTCGCAACCTGCCCGTTTTCACCCGGTTTGAAGGGCCCATTTCGGTCCGCGTCACCGGCCAACCGCCCGCATCCCTTGGCACTGATTTGCGCCGCCTGATGCACCGGTTGCGCACCGAGGCCAAGATTGACATCTACGAAGCCGCGCCCGGCAACCGTGCCAACATCACCATCGAAGCGGTGTCGCGCAAGGAGATCCGCAAGGCCCTGCCCCATGCCGCGTGTTTCGTGGTTCCGAACATCACGACGATTTCAGAGTACAAACCCAACCGCCGCACGCCACGCACCAGCTGGAGCAACCTGCGCACCCGAAAGCAACTTGCCATCTTCCTGCCCAATGATGCCAGTCCGCAAGAAGTACGCGACTGTCTGCACGAGGAACTGGCACAAGCCATCGGCCCGCTCAATGACCTGTACCGTCTGCCCGACAGCGTCTTTAATGACGACAATGTGCACACGGTTCTGACCGGCTTTGATATGCTGATGCTTCGTGCGTATTACGCGCCGGAACTGCGCTCGGGCATGTCCCGTGGTCAGGTGGCGGAACGGTTGCCGCAGATCTTTGCCCGCATCAATCCGGCCGGGGAAAACCTGCCCGCCAAATACGCAACCCGCACGCCGCGTGCTTGGAGCCAGGCCGTGCAGACCGCGCTGGGGCCGGGTGCAACCATTCCGCAACGGCGCGAGGCCGCCAATCGCGCGCTGGAGATTGCCCGCGCGATGGGTTGGCGCGATCATCGTCGGGCGTTCGCCCATTACGCCAATGGTCGTCTGCTGTTGTCCAGCGATCCCAGTGCCGCCCAGTCCCACTTTCGGGCAGCCGACCAGTTCTATGCCGCTACGCCTGGCGCAAACCTGCACCGCGCCTATGTGGCCACGCAGCTGGCTGCATACGCCATCAGCCGTGGCGATGGGGACACCGCCTTGGTCACGCTGGCCCCCCATATTGATCGCGCCGCGCGAAACGAAAACGCGGCCCTGCTTTCGACCCTCCTTCTGCTGCGTGCCGAAGCTCTGGATTTGCAGGGCCGCACCGCCGAAGCACGCACCGTCAGGCTGGACAGCCTGGGGTGGGCGCGCTACGGATTCGGCTCGGATTGGGCGGTACGGGCCAAACTGCGCGAAATTTCGTCGCTGAGCCCTCTCAAGGGTTGAACTTGCCGCCCCAACGCATTGAGAGGCAAGCAAAATGATCGTTATCATCGCCGCCATCCTTGGCGCATTGGTCGGCGGATTTACGGCGCGCAAGCGGAACGGTAATCGGCTCGATATCCTCCAATATGCCGCTGGATACGCGCTGGCTTTTGTCATCGTCGGCATGATTGCGACCGTTCTCATCGACCGCGCCATGCGGGGCTGACATGTTCCTGCCCTTCTTTGAAAGCCTGCGAAAGAACGGCGTGCCCGTCAGCCTGCGCGAATTTCTCGTTTTTCTGGAAGGGATGAAGGCAGGTTTGGCGACATATGATGTTGAGGCGTTTTATTACCTCGCCCGCGTCGCGATGGTGAAGGACGAACGCAATATCGACAAGTTCGACCGCGCGTTTGCCGCCGCATTCGAAGGGCTGGAACAGATCAGCATCGATCAGGTGCTGGAGGCCGTCGACATCCCGCAAGATTGGTTGGAAAAGCTGGCCGAAAAGCACCTGTCCGAGGAAGAGCGCAAAGAGATCGAGGCGTTAGGAGGCTTCGACAAGCTGATGGAAACGCTCAAGAAGCGGCTGGAAGAACAGAAAGGTCGCCATCAAGGCGGCAACAAATGGGTGGGCACCGCCGGCACGTCCCCCTTCGGCGCCTATGGCTACAACCCCGAAGGCGTGCGCATCGGCCAGAAAGAAAGCCGCCATCAGCGTGCCGTCAAAGTCTGGGACAAGCGCGAATTCAAGAATTTGGACGACACAGTTGAACTTGGCACTCGCAACATCAAGGTGGCGCTGAAACGCCTGCGCCGCTGGGCACGCGACGGCGCAGCGGAAGAGCTGGACCTGAACGGCACGATCCGGGCCACCGCCGAACACGGCTATCTTGACGTCAAAACCCGCCCAGAGCGGCGCAATGCGGTAAAGGTATTGCTGTTTCTTGACGTGGGCGGGAGTATGGACCCGCACGTGAAGATCGTGGAAGAGTTGTTTTCGGCGGCCAAGTCCGAGTTCAAACACCTCGAACATTTCTACTTCCACAACTGTCTCTACGAAGGCGTCTGGCGCGACAACCGCCGTCGCTGGGACGCACAAACGCCCACGCATGACATTCTGCGCACCTACGGACCCGACTACAAATGCATCTTTGTGGGCGACGCCAGCATGTCCCCGTATGAGATTGCCTATCCCGGCGGCGCGAACGAACATTGGAACCAGGAGGCGGGGCAAGTCTGGCTGGCCCGTGCCCGCGATCAATGGGCGTCAAACCTGTGGATCAACCCGGTGCCAGAGAAATACTGGCCCTACACGCATTCGATCAGCATGATCCAGGAAGTCTTTGGCGTCGACACAATGGTCCCCATGACCCTCGAAGGGCTCAGCCGCGGTATGCGCGCCCTGACCCGCTAGCCCTTTTTGGTTACAAAACGTCAGCGTAGCATGCGGTATGTCATCCGCACCCACAATTCACATTGATCCCGCCGCATTTCATGCGAACCCCTACCCCACGCTCGCGCAGATGCGCGACAAGACACCCGTTTGCTTTGTGCCGGAACTTGGTGCGACCCTTTTTACCCGACGCGATGACGTGTTCCGCGAAGAAAAGCGGGTCGACCTGTTCTCAAGCCACCAACCGAACGGTTTGCTGACAAAAGTCATGGGCGAGAACATGATGCGCAAGGACGGCCAGGCGCACATGCGCGAACGCAAGGCACTGTTCCCGGCCCTCAGCCCCCGCACCGTGCGGGACGTGCTGGCGCCGCTGTTCAAGGACATCGTCCAAGGACATATTGACCGGTTGAAGGAACTTGGTCAGTGCGACCTGGTGACGGACTTTGCCATGCCGGTATCAGCGGATGCGCTGCGCCTGATGACAGGTCTGACCAATATGGAAGCCGCGGAGATGGATGCCGCCAGTCAGGCCATGTTGGACGCTGCCGCAAATTACCAGCGCGACCCGAAGGTCGACGCACTTGGCTATGCCTATGCCGAACGGGTTATGGAATTGATCAAACGCCGTTTGCCCGAATTGCGTGCTGCACCCGACATGTCCATCATTTCTGTCCTCGATCAAGCCGGGCTGAGTGTGGACGAGATTGCAGGGAATGTGCGGGTGATCATCGGTGGCGGGCAAAACGAACCACGCGATGCGATTGCAGGCACTGTCTGGGCACTGCTGTCGCATCGCGACCAGTACCAGATGATCCTGAATGGTACGGCCACATGGCAGAATGCCTTTGACGAATATGTGCGCCTTGTCGCGCCGATCGGGATGTCGCCGCGCCGGGTTGCGCGCGCAGATACCGCTTGCGGCGTCGAATTCGAACAGGATGATCTGATCTTTTTCATGTTTGGGTCGGCCTGTCGGGACGCGGCGCATTTCGCCGATCCGGACCGGTTCGATCTGACCCGCGACACCGGTCCCGCCATCCCGTTCGGCGCGGGGCCCCATTTCTGCGCAGGCGCTGCCGCATCGCGCAGCTTGATCGCGGATCACGCCCTACCCATGCTGTTCGAGCAGTTGCCGAATTTGCGGCTTACATCGGATGTCCGCTTTGCTGGCTGGGCGTTTCGCGGCCCCCTGACAGTACCCGTCCGGTGGGACGCACAGACGCGCTTGCCGTCGACGCAAAACGCCCCCATATCTGCTGCATGATCAAGTTTATGCCCATCCTTCTGGCCCTCGTGTATGGGCTGGTCATGTACCGCTTTTCCGTGTGGCGCACAGCGCGCGAACTTGATGCACAATCGACCGAACTGGCTGACCCGATGTTGCGGCAGATGTGCGATCAGATGGCGGCGGCGCTGGATCTGGACCGGATTCGCGTCCACATCTACGAGATAGAGCCGGTCAACGGGCTGGCCGCACCGGATGGTCGCATCTTTATCACTCGGGGGTTTTACAACAAGTTCCGGCAGGGAGCGGTGTCGGCGTCGGAAATGGCAAGCGTTATCGCACACGAGTTGGGGCACGTGGCCCTGGGGCATAGTCGCCGCAGGATGATCGACTTCTCCGGACAGAACGCACTGCGCACCGCCCTTGCCATGGTGCTGTCGCGCTTTATCCCCGGCATTGGCGTCATGATTGCAAATGCGCTGACCACCTTGCTGGCGGCCCGGCTGTCGCGAGGCGACGAATACGAGGCGGACGCATATGCCGCTGCCCTTCTGACGAAGGCGGGCATCGGGATCGGTCCGCAGATCTCGCTGTTTCAGAAGCTTGAAGTGTTGACGAAATCCAATTCCGGCGCAGTACCTGCATGGCTGATGAGCCACCCCAAGACGCAGGATCGGATCAAGGCGCTTGAGGCACTGGACGCCAAGTGGAAAAGCCTTCCGACACCCTAACCTGCCCGTTCTACCGCTTTGCCCAGTCGTGGCAGGCGCGCCTTCTTCATCAAGCTGCGGACGGTCCAATCTTCGCTGGACAATCGACGCGCCTCGCTCAGGACCGACAGGACCACCGGTGCCACTGCGTCGGGGTTCGCTTCGAAACAGCCAAGCAGAAAACCATCCGGATCAGCACGCGACAGGCCTTCCTCTGCCAGAATGTTGCGCGGAAAGTCCTTGGCGTTCGACGTCAGGATGATGTCAGCCGACCCTGCGATTGCGGCGGCCAACACGTGTACATCCGATGGGTCAGGCAACCACAGCCGATGCTCAAGTTCCGGCGCGTACTGAATTTGCGCCTTTGGCCACCGGAACGACAGCATGGCAATGTCGGACCTGGCCTGCGCCTCCGCGTCCGGGCCCAACCGTGCGGCGGCGTGTGCCCATTCCTCGAGGATGCGTGCAGACCATTGTGGTTGAAATACGCCCGCAGCGGCAACACCCAGAACCACTTCCCGCATCACCGTAGGGTAAAGCACATTGGCATCGATCAGCACTTTCATAGGCGAAAGAACAGTGCCTTGAGATAACCGCTTTCGGCCAATTGCGGCAGTTGCGGATGGTCCGGCCCTGCAAAGCCGGTGTGCAGCAATACAGGTGCGCGACCTGCCCGCCCGATCCCACGCACGGATGCGGACCGAAACCGGGACAGGTCCGCTGCATGTGAACAGCTGCACAGCCCCAAAACGCCGCCCTCGGCCACCAGGGGCGCAGCCAGCCGCGCAATGCGTTCATAGGCACGCAGCCCCGCCTCCAATGCCTGTTTCGACGGGGCAAAGGCGGGCGGATCGCAAATCACCAGGTCAAATGTCGCGCCTTCCTCCTGCAGCGTCGCCAGAACGTCAAAGGCATCGCCTTGCCGCGTGTCAAAACGGGCCAAAGCGTCCGTGGCCGCGGCCCCTTTTTCTGCAAGCGCCAGCGCCGGGGCCGACCCATCCACGCAAAGCGCATGCCGGGCCCCACCCGCCAAAGCGGCAAGCCCGAACCCGCCAACATGAGAAAACACGTCCAGAACCCGCGCATCCCGCGCGACGGATTGCGCAAAGGCGTGGTTCGGGCGCTGGTCAAAAAAGAGCCCCGTTTTTTGTCCACCCGCGACATCAGCCATGTATGTGGCGCCGTTCATCGGTACGGGAAGTGGCCCTTTCGGCAATGCGCCGGACAGGACCGCGTTCTGATCATCCAGCCCTTCAAGTGACCGCGTGCGCCCGGCGCTATTCTTGATCAGTGTGCCGATCCCGGTCACAGCCTGAACAGCGGTGGCCAAATCGCCAAGTCGTTGATCAGCCCAGGCGGCATTGGCCTGGATCACCGCCAGATCGCCAAAACGATCAATAATGACGCCCGGCAGCCCATCTGCTTCGGCATGAACGAGGCGATAGTACGGCGCGTCAAAAAGGGTTTCTCGCAGGGCAAGCGCACGGGCAAGCCGCGCCTCGAACCAGCCTTGATCGATCGCCGCGCCGATATCCCGGTCCAGCATCCGGCCCACGATCTTTGACATTGGGTTCACGGCCACAAGCCCAAGGGGGTTTCGGTCCGCATCTTCCAGCACGACAAGTGTACCTGGTGCCAAGGCCTTGGTCCGGCGGTCCAGGACCACTTCGTTGGCATAGACCCAAGGAAACCCATGGCGGATGCGTCGCGCGTCGGTCTTCGGGCGCATGCGCAATCGGGGACGGTCAGACGTGGAAAAGGGCGCTGTCATGGCGCCCTCCTCTAATCCTATCGGCGATCCTGTGAAAGATCAGATTTGGTTCAGCGCCTGGATGAACCCCAGTTGCGGGTTCTTGTACCCGTCTGCCGTGGTCAGCTCCTGGCGGATCACTTCGGCCAGATGGCTGGTGATGCGCACCTTCTGTGTTAGGCCGCGCGCTTCGGCCTGCAGGGCCTGCGTGCCGCCAAAGGCGTCCAGATCGGCACGCACGATGCGCGGTTCGGTCAACAAGGCACCTGTTTCGGGGTGCAGGATCGACAGTTCGAACCCGATGTTGTGGACGCCGCCCACGGTGTAGCGCGCTTTCTCCGTCAGGGCGTGAAAACGCAGAACCTTGATGTCGAGGGAGACGGGAACAGTGCCGTCCAGCGGCTCGATACCGCGGCGGATGGCCGTGTCAAAGATGGCCGCAACTTGCGCGTGGCGATCACCGATGGGGTCACCGCGCCAGACGATGTCGCCCTTGGGCAGATACCGGTTGGCTTCGGACACGGACAGGCTGCGGGGCACACGCACGGTCACATTTTCCACCCGGACATCCGTCAGCGGGGCCACCAGCGCGGCTGTTTCAGCGGGCGCAACCTGGGCTGTCGGCAGCACAGGTGTTTGGAACGGTACGTTGCGAGAGGCAACATTCGTGTTCGCACAGGCCGACACAAGGCCACCCATTGCCAACAGAATTACCAGTTTCATGCGTTTCATCTTGGTCTCCAGACGGCGCACAAGGATAGCGCCTGTGGTTTCTGAAGAGCAATCTGCGCGCGAACTAAGGCAAAATTGGGACAAATTCGGATCAAATGCAGGATTGTTTTGCGGCAGCAAACAGTGTCAGGCGTCGCGCTTTCGGCTTCTCCACCCTCCGCGTCGGCGGGGTTGGGCCGTGCCTTTCTGTCCTTCACGCAAGGTATGCGTCATGGGATGGTCCGGGTGCGCGGACCCGTATTGGTTCAAAAGGGCTGCGATCTGATCCGCCGGCACGTCCGTACCCGGCACGCTGAGCGCCCAGTCCAGAAAAATCGTCCGGCACTCGGCCAACGTGATCCCGTCGATACGATAGGCTTCGAAGATCAGCCCCTTGGGGTCCAGTTCATCGCCCTTGTGCATCACTCCGACCGCTCCTTGCCCGTTGCAGCGTCAATGATACGGGCGGAAGTGTGCGTCAACGCCGCCAACTGCTGTTCTGCCGCCACTCGCGTTTCGCATCCCACCGCCCGCAACAACACGTCCCGTCCCCCCGTTCCCAACGTATCCAGATCGACCGTACCGGTGCTGAGCAGTCGAGACGCGATCTGCACGCGCCACAATACACCATGCGTAGTGCCAAGATGTTGTGCATCCGCGTCCTTCAGCACACCTGCTGCGACACAGGCCGACAGACCGTCCTTGACACCAGACCGCACGTCGCCCGACAGAACAGCCCCGGTTTGTGCCAAAAGTTCGATGTCCTGAAGACGGCCCGCACCGATCTTGACGTCCCAGAGTGACGCTGGCTGTTTTGCACTGGCAATGCGCGCCCGCATCTCGGCCAAATCTTTCAGCACCTGAGCCGCATCGCGCGGGCATTGCATTATGTCTTGCCTGAAGGCGGACACATCCTTGGCAAGCGCTTTTGGCCCTGCAATCACATCAGCCCGCACCAGTGCCAGATGTTCCCACAACCAGGCGTCCTCCTTCTGGTACCGCTGAAAACTGGACCAACTGGTGGCGACAGGACCCTGATTGCCCGAGGGCCGCAGCCTCATATCCGCCTCGTACAGGCGCCCTTGGGCGGTCTGCGCGGTGATGGCCGTAATCATCGCCTGGGTCAGGCGGGCAAAGTAGATCCGGCTTTGCAGTGGACGCGCGCCCATCGACTGGTCTGCCCCCTCATCGTCATAGATCACGATCAGGTCGAGGTCGGATTGCGGCGTCAGGTACCCCGCGCCCAGACTGCCCATTCCAAGGATCACACCACCACGACCTGGCGGAGGACCGTGACGCTTGGCAAAATGCGCCTGCACTTCAGGCCAAAGTGCCGCGACGCTGGCCCGGGCCAGATCATTATATTGGCGGCCAGCCTCCGGCGCAGATGTAAGTTGGCGCAGATGATGTACGCCAATACGGAAATGCCATTCCTTGGCCCACAAGCGAATGGCATCAAGCTTGGCTTCGTAATCCGGCTCGGAGGCGAGTCTCTTGGCCGCCATACCGGTCAGCGCCCCAAGACCCGGCCACGGATCAAAGAAACTGCCGCCGATGACCGCGTCCAAAACAGCAGCATTGCGTGCCAGATATTGGGCCAGCGCCGGGGACGTCCCCACGATATCAACCAACAGGTCAACAAGGTGCGGGTTCGCCTCGAACAGGGAAAAAAGTTGCACACCGGCGGGTAGCCCCGCCAGAAACCCGTCGAACGCGGCCAGCGCCTCTTGCGGTTTGGTTGCCGATCCAAGCCGGTCCATCAGCATCGGTTCGATCCGGTCAAACAGTGCCGCACCGCGTTCACTGCGCAACGCCGGGTAGCTACGCCAGCGCGACTGCATCGCCTCGTCCAGCGCCAAGGCCGGCGCAGCCTGCGGTTTGCCCGGGGCAAAGAAGCCTTCGGTTTCTGCATGGACGGCAGACAGGCGTTCCTTCAACTCGGCCTCAAGCGCCGCACGGTCCGTAGCCATCATCGCCGCAAGGCGCTCAAAGCCTTCGTCACTGCCGGGCAACTTGTGCGTCTGGGCATCCCGTTGCATTTGCACGCGGTGTTCGACCGTGCGGGCATACCGGTAGTGATCGGTAAGTTGTGTGGCAACGTCACCAGGTACCCACCCCTTGTCCGCCAGCCGGGCCAACCCCGTCACCGTGTCGCGCACCCGCAAATCGGTATCGCGCCCGCCCGAGATCAACTGACGGGTCTGCGTGAAAAACTCGATCTCGCGGATACCGCCGCGCCCCAGCTTCATGTCATGGCCGGGCAACGTGATCGGACCACCCGTGCCCTTGTGCGCGCGAATGGCCAATCGCATGTCGTGCGCGTCCTGCACGGCAGCAAAGTCCAGGTGGCGACGCCAGACAAAGGGACGCATGTCTTGCAGAAATGCCGTGCCGGCCGTGATGTCGCCGGCGCAAGGACGCGCCTTGATGTAGGCCGCGCGTTCCCATGTCCGGCCAAGCCCCTCGTAGTACCGTTCCGCTGCGCCGGTTGACAGCACGACCGGCGTGACGGATGGGTCAGGCCGAAGTCGCAGATCCGTACGGAACACGTAACCGTCCTCGGTCAGATCACTCAGTGTCTTGCACATGTCCTGCACAGCGCGCACGCAAGCCTTGCGCACCGCTGCATAGTCCGCCGGATCGTGCCGGGTTTCATCAAACAGGCAAATCAGGTCGATGTCGGAGGAATAGTTCAGCTCGAACGCGCCCATCTTGCCCATCGCCAGCACAAACAGACCCGCATCCGGACTGGGCAGTTTCCCACGCCGCACCTGCTCGGCCAACGCAAACTCCAGTGCAGTTTCGCAGGCCATATCGGCAAGGTGGGTCAAGGCGGTCGTGACCTGCTCCAGCGTCCAGGCCCCTGACAGGTCGGCCAGCCCAGCCAACAGCGCGATACGCCGTTTTGCCTGCCGAAGTGCGGCTTTCAAGCCTCCAGGCGCAACATCCGGGCGAAGAAGCGCCCGTCCGACGGAACCTTCGACATCCTCCAACGCTTCGGGCAGCCACGCCGCTTCTTTCTCGATCACCCCAGCCAGGTACGGACTGCACCCGGCAGTTCCGGTCAGAAGTGCGCGCAGATCATCCGGCAAACCGGGAACCGCCAAGGCAGCAGATTCGCCCCGATCGCGATCAAAGGGACGTGGCATCCGCGTGATATGATCAGCCAGTCGCATGCGGGCACCATCAAATCCCCGGACGTCGTCGTCAATGGCCCTTGCAGCGCCGCCGGTCTGCGGACATTGTTCTGCCCCATGAGCAAGAGCCTGAAACGCGTACGCGCGGCGCTGGACGCCGCAGGACTCGCGACCCAGATCGTAGAAACGCCATTGGCCCGAACGGCGGCTGATGCGGCCCAAGCCATCGGCTGCGAGATTGACCAGATCGCCAAATCCATCATCTTTCGTGGTGCAGACAGCGGACGGGCCATCCTGTTCATCACCGCCGGAGCCAACACGGTCGATGCAGACAAGGCCATGCAGGTCGCTGGCGAGGCATTGGGCAAGGCGGACGCCGCACTCATCCGGGCACAGACCGGTTTTGCCATCGGGGGCGTGTCGCCGGTGGGGCACCTCACACCAATCGCAGCCTATTTTGACGCACGTTTGTCCGACTTCGATGTCGTCTGGGCCGCTGCCGGAACACCTCACCACGTATTCTGCGCCAATCCGGGCGATCTACGCCGAATTTCCGGCGCACAAGACGCTGATTTTACATCTCAAAACTGAACTATGTGAAAAAGATTTACATTAAGCCTTGCATCACAGTGCACGGACCCCAATCTATATAATGTGAAACGGCTTCACATACTGTCATACATCATCACCGGGGCGCCGACCCCGCATCTTGCGAAAGGTTCGAAAATGACGTCCATGTCCACCACTGCCCCCGCCCAACACAGCGCAGGCGGCTGGTTTTCCAAGACCGAACGCTGGCTTGACGACCGCGGCAAGGGTGCCTGGATCGCGGCGATGGTCCTCGGTTTCATCTTCTTCTGGCCCGTGGGCCTTGCCCTTCTGGCCTATATGATCTGGAGCAAACGCATGTTTTCCAAGTCCTGCACGACGCGCCGCATGGGCGGTGCGATGACCACAATGCGCTCGACCGGCAACTCGGCATTTGACGCCTACAAGGCCGACACGCTGCGCCGGCTGGAAGAGGAACAGCACAATTTCGAAGCCTTCCTCGAGCGTTTGCGCGAGGCCAAGGACAAGGCAGAGTTCGACCAGTTCATGGACGAGCGCGCCAGCGCAGCCAAAAACGAAGATTGATCAGATTGGCCCCGTCCGAACGGGGCCCTTCTCCCACCTTTATCGGAGCCAAAGATGCACCTCGCCGATCCCATCACGCAGCCCCAGTTCTACCGTGACGTTACGGGCAAACGGTTCATGGCCTGGATCATTGACACGATCATCATCGGCGTCTTCAGCCTCCTTATCGTGCCATTCACGGCCTTCCTGGCGCTGTTTTTCTTCCTTGGCCTCTACGCCGTGGTCAGTTTCATGTATCGCACGATCACCCTGGCAACCGGCTCCGCGACCTGGGGTATGCGCCTGATGGCCATCGAAATCCGCGACGCGTCCGGCGCACGGCTGGACCTGGGTCAGGCGTTCCTGCACACGCTGGGATACACCGCAAGCTGGGCGGTCGCCCCGCTGCAGTTGATCTCCATCGTGCTGATGGCAACGTCGAACCGGGGCCAGGGCCTGACGGATATTGTCATGGGCAGCGCGGCACTCAATCGACGCGCGCGGGCCTGAGCGGACGCAATACACTTGCCAGCAAAGTCTGCGCTGATATCATCTGCGCCGTAGTCTCGCTGGATACACATGCGCCACACGCTTCCCCTTGCTCCGCAGTTCTATGTGACTGCGCCACAGCCCTGCCCGTATCTTGACGGGCGGATGGAGCGGAAGTTGTTCACCGCCCTACAAGGAGAGAACGCGGAGAAGCTGAACGACAGCCTCAGCCAGCAAGGCTTTCGCCGGTCGCAAAACGTGCTGTACCGCCCGTCTTGTGCGGACTGTTCCGCCTGCTTGTCGGCGCGCATCGACGTGTCAGCCTTTTCCTTGTCCAAAAGCCAGAAACGCGCATTGAAGCGCAATGCGCACCTGGAGCGCAAGGCGACGTCGCCCTGGGCGACCGAGGATCAGTACGCCCTCTTCCGCGACTATCTGGACAGCCGTCACGCCGATGGCGGTATGGCCGACATGGATGTCTTCGAATTTGCAGCCATGATCGAAGAGACCCCGATCCGCAGCCGGGTCATCGAATATGTAGACAAGGACGCGGGCGACCTTATCGGCGTCAGCTTGACGGATGTGCTGACCGATGGGCTCAGCATGGTCTACAGCTTTTACGCCCCGGACATGCAACGTCAGTCACTGGGCACCTACATGATCCTCGATCACGTGAAGATCGCGCAAGAGGCAAATCTGCCTTATGTCTACCTCGGCTACTGGGTGCCGGGTAGTCAGAAGATGGGCTACAAATCCAAATTCTCCGGGCTCGAGGTTTATCTCGGGGGGCGCTGGCAAAAGATGCGTGATCCCGAAAGTTTCAGCCCGGACACGCACCCCCTCTCGACCGATCCGATTGCGGAACAGGTCGCCAACATCTCGCTGCCCGATACACGCCCGACGCGCTGATCGCACGTTCTTCTGGCCCAAAATACTTCGGGGTTTGGGGCAGCGCCCCAATGGCGCGCACGCGCCCTCTATCAATAAAATGTAACAAGGGCGGCCCATGGGCCGCCCTTTCCGCTGGATCACATGCGTATCGTCAGTTCGGGATCAGATCCGGGACCAACGTCACGATGCCCGGGAACGTCCACAACAGCGCAAGACCGGCGACCTGGATCAATACGAAGGGAACGATCCCCCGATAGATATGGCCTGTTGTCACTTCCTTTGGTGCGACCCCCCGCAGATAAAACAGCGCAAAGCCAAAGGGCGGCGTCAGGAAGGACGTTTGCAGGTTCACCGCGATCATGATCGTCACCCACTTGGGATCGAACGTGCCGCCGTAAATCACGGGTCCGACAATCGGGATCACGATGTAGATGATCTCGAGGAAGTCGAGCACGAAGCCCAGAATGAACAGCACCAACATCACGATCAGGAAGACCGTGAACTCGTTGTCGAAGGACTTGAGGAACTGCTGGATGTAATGCTCGCCCCCGAAGGAGATCACCACAAGGTTCAGAAGCTGCGAGCCGATGAGAATGGTGAACACCATCGACGTGACCTTGGCCGTCTCCCGTACAACCGGCGACAGAACGCCCGAAGTATACAAAATCCAGCACGAGAACAGCAGACCGAACAGAGCGTAGAGATACGCGCCATAGGCTACGACGAAGGCGAACCAGCTTTGCGCCGACACGCCGTCCTGGTTGATACGCAGATCAAAGTTGATGCCGACAAGGATACAGATCACGATAGCCAACGTGGACCAGATGATCACCTTCGGGCTGCGGTCCATGTCCGTCAGCTTGCGGTAGGCGGCGAGCATGATCGCGCCCCCTGCCCCAAGTGCCGCGGCGGGCGTCGGGTTGGTGATGCCGCCAAGGATCGAGCCCAGCACCGCGACGATCAGGATCAGCGGCGGGAAGACCACGCGCACCAATTCGTTTTTGGCGCAGCGTTTCACACCTTCGACCACCCCATAGAGGATCAGTGCAAACGGAATGAACATCACGAACACGTAGTAGCCTGCGCTGTTCAGCGGTCCGATCAGGACAATGTCCGCCAGCAGTGCGAGCACAACACCGATGCCTCCGATGATCAGTGGCTGATTTTCCTTGCTGGGCGCGATGCCCTTGGCCGTGGTCAAGATCAGACCCAGCAGGATCAACAGGATCGCTGTGCCTGTGCCGATCGGCGCAGCATTATCAACCTTGGCTTGGATGTTCGCGGCGATCTGTTCTTCGCTCAACGCTTCGCTTTGCGTCGACACGCCAGCGGCGTCAATCTCGGCCTGTTGGTCGACGGCCGCATCCCATGCCTCTTGTCCATGCAGTTCGATCATGGAGGCCTGACATTCCGGGCCCACATTCGTGCGCAAGCTGGCCGACGCCCCGACATCCGAGAAGGACGACACCGAGGTCGACTGGCTGCCCACGATGTTGAGGTTGCCCAGCAATATCGTACCCACAACGATCAGAACAGGTGCGCCCAGGAACCATGTGAAGGCTTCACCGCGCGTGATGGGTTCCGCGTTCGTCGCCCCCATTTCAACGGCAGGTGCCTTCTCCGGATTCAGCAGTGCATAGCCAAAGGCATAGAGCGCATAAAGAAGTGCCAGCATGATCCCCGGCAGCAGCGCCGCCTGAAAGAGTGTGCCCACAGACAGAACCGCCGGTTCGCCCAGATATGTGAGCGCATCCGTACAGCCCGCCACCTGTGCGCGGCTTTCCTGTGCGGCGGAATAAAGATCGCCCGCCAGCGTGCCCAACAGCACGATCACGATGGATGGCGGAATGATCTGCCCCAGCGTGCCCGACGCCGCGATCACACCCGTGGCAATCTCGGGCGAGTAGTTGTTGCGCAGCATGGTCGGCAGCGCCAGCAGGCCCATTGTCACCACGGTCGCGCCCACGA
Source organism: uncultured Tateyamaria sp. (assembly GCF_947503465.1). Classification (NCBI taxonomy): domain Bacteria; kingdom Pseudomonadati; phylum Pseudomonadota; class Alphaproteobacteria; order Rhodobacterales; family Roseobacteraceae; genus Tateyamaria; species uncultured Tateyamaria sp. Next base: position 328,878 of record NZ_CANNDN010000001.1, on the reverse strand, counting down.
TGCCGGTCGAGGCGGCAAGGAATGCACCCACAACGACAATTGACACAGCCAGACCGCCGGGCAGCGGGCCAAAGACGCGCGCCATGGTGGTCAGGAGGTCGTTGGCGATTTTCGAGCGTTCGAGCGTAATGCCCATCAGCACGAACATCAGCACCGCCAGCAACGTCTCGATCGACTGCCCCGCGAGAACGCGTTCGTTCATGCGGTTCACGACGAAGGATACATTGCGGTCCAGCGCCACTTCCCAGCCCGAAGGAAACACGGGTTCTTCGATCCTCGGCAATTCCGGGTATCGGAAGATACTGATCGTATCTGCCTTGATCCCGGAATTCACCAGATCACGATAGGCCTGGCTGCCCTCGTCAATCGCCTGGTGGATCAAGAGCCCCGCACTATCCAGCGACGCAATGATCCCGAAGGAGATGACCCCGGCCCCCGCGATCGCAAAGGCCACCGGAAACCCGGAAAGAATACCGCCAAAGAGGCAGATAAAGACGATGATCAGGCCGATCTCTACGCCATCAAGTCCAAACATAGCTCTTCTCAGCCCCTAAATCAGTGTGTGCCTTCGTAGGCTTCTTCGCCCTCGCCCAAGCTGTCGCGGTCGAGGTATTTGCCTTCACTCTCCGGCCCTTCTTTCCACTCGAGATACGAGCGGTAGGCAAAGGCGATCGCATGCAGGAAGACGAGCCCAGCAAACGCGACCAGCAGGATTTTGAACAGGAAGTACCCATTAAACCCGTTCGGACTGAACCCGATGGTCTCGACGTTCCAGCGCACGGCGCGGGCCGACCGTTCGGCCCGCTCAAGGTCCCAGCTGGCAGCCGGTTTCGGAGTAACCAGGTGGCGCCATAGGAAGTACCAGCCATACATCCAGATGAGCGTCGCCGACGGCACCATGAACAGCATGGATCCGCAGATGTCGATCACCCGCTTGGTGCGGAATTTCACCGCCGAATAGATCAGGTCCACCCGCACGTGCCCGCCCTGTACAAAGGTGTATGTTACGCACATGCAGACGACGAGCGCGTTGTAGAGTTTCAGTTCTTCGGCAAACCACGAGATGTCGAATTGCAACGGGATACCAAAACCGATTGAAATGTCGGGCCGGGTAAAGATGCGCTGCATAAACACGATGATGATCTGCTGGATCACCATCAGGAGGCCCGCCCAGGCGAAGAACCGTCCGGAGGTGTTGGCGATCCCCTCCATCACCCGCACGCAGCCCCACATGAATTCATTGCGCCACAGGCCAATGGCCGTGGTGACGAGGATGACGGCCAGCACAGCAAAGAAGAACTCGGTCGATCCGCCATAATAGACGAATTTCATCAGCGACAGTTTGTCCTCGGGCGTGCCCGTCCAGGTCACCCAGTCCAGCCAAGCGGACGGGTGCGTGATCGCATAGGCGATGTTGTAAAAGGCCAGGCCGAGGCTCTGAAAGAACCACAGAACGCCGTCAATCAGCGTCGCAAAAGTGCCCGCCGCTTCGGCGCCGGTTTCGTTTTCCATGGATGTGCCCCCTGCAACCCGGCCCTGTCAGCGCACGGATCGCCTCAGTTCTTCACGTGAACCAAGGGCCCCGCTGATCGGGGCCCTTGGCGATTTCAATAAAGACGGGCTTAGCCGCCCAGCACGCGTACGCGCTGGCTGACATAGTAGCCGTCCGATTTGTTGATCCAGCTTGCCGAGGTGGCGAGGCTTTCTTCGAACGAAGCGCGTGTTTTTGCAAACAGCTCGTCGCCCATGTTCTCGTCCATAACCTCTGCCGAAGCGGCACCGAACGCATCCCAGACATCGTCCGAGAATTGCAGCGTCTTGACGCCCTGCTGTTGCAGGCGGGCCAGAGCGGCACCGTTGTTGGCCAGCGTTTCGGACAGCTGGTAGTAGGTCACAGCACGCGACGCGCCTTGCAGGATCGCCTGGTGTTGCGGGGTCAGGTCGTTCCAGACGTCCAGGTTCACGTTGGCGGCCAGAGCCGATCCCGGCTCGTGGAAACCGGCAGTGTAGTAAACCTTTGCAACTTCCTGGAAGCCGGCGCGTTCGTCAGCCATCGGGCCAACCCACTCCAGACCGTCCAGAGCACCGGACGACAGCGCCTGGTACAGTTCACCACCAGGGATGTTCTGCACGGACGCGCCCAGCTTGCCCAGCACCTTGCCACCCAGACCGGGCATACGGAACTTCAGGCCGTTGAAATCGGCAGCTGAATTGATCTCGTTGCGGAACCAGCCACCGGACTGCGAACCGGAGTTACCCGCCAACAGGCCTTTGAGGTTGAAGATTTCGCCCAGCTCGTCGTGAAGCTCCTGGCCGCCGCCGTGCTCGTACCAGTTGGTGACCTCTTGCGCGGTGCCGCCGAAGGGCACGGCGGTGTAGTAGGCATAGGCCGGGTGCTGACCGATGAAATAGTAGTCGGCCGAGTGATACATGTCCGCCTGGCCCGACGACACGGCGTCAAACACTTCGAATGCGCCAACCAGTTCGCCCGGGGCCTTCTTGTCGATGGTCAGTTGACCGTCCGACATGGCCGACACGAACTGCTCAAGATAGCTGGCCGCATCATCCAGAACGGCAAAGCCGCGGGGCCACGATGTAACCATGGTGAGCGTGCGCTTGCCTTGCGCATAGGCCGGTGCGGCCAGTGTCGTTGCAGCGGCAGCGGAACCGCCCAGTGCAGATGTCTTCAGAAAAGAACGACGATCCATAGAGATACTCCTCCCAGATATGATGCCCTTCCCCTCCCAGGGCGGGCGGATCGTTTCGAGTGCGGCCACATTAGTGATGGGGGCCACGATGGAAATACCTAGTACTGCGTAGAAAGCGTGCAAATCGGCCGGTTTGGTCAGTATTTTTCACCAATTCTACATCTCGGTATTGGGCCCAGCATGATGTTAGCGCGACCAAAATGCTTCCTGCCCCTTTGATTCGAGCGGTAATCCGCGTATCGAATCGGTCTGTGCGTCAAATATTCTCCAACCTGCGCCTGACCTATGCGCAAAAGCTGTCGTTGGTGGCAGCGGTCCCGCTGATCCTGGCAGTGGCGGCCATTGCTCTGCTCGTGGCCGTGCAGTCCCGCGCCTTGGCCGAACGCGAAATACAAGCGCTGGAATCGCAACTGATAGAGGCCAAGAAACGCGAACTGCGCAACTACGTCACGCAAGCCCGCAACGGCTTTTACTTCATCTATGGCTCTGCCGCACCCGATGATCAGAACGCCAAGGATCAAGTGGCCCAGATCCTCTCGGCCATGATTTACGGGGACGAAGGGTTTTTCTTTGTCTACGACTATGACGGCACCAACCTGGTCAGTCCGCGCCAGACCGACATGATCAACCGCAACCATCTGGACCTGACCGACAGTCGCGGCACGCCGGTCGTGGCCGAGTTGATCGAGATTGCACGCCAGGGCGACGGGTACCTGACGCACCTGTGGGAAAAGCCGTCGAATGGGCAAGAGGCCGAGATGATCACATACGTTACGTCCTTCCCGTCGTGGCGGTGGGCTGTCGGCACGGGTGTGTTCATCGACGACGTCCTGACATCCGTGGCCGCCGCCCGCGCGGATGTGGAAACACGGGTGCAGCGCACCTTTTACTATATCTCCGGCATCACGCTGGCAGCGCTGCTTTTGGTGTTTGGCTCCGGCATGGCCCTGAACATCCGCGAACGGCGGCTGGCCGATGCCAAGCTGAAGAAACTCACACAGCGCGTGTTTGATGCGCAAGAGGAAGAACGCGGACGCGTGGCACGCGAATTGCATGACGGGATCAGCCAGATCCTTGTGGGCGTGCGCTATGCGCTCGACAGCACGCGGCGGCGTCTGGACAAGGGCAATGGCGACGCGCAGGCCCCCCTTACCCAAGGGATCGAGAACCTGGGCACCGCCATTTCCGAGGTCCGCCGGATCAGCCGTGATCTGCGCCCGGGCGCGCTGGATGATCTGGGCCTTGGCCCGGCCCTCAAGGCGCTGGTCGAAGATTTCGCGGATCGCACCGGGATCGAAACGGATTTCCAGACCGTCGTGTTCCGCAATCGGCTGGACCAGGATGCCAAGATTGCGTTGTACCGCATTGCCCAGGAGGCCCTGACAAATATCGAACGGCACGCGGCGGCCTCGAACGTGTCGGTTGATCTGCGCGGTCACAAACGCGGGGCGACGTTGCGAATCTCGGACAATGGCGTGGGCCTTGACCAATCGCTCAGCCGCCGCTCTGCCGGGATTGGCCTGCGCAACATGCAGGAGCGGGTGGAACAGTTGGACGGCAGCTTGCGCATCCTGTCAGGTGCAGGGACCCAGGGCGGCACCGTGATCGAAGCCACGGTGCCCCTGACCCACCTTCTGCCCCCCGAAAGCACGACGACACCAAAGGAGCGCGCGCGCGCATGACCCAACCCATTCGTGTTCTGATCGTCGATGATCACCCGATGGTCGCCCAAGGCATCCAGTCCGTTCTCGAAGATCACGACGGTATCGCGGTCGTGGGCACACTGGGCAATGGGCGGTCCGTCATTGACCAATTGGACCGTTTTGATCCCGATGTCATCCTAATGGATCTCAACATGCCTGAAATGGGCGGGCTCACTGCCACAGAACTGGTGCTGGAAAAACGCCCGGGCACGCGCATATTGATCCTGTCGATGCACGACAGCCCCGAATACATTTCGTCCGCACTTAGCCACGGTGCGATGGGATATGTGCTGAAGGACGTTCCCACCGACGAAATCGCCCAAGCAATCCAGACCGTCATGAACGGCGAGCGGTACCTGTGCACCGGGGCCGAAGGGGCCATTGCGCCCAAGCGTGCGGATGCCGCGGGGGCTCTGACGGGGCGCGAACAGACGATCCTTCTGCAATTGGCGCAGGGCCTGTCGAACAAGGAAGTGGCCATCGCGCTCGATATCTCTGTCCGGACGGTCGAAACCCACCGCAAGAATATCAAACGCAAGCTGGGTATTTCATCGACCGCAGGACTGACCCGATACGCGCTGGAACACGGCGTTCTGCAAGGTACCGGAAACGCGCTTTAACGCGTCTGCGCTAACCATTTCTACACTCCTCACTGCCATGTGTTGCGCATGTTGCAACCCGCGCCCACCCTTTCACCGGCTGTCGAAACAGACGCCGAACGTTTTGCTCGGCGGCGGTCTGCGATTGACCTGATTGCGACCACCCGTGCGCGGGCGATACGCGCTGCGCTGTTTGGCTCATACCTCTTTCGCACAAACCCATTCGGGCTTGAGCCTGCTGCGACACGCTCCACCTGGCGCGATATCTTGCTTGAACAAAGTGATGCAATTGCAAGGGCCGCATCCCTGGTTGAGGGGTCCGATCCGATGCGGTCGGTGCCCGAGTGGGTCTGTGACTGGATTGGTCAACACGGAACCGCCTGCCCGAAACATGTCGCGGCCTTTGTTCAGATGCGGGATTTGACGTTCGATATTGTGAAGGCCGCGGACGCAGATGACAAACGGCAATTGCGCGATGCGCTGGATGCGCATCTTCGATTTGGCCGCGGCGGTTTCTTTGAAACCGTGACCGAGTTCTGCGATGGGCTGTGGGCCAGCCTGGACGCGACGCGGCACGAGGAAGTGGAACGCGCGGCAGCGGCGGGCAAGGCCATTGGCCAGACCCTGACGCGGCTTGAACAGATTGGCAAACACGTGCGGCTGGTGTCGCTCAACGCCTCGGTAGAAGCGGCGCGTGTTGGCGACGCCGGGCGGGGTCTGGGCGTGATCGCGGTCGAATTCAAAACCTTGGCGGAAGAGATCCAGCGCCTGTCGGTAACGGCCCGGACCGACATCGCGGCCATGACAGGTGGCGTAAAGGACGATCCGACGGGAAAAAACTGCCGATAAATGCGCTTCGTGTCGTCAGGCAGGCCCGCGACGCAAGATAATGTCGCATTTTTTACCCCCACAGACAGATTTTTCTGAAATTCGCCTGTTGACCCTCCTTTGGGGTACGCATAGGGTCCGCTCACGCAAAAGAAGGCCCTTGGCTAATGACTGAACTAGTCGTCATCGTAGTGGACACGCGCATGGGCCGGTAACGGACTTCCAGATCGACACCCATGCGCCCCCGAAACCCGGGGGCTTTTTTATGCGCAACAGGAACCGCAAATCGGAGCACGCGGACATGACACGTCAAATGACCGGAGCGAAAATGGTCGTCCAAGCCCTTATTGATCAGGGTGTGGACACGGTATTCGGATATCCTGGCGGCGCCGTGCTACCGATTTACGACGAGATATTTCAGCAGAACTCGATCAAGCACATTCTGGTGCGGCATGAACAGGGTGCTGTGCACGCGGCCGAAGGCTATGCGCGTGCCACGGGCAAACCGGGCGTGTGCCTTGTGACCTCCGGTCCCGGTGCGACGAACGCCGTGACGGGCCTGACCGATGCGCTGATGGATTCGATCCCGATCATCGTTCTGACGGGCCAGGTGCCCACCTTCATGATCGGTTCGGACGCGTTTCAGGAGGCTGACACCGTGGGCATCACCCGCCCCTGCACCAAGCACAACTGGCTGGTGAAGGAGACCGACCGGCTGCCCGGCGTCATGCACGAGGCGTTTCACGTCGCAACCGCGGGCCGTCCCGGCCCGGTGCTGGTCGACATTCCGAAGGATGTTCAGTTTGCGACCGGGACGTATCAGGCGCCCAAGCCGTCGACCTCGCACTATCAGCCGCAGGTCAAGGGCGACATGGAGGCGATCATCGAACTGGTGGCCGCGATCGAAACGGCCAAACGCCCGATCTTCTATACCGGCGGCGGCGTGATCAACTCCGGCCCCGGCGCCAGCCAGCTTCTGCGCGAACTGGTGGACGCGACAGGCTTTCCGATCACCTCCACGCTGATGGGCCTGGGATCCTACCCCGCGTCGGGCAAGCACTGGATGGGCATGTTGGGCATGCACGGCCTTTACGAAGCCAACATGGCGATGCACGATTGCGATCTGATGATCAACATCGGCGCGCGCTTTGACGACCGGATCACTGGCCGCATCGACGCGTTCAGCCCGAAATCGAAAAAAGCGCATATCGACATCGACCCGTCCTCGATCAACAAGGTGATCAAGGCGGATATCCCGATCGTGGGGGACGTGGGCCACGTGCTTGAGGATATCCTTAAGGTGTGGAAATCGCGCGGGCGCAAGACGAACCAATCCGCGCTGGCACAATGGTGGTCGAAGATCGAAGAGTGGAAGGCCGTCGATTGCCTGAAGTTCAAACAGACCGGCAAGACAATCAAACCGCAGCACGCGCTGGCGCGCCTCGAGGCCCTGACAAAGGACCACGACCGTTACATCTGTACCGAGGTCGGACAACACCAGATGTGGGCAGCTCAATATCTCGGTTTTGAAGATCCGAACCGCTGGATGACCTCTGGCGGGCTGGGCACCATGGGATACGGATTTCCCGCCTCGATCGGGGTGCAGATGGGACACCCGGAGGCGTTGGTGATCAATGTTGCGGGCGAGGCGTCGTGGTTGATGAACATGCAGGAACTTGGCACGGCCATGCAATTCAACCTGCCCGTCAAGCAGTTCATCCTGAACAACGAACGGCTGGGTATGGTGCGACAGTGGCAGGAATTGCTGCATGGTGAACGGTATTCGCATTCGTGGTCCGAGAGCCTGCCCGACTTCGTGAAGTTGGCCGAGGCGTTTGGCGCCAAGGGTATCCTGTGTTCCGACCCTGCCGATCTGGACGACGCAATCATGGAAATGATCAACCATGACGGGCCGGTTCTGTTCGACTGTCTGGTGGAAAAGCACGAAAACTGCTTCCCCATGATCCCGTCGGGCAAGGCGCACAACGAGATGCTGCTGGGCGAGGCCGAGACGCAGGGGGTGATTGATGCCAAAGGCTCCGTACTGGTGTAACGCGCCGCTTTCTTTCAAAGAAAACGGCCCGGAAATTCTGGAAGTTGCCGCCGACGACAAGGAAAAGAAGATGTCCGCTCTAAAGATCAAAAAAGGCTCCACAAGCCATTCCGCCTATAACCTACGGCCCACCTTCTCCGACGTCGAGGAACGGCACACGCTGGCCGTGCTGGTCGAGAACGAACCGGGCGTTCTGGCGCGCGTTATTGGCCTCTTTTCAGGCCGCGGCTACAACATCGAAAGCCTGACCGTGGCCGAGGTGGACCACACCGGGCACTTGTCCCGTATCACCATCGTGACCACCGGAACACCGCAGGTCATCGAGCAGATCAAGGCGCAACTGGGTCGCATCGTATCCGTGCACGAGGTCCACGACCTAACGGTCGAAGGGCCGTCGGTCGAGCGCGAGTTGGCCATGTTCAAGGTGACCGGTCAGGGCGACAAACGGGTCGAGGCGCTGCGGCTGGCCGACATCTTCCGCGCGAATGTCGTGGACAGCACGCTTGAAAGTTTCGTCTTCGAGATCACGGGGGCGCCGGACAAGATCGACGCCTTTGCCGACTTGATGCGCCCGCTGGGTTTGGTGGAAGTGGCGCGCACGGGCGTGGCCGCCCTGCCCCGCGGTGACTGACTAGGCGAACGGCTCGCCCACTTTCAGCAATCGGCGCTCGAACGGCGCCAATTCATCCGCAGTGCAGTAGCCCGCCTTGCGGGCCGTTTCCTTGGCGCGGCTGAATCCCGTTCCAAGGTATTCGTACACCATCCGCACGATCCGGTCGTCCCCAAGGTTTTCCTTGATGGTGCGCGTCACATACCCCACCCAAAAGTTGTTTTCGAAGGACGTCACCCGGCTGAGATAATTGAACGACGCCGTATGGGAGCCGCTGCGCGAGATAAGGATACTGACCCCATCCTCTTGCCGCAAAACAAGACCGCGAAATTCACGTGCCTGCCGTGTGACCGACATCCCCTGAGAGCTAAGCGCGGCGCGGGTCTCGTACCCGCGCAGGACCGTTGCCGTATCGTCGCGAAACACACGCACCAATCCGGTGACATATTTGTCCGCTTCCAGGAAGCTGCGCCGCGAAAAGCGATAGAAACCGGTTGGAAAGATGTCCTCGCCCACTGAATCCACGCCGGAGCCGACAAAGTCCTTGAGAAACGGACCAGACAACGGGTCCGACCCCGACAGGATGTTTTGCACCGGTTCCAGCAAAACACGCGCATCCACGTCAAAGAAGTCGCAGATCCGCGACAGAACGTCTGGGCGCGGAAAACTTTCGCCGGACAGGTAGCGGTTGAACTGCGTCCTGTTGATGCCCAATTGGCGCGACAATTCGGAAATGGACGGATAGGCATCGGCGAGAATCCGCAGATTGTCCCCAAACATGCTGCGCAATTCCGCCGGTGATCTGCGCATTTCGGGCATGGTCGTCTCTTCGTTCGTGCTTGAATTGGAAGTTCAATCGTTACAACGACGCCACTCTGCTTCAGGTGAATGCAGATATGACGCCACTTCGCGTCAACGGTGACGCAGAATTGCAACCACACGATACTGTGGCAGACACAAAATGCAAGCGCACGTTGCCGACTTAAGCATGTCACAAATGTCCAGAATTGAGTTTGATAAAGATCGTCCAACTCTGGGTAGAATGATGATTGGTGTCATACTTTGGAGCGATCCCGTCGCGGAGAAAGCAGTGATCTGGTGCGAAGATCACGGCGACCTGGCCTTTTTGTCTCGGGACATGTGCACGGCCATGCCCGACCACTTTTTCGATGTGGGCGACATGGTCGAATTCGACGTGATCACTGAAAACAAGGTCAGGAAAGTCCATCGGGCTTGCCGGTTGCAGCAAAACATCGGGCGCGCATTGACCAACAGCCTGACCTGCAAGGCTACTGCGCCAAAGGCGCGCGTCGATGTGGCGGATTCGGCGGAAATCATTCCTTTCAGGCTGAGCCCCGCGACACGCCCCATCCCGGCAATGCAAACGGCGCGGCGCAAACAGGGCTGAGTGTCGGAGACGGCAAAAAGCTGTCGAAATTTCGCGCGCTTGCATGGGTGAAGGCGCTACCCTGATTGCACTTGCATTCGGGGGCACAGATGAACGTCACTGACTTTGCGGCAGTCCGCCGTCCCATTTCATCGGCGCATGGACTGCCCAATGCGCATTACACCGATCAGTCCGTTTTTGAAGAGGAGCGTGATGCGCTTTTGGTCGCGGGCTGGTCCGGCCTTGCTGTCGCCGCAGATGTTCCCGCGCCCGGCGACGCGGTGCCGGTCACCTTTCTGGGCATGCCGCTGCTTTTGATCCGCGACAGATCCGGCGATGTGCGCGTGTTTCACAACATCTGTCGCCACAGGGGCATGATCCTTGTCGATGCCCCGCGCAAGATCGAAGGGGCCATTCGGTGCCCGTATCACAGTTGGTGCTATTCCACCGAAGGGCGGCTTGTGTCGACACCGCATGTGGGCGGGCCCGGGCAGAACACAGTGGACGGGATCGACAAGGCGCTGCTGGGCCTCATCGAAGTGCGCAGCCACATCTGGATGGATGTGGTCTGGATCAACCTGTCCGGCACCGCTGCCCCTTTCCAAGACACCCATGCGGATCTGCTGACGCGCTGGTCAGAATTTGACAAACCCCTGTATCACGGGGGCGCAGACAGCGCGTTTCAACTGACAGTCAATTGCAACTGGAAGCTTGCTGTCGAAAACTATTGCGAAAGCTACCACCTGCCCTGGGTCCACCCGGATCTGAACACCTATTCACGTCTCGAAGATCACTACCATATCGAGGCACCCGGCAAGTATTCGGGCCAGGGCACGCTGGTTTACCGCCAGTTGCGGGGTAAAGACGGCCAGACCTTTCCGGATTTCGAGGCCCTGAACGACAAGTGGGACACAGCGGCCGAATACGTCACCGCCTACCCCAATGTGCTGTTGGGTGTGCACCGCGACCATACGTTTGCGATTGTTCTGGTTCCGCAATCTCCCGGACAGACGGTCGAAAACATCCATCTCTACTATGCCCGGCCGGACACGGACCCCGGCTTGCGGGTCCGCAACACCACCCTGTGGAAACAGGTGTTCGAAGAGGACATCTTTGTGGTTGAAGGGATGCAGCGCGGACGGCAGACGCCCATGTTCGACGGTGGGCGCTTTTCGCCCGCCATGGATGGACCGACGCATCTGTTTCACGCCTGGGTCGCGGACCGGATGATGGCGCATCGTGCTGCGGCCGACGCCGCAGAATGAAACCGTTGGACGCGCGGCTTCTGGCGGCCCATGCGCAAGGCGACGGCCGCGCCATGGTGGATCTTTACGTGGAAGCGGCAAAAGCCGCATCAGGAGAGGATGAGCGCGCCTTTTTCCTGACGCAGGCGCATGTGTTTGCCATGGAAACGGCGCACCCGTCCGCTGTCGACCTGCGCAATACATTGGTCAGCATGGGACGTGAAACGCCGCTTTAGCGCGCGCCCGCCGCCATCTGTGCATAGACATGCCATGATGCGTGGCCAAGCCATGGCAGCACAAAGATCAGGCCCAAAAGACCCGGCAACATGGCCAGAAACAAAAGTACAACAATGACGCAAGCCCAGCCCAACATCGGGACGAAATGTGTCTGCACGTGCCCCCAACTGGTCAGGATGGCCGTCATGTAGTCCACCTCGCGGGCCAGCAGCAGCGGCAAGCCCAGCACGCACATGGCAAAGAAGATATACGCAAAGACACCGCCGACCGCGGTGCCAAGGGCCATCATCATCAGGCCGTCCCGGCTCAGGAACACGTCCAGTGACGTGGTCACATTCACCATCGGTTTCAGCCCCAGGAAGAGGGCAAAGATCATGTGCCCTAGAAAGAACCAAAACAAAAGCGCCACAACCATCAGCATCGACAGCCACGGCAATTGCCGTCCCCGCTCGGCCCGCAACCGGGACAGAACATCTGCAACGCCTGCGGAACGCCCCATGCCGATGCGCCGCGACACTTCGTATGTGCCAAGGGCGCATAGCGGTGCCACAAGCGGAAAGCCAAAGACCGCCAAGATCAGCCAAAAGGTGTGACCAGCCCAAAGCGTCAGACCGACAAGTCCCCAGCCCGCCAAAACTGCGCCCAGTCCTGTCAGTATCCCAAAGCCCGGCGCCGCCCGAAAGTCGGCCCACCCGGCAGCGAGGGCACGGCGGACAAAGCCGGGTTGCGGGGTCTGGAACGGCGGAACGCCGGCAGGAAGGGCAGGATATGGATGTGATTGCATGGTCACGACACCTTTGGGGGCGGCCGACGTGCGGGCCAGTCTGTCGCATCGTGCCACGCCTGCGCCAGGCGCAGCAACATCGCATCACTGCCCCTGCACCCGATCAGTTGCACGCCCATGGGCAGGTCATGCGGCCCGCCGAACCCGGCGGGGATGCAAACGGCAGGCAGACCCAGAAGGCTTGCGGGCACCACGACCTCCATCCAGCGGTGATAGGTGTCCATAGCGGTGCCCGCGATATCCTTGGGCCAGTCCAGCGTCACATCAAAGGGCCAGATCTGTGCCGACGGCAACGCCAACACATCATAGGTTTCAAAAAGTGTGGCCGCGGATTTGAACCATTCGGAACGCGTGACACTGGCACGGTGCACTTCCATTGCACTCAGGGCGTGCCCGCGTTCAATTTCCCAGATGGCCGTGTCCTTGAGCTGCGCACGGGTTGTCGGATTATCGTGCAACGCACCAAGGCCACCGGCCACGGCCCAACTGCGCAAGGTGATCCAGGACTGCCAAATCGCGTCCCGGTCAAAAGGTGCAACCAGCGCATCGATCGTCACGCCAAGCTGCGCCATCTGTTCAAGCGCTGATCGACACAGCGCAAGGACCCCATCCTCCATTGGCAGTGCACCGCCCCAATCTGCCAACCAGCCCAGGCGCATGCCCTGGGCCCCGCCCCCGATCTGCGGCAAGGTTGGCGGAGCATCGACCCCATGCGGCTGACGAGGATCCGAACCTGCCATTGTATCCAGTAGCGCGGCCAGATCGGCAGGTGTGCGCGCCATTGGTCCGTTCGTTGACAATTGGTGCAGGAAGCTGTCCCCCATCGGCTCGGATGGCACGCGGCCCCAGCTGGGGCGCATGCCATAGACATTGTTCCATCCTGCCGGGTTGCGCAGCGATCCCATCATGTCGGACCCGTCTGCGACCGTCACCATCCCGCACGCCAATGCCACCCCAGCGCCACCGGATGACCCACCTGCGCTGCGCGCCGTGTCGTAGGGGTTTTTTGTTGCACCGAAAACCGGGTTGATGCTGTGCGATCCAAGTCCGAATTCGGGCGTGTTTGTCTTGCCGATAATGATGGCCCCGGCGGCGCGCAGGCGCGCCACCATGATGTCGTCCGCTTGTGCGACCTGGCCTGCGAACACGGGCGACCCCATGGAGGTGGGCAACCCCCTGGCATGCGCCAGATCCTTGATCGCGATGGGTATGCCATGCAACCAGCCGGTCCTCGGGGCCGCATCCGCGGCGCGGGCGTCTGCCAACAGGGCGGCCACGTCGCGCAAGGACACGATGGCGTTCACGGACGGATTGACGGCGGCAATCCGGGCAAGTGTGGCTTCCATCAGCTCTGTCGCCGACAGGGTGCCCCGAGACAGGGCGTCGGATTGTGCAAGGGCGGTCAATGAAAGTGGATCGGTCATGCCACTACAGTGACGCCGGGCCTGCCAGAGGGGAAGCGCCTTTTTGAGGTACCATCCTGTGTCGATCCTGGAAGGATCGTCTAGTCGCTTTGCGCCTCGGCCCGCGATTTGCCTGACACGTCCAGCGCCAGCGTGGCAGCCATGAAACCGTCAAGATCGCCATCCAGGACGCCCTTGGTGTCGGACGTCTCGTGGTTCGTGCGCAGGTCCTTCACCATCTGATAGGGTTGCAGGACGTAGGACCGGATCTGGTTGCCCCAACCGGCGTCCCCCTTGTTCTCGTGCATCTCGTTTACCGCAGCGTTGCGGCGATCCAGTTCCATTTGATACAGACGGCTTTTCAGCGCCTTCATCGCGATGTCGCGGTTTTGGTGCTGGGACTTTTCCGAACTGGTGACAACGATACCCGTGGGCGCGTGTGTGATCCGCACAGCGGAATCGGTGGTGTTGACGTGCTGACCACCCGCACCGGACGACCGGTAGGTGTCGATACGGATGTCAGCCGGGTTTATCTCAATTTCAATGTTGTCATCGACAACCGGATAAACACCAACTGAGGTAAAGCTGGTGTGACGCTTGGCAGCGCTGTCAAAGGGGCTGATACGGACCAGACGGTGCACGCCCGATTCCGATTTCAACCACCCATAGGCGTTGGGGCCGCTGATCTTGTAGGTCGCGGACTTGATCCCGGCCTCTTCGCCTGCGCTCTCGGATTGCAGTTCGACCTTATAGCCCTTCTTCTCGGCCCAGCGAACATACATGCGGGCCAGCATGGCAGCCCAGTCGCAGGATTCTGTCCCCCCCGCGCCCGAATTGATCTCAAGAAAGGTGTCGTTGCCATCGGCCTCGCCGTCCAGCAAAGCCTCCAACTCTTTCTGGGCGGCTGTCTCGGCCAGGGCCCTGATCGCGGCTTCGGCGTCCGAAATGACCTCTTGGTCTTCTTCCATCTCGCCCAGTTCGATCAGTTCGATATTGTCGGCCAGGTCCTGCTTGATGCGGTCGTGTGTTTCCATCGCATCAACAAGCATTTGCCGGTCACGCATCAGCTTTTGCGCGGCCTCTGGATCATCCCACAGGTTGGGGTCCTCGACCCGCGCGTTGAACTCTTCCAACCGGTGCTGGGCCGTATCGACATCCAGCCGCTGGGCCAACAAAGCCACCGACTTTTCAATCTCTTCAACGATGTTCTGAATTTCGGCCCGCATGATCTGTCCTTCCTGGCAGAGCCTCGGGATAGCTCATGGCGCGCGGCGCGACAAGATCAGTTGGGGCGTCGAAATCAGTAGAGACCGCCCGAGCTGAGCGTGCCGAAGTTCGCCTTGGGGCCAACGACGGCTTTCTTGCCGGTCGACGTCGTCACCTGGCGGCCGCCTCCGCCCGCTTCCTCGAACAGCGGCAGGTCTGCACCCATGGCAAAACCACCGTCGAACGTAATGCCGAATGTCGGCTCGAACCCATCGCGGAAGCATTCGCTGACCACGTTGTCGCCCGCGGCGCTGTCGCTCAGCCGTGCGCCGCTGAACCGGTCGATCTTGATGAACATACACTCTTCGGGCACTTCGAACGCACCGCCGCCGAACTTGCCAATCGCTTCCTGCATGAAGGCGCTGAACACAGGGCCACACATGCCCCCGCCCGACGCGCCACGGCCCAGGCTGCGCGGCTGATCGTAGCCGATGTAACAGCCCGCAACGATATCGCTGGAAAAGCCCACAAACCAAACGTCCTTGGCGTCGTTCGTGGTGCCGGTCTTGCCTGCAATCGGCACGGGCAGGTTCACGGTACGCGAGGCCGTGCCCCGGTCCACAACACCTTTCATCATCGATGTCAGCTGATAGGCCGTGACAGGGTCCATGACGCGCTCACGGTTGGACACCACGCGCGGGGCAAAGCCTGGATCAAGGCTGGCCAGTTGTGTGCAATCGCGGCAATTGCGTTCGTCATGCTTGTAGACCGTGCGACCAAAGCGGTCCTGCACCCGGTCAACCAGGGTCGGCTGTACCCGCTCGCCACCATTGGCAAACATCGCATAGGCCGACACCATCTGATAAAGCGTTGTCTCTTCCGATCCCAAGGAGTTGGCAAGGAAGCGGCCCATGTTGTCATAGACGCCGAACCGTTCGGCATAGTCGGCCACGATATCCATTCCGACTTCCTCGGCCAGACGGATGGTCATCAGGTTCCGCGACCGTTCGATCCCCGTGCGCAGCGGCGTCGGACCATAGAACTGGTTGGAAGAGTTACGCGGCCGCCACAGGCCTTGGGGCGTGTTGATCTCGATCGGGGCGTCCACCACGATGGTTGCGGGGCTGTACCCACTGTCAAGAGCGGCGGCATACACAAACGGTTTGAAAGACGACCCCGGCTGACGTTTGGCCTGCGTGGCGCGGTTGAAGACCGAATGCTGGTAGCTGAACCCGCCCTGCATCGCGATCACACGCCCGGTGTTCACGTCCATCGCGACAAAGCCGCCCTGCACCGCAGGCACCTGCCGCAAGGTCCAGCGGACAAACGACCCGTCACTGTCTGCTGTCATGGCCCGGACATGAACGATGTCCCCGGGTTCGAAATTGTCAAAGAAGTTACCCTGCATCCACTGGATGTCTTCGCGTGGAACGACTGGCGCCGCTTCGGCATCCGTCCATCCCTCGATCCCAAGGCGCAGTTGTTGATCCTCGACGCCCAGCACAACGGCAGGCCGCCAGACACCGTTCAGATCGATGTCTCGGGCCACTGTCACGGTGCGCAGCGCGTCTTCCCAGTTTTCCAGCTGGTCCGCTTCCAGCCGTTTGCCGGTGCCACGCCACACGCCCTGCCCGCGATCATAGCTTTCCAATTGCCGCCGCAACGCCGAAGCGGCAATGGGCTGCATTTCGGCATCAATGGTGGCCCGCACCGTATAGCCGCCAGTAAAGAACTCACCCTCTCCGAAATCCTCGCTCAACTGGCGCCGGATCTCATCGGTAAAGTAGTCGCGTGGCGGCAGCTCTGCCTTGAAGCTTTCAAAGTCGCCATTTTGCACGGACCGCAGCGGCATCGCCACTTCTGTCTCGTAGGTCGCCTTATCGAGATAGCCGTTCTCCATCATCTCCTTGAGGACAAAGTTGCGGCGGGCCATCAAGCGGTCGGCGCGGCGCACCGGGTGATAGTCGGACGGCGCCTTGGGCAGTGACGCAAGGAATGCGGCCTCGTGCGGGGCCAGATCGGTCAGTGTCTTGTTGAAATAGGTCTGGCTGGCGGCAGCCACGCCATAGGAATTCTGCCCGAGGAAAATCTCGTTCAGATAAAGCTCAAGGATCTTTTCCTTGGTCAGTGCCTCTTCGACACGGGCGGCCAGGATGATTTCCTTGATCTTACGTTCCGCTTGCCGGTCCCCCGACAGAAGGAAGTTCTTCATCACCTGCTGTGTGATGGTCGAGGCACCGCGCACGTCGCGCCCCCGACTGCGCACCGCGTCGTAGGCCGCAGCCCCGATGCCGCGCAGGTCGTATCCTTCATGCGTGTAGAAATTCTTGTCTTCTGCCGAAATGAACGCCTGCTTCACCAGATCAGGGATCGTTTCGGCCGGGGCGAACAGGCGCCGTTCCTGTGCGAATTCGTCAATGATCTGTCCCTCGCCGGAATAGATGCGGCTGATCGTGGCAGGTTGGTACTGCGCCAGGGATTCGTGACTGGGCAGGTCCCGCCCGTACATCCAGAACACCGCACCAATGGACAGGGCGACCATCGCAATGCCCATGGTCACAGTGGTGAAGATCCCACCAAAGAAGGAAAGAATGAACCGAAACATGACCGCCCGCACCTGTTTTCCACGGTTGCTTTCGCACGGGTATACTTGAGGCGGCGAACAGGGTCAAAAGACATCCACGGCGCGATCCCGCCGATGTGATCGGCTATTGCCGAATCAGCGGCTGCATCGCCAGATCATCGTCACGCCATTGCAGGATGCCAGCGGCCAGCGCCTCGACCATGACGGCCCGCCACACGGGATCACGCAGGTTTGCCAGATCCCGCGGGTCGGACAGGAAGCCGACCTCGACCAGGACGGACGGGATGTCGGCGCTTTTCAGCACGGAAAACCCCGCCTCGCGCAGCGGACGCTTGTTCATCGGACCGCCAGAGGCCGCCATGTTCTCGATCAGCGCGCGGGCCAACGTGCCGGTGCGGGGCATGGTTTCAGTCCGGGCCAGATCCATCAGAACGGATGCAACCTGATCATCCGTCCCGCTCAGATCGACACCGGCCAGAATGTCGGCCCGGTCATGCTGTGCCGCCAACTGGGCCGAGGCCGCATCGCTGGCTTCTTCGGACAGGGTGTAGACGGTTGCCCCCCGTGCCTGCCCCTGGCTCAGCGCGTCCGCATGCAGCGACACAAAGGCATCCGCCCCCACCTGATGGGCCAGCGCCACGCGCCCGGTCAACGAAACGAACGTGTCGGTATCCCGCGTCATCACCACCTCGACCCCGCCCGCACGGCGCAGCGCGTCACGAACCGCCAATCCGATTTCCAGCATCAGCTCTTTTTCGCTGGTGGTGTCGCGCACAGCGCCGGGGTCGATCCCGCCGTGACCGGGGTCGATCACCACGACAAAGCTGTCTTCGGACACCACCGCAGGCGGGGCCGCCGCCTGCACCGCCCAATCCGCATCCGGGGGCGCGCCTGCGGCATCCGAAAATGCCGCGGCATCCACCCCCTCCAGCGCAATCGACAACACCGCCTGCCCCGACGAGACATCGACGGGCATCGCAATTTCGGTGGGCACCATCGGCGTGCCCAGATCAAGGACCAGCCGCGACCAGCCCGGCTTGAAGGCACCGAACCGAACGCCCGTTATCTTGCCCGGCGCGGGCAGCAAGGTGTCGGGCTGCAGGCCTGCAAAATCAACTTCGCGAAAATCGACAACCAGCCGGGCGGGCGCGTCCAGCGTGAAAACACGGAACGGCACACCCTGGCTCAGCGCCAGCGTCACGTCGGTCTGACCAAACCAGCCGTCGGCGATGCTGCTGCGTGCCGCATCGACCCGCGCCAGACCCGACAGGTCCTGCGCCACCGCGCCCACCGCAAAAATCCACATGAAAAAGGCGACCAGACCTGCCCGCATCACCACTGCCCTATTTGTTTTGCGGGCAGCATACCGGGTTGGAACCGCCCCGGGAATCCCCCATCAACGCCGCGCCATGAAATCCTTGAGGCGGCGTAACCCTTCGGCAATATCCTCGGTGGTGCGGGCGTAGGAAAACCGCAATGTCTGGTGCCCGCGCACCGGATCGAAATCAAGCCCTGGCGTCACCGCCACACCGGCCTGATCCAGTATCTCGGCCGCAAAGGCGCGGCTGTCTTCTGTCAGGTCAGACACATCCGCATAGACATAAAATGCCCCGTCAGGCGGCGCGATCCGGGTAAAGCCCGCCTGCGGCAGACCGTCCAGCATGAGCGCGCGATTGGCCCGGTACACCTCCAGGTTCGCGTCAAGCTCGTGTCGTGCGTCCATGGCGGCAAGGGCCGCCACCTGACTGACATGGGGCGGACAGATGAACATGTTCTGCGCCAGCCGCTCGACCACTCGCACGTGATCTTCGGGCACAACCATCCAGCCGACGCGCCAGCCCGTCATCGAAAAATACTTGGAAAACGAATTGATGACGTAGACGTCATCGCTGATATTCAGCGCACTGACGGCTTTGGCCTCGTATTCGATGCCGTGATAAATCTCGTCGCTGATGAACGACGCGCCCACGCCCGCCGCAGCCCCTACAAGGTCGGACATGGCGGCGCGATCCAGCATCGTGCCTGTGGGATTTGCCGGCGATGCAACCAGCACCCCCTGCAGGTCCATGCCCGCAATATCGCCCGGTACAGGCTGGTACCGGTTGGCGGCGTCGGTTGGCAGATCGACGGGTGTCATACCCAGACCGCTCAGGATCTGGCGATAGCTGGGATAGCCAGGCGCGCCGATCCCGACCCGGTCACCACTGTCGAACAGCGCGTTGAGCGCCAGAATAAAGCCGCCGGATGCGCCGGATGTGATGATCACCCGGTCCGCAGACAGATCAATGTCGTACCATTCGCCATAAAGCTGCGCGATGCGGGCGCGCAACGCAGGCAGGCCCAGTGCAACCGTGTACCCCATGGGCCCCGCGTTCATGGCCGAGGTCACTGCGCGGATTGCCGCCTGTGGCGCGCCCGTCCCCGGCTGACCCACTTCCATGTGGATTATATGGCGCCCGGCGGCTTCGGCAGCGCGTGCAGCCTCCATCACGTCCATCACGATGAAGGGATCGACGTCGCTTCGGCTTGAGGTTCGCATGGGGTCTCCTATGATCCGGCCCATGACCTTTCATACCCTGACGCGGGTGGCGTCAATCCTGATCGTGTCGCTTGCGCTTGCCCTGCCCGCGCGCGCGGTTTCGCTGTTGCGCGACGCAGACATGGAATATGCGCTGGCCCAGGTTGCGGCACCGGTGCTCAAGGCCGCCGGTCTGAGCGCGTCGCGGACCAAAATCCTGGTGGTCAATGACGGGTCGCTGAATGCCTTTGTCATCAGCAACGACGCAATCTACATCCATTCGGGGCTGATCAGCCGCATGGACCGGGCGGCCATGCTGCAGGCCGTGATCGCGCATGAGGCCGCCCATATCGCAAACGGTCACATCACCCGCCGGATCACCAATATTGGAAATGCGCGCACAGCGGCTGGGCTGGGGCAGGCATTGGCGCTCTTGGCCGCCGCTGCAGGCGCAGGCGAAGGGGCCCTTGCCATCGGGATCGGAACCCAAAGCGCAGCCCAACGCGCCTTTTTTCGACACACCCGCGCCGAAGAAAGCGCCGCCGACCAATCCGGCGCGCGTTATCTGCGCAGCGCGGGCATTGACTTGACCGGCATGCTGGATGTGTTCCGTCTGTTTCGGGGCCAGGAGGTGCTGAGCGAAAACCGGCAGGACCCTTATGTCCGGTCGCATCCGCTCAGCCGCGACCGACTGCGCAATATCGAAGGGTTTGCCGCCGCCTACGGCACCGGTACAGGTGCAAATTCCGCCACATCTGATTATTGGTTCGCCCGTGCCAAGGGCAAGCTGACCGCCTTTACACGCAAGCCCAGCTGGACGCTCAACCGCCTTGGTGAAAGTGGGCACCGCGACATAGCGCTGATGCGCGAAGCCGCTGCACGGCACAAGAATTCGCAAACCCAACGCGCCATCCGCGCGATTGATCAGGCGATCGCCTTGCGCCCGCAGGACCCGTTTCTGTATGACCTCAAGGGGCAAATCCTGATGGAAACGCGCCAGTTCGCGGCCGCCGCAAACGCCCATGGGCGCGCGGTTCAACTGCGCCCCAATGACGGGCTCTTGCAGGCAGGTTACGGGCGGGCCCTGTTGGCCAGTGGCAACATCCGGGCCGCCCTTCCAGCTCTGGAACGCGCCCGGCGCATCGACTTTCGCGATGGCTCCATGCTGCGCGATCTCAGTGTTGCCTATGCAAGGACCGGCCAGCGTGGGATGGCCTCACTGATCACGGCGGAACGCTATGCACTGCAGGGCCGCCTCGAAGATGCTGGCATCCACGCCAAACGCGCCACCGGCCTCTTGCCCGAAGGCTCTGGCCCTTGGCAACGGGCGCAGGATGTGTTCCTTGCCTCTGAACGCGCGGAAAAGCGCAAAAAACGGAGATAACCGATGTTCGTTCGCACGCTTGCCGCCGCCGCTCTTGCACTGACGCTTGGCCTGCCCGCCCAGGCGCTGGACCTCAGCCAGATGACTGAAGAAGAGCGCCAGATCTTCCGCGAGGAAGTGCGCGCCTACCTGATGGACAATCCGCAGGTCATCATGGATGCGGTGCGGGTGTTGGAAGAACGTCAGGCCGCGGCCCAAGCCCAGGCCGATTTGAACCTGGTGTCGGAAAACGCCGCCGACCTTTTCGATGACGGCTACAGCTTTGTGGGTGGCAACCCTGACGGCGACATCACCCTGGTCGAATTCCTCGATTACCGCTGCAGCTTTTGCAAACGCGCCCATGGCGAAGTGGCCAAGCTGTTGGAAAGCGATGGCAATATTCGCCTGATTGTCAAGGAATTCCCGATTCTCGGAGACCAATCTCTGCTTGCCTCGCGCTTTGCGGTTGCCACGAAACAGATTGCGGGCGACGCGGCCTATAAAGGCGTGAATGACGCACTGATGGAGATGACCGGCGACGTATCGATGCGTACCCTGCGCCGTATGGCGTCGACCTTCGGTCTGGATGCGGACGCGATCGAGGCACATATGGACAGCGAGGCTGTCACGGACGAAATCCGCCGCACCCGTGCGCTGGCGCAACGGTTGCAAATCACAGGCACACCCACATTCGTGCTTAAGGATGAATTGTTGCGCGGGTTCCTGCCGTTTGACGAAATGCAGGCGCTTGTCGACGAAAAACGCGGTTGATGGACTTTCGCGCGTGTCACGTTCCCGGTGATCCGCTCATCATGCCGAACCCGTGGGATGTTGGCAGTGCACGCATCCTGCAAAACATGGGGGCCAAAGCGCTGGCCACCACCAATATGGGTGCCGCCTTTGCCCGTGGCAAGCGTGATGGCAGCTTGTCGCTGGACGAGATGTTGGACGCCGCAACAGACATCGATGACGCAACGGACATACCCGTCAGCGCCGATCTGGAAAACTGCGGCGCGGATGATCCCGGCGCAGCAGCACAGGCCTTGCCGGCGCATCGCCTACCCCGACACCACGGCCAGCTTTGCAGACATCGAGGCGCTGCCGGCCTAGCGCGCTATTCGGCGGCCTGTGCTTCCGCAGCGGTGGCCGCGTCCAATTCGGCGGCCTTCTTTTCGACCTCTTCCACGATGTGATCAACCATCTGGTCGTTGTCCATCCGGTGGCTTTGCTTTCCTGCCAGATACACCATGCCGTGGCCCGCGCCGCCGCCGGTAAAGCCGACATCGGTCATCAGCGCCTCACCCGGTCCGTTCACGACGCAACCGATGATCGACAGGCTCATCGGCGTTTTGATGTGGGCCAGCCTGTCTTCCAGAATTTCAACAGTCTTGATCACGTCAAAGCCCTGCCGCGCGCAGGACGGGCAGGAAATGATGTTCACGCCCCGGTGGCGTAAGCCCAGGGATTTCAGGATTTCATAGCCGACCTTTACCTCTTCGACCGGATCGGCGGACAAAGACACACGGATCGTGTCGCCAATACCCATCCACAAAAGGTTGCCAAGGCCAATGGCAGACTTGATCGTGCCCGACGTCAGCCCACCCGCTTCGGTGATGCCCAGATGAATGGGCGCGTCCGTGGCCTCGGCCAGCTTCTGATAGGCGGCGGCGGCCATGAACACATCGGACGCCTTGCAGCTGATCTTGAACTCGTGAAAGTCGTTGTCCTGCAGGATCTTGATATGATCGAGACCGGACTCGACCATCGCGTCCGGTGTCGGCTCGCCGTATTTCTCAAGCAGGTGTTTTTCCAACGACCCGGCATTGACCCCGATGCGGATCGAACAATTGTGGTCGCGCGCGGCCCTGATGACCTCCTTGACCCGATCCTCGGACCCGATGTTGCCGGGATTGATACGCAGACAGGCCGCGCCCGCCTCTGCCGCTTCGATCCCACGTTTATAGTGGAAATGGATGTCTGCCACGATGGGCACGGGACTTTCGGCAACGATCTCTTTCAGCGCCCTGGACGATCCTTCATCGGGGACCGAGACGCGGACGATGTCGGCTCCCGCCTCTGCCGCCGCCTGAATTTGGGCGATGGTCGCGGGGGCGTCCGTGGTCAGCGTATTGGTCATGGTCTGCACGGTGATCGGCGCATCGCCACCCACGGGAACATTGCCCACCATGATCTGGCGGCTTTCCCGACGGTAAATGTTGCGCCACGGACGGATATGGTTCAGCGACATGAAAAGCCCTGTTCAGCATCAGCAGTTGTCAGGAAAGATAGACAGGTGCGTGCCGCCCGACAATGGGCTGTGACGACTATTCGCTGCCTTCGGTCAGCGCCGCTGCCCTGGCTTCGGCATAACGGGTCAAACCTTCGTCCGTGCTGACGTCAACGGGCAGATAGGTCTCCTTCAGCCCGGCAATCTCAAGCGGCAGGTTCGATGTCACGGCGCCGGTGTCACCCACGGGGCCATAGAACTTGTCGTTCATCGCGAAGTAAATCGCGCCACTTTCACCTGTGCGCAGCGTCGGTGGCTCTTCGGTCAGCGGGGCCTCCCACGTGTCACCGGCCTGCATCGTCGCCTCGTAGATCACGGTGCCATCGGCCGAACGGACACGAACCCATGACGGGCGCACGGCAACCATGGTCAGGGTCGGTGCCGTTTCCTCGACCACCTGCGGCACAGCGGGCGCAATCGCTTCGGCCAAGGCGCGGTCAATGCCGTCAATCCGCGGCGGCGCGTCCGCAGTGTCGGGTGCAGCAAATGTGCCAATGTCGCGCGGATCAAGCGTGGCAATGGGCGCATCACGCGCCACCAGGACCGGCACTTCCAACGCCTGCGGACGGTACAGGCGGTCCAGCGCATCGGCGCGCGGTGTCTCGATTGTCGGGCCCTGCTCGGTCGGCTGCACGCCTGCTCCGCTCAGCGGATCAAGGTCAGACAGAACAACGGGGGTTTGATCCACAGGCGCAACTTGCACGCGCTGGACTTCTTGCAGGACCGAATAGCCACCAAAACCGATCCCGCCAATCAAGGCCAACAGCACCAGGGACGACCCGATGGCGCGTGGTTCGATACGCGACCAGACGGCTTCGCCCGCGGGCACAAACGGGGTGGCAGGGGCGGCAAAGATGTCGGCGCCATGCGGCTTGTGCAGGCGATCTTCACGCGCCGCCTTCTTGACCACCGACGCTTCGGCCGACATGCCGTGCGCCACGGCAAATCCGCTTTCCGCGCAGAACGTGTTGAATGCGCGGTCGGGATCCATGTTCAGATAGCGGGCATAGGACCGGACATAGCCCGCAATAAAGCCCGGCGTGTCGAACGCATCTGGATCACAGGCTTCGATTGCAGCGATATAGCTTGCCTTGATCCGCAGTTCGCGCTGCACATCCAGCAGGGATTTGCCCATGGTCGCGCGCTCTCCGCGCATAATGTCGCCAAGGCGCAGCTCAAAGTCGTCAAAGCTCTTTGGCTCGACGTTTTCTTCTGTATTGGTTGTACCGGATTTACGCCCGATCATACCGCTGCCCCGTTGTCCCAAGTGTTTGCAAACCGATCCCACTCGATTCGCCACACCGCTGTTGTTTAACAGACGGTAACACATGGCAACGCCATTTGCGAATTTTAGTGAACTACCCGGCGCTCTCGGCGCGATTCAGCGCACAATGCGACCACAATTTATCCATTGCGTGCACCAGCGCGTTGATCTCTTTCGGACCGTGTACCGGCGACGGCGTGAACCGCAGCCGTTCGGTCCCACGCGGGACCGTCGGGAAATTGATCGGCTGTACATAAATGCCGTGATCTTCAAGCAGCATGTCGCTGAGCATCTTGGTGTGTACAGGGTTGCCGACCATGACGGGAACAATGTGACTGCCATGATCAATGATCGGCAGGCCCATACCCTTGAGGCGCAGCTTCAGCGTCTTGGCCTGTGCCTGATGGTCAGCGCGCAGGTTTTCCGCCGTCTTCAGAAACGCGACCGAAGCCGCTGCCCCTGCCGCGACTGCGGGCGGCAATGACGTGGTAAAGATAAAGCCCGGCGCATAGGACCGGATCGCGTCACACATCTTGGCCGACGCCGCGATATAGCCCCCCATCACGCCATAGGCCTTGGCCAACGTGCCGTTGATGATATCGATGCGGTGCATCAATCCGTCCCGCTCGGCAACGCCCGCACCACGTGGACCGTACATGCCAACAGCGTGCACCTCGTCGATATATGTCAGTGCGCCGAATTCCTCGGCCAGATCACAAATCTCCTTTATGGGCCCGAAATCCCCGTCCATGGAGTAGATGGATTCAAAGGCGATCAGCTTCGGCACGGTCGGATCATCCGCCGCCAGCAATTCACGCAGGTGTTCGACGTCATTATGTCGGAAAATCCGCTTGGCCCCACCGTTGCGGCGCACCCCTTCGATCATCGATGCGTGGTTCAGCGCGTCAGAATAAATAATGAGACCAGGAAAGAGCTTCGGCAGCGTACTTAATGTCGCATCATTCGCAATGTAGGCGCTGGTGAACAGCAATGCTGCTTCCTTGCCGTGCAGGTCCGACAACTCGGCCTCAAGCCGCTTGTGATAGACGGTCGTGCCCGAAATATTGCGCGTCCCACCCGATCCGGCACCGGTTGCGTCAATCGCTTCGTGCATGGCCTTCAGAACAATCGGGTTTTGCCCCATGCCCAGATAATCATTGCCGCACCACACGGTGATCGGTGCCTTGGACCCATCGGGCCGCGTCCATTGCGCATGCGGAAACTGGCCTTTCTGCCGCTCGATATCGATGAAGGTCCGGTACCGGCCTTCATCATGCAAGCGTTGCAGGGCATCGTCCAATTTTGCGGTATAGTCCACGCGAGGCTCCGTTTTCGTCCAACGCAGTGCCGAGGCATCCGCGCTTCTTAGAATGAATATAGACAGCAACTTGACGCTTCAATGCTAATCAAATGCGCGTCATGTCGCAGGTCTGGTATTCCTCACCTCTGGTCCACGCGCTTTGACCCAGATCAACCACTGGACACTTGGCCAGTGCGCCGTACTGTGGCCGCAACCCGACATTCAAAGGAAGCCCCATGACCCTCGACGCCGTTCTGTCCCGCATCGATGCCGACCTGCCCCAAGCGACGGAAAGACTGATGGAGTTGCTGCGCATCCCCTCCATCTCGACTGATCCGGCCTTTGCAGATCATTGCCAGACGGCCGCGGACTGGTTGGTGGCCGACTTGCAAAGCATCGGGGTGAAGGCGGAAAGGCGTGCAACCCCCGGCCATCCCATGGTCGTGGGTCACGTGGACGGGGATGGCCCACACCTGCTGTTCTACGGTCACTACGACGTGCAACCGGTTGATCCGCTTGAGCTTTGGGACCGCGGCCCGTTCGATCCACAGCTGGAAGACACGCCGGCGGGCAAGGTGATCCGCGGGCGCGGGTCATCAGATGACAAGGGCCAATTGATGACCTTCGTCGAAGCGTGCCGCGCCTGGCAGGCCGAACACGGCACCCTGCCGTGCCGGATCACCTTCTTCTTCGAGGGTGAAGAGGAATCCGGCTCGCCCTCCCTTGTGCCGTTCATGCAGGAAAACGCGCACGAGCTGAAATCAGATCTTGCGCTGATCTGCGACACGGGGCTCTTTGAATCCCGCGTGCCTGCCATCGTCACCATGCTGCGCGGCCTGCTGGGTGAGGAAATCACCATCACCGCCCCCGACAAGGACCTGCATTCGGGCATGTATGGTGGTGTTTCCATGAACCCGATCCGCGTTCTGACCCGTATCCTCGCCGCGCTGCACGACGATCAGGGCCGCGTGACCGTGCCCGGCTTCTATGACGGCGTGCCCGAACTGCCCGACGACATCCGCAGCCAATGGCAGGGCCTCGCTTTCGATCACGCGAAATTCCTGGGCGATGTTGGCCTGTCCGAGCCCGCAGGTGAACAGGACCGCACCCCGATCGAGATGATCTGGTCGCGTCCCACTTGCGACGTCAACGGCATCTGGGGCGGCTACACCGGCGCGGGGTTCAAGACGGTCCTCCCCTCCAAGGCACACGCCAAGGTCAGCTTCCGCCTCGTCGGCGATCAGGACCCGCACACAATCCGCGAAAATTTCCGCCAGATGGTGCGGGATGCGCTGCCCGCCGACTGCGACGTTGATTTCACAGGCCACGGCGCGGGCCACGCGTCCGTCACCGAAACCACAGATCCCGCCTTCGAAGCAGCCCGCACCGCGCTCACCAACGAATGGAACATCCCGGCGGCCTATGTCGGCTGCGGCGGATCGATCCCCATCGCTGGCCACTTCCAGACCATCCTCGACACCACGCCAATGCTCGTGGGCTTCGGCAAAGACGACGACCAGATCCACTCGCCCAACGAAAAGTACGACCTGGAAAGCTTCCACAAGGGCATCCGCAGCTGGGCGCGCATCCTCGACGCGCTGACCTGATCCCTTTCACTTTGCCAGATAAACTCCGGGGGTGAGCGCGGCACGCGCGAGGGGGCTGGCCCCCTGCCCCGGTCGATCCAAGGGACAAACCAATGGCCGCATTCACGACACCTGACGGCATCACCATCTCCCATGATGTCACTGGCGATGGCCCACCTGTCCTCCTTCTGCACGGCTTTCCCCAGACCCGCGCGATGTGGCACGCTATCGCGCCCGAACTGGCCAAAACCTTTACGGTCGTCACCGCCGATCTGCGCGGTTACGGGGCCAGCACCAAACCGGCACACATGAAGGACATGAGTTTCCGCGCCATGGCGGCGGACCAGCTTGCGCTCATGGCGCATCTTGGCTTTGACCAGTTTCACCTGGTGGGCCACGACCGCGGCGGACGCACGGCACACCGGCTGGCGCTGGATCACCCGGCGGCGGTGCTGTCCCTCACCCTGATGGACATCGTTCCCACGCACCTGTTGCTGAATGACCTGACCCAACAGGTCGCACGCGCCTATTATCACTGGTTTTTCCTGGCCCAGCCCGCGCCGCTGCCGGAAACCATGATCGCCCGCGATCCGGACGCCTACTTCCAAAGCTGCCTTGCAGGCTGGGGCGGCGGCATGGACAGTTTCGACGCCACCGCGCTCGACGCCTACCGAGCGTCGTGGCGCGACCATGACTGCATAAGAACCATGTGCAATGACTACCGCGCCGCCATCGATGTGGATTTTGACCACGATGCCATAGACCTGGGACAGACGGTCGATTGCCCGGCGCTGGTACTCTACGGTGTGGATGGGATCATGGGCCGCGCCTATGACGTGGCCGCGACCTGGGCAGACAGGCTTCTCCAGGTGCAATCCGCCGGGCTGCCCGGCGGACACTTCTTCCCAGACACACACCCCGAAGAGACCGCAAAAGCGCTGCTGACATTCCTCACGGCCCAGGTGTAGGGCAGCGTCCCACCGATCAGATCACCCCGACGAACCGCTCGGGCAAGACATATTGGGTGCCGTAATCCGGCCGGTCGAAATGATAGAACCCCGTGTCGCCGCGCGGCTTGAAGGTGCGGCGCATCTTCCGGCGCAGCGGCTGCATGTCGAACCCGTCCACCATCTCCAGATCGGCAAAGGCTTCGAACACCGCGCGGTCCTCGCCCCGCGCTTCGGCAAACCAATGGCGTCCGATGGATGCTTCCTTCACACCCGCGTTCACTGCCGCAGTCACGGCGTTGCGGTGGTCCATCACACCCACATAGGCCGCGAAATCGCAGAACTTCAGATGCATCAGGTACAGATCATCGGGGGCAAAGATCTTGTCGGCCTGCGTAAAATGCCCCCCCCGCGCGATCTTGACGGGTGCGGCGATGATACAGGGTTTGGAATAGTGCGGCGCCGGGCGCACGTGGCGGCGCGGGCCGATGATGTGATCGGCAACGACGTCCTCTTCCAGATCGATCCGGTGGATCACCTCCAACCCAAGAGGGGTCAGGACCCGCCCCTCCGGTGCGTCTTCAAGCAAGTCCAGCAACGTGCCACCTGCCTGCGGGTCACGGATCACCAACTCGTCCACATCGCCCACGATCACATGGCGATAGTAACGGCGCAGCCCGCCAACCAGGTTGTTCAGCAACCCCCAACGCTTGATGTCGAAATTTTTGTGCGGATCCCCCGGAATGCCGATGATGTTGCAGCCCGCGGCCAACTCGGCCACCTCAGCCCCGCGCCCGTGATTGATGACATAACAGTTTTCCCGCCCGAACATCTCACCGTAGTGGCGCAGCCACGCTTTCAGGAAAAACGCGTCATCGCGCACCATGGTCACGGCGGCCACTGTCTGCATCTGCTAAGGTCCTGCTCAGGGTTCTTTTTGCGCACCCTATCGCAAGGACCCTGACATGAGAATCGCTAATTTTCGGCAAAGGCCAAGATGTTCCTGCCCTCCGACTTCGCCCAGACCGGCCTGCATGTGATCCGCAAGGGCGACACGCCCATCACCCGGTACCAGGTGCTGGGCGAACGGTGTTCGGGCACGAATTTTATCAAAAGACTGCTGGGGCGGAACACCCATCTGACCCCGACCGAAGACCTGGGTTGGAAGCACGGGTTCCCCCATATGCTGGCGGTGCCGTCTGACATGGCCGTCATCATCGCCGTCCGCCGCGCCGACACTTGGGCCAGGTCCATGTACGCCAAACCCTGGCACACGACTCCCGCCCTTCAGGCACTGCCCTTTGGCGACTTCATCCGCGCCGAATGGGACACGATCATCGACCGCACCCGCTATTTCGAAGGGCTGGTTCCCGACGGGTGCGTGGGCACCCCCCTGCAACAGGACCGCGATCCCGACAGCGGCGCGCGCTTTGCCACCCTGTTTGCCCTGCGCAACGCCAAACTGCGCGCGATGCTGTCCCTTCTCAACCGCGACTGCACCTGTGCCGTGATCCGCATGGAAACCGCACAGTCCGCACCGGAAAAGACGCTTTCATCCCTCACCGGTGTCCTCGGCGCAACCGCCAACGCGACCTACCGTCCCGTGGTCAAGCGCCTTGGTTCCAAGTTCAAACCTGCGATCGCGCAACGCCCCCCCCTGCCCGACGGCTGGAGCGACGCGGACATGAACCACTTGCGCGCCAGCATCGATACCGATCTCGAAGGCACCCTCGGCTATACCTACTGATCCAGCTTCATCTTGCCGGACAGACTCCGGGCAGCACGCGCGACCGGCCCCTCTGTACAAAGGGTCCCATTTTAAGTCTGAGGGGGGAAATGGCGCGGTTGACGGGGCTCGAACCCGCGACCCCCGGCGTGACAGGCCGGTACTCTAACCAACTGAGCTACAACCGCGCATTTTGCCTTTCGGCGTGCCCATTCCTCCGGGACCAGAGAGCAGCAGTGGCGCGGTTGACGGGGCTCGAACCCGCGACCCCCGGCGTGACAGGCCGGTACTCTAACCAACTGAGCTACAACCGCCCGCTGCGTTTGGCGGGTTTATGGCGCAGTCACGCCCTCGTCAAGCGGGGTTTTCCCGGCAAATCGAAAATTCGTGGCTGCCGGTCCGGATTTCGCCGGGACAACCCGGTCGTTTGGCGGGTGACCTGCGGTGCCAAGTGCCCGCGGTGCCAATACTCAGGTGCCAATGTCGTCGCTAGGCCAAGGCCTCCAAGGGGCGCAGGGACGCCCACCTGACCCGAACCGCCATGACAGGCTGCCCGGCGATGATATCCTTGAAAGGCCAGCTTTCCACACCGCCCCACCGGGCATAGATGCGGCGGGCAGCGCCATTGCCCGCCATCACCTCCAGCCACAGGTGGTCATGTCCCCTGCGGATCAGCGCGCGCGCGACGCCCGCCATCAGGTGCCGCCCCGTGCCCTTGCCCTGCCGGTCGGCGCGCACGTGCAGGCTTTCCATCATCGGGCCATCGGCGTGGTTGGCGTAAACCAGCGCAAACCCGGCCAATGTGCCTGCGTGTTCCGCGACCAGCGCCACGTCATGGGCTGCGGGCAAACCAGCCCAGCGACCGGCCATTTCATCCACAACCGAACCCGCCAGAAAGGCATCGGGCAACAGTCCCGCATAGCTCCTGCGCCAGCTCTCCAGATGCAACGCCTGCACGCCGGGCAAGTCGCTCTGGACCATGGGCCGTATATGCACTGGCGCGTGGGTCATCGCGCGGTCATTTGGCGGGCAACGGAATGAACTCGTCCTCATCCCCAGGCGGCAATTGGAACCGGCCATGTGCCCAGTCACCCGCGCGCCACGCTTCCTTGGCGGCATCAATGCGGTCCTGCGAGGATGCCACGAAATTCCACCAGATATAGCGCGAGCCTTCCAGCGTCGCACCGCCCAGCAGCATCAGGCGCGCGCCCTGCGCTCCTGCCATCAGCGACATCGCATCCCCGGGCCGGAACACCATCATCTGACCGGCGTCATAAACCGCACCCGCAACCGTGACAGAGCCGTCGACCACGTAAACGCCGCGGTCCTCGTGGTTGTCAGGCAGCGGAATACGCGCGCCCGCCTCCAACACGGCGTCGGCATAGAACATCTCGGAAAACGTCTCGACCGGGGCGCGTTCGCCCCAGGCATCGCCCAGGATCAGGCGCACCTCTTTGCCCTCACCTTCCAGAAACGGCAACGTGTCCTTGGGCGCGTGCTGAAAATCCGCCGGATTGTCTTCGGCATCCCTGGGAAGGGCCACCCAGGTCTGGATGCCAAACAGGTTGTGCGGTTTCCGTCGGATCTCGCCATCGGTGCGTTCGGAATGGGTGATGCCGTGCCCGGCCACCATCCAGTTGACGGCACCGGGTTCAATCCACTGATCGGTGCCCAGACTGTCCCGGTGATGGATCTTGCCCTTGTACAGATAGGTGACGGTCGCAAGGCCGATATGGGGGTGCGGGCGCACGTCAATGCCAGTGCCGGTGACGAATTCGGCCGGGCCCATCTGGTCAAAGAAGATGAACGGGCCAACCATCTGGCGCCGCGGCGCCGGCAGGGCGCGGCGTACCTCGAACCCACCCAGATCGCGTGCACGCGGGACAATGACCGTTTCGATGGCGTCCACCGCATCGCCCTTGGGGCAATCGGGATCAAGGGCGGGGTTCCAGCTCATGGGCGTGTCTCCTTGGGGCGATAGGGTCAAGATAACGCCACGCCACGCCCTCACAAGCATCAGTTTTACACCGCCCCTGTGCGGACCCTCACACCAGCGCGTTCATGAGGACGCTTTGCTGCGCAGTTCGGTCGCGGTGCGTTCCATGTCTGCCGCCAACAGGATCAGTCGCGCCACGTGCCGCGCCTCGTCAGATTGCGCCATTTCGTATGCGGCATATTCCAGAAGGCTCGCCGTCACGGCGAGGGCCGCACTGGTCTTGTCCTGCTGCGGCAGGCCATCAAGTTCCTCCAAAAGCGTTTGCACCCGCGCCCCCAGCATGGGGTTTTGCGCAATGGATCCGTGTATCATGTGTCACCCAATCACTTGCTCAAGTTGCAAGTTTCTAGGGGTTGTCCGCAATAGGTGTCATGTCACGCGCTTACGTGACACGGGGGGTCACGGCAGGATCAGACCGGCCCCGACACCCTGAATGGCGGCCGTTGTGCGGTCGGCTACACCCAGTTTGGAAAAGATGCGTCGCACCAGCGTGTCGACGGTGTGTGGCGACACCAGAAGAATATCGGCAATGCTGCTGTTGGACTTGCCCCGCGCGATCCAGCGCAGGATCTGACGTTCGCGGGGGGACAGATCGCCCACCGCCAGCGCCGCTGGGTTCAGTGCGCAATACCGGATATGCGCCGCCTGCGCGACGACCTGAAAATCCAGCACTGCGGAATCGCTGGGAAAATCGGCAGGATTATCGACGCCAAGCCCGACATATCCGTTGCGCAACCCGGGTCCAAACACCTGAAACGCCAATCCATCGCCGACCCCTGCATCGCGCATCTGGTTCAGATACAGGATCTGTTCGCGCGACAAACGCACCAGGTCGCGGATATGGGACCAGCGAAACGGCGCAATGGTCGATCGGGCAAATTCGGTGATCGGATCAACCGTAAAAAGCTTCTGCTCGATATAGTGACACACCCATTCCTGCGAAAATCCGGCGGCACTCACGTTGACAGACCGCTGCGATTGCACGTCGCCGGTGAAGTGATGATAGCTGACCTTGGTCACGCCGCGGTCATGGAAGTATCGCAACAGCAGCGACCACAAGTCCGGCGTGCTTGTTTCGGCCTGGATGGCCTCCAACACGGTATGCGTCATGTCCGCCCCCAGATGCCTGCGCAGCGTAGCACATGACGGACCGAAGGAACCGCTTTTTCGATCCAGGGTTGCACAAGATCGGATTTGCACCGGGTGACAGAGCGCCATGACGTGTTAGCTGGCACGGAATATCACAAGACCAAGGCGGGTGGTGGGTCGTGAGAGGCTCGAACTCCCGACGCAGAGTGGCGCCGCAGGCGGCGCGCGAACGTCGGGCCATCGACAGCGCGCCACGCATCAAACAGGCAAAGCGGTGCATGGTGGTGGGTCGTGAGAGGCTCGAACTCCCGACATCTTCGGTGTAAACGAAGCGCTCTACCAACTGAGCTAACGACCCGCTGCGCCGGGTATTAGCTCAAGGCATCGGGGGCCTCAAGCCCCTTCTGCAAGACAGGCCTGCACCCCGCCGGACATGTGATAGATGACACCCTGCCCTCCCGGCAACTCGGCAAAGGCATCGGGCTCCAGCCCCAGATAGTGACAGCGCAACATCCGGGATGTGATGCCATGGGTGACAATCACCGCAGGCGCATCAAGCGCCGCCAGAAACGCGCCGGTCCGGGCATGAAGCCCCGCCAACCCTTCGCCGCCGGGCGCGTGATCGTACCATGCCATCCCGTGATCCTGGTCAAACAAATGCGGCACCTGGGCCGCGATCTGCATGCGGGTCCTTCCGGTCCAATCGCCCAGCGTGATCTCGATCAGCCTGCGGTCCTGTCGCGCAAAACGGGCCTGATCGCCCAACGCGATGCGCGCCGTTTCCAGGCACCGCCCCAACGGGCTTGTCCACATCTGCCAGCCCGCCAGATCGACCCCGGCCAGCAACCGGCCTTGCGCCGCCGCCTGCGCCCGCCCGGTGTCCGTCAACGGACTGTCTGCCTCGCCTTGCATGCGCCCTTCGCGGTTCCACTCGGTCTCGCCATGGCGCAGGATCAAAAGGTCAGGATACATCATGAGGGGCGGCTACCGCGCCACAGGCCGCACTGCAAGGCCACGGGTGGAACAGAGACGGTGGATGTCGGCGCTGCAATCTCCATCCTGTATACTCGGAACACCGTGTTGTCCCCGATTGCCCAAATAGCGCCAGCCGCAATTGATCGACCAGAGTGATACATCTTGCGTCTGCCAAGCGCGGGCACGGCGCAGGCCTCTGCGGTCACGCGCGGCTCCGCTCACCTCAGGTATTCGGCCACGACGGATGAACCCGATCCGGGTCGGATCAGCCCCAAAGGATCGGTCGAGATCAGGTGTACCGGCCGTTCGGTGCACAGGTCCGTATCGGCGCCAACACATTCGGCGTCACGGATTTGGACAGGACCAACGTCGCGGGCCATTGTATCTTGTAAATGAACGACGCCTTGACAGAACACCCATGGGCGCGATGTGTCGCCAAGGACCGACCGTTTATGTCGCGGGCGAAATACTCTGTGCGAAAAAGGTCGGAACGCCTGACCCAGAGTGCGGCCGCAGGCAGCGCGCGTCGGTCAGGCCATCAACAGCGCCTAACGGCTTTTCAGCAGCGCGCGTACAGGAAAAGTGGTGGGTGATAAGAGATTTGAACTCCTGACCCAGAGTGCTGCCTCTGGCAGCGCGCGTCGGTCAGGCCATCAACAGCGTCTAACGGCTTTTCAGCAGCGCGCGTACAGGAAAAGTGGTGGGTGATAAGAGATTTGAACTCCTGACATCTTCGATGTGAACGAAGCGCTCTACCACTGAGCTAATCACCCAAACACCGCGCGGTTTAGCCAACTGCGCGGAGCCATGCAAGAGGCTGGTGCCCGAAAATGCTATTCGGCGGCGGTCTTGTCTGCCGCGACTGGCGTTTCGCCCGTATCGCCCGATGCTGGCGCATCTTGCGCCGCGGGCGACGGGTCATTTTGGCGGATCCGCGCAACCAGCATACGGCCAGAGGCCAGCTTTTTCTCGCGGTTGATCTTGACCTTACCCATCGGTTGCAGGTTCAACGTGCGCCCGTCCTGAAGCGCTTCGCCCAGCACGGCCAGCGTGGCCTCGACGGCTGGCTTGACGTCCTTCTTCTTCATGCCGCTCTTGGCCACGACGGCCTCGATCAGCTCTTTCTTGCGCATCATGGGCCCTGCAACGACAGGCGTCGGGGCATCCACAACCACAGGCGCGGTCGGTTTGGCGGCGGCAGCCGTAGGTTTTGCGGGTGCCTTGGGCTTTGGCGTGGTTTTCGCCTTGGCCGTGCCGGCGCGGCTGCGCGTGGAAGTGGTTTTGGAGGTCGTTTTTGTGGTGCGGGTCGCCATTTTGGCCTCTTTCCATTTTGGACTGCTTGCGGCACCCATAACGCGAAACGGTAACGCAATCCATAAGCACGCAACAAAACATTGGAATCAAGTTGGATTGTCGCGCTTTTGGCAACAGCAGGATGCAAGCGGCGCGTCTCAAAGAAAAAGGCGCGCAAGCACATGCTTACGCGCCCCTTTTAATGTCGTGAAGATCAGTGTGCCGTCGCACCCGCACCGGGGTCGCGAGATGCCGCAGCCGCAGCGGCAGCTGCCTCTTCTGCGGCTTCGTCCCACTCTATGGCGTCAGGTTTGGACACCAACGCGCGCTCCAGTACCTCGGTCACGTGGCTGACAGGAATGATATCCAGACCCTCTTTCACGTTGTCCGGGATGTCGGCCAGATCCTTTTCGTTCTCTTCGGGAATGAGAACGGTATTGATCCCGCCACGCAGCGCCGCCAGCAGCTTCTCTTTCAAACCGCCGATGGGCATCGCATTGCCGCGCAAGCTGACCTCGCCCGTCATGGCGATGTCCTTGCGCACCGGAATGCCGGTCAGGACCGAAACGATGGACGTCACCATCGCCAGCCCGGCGCTCGGGCCGTCCTTGGGCGTCGCGCCATCGGGCACGTGCACGTGAATGTCCGCCTTGTCGAACACCGGCGGCTTCACGCCAATCTCGGGGCTGATGGACCGGACATAGGAACTGGCGGCGTCGATGCTCTCCTTCATCACGTCCCCCAGCTTGCCGGTGGTCTTCATCCGACCCTTGCCGGGCAGCTTCAGCGCCTCGATATGCAGCAGGTCGCCACCCACGGACGTCCAGGCCAGACCGGTCACCACACCGATCTGATCGTCCTGTTCGGCCAGGCCATAGCGATGCTTGCGCACACCAAGGAAATCGTCGAGATTGTCAGAGGTTACAACAACTTCTTCAACCTCTTTCTTGACGATCTTGGTCAGCGATTTCCGCGCCACCTTGGCAATCTCGCGTTCAAGGTTCCGCACGCCCGCCTCGCGGGTGTAATAGCGGATGATGTCGCTCAGCGCCTCGTCGGTCAGTTCAAACTCCTTGGCCTTCAGGCCGTGGTTCTTGATCTGCTTGGCAATCAGGTGCTGCTTGGCAATCTCGGACTTTTCGTCCTCGGTGTAGCCCGCCAGCGGAATGATCTCCATCCGGTCCAGCAGCGGCCCGGGCATGTTGTAGCTGTTCGACGTGGTCAGGAACATCACGTTCGACAGGTCGTATTCGACCTCAAGATAGTGGTCCACAAACGTGCCGTTCTGCTCCGGGTCAAGCACTTCAAGCATGGCTGACGCCGGATCACCCCGGAAATCCTGCCCCATTTTGTCGATCTCATCCAGCAGGATCAGCGGGTTTGTCGTCTTGGCCTTTTTCAACGCCTGAATGATCTTGCCCGGCATCGAGCCAATGTAGGTCCGGCGGTGACCGCGAATCTCGCTCTCGTCCCGCACACCACCCAGCGAGATGCGGATAAATTCGCGCCCCGTGGCCTTGGCAACCGACTTCCCAAGCGAGGTCTTGCCCACGCCCGGAGGACCAACCAGACACATGATCGGGCCCTTCATCTTTTTCGAGCGTTGCTGCACCGCCAGATACTCGACAATCCGCTCCTTGACCTTCTCAAGGCCATAGTGGTCGTCATCCAGCACCTTCTGCGCCCGGCCCAGATCTTTCTTCACGCGGGACTTCACGCCCCACGGGATCGACAGCATCCAGTCCAGATAGTTGCGCACAACCGTGGCCTCGGCGGACATGGGCGACATGTTCTTGAGCTTCTTCAGCTCCGCATCCGCCTTCTCGCGCGCCTCTTTCGACAGCTTTGTCGCTTCGATCTTGGCTTCAAGTTCTGCGACTTCGTTCTTGCCGTCCTCGCCGTCACCCAGCTCTTGCTGGATCGCCTTCATCTGTTCGTTCAGATAATACTCGCGCTGCGTCCGCTCCATCTGGGACTTCACGCGGGTCTTGATCTTTTTCTCGACCTGCAACACGGACATTTCGCCCTGCATCAGGCCATAGACCTTCTCAAGCCGCTCGCTCACCGCCAGTGTCTCAAGCAGGTCCTGCTTCTGGTCCACCTCGATGCCCAGATGCCCGGCCACCAGATCGGCCAGCTTCGCAGGCTCGGCAGTCTCGCCAACAGCGGCCAGCGCCTCTTCGGGGATGTTCTTCTTCACCTTGGCGTAACGCTCGAACTCGTCCGCGACAGAGCGCAACAGCGCCTCGGTCGTGGCGATGTCACCCGGCATCTCGGTCAGATACTCGGCACGCGCTTCGAAGAAGTTGTCGTTTTCCAGGTATTCCGTGATGCGCACCCGCGCCTGTCCTTCGACCAGCACCTTGACGGTGCCATCGGGCAGTTTCAGCAGTTGCAGCACATTGGCCAGAACACCGGCCTTGTAGATGCCCGCGGATTCAGGATCGTCCTCGGACGGATCAATCTGGCTCGACAGCAGGATCTGCTTGTCGTCGGCCATCACCTCTTCCAGCGCACGGACCGATTTGTCACGGCCCACGAACAGCGGCACGATCATGTGGGGGAAGACCACGATATCGCGCAGCGGCAGCACCGGGTACGAGGCGTTGAGTGGCTCTTGCATGCTCAAAAGTTCCTTGTCATTGGCAAGACAGCGCGGCCCCGCATTGCGGCAACCCTTGGCTGTCTCCGTGTGTCGGACTGTTTGATCTGTGATCCCAGCCCTTCGGTTTCAAGGTGTATCCTGACGCGGGCGCGGCCAGGGTGCAATGGGGCGGATCAAACTGTCCCCAGATTTTTGGCACAAATTGTCGTGGGTCAGCCGCAGAAAACCGCAAGATAGGGCGATATCCGGCATGACATGCGGCAATCTGCGCGCCCATAGGCGCTTGAACCCCCGGCAGCGGGCCTAAGTCCCACCGCTCAGGAGGATTTGCTGATGTCCACGGTTGCCCTGTTGCTCGCTGCCCTGCTCTTTGGCGGTATGACGTTGTTTTCATTCGGCTTTGCGGCTGTTCTCTTTGCAGTTTATGGCCCGGATCAGGCGCGCAGGGGCATTCGGGGTGCGTTTCCGCACTATTACATGTGGGTGATTGCAACCTCTGCCCTTGCCGGTGCTGTCGCTTTTGTGACCAGTTCCCTGGCGGCGTGGCTGTTGATCGGTATCGCGCTCAGCACCGCCTACGCCCGCCAGATGCTCATGCTGCAGATCAATGCGGCCACGGACGCGGATGACTCGGGTCGGTTCAAAATGCTGCACGGGATCAGCATGGGCATTCAATTGATCCAGATCGGCATGGCCGGATGGGCCCTTGTTCTCCTTGCCGCCTGAACGATCAGGTCACACCAGAGTCAGGACCGCCAATACAGATACCGAGAACCAAACAAACGAGAACACTACAAACTGCACGGCGGTCCCTCCCCAGGGAATGTGACTGACCCGACTATATGGCACAGCGCGGCCTTGCACGATGGGGGAATTCCTGACCATCGGTCCCCGGCCGTCACAAGGGTTCAATATCACCCTCGGCCCGGCCGGCATGAAACGCGGCCTGCCACGCCGCGAACGTGCCCGCCGCAATGGCGTCCCGCATGCCGGCCATGATCTCCTGGTAGTAATGCAGGTTGTGCCAGGTCAGCAGCATGCCCGAAATCATCTCTTGGGCGCGGAACACATGGTGCAGATAGGCGCGCGAGTAGTTTGAACAGGCCGGACAGGTGCAATCTTCGTCCAATGGGCGCGGATCGTCGGCATGGCGCGCGTTCTTGATGTTCACGACACCGTGCCGGGTGAACACCTGCCCCGTGCGCCCCGACCGCGAAGGCAGCACGCAATCCATCATGTCGATGCCCCGCGCGACAGCCCCGACAATGTCATCGGGCTTGCCCACGCCCATCAGGTATCGCGGCTTGTCCTGCGGCAACTGCTCGGGCGCATAGTCCAGGCAGCCGAACATGGCCTCCTGCCCTTCGCCCACGGCCAGACCGCCCACGGCATAGCCTTCGAACCCGATCTGCCGCAGCGCCTCTGCACTCTCGCCGCGCAGGTCCTCCTCCAACCCGCCCTGCTGGATGCCAAAGAGCGCATGGCCGGGCCGGTCCCCAAACGCATCGCGCGACCGGCGCGCCCAGCGCATGGACAGGCGCATGCTGTCAGCTATCCGGTCCCGGTCCGCAGGCAGCGCGGGGCATTCGTCAAAACACATCACGATGTCCGACCCCAGCAGCCGCTGGATCTCCATCGACCGTTCCGGGGTCAGGGCGTGCTTGGACCCGTCGATATGGGATTTGAAGGTCACGCCCTCTTCGGTCAGCTTGCGCAGGCCCGCAAGGCTCATCACCTGGAACCCGCCACTGTCGGTCAGAATGGGCCGGTCCCAATTCATGAACCTGTGCAAGCCGCCCAAGCGATCAATCCGTTCGGCAGTAGGGCGCAACATCAGGTGATAGGTGTTGCCCAGCAGGATATCGGCCCCTGTCGCGCGCACGCTTTCAGGCATCATCGCCTTGACGGTAGCGGCGGTGCCAACAGGCATGAAGGCGGGCGTGCGGATCTCACCCCGCGGGGTCGAGATCACACCCGTCCGCGCCCGCCCGTCGGTGGCGTTCAGATCAAAGGAAAATGCTGTCATGCGGGGCCTCGTCTCGGTTCAAGGGCCCCGCTTAGCGCCCGCCGCACGTGATGCCAAGGGCAGGCCTACCCACTCACGCACGCGCCGGGCGCAAAGAACCACGCCAGACCCTGCGCTGCCCAGTCCGGCAACTCGCCTGCGCAATGAAAGAACCGCAACGTGGGTGGCGTGATCAGCGCCAACCAGGCCAGCGCACAGGCCGACCGCACCCGATCCGCCCAGACCATTGAGCGCAGCTGCCACCCCTCCTCGGGAATGACCGCCCCCGCCTGTTCGCGCCGCCCCAATTGATCAAGGCGGAAAAACAGCAGAATGGTCAGCAGTGCGGTGGGCAGTGATGCGTATTGCCAAGGGTGCAAGTTGCTCCAATCCAGTACCAGGACCAGGGACAGGGGCACGACTGGCAAGTCCATCCCCTGGGCCTGTTGCAGGACCGCGAGGGCCGATGGCAGGTCAACGATCAACGCGGCCAGCGCCACGGTCACGCCAACGAGCGACAGAACAAGCCGCACCCACGCCAGAACGGTCCGCGGCAGGCTGCGCATCCAGACCAGACGGCTTTGGCCGTCATAAGGAGAAGCGAGGAACAGGAGTGGCAGGTAGAACCATGCGGTGGATTTGAGGGCCCAGCGGAAAAGGTATGTCGGCACGAAAATAAGGGCCAGAACACTCACCGCCGGAAGATATGCAAAGCAGCGCAGGAGGAACCTGAACAGAATCGCCAGCTCAAAGTTCTCTCGGATCCGCACGTCAGCGAACATTTCTCTCGGTGCCAGAACAGCGATCGTGTCGACGGACCAAAACAGGTCCGTGCCCTGAGAGCCCGGCAATGGATCAGGCGCAACAGCAACATCCGTTTGCAAGACGATCCGCCGCCAGTTGCGGGTCGACTGTCGCACCCCGCGCACCAGGAAAACGGCGGGCGCCGCGAGCCTGATCATGGTCGGTGCAAAAAATAGTATGACCGAATAGCCGACCAAATAGCTCGGAGCGCCGATGACTGTTGTCACCCACACAAAAATTCGCCCGCGCAAGAACATAACGGGCCCGGCCGTATCATTCTTGAAAAAGCAGATCAGCAAACTGGCCAGCAGGAAAAGCGTCGAAACCAAGAGGAAGGGAGCATCCAAAAGAAACAGCAACGCTGTTGCCGCAACCAGGTTGAGCGCATGGATGTCCCGACGTATATAGTCGTCCAGTGCATCTTCGGCCCGCTCCGCCCACTCAAGGCCCAGCGCCACACTCTCGTCCGACCTGAACAGCATCAGCGGCATGACCAGCACGCCCACCAGCAAATGCAAATGCGTGTCCCAGATCCACGCAATCGCCCAGTAGATGGCAACCATCGCCACCGTTTCGACGCAGGCCAGCACCGACAGCTTGCCTTTCCGCACTGTCTCCGTACTCGCCACCCAGACCCAACTGCGCTCGGCCACGCGTTTCACTCCGCACCAACGTCCCGCATAACGTTAGAGCAAAGCCCCCGCCACCTGTCCACCACGTGATGGCGTCGGGCAACACAGGCGCAGCACCATCCCCCAAAATCACCCCGCAATCGCCCTGCCCGCGCGCCGATCACGCCCGGTTTTCGTCAAATTGTCGGGATACCCCCCGTCCCTGCATAATTTACCTCCGCATCCGGACACCGGGCGTGGATCATAAACAACATATGAGGTCTCGCGATGAGCAGCGCAGGACAATCTCCCACGACCGTTCTGGTCGAAGACACGGCCAATACATACGCCTGGAGCAGTATTTGCAGCACCTATGACCCGTTCGGTTTCCTGACCGCACGCGACACCGTCATGGACAACGGGCGCACCACGTCCGAGACGTTCTTTGGCCCGCAACGGCTCAGCTTTACCGAAACGGACACCGCCGCCAACAACGCCAACTGGGACAGCCGGACCACGGAATGGAACTGGATGGGCCAGAAGACGGCGCGCACCATCACCTATGACAACGGTGACCAGCGCATCGAACGCTATGACCCCAATACCGGCTTCCGCATCCAGCGGACGGAAATCGACGGCGACGACAACAAGAACTGGGCGTCGCTGACCACCACCTACGATGCCGACACCCACGTGCGGACCGGGCTGGAAAAGGTGCTGGACAACGGGCGCATCGACATCACGACCTTTGACGCCGACAGCGGTGCCCGCACCAGCCGCACGATCATCGACGGCGCGGACAACGCGGGCTGGCACAGCCGCGCCTTCACCTATGACGCCGACACCGGGCGGCTGACCTCCAGCCATATCGTGCAGGACGACGGCCGCAGCGACCTGGTGACCTACGCGGACGGCCGCCTTGCCTCGATGCTGCAAACGGACGGGTCGTCGGATACGTTCGACTGGCAGACCCGCGAAACCACCTATGACGTCAATGGCCGCATCGCGCTGGTCGAAGAGGTGCAGGATGATGGCGACCTGATCGTGTCCTCCTACGCAGGCGGGCGGCTCACGGACCAGACGACCTATGACAATTCGGGCGATGCCGCCTGGCACGTCCAGGACGTGTCCTATGACACCAATGGGGATGTGACCGACACCACCTATTATGACGAGATCGGGAACATCCTGATCCTCTGATCCGGGAACCAACCCCACGCCCACGCCTTTACGTTGTGGGCGTCCCCGACGCTTGTTAGGGTGGCCGAACGCGTAAAGACGGACCAAGGGGGCGGCATGGACACGTTGAATTTCGGCTGGGAAGAATGGGTGGCATTGCCGGAACTGGGTCTGCCCGCCCTCAGGGCCAAGATCGATACCGGCGCGCGCACCTCCGCGCTCCATGCCCACGACATCGAGGTGTTCGGGTCCGCCAAGACGCCCAAGGTCCGGTTCAACGTGCACCCCATCGCGGGCAAAGACCACGTGTCGATCACCTGTTCCGCCCCCATCCTCGACCGGCGCGAGGTGACGTCATCGAACGGCGAGGCCGAGTTGCGCTATGTCATCGAAACCCGGCTGGAAGTGGCAGGCCAATCCTGGCCCATCGAAGTGACGCTGACGGACCGGTCGTCCATGACGTCGCGCATGTTGCTGGGACGGCAGGCGCTCCAGGACCACATCAGCATCACGGCCTCCGAAAAGCGGCTGCAACCGGACCTCAGCTATGATGTCTACCATTCCTCGGCCATGCGCAAAGTGGCCCCCGCGCGGGCCTTGCGCATCGCCGTGC
Source organism: uncultured Tateyamaria sp. (assembly GCF_947503465.1). Taxonomy (NCBI): domain Bacteria; kingdom Pseudomonadati; phylum Pseudomonadota; class Alphaproteobacteria; order Rhodobacterales; family Roseobacteraceae; genus Tateyamaria; species uncultured Tateyamaria sp. The sequence goes on along the minus strand of NZ_CANNDN010000001.1, from coordinate 285,371 downwards.
TCAGCCGCGAGAACAACTATTCTACCCGGCGGCTGGTCGAGGTGGGCGAGGCGCGCGGCCATTCGGTCGAGGTGATCGACACCACCCGCTGTTACATGGCGATCAACGCCATGGCCCCCGAAGTGCACTATGACGGCAAGCGCCTGCCGCGCTACGACGCGGTGATCCCGCGCATCGGCGCGTCCGTCACCAGCTACGGCACCGCCGTCATCCGCCAGTTCGAAACCACGGGCACCTATTGCGTGAACGGCTCTGCCGGGATCACGGCCAGCCGGGACAAGCTGCACGCGCACCAGATCCTCGCCTCGAAAAAGATCGGTATGCCCACCACCGCCTTCGCTGCCTCGCCCCGCGACACAGCCAACATTCTCGGGCTGGTGGGGTCTGCCCCCGTGATCGTGAAACTGCTGGAAAGCACCCAGGGCAAGGGCGTCGTGCTGGCCGAAACCAAAAAGGCCGCGGAATCGGTGATCGACGCCTTCCGGGGCCTGCGGGCCAACTTCCTCGTGCAGGATTTCGTCAAGGAGGCGGCGGGCGAGGACATCCGCTGCCTGGTGATCGACGGCAGGGTCGTGGCGTCCATGAAACGCACCGGAGCCGAGGGCGATTTCCGGTCGAACCTGCACCGCGGGGGGTCGGCCAAATCGGTGCGGATCAGCAAGGAAGAACGCGACACCGCGGTGCGCGCCGCGCGGGCCTTTGGCCTGGGCACGTCCGGCGTGGACCTGCTGCGGTCCGAAACCGGGCCCAAGGTGCTGGAAGTGAACTCAAGCCCCGGCTTCGAGGGGATCGAAAACGCCACGGGCAAGGACATCGTGGGCAAGGTCTATGACATGATCGAAGCACGGGTAAAGCCGAAGCCGGTGCGCAAACGGGCCTGACGCACGGGGGCCCTGACCAAATTGAAATCCCGGGTTGGCTGATCCAGCCGGAATGCACCGCCCTCCGGGAACCAGGGGTGTCTGGCTGTCCTGACGCGGCACCCGGATTTCGCCGATCCGCCGCGACGCGACGCGCCAGTCCAGGCGTCGGCGTGCACGGCAACGGCCTGCGCGACATGCGCGCGGGGCCGCCCCCCGCGCCGTCCCCGCAGGCAAACCCGAACGGATCTCAATGCTCCGGCCCCGACACAAACCGATCGTTCGGCGCCTCGCCGGGATGTGCTACCCTGTGGGCATTTAACGCCGAAGGATTTTCAGATGACATTACGCATTCGGGGAACCGCGCGGTTCCGTGCCTCCACCTTGCAGGCGCTTCAGACGATCTGCCCCTGCTTTCTGTATTCCCTTTCCGATGATGGCGAGGTGCTGCTGCAATCGCCGCAGGATCACGCCAGTTTCTGCCGGTGCTATTGTGCACATCTGGCGGGCTGCAACCTGATGGCCGACCTGACGTCCGACGCAAACACCGTCACCATTCAACGCGGACGACGCGGTCTGTACGACCCGCGCAGACGGCGGGTGCGCTGGAATCCGCGCGCCCAACCGCGCACCCGTACGACCAATGGCCGCCAACGGACTCCGCCGGACATTGTGCTGGGACACGAACTGATCCACGCGCATCACCACAACAGCGGCACGCTGGCACAGGGCCGCACCAACGGCATCCTGAACGAAGAGATCAATACCGTCCGGGGCGAGAACCAGCTGCGGGCCGACAAGACCCCGCCCGTGCCGCAACGCACGCATTATGGACGCCGCCGCGTGCCCAATCCCGGCACGCACGACCTTGACACGACCGACCGCTACGACTGCAACTGCGGCGCACCGCGCCCCGAACCACGTATCGAGGAGGAGGCCCACGTGACGCCCGACCAATTGAGCATCCGCTTGCAAAAGATGGCCGGTCAGGCCCCCACGGACCTCGGGGCCGAGATGGCCGAGGCCCTCGCCCTGCGCGACATCGCCGCCACGGGCGAGGCGTTTGAACGCACAATGGACAGCGCCACCGCCGCCCCGCGTGCCATCATCTTCGAAACCATCAGCGTGGCGGACGAAAGCCACATTTACTTCGCCATCACCCAGGACGCCAAGACGGCGCGCCTGATCACCAACGCCGTGCTCGAACAGGTCGACGGCCTGTGGGACATCGACCAGCGGGACAGCCCCAAAACGCATGCCCTGCCCCTGTCAGACGACACGGCCAAGAGGCTCGACCGCGCCTTTGGCACGCAGATCAAGGACCGTATCGGCGGCGATGACGACGTGCTGGACGGGACCTTCGACATCCTCACGATGCTGGAAGAGGGCAAGCCGCGCATCGCTGCGCTCTATGGCGCGGACTGGGGCGGCTTTGACGAGGACGCCGCCCCGCCCGACAACCGGGCAGATGCCGGCACCTGGAAGGCGATGGAAGAGGTGCGCGCGCTGATCCTGCACCTGTGGGACCAAAGGTAAACGCGCGCGGCACAGCCTTGCGGTATCGCCTGGGCGGGTGACCGCAGGCGACTGCGGTCAGGGCTGCCACAACGCCGTGTCGGGGTGGAATTGCGACCACGCAAACCAGAACGCCTGGTGACTGCCCAGATCGGCCCCGTCCGCGCCAACGGCCCGAATGCCGCCCGCGTCCAGTTCCAGCCGCACATCCTCGTATCCGATCTCCGCCCCCGCCTTCAACGCGGCCAGCGCGGTGCTGCGCTGAAAGGCGACAGGCGTGCCCGTGCCGGTGATGACACCGATGACATCCTCGTGCACAGACAGGCGCGGGTCCACGTCACCCACCGGAAAGATCGGCCCATTGGCATCGCGCCCGTTGCGGAAGTCAAAGTCGCGCCCCAGCGCATAGCGTTCCAGCAGAACGGTCGTGTCCGGATATTGCTCTTTCCAGGTGCCCCAGTCGGTGGTGATCACGGTGGCCTGCTCCAACTTGACTCCCTTCTCGGCCAGCGGCCCGGTCACGGCATGGCCCAGGAAGGTGTCGAACACGGAATAGGTGACGCGGTCATACATCACCTTGTTGGACCGGATCAGCAGGCCCGAAGTGCGCAAAATCGGCCGCTCGACGCCTGCGGGCAACCGGTCCGTGAAATAGGCCTGCGCCGCCCCGCACAGCGTGCAGTACGGAATGCCCAGATCACGCCCGCCCAAGGTGTCATTGACCATCTCGCGCACCTCCATGATCTGACGCGGATAGGCGCGGGCCTCGCCGTTGACCTCGACACCAAAGACGATGTCATCATCCTCCAGCCAGGTGGCCTCTGCCGCCGAACTCACCTCCGGGTTGTCCGCCGCCGGGATGCAGTTGCACGCGTCATCCGTGGTGTCATAGGGCCGGTCGTCAATCAGAACACCGCCCCAGGACACCAGACGCCAGTCAATATCGCCCTCGACGAAAATCCGGTCCCAGCCCGGAACGAAATTGGTGAAAATGGCGCGCTTGGTCTCGAGATAGCCGGGATAGGACGGGATGTCCCAGGCGATCAAATGGTCGGTCACCTGCCCCCAGCGCTGCGGCCCGTCATAGTCGATCTGTAACAGCTTGGCGGCCGCGGCGGCCAACGCATCGTCAAAGGACGCACGCCAGGTAAACCGCATCATGTCGCTGATGACCCAGGCCAGGCGCGGATCACCGGACTCGGCAATCTCGGTCAGCGCCAGTTGCTGGTCACGGCCCCATGCGGATTGGGTCAGACTGTCCTCGAACACCACCCGCACCGCAAAGCGCAGCGTTTCGGGCAAGGGTCCATCGGGGACGGCCGGCGGATGGCCGAACGCGTCCGTGACATAGGCGGGCAAGGGCGCGGCCTCTTTGGCCTGCGCCGCACATACCGACAGGGCCAGCGCCAGAACAGCGGCGCACAGGCGATCAAAACGGGGGTTCCACATGAAATGACCTTTCAATGTCAAAATCCGTGCCGCCCCGAACCGATGCGGGGCACCACAGACAGGGGCAGCAGTACATGACCGCACCATTGGCCAGAACGGCGTCCGGCACCAATCACGTCCATTGAACCCTTGGTGAACGGCGGCGCACCCTTTACCGGCCCCTCTGCTTTCCCTATATAAACGGTCAGGAACACGACACCGGGGATCCCATGAACCAGCCCACAGACCAAATGGAAGGCACACCGCTCATCGCGCCGTCCTCCACCGATCACCCGCTGCACGAGGCGGTGGTCGAAGCCTGTCGCACGGTCTATGACCCTGAAATTCCGGTCAATATCTTTGAACTTGGGCTGATCTACACGATCGACATCTCGCCCGAGAACGACGTGAAGGTGATCATGACGCTGACCGCCCCCGGCTGCCCCGTGGCGGGCGAAATGCCGGGCTGGGTTGCGGATGCGGTCGAACCGCTGCCGGGCGTCAAACAGGTCGACGTGGAACTCACCTGGGAACCGCCCTGGGGCATGGAGATGATGTCGGACGAGGCGCGGCTGGAACTGGGCTTCATGTAGGCGGCAGGTTCCCGCCACTTACACCCATCCGTTACAAAACGGTTACCAAACCATAATCCATCGCCTAAGAAACTGTCACATGGGCAGGGCTATCTATCACGGGTCAACACTCGCAGAAAGATACTCACATGCGCCTCCCCCTTGCCTGCCTCCTGCTCGCATCCGCCCCCGCCTCGCTTCTGGCGGACGGGCATGCGGCCTCGATCACGGTCGACTACGGCCCCCGCCCTGCCTACCTGATCGACAAACTGCCCGAAGGCGCGCTGAAGTCGAAACTGCAAAGCTGCGAGGGCCAGACGCCCGCCAAGTCCGACTTTTCCATCGGGCACCGCGGCGCGCCGATGATGTTCCCCGAACACACGGTGGAATCGAACGTGGCCGCCGCGCGCATGGGCGCAGGGATCCTGGAATGCGACGTGACCTTTACCGAAGATCACGAACTGGTCTGCCGCCACGCGCAAAACGACCTGCACACGACAACCAACATCCTGCTGACGGATCTGGCTGACACCTGCATCACCCCGTTCTCGCCCGCATCTGGCGATACCGACGCGGCCGCCGAATGCCGCACCTCGGAACTGACGCTGGCGGAATTCGAAACCCTGACGCCCAAGATGGACAGCGCCGACAAGACGGCCACCACGCCCGAAGCCTACCAGGGCGGCATCGCCGGCTGGCGCACCGACCTCTACACCGATGGCGCGCAGCTGATGACACATGCCGAGTCCATCGCCCTGTTCAAATCGCTGGGGGCCAAGTTCACACCCGAACTCAAATCGCCCTCCGTCGACATGCCGCACAATGGCTTCTCCCAGGCCGACTATGCCCAGAAGCTGATCGACGAATACAAGGCCGCAGGCATCCCCGCGTCGGACGTCTGGGCCCAAAGCTTCAACCTCGAAGACGTGCTCTACTGGATTGAAAATGAACCGGAATTCGGGGCGCAAGCGGTCTATCTCGATGACAGCTACAACATCGACGGCTTCGATTTCAACGACCCCGCCACCTACCCCGACAGCATGACGAGCCTCTACGAGCGCGGGGTCCGCTACATCGCGCCGCCCATGTGGATGCTGGTCACCATGGAAAACGGCCAGATCGTGCCCTCGGCCTACGCCAAGGAGGCAAAAACCGCCGGTCTGAACATCATCACATGGACGCTGGAACGCTCCGGTCCGCTGGGCGGTGGCGGCGGCTGGTACTTCCAGTCGATCACCGATGCGACCACACATGACGGTGTCTATTACGAACTGCTGGATGTGCTGGCACAGGACGTGGGTGTCGTCGGCGTCTTTTCCGACTGGCCTGCCACGGTCACCTATTACGCGAACTGCATGGGCCTGTAACCCGTACCCCGCGCCATCCCCGCGCATGTACAGGCCTGATCAAGGGCCGCCGGTCCCCCGGCGGCCCTTTTTTTTGATGGATCACAAGCGGCGCAGAACCCACATCAGGGCCCGCCTGCGGCGCTGTTTGCGCTTGCGCAGATGATCCTGGGCTTGCATTTCTGCAAACAAGGCTTGCTCTTGGGCATAAACGCTGTTCATTTCCAGTGACTTGTAAGGATGTTGCATGGGCTCTCCTTTCATGATGCCCCCTATATGGCAGCCCCCGGAACGCATTGTCAGACCCCGGAATCGCACCTACATTTGCAAACATGCAAATCACTGACTGGACAGATTACGGGCTGTTCGCCGCCGTGGCCCGCCACGGCTCGCTCGCCCGCGCCGCACAGGAAACGGGGCTCAGCCAGGCCACGCTGTCGCGGCGCATGACCGCACTCGAACAGCGCACGGGCCGCCGTCTCTTTGTGCACGGGTCATCGGGCTACAGCCCCACCTCCGAAGGGCGCGCCCTGCTGGAACAGGCCAAGAAGATGGAGGCGGCGGCACGCGGCATCGCCCACTGGTCCGCCGCCCAGTCCGGCCCGCCCCGCGTGCGCATCTCGGCGGGCACATGGACCACGCTCTATCTGTCGCGGCATCTGTCGACCTATTGGCGACAGGGCGACCGCTGGACAGCCGAATTCGTCAGTTGCAACCAGGACATGGACATCGAACGGCGCGAGGTCGACATCGGCATCCGCAACCGCCGCCCCACTCACGATTGGCTGGCCGGGCGGCGCACAGGCCATGTGGAACACGCCGTCTATGCCACGTCCGAGGATGTGCGGGGATGGATCGGGCCCAGCGACGACACCGCCACCCTCCCCTCCGAGGCATGGACCGTCGCCAATCACGGCACAGACCTTGTCGCCGTCTCCAACGACCCCCAGGTGCGCATGGCGCTGGCTCAAAGCGGCGTGGGCCGCGTTGTCCTGCCCACCTTCGCCGCGGACACCGCACCGGGCCTTGTGCGCGTCTCCGGCATCATCGACGCGCTCACCACCGAAGAATGGCTGGTCTGCCACCAGGACACGCGGCACGACCCGGCCATCCGCGCCGCCCTCGATGCGCTCAGCACCTTCCTCAAACGCCCCCGCCCCTTGCGGGACGCGTCTCAAAGCCCTAGTTTAACAGTCGGATAACCGACGAGGTCCCCATGTTCGCGATCCCCGGCAAACAGGCCGTCAGCATCACCCCCCGCGCCGCCGCGCAAATCTCCAAACTGATGGAGAAAGAAGGCCACCAGGGCCTGCGCATCGGCGTGAAGAAGGGCGGCTGCGCAGGCATGGAATACACCATGGAATATGTCGACACCGCCGACCCCAATGACGAGACCGTCGAACAGGACGGCGCACGGGTCATGATCGCGCCGATGGCGCAGATGTTCCTGTTCGGCACGGAAATCGACTATGAAACCTCGCTTCTGGAATCGGGCTTCAAGTTCAACAACCCCAACGTGACCGACGCCTGCGGCTGCGGCGAGAGCATCTCGTTCAAGGACGTTGAAGAGTTGCGGGCCGAGCAGAACGCCCAGTAACATGGCCATCTCCGAGGAAGAGATCGACCACATCCTCGACCTCTTCTCGGGCGTGAATGACCTTTCCACCCGCAAGATGTTCGGCGGGATCGGCGTCTATTCCAGCGGCACCATATTTGCCGTGATGATGCGCGACGGCCGCCTGATGCTGAAGGGCCGCGGCGACATGATCGCCCGCCTGGACGCGCTCGGAATGAAGCGCTGGACCTACCAACGGCCCGGAAAATCCGAGACCGCCATGCCCTACTGGATCCTGCCCGAAAGCGCGCTTGAGGACAGCGAAGAGGCCTCCGCCCTCGCCCGCGAAGCCCTCACGCACCTGTAGGGTGGGCAATTTGCCCACCTCATATCCGCGCCTCAGCCGCCAAAGCCGCCTGAAAGGCCCGCATCAGCGGCATACGCTCCGCCGCCATCGCCCGCGCTGGAGCCGTGTTCAACGTCTCTGGCAACCCGAACAGCTTCACCTCGAAATGATCGAGGGCAAAGCGCTGATCCTCCAACCCCCGCGCCTCGGCCAACGGATCACCCCCATGCACGATCCCGGCCCCCAACCGCCCGGCGGTCACGAAGCAGCGCGCAATGCCAATGGCGCCCAACGCCTCCAATCGGTCGGCATCCTGTAGCACCTGCGCCTCCAGCGTCTCGCATGGATGCCCCGCTGAATAGCTGTGGCCCAGAATGGCAAGCGCCACGGCCTCCTGCCCCTGCAGACCCCGCGACGCCATCCAAGCCACCGCATGATCGGCGGACATCTGCGCCGCCTCCGTCCGGCGCGGGTGGTCCTTGGGCAGATTGATGATGTCGTGCAGATAGGCGGCGATCATCAGAACCTGCCGGTCCGTCGGCGTCTCAAGGGCATCCGCGATCCGCTGGCACGACGCCCAGACCCGGCGCACATGCCAGATGTCATGCGCGCCGTCGGTCTGTTCCGCCCAGACACGCGCGACTTCCGCTTCAAGTTCGCCCTGTAAGCTCATGACTTTCTTTGCAAATGGACGTAGGTTTCTTGAAACCGCGCGCTTAAATGATCCCCCGCCAGCATCACCTCACCTGACCCCTCCGGCGCCACATTCGTGTCATAGGTCGGATTGAAGAACAGCGGGATCGAAATCCGCTCGGCTGTCCCGCCCACAACCCGGTGCGGCGTCGCCTTCACCCGGCCCCCGGTCCAGAATTCCAGCATCTCGCCGAAGTTGATGATGAACTCTCCCGGCGGCGCGGACACGGGGATCCACCCGCCGCCCCGCTTGCGCACCTCCAACCCGGGCGAGCCATCGGTGGCCAGCAAGGTCAGGCAGCCGTAATCGGTATGGGTCGCGATGCCGAAATCCTTCGCCCCGGCCCAGTCCGGCCGCGCCGGGTAATAGTTGCCGCGCAACAGCGCCATGGGTGTCTCGAACGCCCCGTCAAAATGCGCCGCATCCGCCCCGATGGACCGCGCAATCGCAGCCAACAGCCCCCGCGCCACATCCAGCGCATCCCCGTAATAGCCTGATATCACACGCTTGAACGCAGGATCCTCCGGCCACAGGTTCGGCGCATAAAACCGCTTGTCCCCAAGGGGATGACCGGCAGGCATCTGAAACCCCACATCAAAGAACTGCTTGTAGTCGGGGTTCGCCTCCGGATCGACCTGCTCGGACCCCGGCGCACCCCAGCCCCGGTTCGACCCGGTCCGGGCCATGTCCACGGCGCGCTTCTCCGCCTCTGGCAAATGAAAGAACGCGCGATACGTGGCAATCGCCTCCCGCACCCGGTTCGCCGACAGGGCGGTGTTATGCACGGTGGCAAAGCCGACCCCGGTCGCCGCCTCGCCCAATGCCGCAAGGCTTGGCCCATCCCCGGCAGCCAACGCCGCCGCATCCAACCGTGGGATCATGTCACGCACTCCATCTTGGCGCAGCCCTACCGCGATGCTAGGACCAAGGCAAACAGGGAAAGGACCAAAGATGCGGCGCAAACTGGCAGCAGGCAACTGGAAGATGAACGGCACGCCAGAGATGCTGGCCGAACTCTCGACACTCTCAAGCGGCGACTCCGGCCCCCAAATCATCATCTGCCCCCCGGCCCCGCTTCTCACGCGCGCTGCGGATGTCACGCTGGGCAGTCGGGTCGAGATCGGCGGCCAGGACTGCCACGCCAACGCATCGGGCGCCCATACAGGCGACATCGCCGCCACGATGCTCAAGGACGCAGGCGCCACATCCGTGATCGTCGGCCATTCCGAACGCCGCGCCGATCACGCCGAAACGGATGCGCAGGTCCGCGCCAAGGCCGAAGCGGCCTGTCGCGCAGGCCTCACCGCCATCATCTGCATCGGCGAATCGGAAGAGGAACGGCTCGGCCCGGACTGCCTTGGCATCATTGCCGGACAACTCGACGGCTCCACGCCCGACACGGCCACGGCCGACACGACGGTCATCGCCTATGAACCGATCTGGGCCATCGGCACGGGCCGCGTGCCGACGATGGAACAAATCATCGAAACCCACGACATGATCCGCGCCAACCTCATCACCCGCTTTGGCGATCAGGGTGCACAGATGCGCATCCTCTATGGCGGATCTGTCAAACCCGCCAACGCCGCCGACATCTTCAAGGCCGAGAATGTCGACGGTGCCCTCGTCGGCGGTGCCTCGTTGAAAGCGTCGGACTTCCAGCCCATCATCGACGCCCTCGCCGCGTCCTGATCTTTCTTCTGGCCCAAAATACTTTGGGGGGTCTTGGGGGGCAAAGCCCCCCATCACCAAAAATGAATCGCGTCGCCGCAGGCGTCCTTCGGATCACCGGAGCGTCACCGGACAACCACCTCCGGCCCCATCATCAGGGTGGGCAACCAGATCGAGATGGCCGGAATATACGTGACCATGATCAGGAACACGAACAGCACCGCCAGGAACGGCAGTGCTGCCCGCACAACCCGCATCATCGGCATCCCCGCGACACCGCTCGTCACGAACAGGTTCAGACCCACCGGCGGCGTGATCATCCCGATCTCCATGTTCACCACCATGATGATGCCAAGGTGAATGGGATCGATCCCCAGCTCAATCGCGATGGGAAACACCAGCGGCGCCACGATGACCAACAGGCCCGACGGCTCCATGAACTGCCCGCCAATCAGCAAGATCACGTTCACGATGATCAGGAACACCACGGGGCCAAAGCCTGCATCCAGCATGGCGGACGCAATCTGCTGCGGAATCTGCTCGTCCGTCAAAACATGTTTCAGGATCAATGCGTTGGCAATGATGAACATCAACGTGACGGTCAGCTTGCCCGCCTCGAAAAACGCGTTTTTCGTGTCAGGGTGCACCAGCGCCAGCGGCATTCTGGCAAAGTCCGACGCGATGGACACCGGGTTCAGGTCCAGTCCGCGCAGCACCCGCTCCGCCGCGGCCCCCGCCGCCGCCACGGCAAGGCCGATGACTACGGATGTTGTCAGGTCAAGCCCACCCGCGACCAGCCAGATCAGAATACCGATCGCCAGTCCGCCCATCAGCGTGATGCCGGTAAAGTTGCCCGCACGCGGCGCATTGTTCGCAAACGGCCCCATGTCGCGGTAGATGAAGCTCGCGATCAGGAAGGAATAGATCGCGGCCACAGCCGCCGCTTCGGTGGGCGTAAAGATACCCCCGTAAATACCGCCCAGGATAATGATGATCAGGAACAAACCACCTGACGCCGCAGCCGCCGACGCGCCCACCTCACCCCAGCCCAGCCAGTCGCCCTTGGGCAGGTTCCTGATCTTGGCGATGGCATAGATCGTGACCATCAGCATGAAGCCCGCCAGCAAGCCCGGGATCACGCCTGCCAGGAACATCCGCCCCACGGACACGTCCACGGACGATGCATAGACAACCATCACAATCGACGGCGGGATCAGGATGCCAAGCGTGCCCGCATTGGCGATGACACCGGCGGCAAAATCCTTGGAATATCCCACCTGTTTCATGCCCGCGATCACGATGGATCCGATGGCGACAACCGTGGCGGGGCTGGACCCGGACAGGGCCGCGAACATCATGCAGGCAAACACACCCGCAATGGCCAGGCCACCGGGATAATGGCCCACCACGGCGATGGAAAACCGGATGATCCGCTTGGCCACACCGCCCGTCGACATGAAGGTCGAGGCAAGGATGAAAAACGGGATCGCAAGCAGCGTGTAGTGCCCGGCCATCGCCTGAAACAAGGTCTGCGCGATAGAGGCCAGCGACGTGTCGCTGAGCACCAGCAAAAAGATGATCGAGGACATGCCAAGCGACACGGCAATCGGCACCCCGATCAGCATCATCCCCACGACAAGGGCAAAGAGAATTGCAACTTCCATGGTCTCAGTCCCCGGCGTTCATGTGCTTGACATCTTCGACGGCGTCTTCGGCTTCGTGGCTGACGATCAGGCTGGTGGAAGTGCCGGTCCAGATGCGCACGAAGGCCTGGACAAAACGGAACAGAAGCAGGCCCATGCCAAAGGGCAGGATGGCATAGGGAATGAACCGCGGGATCTTCTCGTATTCCTCACCCTCGTTCATCAGGGGTTCGATCCAGTCGAGCCATGCGGGATGCGGAATATCGACCGTCTCGTACCAGCCACGGAAGGATGACCGCTTCATCTCTTCGAAGCCCGTCGGGAACCAGCGCCCGGTGGTTTGCGGCAGGTTGGCGAAGTTGGCCCAGTAGTCCCACGCCCCCTTGAACACGAGGAAGGCGTAACCGATGCAGATGGCCCCCGCGGCCAGCGCGATGATGCGTCGTGTGGGGGCGGAGAACAGGTTGATCACGGCATCGACGCCCAGATTGGCGGTGATCTTGACCGTGTAGGTGACCCCGAACAGCACAAGCCAGGCAAACAGGAATGTCGTCAGCTCAAGCCCCCAGATCAGACCGGTGTTGTAGCCGTAGCGCAGCACCACGTTGATGAAGGTGACGATAGTCATGCCTGCCAGCAAAAGCGCAATGGCCGTCTCTTCGATCTCGTTGATCACACGGGATAAACCGGTGCCAGGGTCATAGCCTGATGACATGGACCTGCCCCCTTTTCGGAGTTGTGTCTGGATAGATAAATCGGCCCGGCGGATCGTGCCGCCGGGCCTGTGTGCCACTTAATTGGTGGCGGCGTTGAAGGCCTGGGCCGCGTCGATGTTTTCCTGGCCCACGTCTTCGCGGAACTGTTCCCAAACCGGGCTCATCACGGCCACCCATTCGGCGCGCTGTTCAGGTGTCAGTTGGCGCACCACACCGCCCGCATCGATGATCGCCTGCTTGGCGGATTCGTTCACCGCAAAGGCTTCGGTGTTGCGCGTCTCCGTCACCTCGGCGACGATGGTGGCCAGCTGGTCACGCACGTCGTCATCCAGCGCATCCCAGAAGTCGGTCGAGGTCACGACGAGGTAGTCGATGATGCCGTGGTTGGTTTCGGTGATGCCGTCCTGCACCTCAAAGAACTTGCGCCCGAAGATGTTGGACCATGTGTTTTCCTGACCGTCCACAACGCCGGTTTGCAGCGCGCCGTAGACTTCGGAAAACGCCATGGGCTGGGGCGAGCCACCGATGGCCGCCATCTGCGCCTTGAGCACGTCGGAGTTCTGCACGCGGAATTTCAGACCTTCGGCATCCGAGGGCGAGATCAGCGGCTTGTTGGCCGACATCTGCTTCATCCCGTTGTGCCAGAAGGCAAGGCCCAGAAGGCCGCGACGGGTCATGGATTCCTTCATCGCCTGACCGGTTTCGGAGGCCTGGAACGCGTCGACCGCTTCGATGTCCTTGAACATGAAGGGCAGGTCGAAGATGCGGAATTGCTTGGTGAACTGTTCGAACTTGGACAGCGACGGGGCCGCCATCTGGACGTCGCCCTGCAGCAGTGCCTCGAGCACCTGATCATCATTGTAGAGCGTCGAGTTCGGGAACACTTCCATGCAGGCGGTGCCGTTCATCTCTTCGTTCACACGGTCCTGCAACAGCGTTGCGGCGATGCCCTTGGGGTGCTTGTCGGTGTTGGTCACGTGGCTAAACTTGATGACGATTTCGCCATCGTCGCAGGCAGCGGCCACAGCGCCCGCGCTGACGGTCAATGCCAATGCGGCAGCGGTCAGGAATTTCATGGTCTGTCTCCTCCCAGAGGTCGTGTTTTTCTGACATGTCCCCGCGGGGACATAATGTCGTGTCCCCGCGGGGACAGCGATCTGGAGAAAAGCAGACCGTACGGTGGGGTACACGTTTTCTTTTTGTTTACCCGATGCGGAACTCATTTTTTCCAATTATTTCCACGCTATGTAATCCATTCTGAATGTCGCGAAGGTGTTGCGCCGGATGTGACTGTGTGGAATTTCGCACGGGGTCACGCAACACTGTGTGGGTTCCCGCACAGTGTTAGCGTCGATACTCCTCGGGACGAATCCCGTATTTCTTGAGCTTGTCGTAAAACGTCTTGCGCGGCAGCTTGAGAGCCTCTGCCGCAGCCGACGCGTGCCCGTTCTGCCGTCCCAACGCCGCCACCAGCAAGGACCGTTCGACCCGCGCCATCTGTTCGGCCAGACCCAGATCGACGGCCTTGGACGCGTCCTCGGGCATGCCCAGCACGAAACGCATGGCGGCACTCATCAGCGACCGCGCGTTGCCGGGCCAATCCTGCGCCATCAGGGCGGCCATGTGGTCCGGGGCCAGTTCAGGCGGCGTGAGCCCCGCCTGTTCGGCGGCCTGGGCGACGTAGTGGCGGAACAGGATCGGGATATCCTCGGGGCGCTCGGACAGGCTGGGGATGCGGATCGGGAACATTTCGATCTTGTAATAGAGATCGGCGTTCAATGCGCCCTCTTCGACCGCTGAGCCCAGGTTACGGGTGCTGCCGGCGATCAGGCGGGGATCACTGCCTGCTTCCAACGCTTCGAGCAGTGCCAACTGGCTGGCATGGGGCAGCCCGGTGATTTCATCCAGAAACAGGCTGCCGCCCTTGGCCTGGTCCATCGCCTCGGCCAGCGCATTGGGGCGCAGGTCGGCGGCGGCGCGTTTGACAAAGGGCGCCTTTGAGCGCAGGGACGACAGGTGGATGACCTCGGCCACCTTGGAAATACCGCAGCCGGGCGCGCCCGTCACCAGCACCTCGGTTTCGAGCGGGGCCAACAGGCGCACACGGTCGCGCAGGCCCTCGGCCAGGTCGGATTGCCCAAAGAGCATGCGGGCCGCCGGGTCGCCGCTTTGCACCAGGTGTCGGAGCCTGCGGTTTTCCAGCACCAGCGCGCGGGTGTTCAAGGCGCGTTGAAGAACGGCCAGCAAATCATTGGGTGCGCAGGGTTTTTCAAGAAACCCAAAGGCCCCGTCGCGCATGGCCTGCACCGCCATGGGAATGTCGCCTTCGCCCGTCAGCAAGATCACGGGCAGGTCCGCGTCCACCTTGCGGGTGTGGGCCAGCAGGTGGAACCCGTCACGGCCCGGCATGCGGATATCGGACAGGATCACCCCGTCGAAATCGCGGGTGATATGATCCTTGGCCACCACAAAGGACCCTGCCGGGATGGTAGTCAGATCCGCCAATTCAAGCGTTTGGGACAGCGCATCGCGCACCGCAGCGTCATCGTCGACCAGCAGAACGTGGGTGGTCATGCCGCAACCTCTTGCGTCCAGGGTTGCAGGGTGACGGTAAAGACAGCGCCCTGCGCCCCGTTCGCACCGTGGATTTCACCGCCAAAGCCCTGGATGATGCCATAGGAAATCGACAGGCCCAGCCCCATGCCTTCGGATGCGCCCACCTCTTTTGTCGAATAGAACGGATCGAACACCCGGTCCGGCGTTTCAATCCCCGGCCCCGTGTCCGCGATGGTGACAGAGCCGGTGTCGACCGTGATTGTCAGTCTGCGCGTGTCCTGCCCCGCCATGGCGTCGATGGCGTTCGAGATGAGATTGACAAAGACCTGGCCCAGCCGCACCTCGCCCCCCGAGACCCAGATGGGATGGCCCGGCAGGCGAAGGTCGAGCGTCACGTCCTCGTTCCGGATGCGCGGCGTTGTCAGTTCCACCGCGCTTTGCACCGCGGCGGCAAGGTCCACGCGCACGGCCGGTTCGCTTTCCTGGCGCGAAAAGGCGCGCAGGTTCTTGATGATGCGGCCCATGCGCCGCGCCATGTCCGCGATGCGGTTCAGGTTGTCGCCGGCCCGGTCCGGCCTGTCCCGGTGCAGGAAGGCCTGCGCGTTGTCGGCATAGGTCTGGATCGCCATCAGCGGCTGGTTGAGTTCGTGGGAGAGCCCCGCGCTCATCTGTCCAAGCGCGCTGAGCTTGCCAGCCTGGACAAGGTCCGCCTGCGCCTGCGCCAGGGCGGCTTGGGCCTCTTCGCGTTCTTCGGCCTCGCGGCGCAGCTGTGCGTTTGTGTCCGACAGTTCGGCGGTGCGTTCGGAGACCCGCGCTTCGAGCAGGGCGTTGGCTTCGGCCAATGTGCGGCGGCGTTCGGTCGCAAGGAACAGGAGCGCGCCAAAGGCAAGGCAGAGCCCGGCCACGGCGGCCGCTTGCAGTGTCGCGAGGCGGCGGGCGGGGGCCACATCCACCAGCGCCTCGCCCGTCATGCCGATCACCGGCAGGGGCCGCACGAGGTGCAGGGCGTTTTGCGGCAGGTATGGCCCCCAGCCCAGCTGCCAGACCTCGTGCTTGCCCAACGTGTAGCTGTCGAAGGGCAGCGCGGGGGCGTCGGCGGGTTTCAGTCCCGGCCCGGTTTCCGACCGCTGCCAGTAGACGATTTCGGACCGGTTGGTGATGAACACCCGGTCGCGCCCATCCGTGAAGAAGACCGCCGGGTTGGACCCGACCCAGTCCCATTCGATGCCCGCAAGATCGACGGTGACCACCACCGTGCCGATGACATCCGACTGCGCGTCAAAGACGGGCGCGGCATAGGCGAACACGCGGGTGCCCTGCCCGGTGCGCCCGTTGCCCCAGCCCAACGCGCCCTGCGCCGCGCGCCGGATCAGTGCGGTTGCATCAAGGCTGGGCGTGTCGGGGCGTGCGGCGGCCAGGATCAGCCCGTCTGCATCGGTGAGGCGGATGTCTTGCGCGGCGGTCTTGTCCGCGATGTTGAGAAACAGCGCCTCGGCCTGGGTGATATCCTCGCCCGCCAGTGCGGCGCTGACCCGCGGGTGGTCGGCCACCAGCACCGCCAGTTCGCGGTAGCGTTGCAATTGCCCAGTCAGCCGGTCGGAGGCGAGCGCCAGGTCGGACTGCCCTTGTCGCGCCAGCTGGTCCAGCGCCTGAAAGTAGCCATAGCGCCAGACGCCTGCCGATGCGGCGGCGACAAGGGCGATGAAGCCGAGGATGACGCTGATCCGTCTGAGATGTCCCATGGCGCGCACCCTAGCCTTGGGTGTTCGTGCTTGCCAAGGCGGTGCGGGCCTGAGACATCTGGGCCCATGTTGATCCAGTCCCCGCATGCGCCTGATTTTGTCCAGGACCCTTATTCGGTTTATGACCGCGCGCGTCGCGATGGTCCGGTCGTGTATTGGCAGGACTATGGACTGCATGCGGCGTTTGACCATGGATCGGTGCATGCGCTCTTGCGCGACAAGCGGTTGGGACGGGCGGTGCCGGGGCGCGGCGCGGCGGCCCCCCATCTGGCGGATTTCGATGCGGTTGAGCGGTATTCGCTGCTGGAGTTGGAGCCGCCCGCACATACGCGGTTGCGGCGCTTGGTGCTGCATGCGTTCACCTCGCGCCGGATTGCGGGGCTGGAGGGGGACATTCGCAGCATCTGCGCCGCGGTGCTGGCCGGGCTGCCGCAGGGGCCGTTTGACCTGATCCCCACCTATTGCCAGTTGGTTCCGGTGCGCGTGATCGCGCGCTTGCTGGGCGTGCCGGAGGAGATGGGGCCGGACCTGCTGCGGTGGTCGGCGGCGATGGTGGCGATGTATCAGGCGGGGCGCACGCGAGCTATCGAAGAGGCTGCGAACACGGCAGCGGGCGAATTTTCGGCGTTCTTGTCCGGGTATATCGAGGAGCGGCGGGATGATCCGCGCGATGACCTGATCACCGAGCTGATCGCGGCGGAAGATGGCGGCGAGACGCTGAGCCGGGAGGAGATGATCGGGACCTGCGTGCTGCTCTTGAACGCGGGGCACGAGGCGACGGTGCATTCGCTGGGCAATGCGGTGAAGGCGCTGGTGGAGTATCGGCCTGCCGCCGCGCTGGCACATCCGGAACGGTGCGTGGAGGAGGTGATGCGATACGACCCGCCGCTGCACATGTTCACGCGCCATGTCTATGAACCGATCGAGGTGGGCGGCCATGCCTTGGGTCCGGGCGACGAGATCGCGCTGATGCTGGGGGCCGCCGGGCGCGATCCGGCGGTGTTCGATGCCCCTGACCGGTTCAATCCGACACGGGTGAAGAACGCGCATGTGGCCTTTGGCGGCGGACTGCATTTCTGCGTGGGCGCGCCGCTGGCACGGCTGGAGATGCAGATCGCGCTGCCGATGCTGTTCGAGGCGCTGCCGGACCTCAAGATCGTCGAACCCCCACAATACGCCGACAGCTACCACTTTCACAAACTCGACCGGCTGATCGTGTCGGCCACGTGAGTCGGGACCGGGTCAAGGATGGCCAACGGCCACCGCCAAAGGCGGCTTGTCCTTGATGCGGGCGCGACTCACATCACCCTTGATCAGGTCTGCTTAAGACGCATTGCGCCTTAAGCGACCTCTCAGCAGAAATACCGAACCGATCAACCGGCACATGCGCAGACAGCAAAGCGTCGCCTCTCCACTGGCAGAAAGAGAAATGCGCGGTAGCGCTCAATCGGATCACGGCTCCAAGGGGAGCATCGTGGTGGACTTGATCTCTTCCATCGACAGAAGCGCCGTGACATTGTGCACCCGCACCTCCGAGATCAGCGCCTGATAGAAGGCGTCATAGGCGCGGGCGTTTTTCACCCGCACTTTCAGGATGTAATCAATGTCGCCCGCGAGCCGGTGCGCCTCCTGCACCTCGGGGCGGTCTTGCAATGCTTGCAGGAACTTCGCTTGCCAATCGGCCTCATGCTCGGACGTGCGGATGAGGACAAAGAAACAGGCCTCGAACCCCAGCGCCTCGGCATCCAGCACCACGGTCTGTTGCCCGACCACGCCCGCCTCGCGCAGCTTGCGAATCCGGTTCCACACCGGCGTCTTCGACGACCCCACGGCGCGCGCGATGTCATCCAGCGACTGGCTTGCGTCGCGCTGCAACTCGGCCAGAATTTTGCGATCCACGTCATCGATGCGAACAGACATTCCAAAGCGCTCCAATCCGGGAAACAGGTGTTCTGCGCCTGCACACAATTAGAACAATCATCCTTATCTGCGCCACTGTCTAGCGATAATACGGAAAAATTTCCTATATTGAGGGTCAGAATTCATGGATCGAGGCGCAGATGAACCATTTTCCCATCTTCCTGAACACTGCGGGACGTCGGATTGTGCTGTCGGGGGGCGGTGACGCCGCGCTGGCCAAGCTGCGCCTGCTGATGAAGACGACGGCGCATATATCGGTCTTTGCGCCAGATGCCGATGATCAGATCAGGGCATGGGCTGCCGAGGGCAAGCTGCGCCTGATCGCGCGTGCGATGGAGCCCGGTGACACGCTGTGCGCGGCCCTGTTCTATGCCGCTGACGAAGACGCGACCGAAGACAAGCGCACGGCGGCCATCGCCCATGCAGATGGTGCGCTGGTCAATATCGTGGACAATCTGGCCGATAGCCAGTTCATCACCCCCGCCATCGTCGATCGTGACCCCGTGACTGTTGCCATCGGCACCGAAGGGGCCGCGCCGGTGCTGGCCCGCGCCATCAAGGCCGATCTGGAAGAACGCCTGCCCACATCGCTGGGCACGCTGGCCCGCATTGGCAAGGCGTTTCGCAAGGCCGCAGACGCCCTGCCCTTTGGCCGCGCGCGCCGCGATTTCTGGCGTGACTACTATTTCAATGCCGGCCCCAAGGCGTTTGCCACTGGCGAAGAGGCCATTCAGCCCGCGCTGGATGAACTTCTGGCCGACCACCTCATGAAAGATGCCCGCAAGGGTCATGTCGCCTTTGTCGGCGCGGGCCCCGGCGATCCGGAACTCTTGACCCTCAAGGCGCGCAAGGCGCTGGATGAGGCGGATGTGGTGATCTATGACCGTCTGATTTCCAAGGAAATTCTGGAACTGGCACGGCGCGAAGCGACCATGATTGACGTGGGCAAGGAAGCCTTTGGCCCCTCCACCCCCCAAGAGGTCATCAACGATCTGATCGTGGAACATGGGCTGAAAGGTGCGCAGGTGGTGCGCCTGAAATCCGGTGACGCCACCGTGTTCGGCCGTCTGGACGAGGAAATCGAGGCCGTGACGCACGCCGGTGTGGACTATCACATCGTGCCGGGCATCACCGCCGCATCCGCCGCCGTGGCGTCCATTGGTCAGTCGCTGACGCGCCGGGGCCGCAACTCCTCCGTCCGGTTCCTGACCGGCCATGACACGCGCGGCTTTGCCGATCACGATTGGAAGGCGCTGGCCCAACCCGGCGAAGTGGCCGCGATCTACATGGGCAAGAAATCCGCCCGCTTTATTCAGGGCCGCCTGATGATGCACGGGATTGATCCGGCCACGCCCGTGACCTTCGTTGAAAACGCCAGCCGCGCCGATCAACAGGTGCTGTCCACCACCGTGGCCGAGATGGAGCCGACCCTGACACAAGCCGGTCTTGGCGGCCCTGCCCTGACCTTCATCGGTCTGGCCCCGCGCGCCGCATTGGCCGCCATTCCAGACATTCCCATGCCCCAAATGCCCGAACCGATCCAGGAGGCGCAGTGATGCCCAAAGCGTTCACCCCCAAAGTTGTCACCGCCAATCATCTGCTGGCGGGCGACGTGATCTACCAGACCGCCACCGGCTGGACCCGCAGGCTGGAAGACGCCGAAGTGCTGACCGATGAGGCCGATGCCGATCTGCGCCTGATCGATGCCTCTCAGCAGGTGGATGAGGTTGTGGGCGCCTATCTGGCCGATGTGGCCGTTCACGATGGCGTGCCAGTCCCGACCCATTTCCGCGAGGACTTCCGGGCCACCGGCCCCAGCAACTACGCCCATGGCAAGCAAGTGGAGCTGAACTGATGTACAGCTATTCCGAGTTCGACACCGCCTTTCTGGCCGAGCGGAACGCGCAGTTCCGTCAACAGGTCGATCGCCGCATCTCCGGCGCGCTGACCGAGGATGAGTTCAAACCGCTGCGCCTGATGAACGGCCTCTACCTGCAACTACACGCCTACATGCTGCGCGTGGCGATCCCCTATGGCACGTTGTCATCCGCCAAGATGCGCAAGCTGGCCGAGATCGCGGAACGGTGGGACAAGGGCTATGGCCACTTCACCACGCGCCAGAACATCCAGTACAACTGGCCCGAACTGAAGGACGTGCCCGACATGCTGGACGCGTTGGCCGAGGTCGGCATGCACGCCATCCAGACCTCCGGCAACACGATCCGCAACGTGACGGCTGACCATTTTGCCGGGGCCGCCGCCGATGAAATCGCCGACCCGCGCCCCGTGGCCGAGCTGATGCGCCAGTGGTCCACCGACCACCCCGAGTTCCAGTTCATGCCGCGCAAGTTCAAGATCGCCATCACCGGATCGCCCAATGACCGCGCCGTGACGAAAGCGCACGATATCGGCGTCCGTATGGTCGAACGCGAGGGCGTGCGCGGGTACGAGATCATCGTGGGCGGTGGTCTGGGCCGCACACCCATGATAGGCAAGGTCATCAACGACTTCCTGCCCGAAGCGGACCTGCTGCCCTATCTTGAGGCCGTCGTGTCGGTCTGGAACCAGATCGGGCGGCGCGACAACAAGTACAAGGCGCGCATCAAGATCACCGTGCACGAGCATGGTATTGATGAGATCCGCCGTCTGGTCGACGAACGGTTTGTCGAAACCCGCAAGACGTTCTCGGGCGTGGACGTGCAGATGCTGCGCGAGATCGAAGCGCATTTCGCCGCCCCCGCCTTCAAGGTGGCGTCCGAGGCGCCGTTCAAGGACGCCTATCACAATGATCCGGTGTTCCGCAGCTGGGCGGACACCAACCTGACCGCACACAAGGCCGACGGCTATAAGATCGTGTCGATTTCGCTGAAGAAACACGGCGATACGCCCGGTGATGCGACAGCGGACCAGATGCGCCTGATGGCGGACCTGGCCGAAGAGTTCGCCCATGACGAATTGCGCATCAGCCACGAGCAGAACGTGATCCTGCCGCATGTGCATGTGTCGGACCTGCCAGCCGTCCACGCGCGGCTCAAAGAGGCCGGGCTTGCAACCGCCAATATCGGCCTGATCAGCGACATCATCGCCTGCCCCGGCATGGACTATTGCGCGCTGGCCACCGCCCGGTCGATCCCGATTGCGCAGGAGATCGCGACCGCCTTTGATGACCTCAAGCGCGAACACGAGATCGGTGCGCTCAAGATCAAGATCTCGGGCTGCATCAACGCCTGTGGGCACCACCATGTGGGCCATATCGGGATCCTCGGCCTCGACCGCGCCGGTGTCGAGAACTACCAGATCACGCTGGGCGGCGATCACACCGAAACGGCTGCCGTGGGCGACCGGGTCGGCCCCGGCTTCTCGGCCACCGAGATCGTGCCTGCGGTGGAACGGATCGTGGACACCTATCTGGACCTGCGCAGGGGCGAGGACGAACCCTTCCTCGACACCTACCGCCGCACCGGCATGGCCCCGTTCAAGGCCGCGCTGTACCCCGAGACGAAAGTGGCCGCAGAGTAAGCGCGCATGCTTCATTGTTCTCCAAATATGCATGGCCCGACGCAGCCCGATGCGCAGGTGATGGTCAGCGCGCTGAACGCGCAACTGACCCATCATGGTGCCACGGACGTGCTGCGCGCGGCCTTCGACGCTGTGCCGGATATCGCGCTGGTGTCCAGCTTTGGCGCGGAATCGGTGGTACTGCTGCACCTTGCCGCGATGGTGAAACGGGATGTGCCGGTGATCTTCATCGACACCGAGATGCTCTTTGCAGAAACGCTGGTGTACCAGCAGGACGTGGCGGAACGTCTGCGGCTGGAGAACGTCACAGTGATCCGCGCAGACGACATTGACGCAAAAGACCCGGACGGCACCCTGCATCAGCGTGACCCGGATGCGTGCTGCGCGCTGCGCAAGACCCGTCCGCTACAAAAGGCGCTTGTGCCCTATGGCGGCTGGATGACGGGCAGGAAACGCTACCAATCCGGCACGCGCGCAACGCTTGAGTTCTTCGAGGTCGAAGAGGCCACGGGCCGGATCAAGGTGAACCCGCTGGCCCGTTGGGCGCCCGAGGACGTGCGTGACTACATGGTTGAAAACCGCCTGCCCCGGCACCCGCTGGTGGCGCAGGGCTATCCCAGCATCGGGTGCGCACCGTGCACATCCAGGGTGGCAGACGGAGAAGACCCGCGCGCCGGGCGCTGGCGGGATCAGGACAAGGACGAATGTGGCATCCATTTTGTCGATGGCAAGATGGTGCGGACAGGAGAAAGCACATGACAATCGTAGTGACCGATCAGGGCTTTGGCCCGGACACATGGGATGGCGGCTATGCCCCGCTGGGCGAGGCCGCGAATGATGCGGCCGCACTTGACGTGCCCAGCGATGCGGACCCCGATCAGATCCCGCTGAATGCGGACATCATCCGCGTGGATTTCCCCAGCTTTGCCGATGGGCGCGGGTTCACCATTGCCCGGATGCTGCGCCTGCGCGGGTTTCAGGGCCGTCTGCGCGCAAAGGGCCATGTGATTTCGGATCAATACGCGATGGCGCGACGCGCGGGTTTTGACGAGGTCGAGATCAGCCAGGCGCTGGCCGCCCGCCAGCCCGAAGACCAGTGGCAGTTCCGCGCCGATTGGCAAAGCCACGACTATCAGGCCCGCCTGCGCGGCGCTTCCAATCACTGACGCGCGTCGGGCGCGGCCCGTGATCCAGATCAAGGCGCGCGACCTTTCGCGCGTTTACCCATCCACAAAATCCTTCCCAAAGTGAGAGGCGCAGGTGTAAACCTGCGTTGACATATTCATGACCGAGCAAACACCCGTGAACGAGACCACCGCCGTCAAGGCGACCCCCACCCTGCCCGATGCGCAGACCGTGACCGAGATCGAGCATTACACCGACCGGCTGTTCCGCTTCCGCTGCACGCGCCCTGCGTCGCTGCGCTTTCGGTCGGGCGAGTTCGTGATGATCGGCCTGATGGGCGATCCGCACCCCGAGACGGGCAAGCAAAAGCCGCTGCTGCGCGCCTATTCCATCGCGTCGCCGTCCTGGGACGAGGAGTTGGAGTTCTATTCCATCAAGGTGCAGGACGGCCCGCTGACGTCGAAACTGCAGCACATCCAGCCGGGCGACGAGATCATCCTGCGCCCCAAGCCCGTGGGCACGCTGGTGCATGACGCGCTGCTGCCCGGCAAGCGCATCTGGTTCTTTGCCACCGGCACCGGTTTTGCCCCCTTCGCGTCGCTGCTGCGCGAGCCGCAGACCTATGAAGATTACGACGAGGTCATCATCACCCACACCTGCCGGGAAGTGGGCGAGCTGACTTATGGCCGTGATCTGATCGAGAGCCTGAAATCAGACGAATTGCTGAACGAGGTGATCGGCGACGGGTTCTGGAAGAAGATCAAGTATTATCCCACCACCACCCGCGAAGAGAGCCCCAAGATGGGCCGCATCACCGATCTGATGAAGTCGGGCGACGCCTTTGCCGATCTGGGCGTGCCGCCCCTGAACCCCGAGACAGACCGCGCGATGATCTGCGGAAACCTGGCCTTCAACCTCGAACTGAAAGAGATGTTCGAGGGGTATGGGCTGGAGGAAGGGGCCAATTCAAAGCCTGCGCACTACGTGGTCGAAAAGGCGTTCCTGGACTGAGCGCAAAAAAGACCAGGCGATCCATACAAAAAGCCCTGGCCATCACCAGGGCTTTTTTCATTTTTTATGTCGGCTGGCGGACAGAGCTGCCGTTCGAGATCGTTGACCGAATGTCCGCAATCTGGCCGCCATCGGCCATTGTTCAGCCTGGTCGGAACATAAGTAGATAGATCAACAACGCAACTGTACAGAACGAAGTGAGCCAGCCCACAACGAGGTACATATCCTTCACGCGGTCAGCGAAGCGTATGCTCAACTCTTCCATTCGTATATCCGGATCAGGCCTCCAAGAGTCGAACAGACGTGGAACAACTGCTGCCAGCCCATGCGCTATTCCAGTCGGAAGGAGCAATAAAACAAAACCAAAGCCAAAGGCACCGATCGTAACCCCTGTGATAGTCCAAGCATCGGAAAAAGCACCGACAATCGTCATCAATATGATGGCCGAGCACAGAACTGAGTTGCACCCTATCAGTAGCGCTCCGACGCGCTGCATGGGCGTTTTGGGTGCCGTCCTCGCCCAAAGGAGAAAACTCGTTGGAATTTCACGTTATTCAAACCTCTTGCTGCGTTGACGCCTGCCCTACTATAGCGGTCACTAGCGAAAAGCGCAGCATCGGTCATCTTGGACCCAAACCAGCCATTCCCTACTCCGCACAAATGAAAAAGCGCCCCTGAGCCTCAGGAGCGCTTTCACATGTTGCAAAGATCGGTTGGATCAGAGACCCATAGCCGATTTCAGCTGGTCCAGCAGGCCTTGCAGAACTTCGGGGTTGTTCTGCGCTTGCTCGATCCCGGCCTTGAGCGTGGTTTTCTGAACGGTGCTCAGGGCCTCGGAGTTGTCGATCATCTCGGCAACCTTCTCGAAATTGAACCCGTCGACGGTTAGAAGTTTGGCCGCGCCGCCTGCGTCTTCGGTGCCTTCCGTGGCCGTCACTGCCGCCTCGTCAATGGCTGCGTCGGCGGTTTCGGTTGCCGCGTCTTCCGTCACTGCATCCGTTGCTGCGTCTGCGGCACCCTCTGCGGCTTCGGTGGTTGCATCAACCGCGTCGGTTGCAGCGTCTGTTGTGGCTTCGGCTGCGTCGGTTGCGGCGTCTGTTGTGGCTTCGGCTGCGTCTGTTGCGGCGTCTGTGGTGGCTTCGGCCGCGTCTGTTGCGGCTTCGGTCGTTGCGTCAACGGCGTCCGTCGCGGCCTCTGTCGTGGCTTCGGCGGCGTCGGCGGCTGTGTCGGCGGCCGCGTCTACCGCGTCGCCGGCTGCGTCCGTGGCCGCGTCTGCCGCATCTGCCGTTGCGTCTGCCGCGTCGGTGGCGGTGTCCGTCGCGGCATCTGCCGCCTCCGATGCAGTGCCGGTCACGGCATCAACAGCGTCGCTGGCCGCGTCGGTTGCGGCGTCCACCGCGTCACCGGCTGCATTTGCCGCGTCTTCGGCCAGGGCCTGTGCCCCGTCCACCGCGTCGGCTGCCGCATCAGCGGCACCTTCTGCCAGGTCAGTGGCCGCATCAACCGCTGCACCCGCTGTCTCTTCCACCGCGTCCACGGCCGCTTCGCCCGCATCCGTGGCGGCGTCCACAGCGTCGGTCGCCGCCTCTTGCGTGGCCTCGACCGCCTCGCCGACGGCCTCGCTTGCGCTGTCGAGCGCTTCGGGCGCATTCACGGCGTCTGCCGCCTGTGTTGCCACCTCTTGGGGGGTCTGGCCGGAGTAGAGCAGATAGGCCCCACCCGCGATCACGACCGCTACGATAATCCAGATGAGATTTCTCATGGCACTGTCCTTTTATGTGTCCGCGATCAACTGTGTGTCCGCGCCTTTGGTTCCGGGTGTCAGATGCGGGCCGGAAAGAAAAGGTTCAAGGGGGAAAATTGCAGATTTCGGCGCAGGATGGCCGATTCATAGGGTTGAAGAAAACCGGGTCAAAGGCTACCTTCCGGCCTCATATTTTTGGAACGATCAAAGGACGACCACCATCGCTCGCAGACCCCACAACGCGCCGCCCCAGAGAGACACCGGCCCGCGCGTCAATGACAAGATCCGTGCAACTGAAATTCGCCTGATTGGCGCCGACGGCGAAAATGTCGGTGTTGTCACCCCCGCCCGCGCCATGGACATGGCGGATGAGGCCGGGCTGGATCTGGTTGAAATCTCGCCCAATGCCAATCCGCCCGTGTGCAAGATCATGGATTTCGGCAAGTTCAAGTACGAGACGCAGAAACGCGAAGCCGAAGCCCGCAAGAAGCAGAAGATCATCGAGGTGAAGGAGGTCAAGTTCCGCCCCAACACCGACACCAACGATTACGATGTGAAGATGCGCAACGTCTTCAAGTTCCTTGAAAACGGCGACAAGGTGAAGGTGACCCTGCGATTCCGTGGCCGCGAGATGGCGCACCAGAACCTGGGTCGCGAATTGCTGGAACGGGTGGCCGAGGACACCAAGGACATCGGCAAGGTCGAGAACTTTCCCAAGATGGAAGGCCGTCAGATGGTCATGATGATCGGGCCATTGCCGCAGAAGTGACGACCGGATCAGCCGAACAGACGACAGGGCGCTGCAGCTGCGGCGCCCTTTCCTTTTCCGGCGCCCGTTGCGGTGCGGCAGGCCCTGTGTCGCGCCGGGATCAGACGTTCACATTGTTGGCCAGATCATCGGTGTCCTCGTCCGTGGCGTCCTGCGCCGTGGCGTCAAAAAGCCTTGACCCCAGCTCCATCATCTTGCCCGTCTCTGCGGTGTATTGATCCAGGGCCTTCTGCAGGAAGGTCATTTGCAGCGCCTGCACCTCGGCCGGGGTCTTGGCGTGCAACAACGCGTGTTGCAGGGCCACGTCCTCGCGGACCCGTTCGGCCACAAAGGCCATCCATTCCGCGCCCATGCCGCTCATCCGGTCAAGCGTGCCTGACCCAAACCAGTTGAGCGCGCCAAGCCCCGCCGATTGCCAATGCGCAAGCGCGTCCGCCATGCTGGGTGCGGTGGCGGTGTGGTCTTTTGCGGTGTCGCTGCGTTTCATGGTGCGTGATCCTCCCTGTGGCGGTTTCATGCTACCACAGCAAGGCGCCGCATAGAGTGATCCGGATCAAAAGTGATCGCGGCACGCGGTCTGTTGCCGAAAAAAGAGGCCAGCGGATGCTGGCCCCTTGACGTGATGGGATCAGGTCTGCGGATTGGCCGCTGTGTCGGCCACAACGACGGCCTGCACAAAGCCGCTGAACGGATCGTCGATATTGCCCGAGCCGTCACGCAGCAGGAAATCCGCCGCGACGGTCACGGAATTGCCGGAGATGCGGGTGATATCCAGGTCCACCTCCTGCTCCAGCACATGGTGATCCCCGTTGTTGTAGCGCAGGCGAAAGCCTTTCAGCATTGCTTCGGCTTTTTGCACATTTGCACCGAACACCACGGTTTGGGATTCCCGCTGTTTGCGCCCGCGGGTCGGATCGAAATGAATGGTCAGTTGACGAAATTCGACAGCCATCTGTGTAACTCCTTGGATAAAATGACTTTAAGGATCACTGCGAAATATGCAGCGGGCTGATCATAGCACGAATTGCTTGCGGTCACCCCGGTTGGATATGTGTCAGCGCGCCCATCGGCGGCTTCTGGCTCACGCGGGTGTGCGCGTCGCGGACCTTGACCTTGGGCCGCCCCCAATCGACAAGTGGCCCTTTCAATGACGGAGCCCGAACATGCCGCAATTTGCCCGCTATCCCAGCCTTGATCACACCCCCGTTCTGGTAACTGGCGGGGCGTCGGGGATCGGGCGGCTTACGGTCCAAGCCTTTGCCGATCAGGGGGCCCGGGTCGTGTTTCTGGATCGCGACGCCGATGCCGCGGCCGAGGTCACGAAAGCCACCGGCGCGGCGCACGCGCTTTGCGATTTACGCGACATCGACGCGACCCGCGCGGCCATTGCCACGTTGGCCGAACAGGTTGGCCCCTTTACCGTGCTGGTCAACAATGCCGCCCGCGACGACCGCCACAACTGGCAGGATGTCACGCCCGACTACTGGGACGAACGGATGCAGACCAATCTGCGCCACATGTTCTTTGCCATTCAGGCGGTGGCCCCCGGCATGATCGCGGCAGGCGGCGGGTCCATCATCAACCTTGGGTCCAATTCCTGGTGGGAGGCCGGTGGCGGCTTTCCCGCCTACACCACGGCCAAGGCCGCCGTGCACGGCCTGACCCGCACCATGGCGCGCGATCTGGGCGACCACCGCATCCGGGTGAACACCGTCGTGCCTGGCTGGATCATGACCGACCGGCAGAAAGAGCTGTGGGCGACGCCGGAGGCGTTGGAGGCGCACCGCGCACGGCAATGCCTGCCGGATCTGATCGATCCGGTGTATGTGGCGCGGATGGTGCTGTGGCTGGCGTCTGACGATGCAGCCATGTGCACGGCCAACAACTTCATGGTCGAGGCGGGATCGATCTAGGGCAAGTCCAGCCGCGCCGCCTTGGCCGCGTTGAAAAGATCGCGCAGGTGCCCGAATTCGGCCACAAGCACACACCGCGTCCGGTTGGTGTCACTGCTGTGGCGCGCGGTGCACAGCGTGTCTGACGCGGCGCGTGGAATGTCGGTGTCCAGCATCGTGGCCAGGGCATCGGCATAGCGCTGCATGGTGTCGGTGAGGTCGGAAAAACATCTGGCCGCGGGGCCGGAGTCGGCCCGTTCGCAACGTGCAATCGCGAGTGCGAGACAGTGGGATTGCATAGGGGCACGCAGATCATCGCCCAGCCCGTCCACGGCCTTGACGCACCCCACGATATTGGCGCGCAGGACACGGGATTCGTCGGCCTGCACGCCGCCTGAAACACACAAAAGGGCCGCCACCAGGCAGCCATTTCGCACGGGTGTACGCAAGCGCGTCACCCTGCGGCGCTGACGGCCCTTTTAGTCATCACCGCGCATAGATGGGCGCGGTATGCCCCGGTGCCGTGCAAGTCGTTGATCATGTCATCGCCGCCCAACGACACCCCGTCGAGCGCTTCCGCAGAGAAATTCGCAGACAGCGCCGCCTCGGCCTCGGTCCAGCGGAACACACCGTCATTGCTGGCCCCGGTGATGGCAACGCGCACACCGTCGGCATATTTGGCAACAAACACACCCACCAACGCAAAGCGCGACGCGGGCTGCACGAACTTTTGGTAGTTGGCTTTCTCGGGCACGGGGAAACGCACCTCGGTGATGATTTCGCCCTCGTCCAGCGCGGTGGCGAACATGCCCTGAAAGTACTCATCCGCCGCAATCTCGCGCGTGTTCGTCTTGATCGTGGCGCCGGAGGCCAAAGCGGCGGCCGGATAGCACGCAGAGGGGTCGTTGTTGGCAAGACTGCCGCCGATGGTGCCCCGGTTGCGCACGGCCGGATCGCCGATATGGGCGGCTGTTGCGGCCAGCGCGGGGTAGTCCCCAGCCTCTGCCGCGACCGTGGCATGGGTTGTGGCCCCGCCGATGCAAACCGATCCGTCATCGCCCTTGCACACGCCCCGCATCTCGTCGATGGCAGACAGGCTGACCAGCTTTTCGGGGCTGGCAAGGCGCTGTTTCAGCGTCGGGATCAGCGTCTGCCCACCGCCGAGGGGCTGGCTTTCGGTGCTGTCCGACAATTCCTTGACCGCATCCGCGATCCGGGTCGGTGTTACGACATCAAAGTTGTACATTTCCTTGTCCTTTCTCAGCCAAACGAAAACATGTCTTCACTTGGCCATATAAACTCCGGGGTCTGGGGCAGCGCCCCAGTCCCGCGTTTTCAACCTATTGCATCGCCGCCCAGACACGGTCGGGCGACAGGGGCATGTCGATATGGGTTACATCCTTGCCCGCCGATTGCAGCGCGTCGACCACCGCGTTCACCACCGCGGGAGGTGAGCCTATGGCCCCCGCCTCGCCGCAGCCCTTCACGCCCAGCGGGTTGTGGGTGCAGGGCGTATGGGACGAGTGATCGACCGAGAACATCGGCAGATCGTCCGCGCGCGGCATGGCATAGTCCATGTAGGACGCGCTGAGCAGCTGGCCGTTCTCGTCATACGCGCAGTTTTCCAGAAGCGCCTGACCGATCCCCTGGGCGATGCCGCCATGGACCTGACCTGTCACGATCATCGGGTTGATGATGTTGCCGAAGTCATCCGCCGCCGCAAACCGTTCGATGGTCACCTTGCCGGTGTCCGGGTCCACTTCAACTTCACAGGCATAAGCCCCTGACGGATATGTGAAATTCGCCGGATCGTAGAAGGCCGTTTCCTCCAGCCCCGGTTCGATATCCTCGAGCGGGTAATTGTGCGGCACGTACGCGGCCAGGGTCACGTCGCCCCAGGCCACCGACTTGTCGGTGCCCGCCACGCTGAACGCGCCGTCCTTCAATTCGATGTCGGCCTCGGAGGCTTCCAGAAGGTGGGACGCGATCTTCTTCGCCTTGTTGATGATCTTCTCAGTCGCGCGGACCATGGCGCTGCCCCCCACCGCGATGGAGCGGGAGCCATAGGTGCCCATGCCCATCGGCGTGTTGGCGGTGTCGCCATGCACGATCTCGACCATGTTCTCGTCGATGCCGATCATTTCGGCCACCACCTGGGCAAAGGATGTTTCGTGCCCCTGCCCGTGGCTGTGGCTGCCGGTCATCACGACCAGACCGCCCGTGGCATTCACGCGGACAGTCGCGGATTCGTAAAGACCCGCACGCGCGCCAAGCTGACCCACGAGGTTGGACGGCGCGATGCCGCACGCCTCGATATAGCAGTTCACGCCGAGGCCCCGCAGCTTGCCGTTTTTCTCGCTTTCCGCGCGGCGGGCCGCGAAACCGGTGAAGTCGCCCATCTCTTCGAGCTTGTCCATGGTGCCGTGATAGTCTCCGGTGTCGTATTCGACGGCAACGGGCGTGGCATAGGGGAACTCGGTGATGAAGTTCTGGCGGCGCAGGGCGATGGGATCGACGCCCAATTCGCGCGCGGCCTTGTCCACCACGCGTTCCAGCTGGAACGTCGCCTCTGGCCTGCCAGCGCCACGATAGGCATCAACGGGCACGGTGTTGGTGAAGACGGCCTTGACGTTCACGTAGATCAGCGGGGTCTTGTAGTTCCCAGCCATCAGCGTGCCGTGCAGCCATGTGGGCACCGACGGCGCAAAAGTCGACAGATACGCGCCCATGTTCGCGTGCGTTTCCGTGCGGATCGCGGTGAAGTTGTTGTCGGCGTCCAGCGCCAGTTCGATCTTGGTCACGTGGTCGCGGCCATGGGCATCGGAGATGAACGCCTCAGAGCGCGAGGATGTCCATTTGACCGGACGGTTGCAGGCCTTGGCCGCGAAGGTGCAGAACGCTTCTTCCTGATAGTGGAAGATCTTGGTGCCGAAGCCGCCCCCCACATCCGGGGCCACGACGCGCAGCTTGTGCTCTGGAATGCCCAGCACGAACGCCCCCATCAGCAACCGGATCACATGCGGGTTCTGGCTGGTGGTATAAAGCGTGTGTTCATCCGTGCCGCGGGCATAGTCACCCACCGCCACGCGCGGTTCCATCGGATTGGCCACAAGCCGGTTGTTGACCAGTTCGAGCGAGGTGACGTGCGCCGCATCCTCGAAGGCCTTGTTTACGGCGTCCTTGTTTTCTTCGACGAACCCCCAATCGTAGCAGAGGTTGTCGTTCAGATCGTCGTGAACCTTGGTGGCACCGCTCTCCAGCGCCGCTTTCATGTCCACGACGGCGGGCAGTTCCGCGATGTCGACGGTGATCGCTTCGGCGGCGTCACGCGCCTGTTCCAGTGTATCGGCCACCACGGCGGCAATCGGTTCGCCCACATGGCGCACTTTGCCTTGCGCCAGGATCGGGTGGGCCGGTTCCTGCATCGGCTGGCCGTGCTTGTCGGTCACTTGCCAACCGCAGGGCATCCCCCCCACGCCCTCGAAATCCGAGCCCGTGAAAATACGCACAACGCCGGGCATGGATGCGGCCGCGCTGGTGTCGATGTTGGTGATCGTGCCGTGCGCGATGTCCGAGCGCAGGAAATGCACATAGGCCTGACCGCGAATGTTGATGTCGTCGGTGTAGTTCCCGGCCCCTGTCAGGAACCGTATGTCCTCGCGCCGCTTGCTGCTGGCGCCGATGCCTCCGTCTTTTGGCATGTTCTATTCCTCCCTAATGTGGCGGTGCGCAGTAAATGCGCACCCTACGCGTTGCGTAGGGTGTGCGCTTTGCGCGCACCTTTCGTGTCACTCTGCGGCGATGGCCGATACGTCCTGGCCGGACGCGGCCATGATCGCCTTGACGATGTTGTGGTAGCCGGTGCAGCGGCAGATGTTGCCTTCGAGATATTCGCGCACCTCGGTTTCGGACGGTTTCGGGTTGTCCTTCAGCAGCGCCGCTGCCGACATCACCATGCCGGGCGTGCAAAAGCCGCATTGCAGGCCGTGGTGATCCTGGAACGCCTGCTGGATCACGTTCAGTGACCCGTCCGCATTGGCCTGGCCTTCGATGGTGGCGACGTCAGCCCCTTCGGCCTCGACCGCCAGCATCGTGCAGGATTTGACCGCCTGCCCGTCCACATGCACCACGCAGGCCCCGCATTGCGAGGTGTCGCAGCCCACGTGGGTTCCTGTCAGCATCAGCTGGTCGCGCAGGAAAGACGACAGTAATGTACGCCCCTCAACCTCGCCAGACGCAGCCTTTCCGTTCACGGTCATCGAGACCTGTGCCATGGCATCCTCCCTTTTGGCATTCTTGTTTGAGGGGAGTTAAGCATGGGGACCGGCAGTTGAGAACAGAAATTTTCGTGGCCTTTGCGAAATCGCAAGATCGCGCAGGGTCTTAGCCGTCGCGCGGGCGCGGTCGGGTCGGGATTTCCTTGAGCAGCCCCCCCACCCCCATGGCCGAGATGTCGGCCTGGGTCAGTGCCACGCCGCACATCAGCCGTTCCAGCACCCAGTCGGCCCCGTTGAGCGCGGGCGAACGGGCGCAGCCCGGCAGGCCGATCACCGGTGTGTCGCCAAGCGCTCCGAAAAACAGCAGGTTTCCAGGATCAACCGGCATGCCGAAGGCGGTGACCGTGCCGCCGGCGGCACGGACCGCGCTGGGGGCGACGTCATGCGTGTCGGAGGTGGCAGAGGCAGTGAGGATGAAAATGACCTCGCCCTCGGCGGTGGCCACGGCCCGGGACAGCGGATCGTCCCGATGGGGCACGACAACGCGCGGTGTCAGCGTGGCTTGCAACCGGTCAAGGCGACCGGCCAGCGCGGCGCGCCCCTTGCCGGACGGTTCCGTGTTTCCAACCTGCGTTTCAATGAGCGTCGCGGTCTTGAACCGTGGCGCCAACACCCGGATGGTCGCCGCCGCATCAGCGCAGGCCTGCGCCAGTGCGGACCGTGGGACTGCGTAGGCAATGATCTTGATCGTGGCGACCATGGTGCCTGCGTCCACCCGGTGAAAGGGGGGGACCGTGGCGATGGTGATCATCGGGTCAATGCCATTGATGGCCGCGATGCGTCGTGCGTCGACCGCCACGACGCCCGGGCCGGTGGCATACAGGTTCACCCGCCCTGCCCCGGCAGCGCTGATGCGCAGGCCCTGGGTGTCGGGGTGTGGCACCACCGCCGCGGCAAGGGTTTCCGCCGCTGCATTTTCTTCGATATCGTTCGGGTCGAGGGCGGCAACGGTTAGCGTGTCGTGGCCTGCCTTCAGCAGGTCGTCGATTTCGGCCTGCGTCAGCACCGTGCCCTTGGACACACGGCCTGTTGAACCGGCCAGCGAGTGGGCAAGGATCGTGCCAACCGCATCGCCTGCGGGCCTTGGTCCGAACTTCATGCGCCGTGCCGGAGCGTTGAGACCATCTGGGCAAGGATCGCCACCGCGATCTCGGGCGGGCTGGCCGCCCCGATATCAAGGCCGATGGGTCCCTTGATCCGCGCGATCTGATCGGCGCTGAACCCGGCCTCTTCCAACCGGGCCACCCGTTTGGCGTGGGTGCGGGTCGAGCCGAGCGCACCGATATAGAAGGCATCGGAGTTGAGCGCGATGTGCAGCGCCGGATCGTCCAGTTTCGGATCATGGGTCAGCAGGACAAGGGCCGTGCGCGCATCGACACCTGTTTCGGCCAGCGCGTCGTCGGGCCAGTCGTTGATCACCGTTTCCCCCGGAAAGCGGGCCGTCGAGCCGAACGCTTCGCGCGGGTCGATGATCGTGGCGTCGTAGCCTGCCAGTTTCGCCATGGGCACCAGCGCCTGCGCGATGTGCACGCCGCCCACGATCGCAAGGCGCAGGGGCGGGTTGTGGATGGCGACAAAGGTCTTGCCGTCCTCCTCGACGCCTGTGCGGTCCTTGGCAAAGCGCGCGGTATGGCCCTCACGGTCAAGCCGCCGGTTCCATGTTTCGGTGTCGACGACATAGGCCATTCGGGTCCTGTCGGCGCGGGCCGCCACCAACGTGTCCAGCATGGCGACGGGCATGGCCTTGCCCACGGGTTCCACGAGGATCTTGATGGTGCCGCCACAGGCCAGGCCCACGGCAAAGGCATCGCCGTCGCTGACCCCGTATTCCAGCACGCGTGGCGCGCCGTCTTCCAGCGCCTCCATCGCCTCGACCACCACGGCCCCTTCGACACAGCCGCCCGAGACGGACCCCATCATGTCGCCGTCGCCCGACACCACCATCTGGGCGCCCGCGCGCCGGGGCGCGCTGCCCCAGGTTTCGATGACAGTGGCAAGCGCGGCGCCCTTGCCTGCCTGTACCCATTCCAGCGCCTGCTCGGGGGCGGTTTCGACCGATGGCATATGGCGTATCCGTTGCGTTGATGTCCGTTGAGCCAAGCGTAATCGTGCGTCCTTGCCGAACACAACCCTGACCAAAGCACAGGGCCTTGCGCGCGGCCCCGGGACGGCTAGTGCTTGCGCCCCCCGGGCCTGCGGCCTACATCTGGATCAAGACCTGCCGGAGACACCATTCATGCCCATGCAAGCGCAAGAGATCGAAGACCTGATCCGCGAAAGCTTTCCCGATGCCAAGATCACCATCACGGACCTGGCCGGTGATGGAAATCACTATTCCGCCGAGGTTGTGGACGCGTCTTTTGCCGGGATGAACCGGGTGCAGCAGCACCGGGCCGTGACCAAGGCGCTGAAAGGCAAGATGGATGGCAGCCACGGCGAATTGCACGCGCTGGCCCTGACCACGAAGGCGCCCTGACATGGGCCTGTGGCGCATCCTGTCCATGCCCTTTCGCCGTGCGCCCCGCGGCCCCCTTGCGGGCCGTCGTCCCAGCCGGGACGAGATGGGCCAGAACCGCCGCGTGCCCTTGGGCATGGAAGGCGTGGATATGGATGTGATCGACCGGGCCACCCGCGCCAACGATACTTCGGATCGGTTGCCGACGCTTGTGGGCAAGGGCGGCTTTTTCGGCCGGTCCAGCACCCATGTGAAACCGATGCCCGAAGACGAAACCTATGCCGCGCGGTTCCACCGCGCCTTCCAAAAGAAAGGCAACTGACATGACCGATGCCGCAAGCCGGATCACTGAAACCAACAAGACCAACGACGTGGTGCTGTATATGAAAGGCACCAAATCCATGCCCCAGTGCGGATTTTCCAGCCGCGTGGCGGGCGTGCTGAACTACATGGGCGTCGATTTCGCCGATGTGAACGTGCTGGCGGACGAGGAACTGCGCCAGGGGATCAAGGATTTTTCGGATTGGCCCACCATCCCCCAGCTATACGTCAAGGGCGAGTTCGTGGGCGGATGCGACATCATCACTGAGATGACGCTGTCAGGCGAACTGGACACGCTGTTCGATGAAAACGGCGTGACCTACGACAAGGACGCCGCCGACAAGATCCGCGAAGCCAACGGCTGAACCTGCGGCGACGCGCGTGGCGCACAGCCATCCGGAATGAAACAAGCCGCGGCCCCGGCGGGGGGTCGCGGCCTTTCTTTGGGTCTGGTGTGTGCCGGGCGGCGGCTCAGCCGCCGGTCTTTTCCTCGACCTCCGCAGCCAGCGCTTCGGCCCGCGCGGCAAGTTCCGCCAGCGTGTCGGTGACGGCCTGCGGCACCACGGGCACTTCGATGCGCTCGGGTTCCGGCGCGCCCATCGTGCGCAGCCCTTCCAGTTCCGCCTCGCGCTCGGCCAGCTTGGCCTCGACCTCGGTCACGCGGTCCTCGATGCTGGCGGTCTTGTCGGCCAGCATCAGGCCCGCCATCAACAGCATCCGCGCCTCGGGCATCCGCCCGGCCTGATCGGCCAGCACCTGTGCTTCGTCATCCAGCATCTTGGCCGCCGAATGAAGATAGCTTTCTTCGCCTTCCTGGCAGGCCACCTGAAACGGGCGCCCGCCAATGTTGATCGTGACCTCAGGCATCTGCGTCCTCCTCTTCCGGGGCATCCAGTTGATCCAGAAGCGGCGCCAACGCGCCAATGATGCTGCTGGCCTCGGCCACATCTGCCGCGCGGGCGGCGCGCAGGCCTTCCAGTTCGGCCATCATGGACGTGTTGATCAGGTGCGGTTCTCCCACCCCTTCCTCGTTCGCGGCGCGCAGTGCGGCGTTTGATGTGCGCAACTGGTCATTGGCCTTGCGCAGGCGCTGCAATTCCAGATCCAGTTCCTCGACCCGTGCGCGTGCCGCATCTGCGGCGGCCTCCGCCTCTGCCGTGGCGGCCGCTTGCGCATCGGACAACTTGCGCACCCGCTCGGTCAATTGCGCGTTTGCCACCCGTTCATCCTCAAGCGCGGCCTGAAGGGCGGCTGTCTCGTCAGCTCCTGCCGCATCCAGCCCGCCAAGGCCGGTGGCGATCCGGTCCATGGCGGCCGTCAACCGCTGCTGCAATCCGTCAATGTCGCTCATCTGTGGTGCCCGTCCCCTTTTTGTTTTTGCGCCTTGGCGCGTCCCACCTGTTTACCCCGGTGCATCGAATCGATTTCCCGTCGCTTTGCACCTCAGTCTAGCCAAAGCGGTCTGGAAATGCGCCCCCCTTTGCGATCAAGCACTTGGCAGACGGCATTGATGTAGCAAGGCGCCGCCGATGCCCATTGGCGCCGTTTTGCCGTGGCGGATCGCCTTGATCTTTGGCCTTTGCCTGATATGCAGCCCGAAACATAACCCAAAGGACGAGTTACCCCGTGGACCTGACAGCCCTTCGCACCGCCCATCCCGACCATTGGTCAAAGGCCACCGCCATTCGCGCCTTGACCCTTGATGCCGTGGCCGCCGCCAATTCCGGCCACTCCGGCATGCCCATGGGGATGGCCGATGTCGCCACGGTCCTGTTTGAAAAGCACCTTAAATTCGATGCCAAGGCCCCCGATTGGCCGGACCGGGATCGGTTTATTCTGTCCGCGGGCCACGGGTCCATGCTGCTTTATTCCCTGCTGCACCTCACGGGCTACGAGGATATGACGCTGCAACAGATCAAGGACTTCCGCCAATGGGGGTCCAAGACGGCAGGTCATCCGGAATACGGCCACGCCAAGGGGATCGAGACCACCACCGGCCCGTTGGGCCAGGGCCTTTCCAACGCCATCGGTTTTGCCATGGCCGAGGAAATCCTGCGCGCCCGCTTCGGCAAGAAGGTCGTGGATCACCATACCTATGTCATCGCCGGTGATGGCTGTCTGATGGAAGGCGTGAGCCAGGAGGCCATCACCCTTGCCGGTCGCCACCAGCTGTCCAAGCTGATCGTGTTCTGGGACAACAACAACATCACAATTGATGGCCCCGTATCGCTGGCAGACACCACCGATCAGCCGCAGCGCTTCAAGTCCGCAGGCTGGGCCGTGATCGAGATTGACGGCCACGACCCCGAAGCCATTGATGCCGCCATCACCAAGGCCAAGAGCCAGGGCAAGCCCACGATGATTGCCTGCAAGACCCACATCGCGCTGGGTCACGCGGCACAGGATACGTCAAAGGGCCACGGCGCGCTGACTGATCAGGGGCAATTGCAGGACGCCAAGGAAGCCTATGGCTGGACGACGGGCCCGTTTGACGTGCCTGCCGACGTGAAGGCGGCGTGGGAAGCGATTGGTGCGCGCGGGGCCGAGGATCGCCAGGCGTGGGAAGAGCGTTTTGACGCCATGTCCGGTGCCAAGCGGGCCCTGTTCAACCGGTCCTTCGCCCGCGAGGTGCCCAAGAAGCTGTCGGCGACGGTCAAGGCCTTCAAGAAACAGATGTCGGAAAGCGCACCCAAGCTGGCGACCCGTGCCGCATCCGAAAAGGCGCTGGAGGTCCTAAACCCCGTGATGCCGGAAACCGTGGGCGGGTCGGCTGACCTGACCGGATCGAACAACACCAAGACGGGTGACCTGGGTGTCTTTGACGTGGACAACCGCGCCGGGCGCTATGTCTATTGGGGCATCCGCGAACACGGCATGGCCGCAGCCATGAACGGCATGGCCCTGCATGGAGGGATCCGCCCCTATGGCGGCACATTCATGTGCTTTACCGACTACGCCCGCCCTGCCATGCGTCTGGCTGCCCTGATGAAAATCCCGACCGTGTTCGTCATGACCCATGACAGCATCGGCCTGGGCGAAGACGGACCGACCCACCAACCGGTGGAGCATCTGGCCATCAGCCGGGCGACGCCCAATACACATGTCTTCCGTCCCGCCGACGCGGTTGAGACGGCGGAAAGCTGGGAATTGGCGCTGTCCTCGACCGAAACCCCATCGGTCCTGTCCCTGACCCGTCAGGGCCTGCCGACCGTGCGGACCGAACACAAGCTGAAGAACATGACCGCCCAGGGTGCCTATGTTCTGGCCGAGGCAGAGGGCAAGCGTCAGGTGATCCTGATCGCGTCCGGCTCGGAAGTGTCCGTGGCGCTTGAGGCCCGGGCCACGCTGCAAGAGGCCGGAATTGGCACGCGCGTCGTATCCATGCCCTGCATGGAACTGTTTGCCGCGCAGGACGAAAGCTATCGCCGCAAGGTGCTGCCTGCGGGCGCCGTTCGCGTCGGGATCGAAGCGGCCGTGCGCCAGGGTTGGGACCGGTGGCTGCTGGGCGAGCGTGGCAAGGCGAACAAGGCCGACTTCGTGGGCATGGACGACTTTGGCGCATCCGCCCCGGCAAACGTGCTGTTTGAAAAGTTCGGCATCACGGCGGAAAACGTTGTCGCGCGGGCAAAGGCGCTCATTTAGGCAAATAGATGCCGTTAACACTCTCATAACAAGTTTTGCTGTTATTTGTGGTGGAATAATGAAAACTGGCAAAAACCTCTAGGCGGAGTGTGTCTCACCTCCAAGCGGCGCGTGTGATTGGGAATATTGGTCTTGCTATGATGCTGGCAGCGATTGCCGCAGGAGCCTCCCTGATTTTTGGGGGCTCTATTTGGCTGGCCTTGGCAATCTATTCATTGGGCGGCGCGGTTTTGCTGGTTGGTTTGAGCCTGCTTGCGGCATTCCTGCCAATACGCAGCGCTGCCCCCACGGCAGAGGTCAGAACGGAAGCGTCACGCGCGGACAAACAGGCTGCTCAAAACACCCAAAGCGTCGACGTCTTGGTCGAAGCCGACTACTAAGCAGACGGCCTGCGCCCCCCCCTGGGCGCCCCGGCTTATGCCCGGGCCAGTCGCGAGGACACGCCGCGCCAGAGCGGCGTAATCACCTTTTCACCCACCGGGATCAGGACAAAGCCCCACGCCAGACCCAGCACACCGTGCAAAGCCGCCTTTACCCCCCACACCGCCGCGGCCGCGTCACCGCCGACAGCCTTGGCAATTCCGTACACGGCGTCTTCGGGTGCGTGCCAGCCCATCTGCGCAAGACCGTGGACGATAATCTCGCCCCCCACCCAAAGCATCGCGCCGGTGCCGACAATGGTCAGGAGCTTCATGAATCCGGGCATGACCTTCACGATGCCCCGTCCCAGTGCACGGGTCAGACCCAACCGCCCCCGCTGTGCCAGGGCCAGCCCT
Source organism: uncultured Tateyamaria sp. (assembly GCF_947503465.1). NCBI lineage: Bacteria > Pseudomonadati > Pseudomonadota > Alphaproteobacteria > Rhodobacterales > Roseobacteraceae > Tateyamaria > uncultured Tateyamaria sp. The sequence continues at coordinate 245,276 of NZ_CANNDN010000001.1, read as the reverse complement.
GCATCATCGGCCTTCACAATCAGCGCCACCGATCCATAGACCGCCACGGTGATCATGATTGCGACGGTCGCAAGCGTTGCCGCTTCCATCCAGAAGTTGCTTTCCGGGATTGCCGCAAGCGCGATTGTCATGATCTCGGCCGACAGGATGAAATCGGTCTTGATCGCGCCCTTGGCCTTCTGTTCTTCCAGGTGCGCGGGATCCTCGATCTCGGTTTCCTTGCCCTGGTAATCCTCGTGCCCGTGGCCCCAGCCCATCACATGCGCGACCTTTTCGGCGCCTTCGAAACACAGGTATGATCCGCCCAGCATCAGAAGCGGCGGGATAGCCCAGGGCGCGAAGTTCGACAGCAAAAGGCCGATGGGCAGCAAAAATACCAGCTTGTTCTTGAACGACCCCTTTGCAATGCGCCAGATGATCGGCAACTCGCGGTCGGCAGAAAAGCCATGGACGTATTTCGGTGTCACGGCGGCGTCGTCAATCACGGCACCGGCTGCTTTGGATCCCGCCTTGGCCGCCTGCCCGATCACATCATCGACAGAGGCCGCCGCCACCTTGGCGATTCCCGCGACATCATCCAAAAGCGCAATAAGTCCGCTCATACCGCCCGTTCCCTTGCTGTATCCTTACGTTAGCGCATAACACACCCGCCCGGTTCCGCATACTGTTAGCGCGAACTGCATACAATGGCACACGTTTATCGCTAACATGCTGATTAAACGGTCCTTTTCCCCTTCTCATGCTGCGCCGCGGCGGCTATGACCCAACCAACACCAAAGCTGCCCCAGCGGAAGGACCACCGGAACCATGACCATCAAAGTCGGCATCAACGGGTTTGGACGCATCGGGCGCTGTACCCTCAGCCACATCGCATCATCGCTGCGCAACGACATCGACGTGGTGGCCGTGAATGCCACCGGCCCGCTTGAGACCTCGGCCCACCTGATCAAATATGACAGCGTGCATGGCCGTTTTCCAAACGCGGTGACGCTGACGAACGACACGATGGATCTGGGCCGTGGCCCGATCCGCATGATGTCCACCTACGACATGAATGAACTTGACTGGACGGGCGTCGATGTTGTGCTGGAATGCACTGGCAAATTCAATGACGGCGAAAAGGCCAGGACGCATATGGAGCGCGGCGCACGCAAGGTGCTGCTGTCGGCCCCGGGCAAGAACGTGGACAAGACAGTTGTCTTCGGGGTGAACGACGAACAGCTCGCAGCCAATGACCGCATGATCTCGAACGGGTCGTGCACGACAAACTGCCTGGCCCCGCTGGCAAAGGTTCTGGACCGTGCCTTTGGCATCGAACGCGGTGTGATGACCACCATTCACAGCTACACCGGCGACCAGCCAACGCTGGACCGGCGCCACAAGGATCTGTACCGCGCCCGCGCCGCAGCCATGGCGATGATCCCCACCTCGACCGGTGCCGCCAAGGCGCTGGGTGAGGTTCTGCCCAATCTGGCGGGCAAGCTGGACGGCACCGCCATGCGCGTGCCCACGCCGAACGTGAGCGCCGTCGATCTGACATTCGAAGCGGGCCGTGACGTGACCGTCGACGAGGTGAACGCCGCCGTGGCAGAGGCCGCCGCAGGCCCGATGGGCCGTGTTCTGGCCTATGACGACGAACAGAAGGTCAGTATCGACTTTAACCACACCGAATACTCGTCGATCTTTGCCCCCGACCAGACCAAGGTTGTCGGGGGGCGTCTGGTCCGTGTACTGGCGTGGTACGACAATGAATGGGCGTTTTCGGTGCGCATGGCCGACGTGGCCGTTGCGATGGGCCGTCTGACCTGAACCACAGCCACAGCCGCAGCTTGCAAGGCACGGGCGGGACTGTCACAACGGCCCTGCCCTTTTTACTTGCGTGACCGCCCCTATGCCCAACAGCGTTGCCATTACCCTTGCCCTGCTGATCGTTGGCGCGATTGCGGCGGACGTCATGCTGTACGGCACCGAACACCTGGTTTTTCTGGGCAAGAAATTTGCAGACCTGCTTGAATGGTTGGCCTTCTGGCGCTGATCCGTCGGCCACATGTCGCACCTGTGTGACCCGTATCTTCGGTTGACATTCCCCGCACTATGCCTTTGTTAGCGGTAACGGCGCTGCCCCGCCTGTCGCGGGCCGCGTTCAGACATTTTTGCTGACACCAGACATGGGGGATACCATGGCCATCAAAGTTGCAATCAACGGCTTCGGGCGCATCGGGCGCAACGTGCTGCGCGCCATCATCGAAAGCGGTCGGACGGATATAGAGGTGGTTGCCATCAACGACCTTGGACCGGTCGAGACCAATGCCCACCTGCTGCAATATGACAGCGTGCATGGCCGCTTTCCTGTCAATGTGAAGGTTGTTGGCGACACGATTGACGTCGGCACCGGTCCGATCAAGGTCACGGCAGAGCGGAACCCGGCAGACCTGCCCTGGTCCCACGTGGATATCGTGATGGAATGCACGGGCATCTTCACGTCCAAGGACGCATGCCAGGCGCATCTGGAAAACGGCTCGAGCCGTGTGCTGATCTCAGCCCCCGGCAAGGAGGCTGACAAGACGATTGTCTATGGCGTGAACCACACCGCGCTGACCGGTGATGATGTGGTGGTGTCGAACGCATCCTGCACCACGAACTGCCTGACACCCGTCGCCAAGGTCCTGCACGACCAGTTCGGAATCAAGCGCGGTTTCATGACGACAATCCACAGCTATACCGGTGACCAGCCGACGCTGGACACGATGCACAAGGATCTCTACCGCGCCCGCGCGGCGGCGATGAACATGATCCCCACCTCGACCGGTGCCGCCAAGGCAGTTGGTCTTGTGATGCCGGAGCTGAACGGCAAGCTGGACGGTGTGGCCATCCGCGTGCCCACACCCAATGTATCGTGCGTTGACCTGACAGTGGAAATGGACCGCGACGTGACCGTGGACGAGATCAACGCCGCGATGACGGCCGCCGCGGCATCCGGTCCGCTGGACGGCGTTTTGGGCGTTGTGGATGCCAAACTGGTGTCGATGGACTTTAACCACGACCCTCATTCGTCGATCTTTGCCACGGATCAGACCAAGGTGATGGACGGCAATTTCGTCCGCGTCCTGTCGTGGTATGACAACGAATGGGGCTTTTCCAACCGCATGGGCGACACGGCTGTCGAGATGGGCAAGTACCTGTAACGACGCAGTAAAACACGTATTCTCAAAGGGGCGCTTCAGGGCGCCCTTTTTCAATTTAGCAGCACCTTACCCGGTCTACGACTTTGGTAAAGGTGACGTGTTTGCAATGCATCGGTATCCTTGGCCCCAACAAGGGAGGTCTAGATGCTGAAACCTGTTGTCATGATGGCGTCATGTCTGGTGCTTGCAAACGCCGCTTTGGCCGATGACGCACCCGTCACGGTCGAAAATGAATTGGGGATCCTCAACCCCCAAGACACCGGTCAGGAAATGCTGATACGCAAGATCGAGATGGGTGTGATTGATTCCGTCACCTGTTCGCTGGGCATCAACGTCACAAAAACCGACAATCCCGAACTGTCGCGCACGCTCACCCGACGCTGTGCCGAAGCCGGTTACACCAAGGCCATGACCTGGATGAGCCAGCTTGAAAACAACGGTCTTGGCGGAGATTATAATCCAGATGCGTCTGCCGAATGGGACCGGCGCGCCGCAGAGGCAGGCGATCCTGTCGGGCGCTTCAATCACGGTCTGAACCTGATGCGCGGCCATGGCATCGCGCAGGACGAGGCATTGGGACGCAGATATGTGGACCAGGCGGCACGGGATGGGTTAGAGATTGCCAAACGGCTGCAAGGCGCGGACTACGATCTGGACGAGGTTACGCCTGACGCAGACAATTGGCGCTATCAACCGCTGTTCTGACCCGCTGGTCGCCCTTCACCCAAACCGCTCTTCCAACGCGTCATTCACCAAGGGCGTCACGAATTTGCTGACGTCCCCGCCCAGGCGGGCGATCTCTTTGACCAGTTTGGATGCAATTGCCTGATGCTCGGCCTCGGCCATCAGGAAAACCGTTTCGATGCTGTCATCCAGCTGCCGGTTCATGCCCACCATCTGGAATTCATATTCGAAATCCGCCACCGCGCGCAGGCCACGGAAGATGATTTGGGCACCGACATCGCGGGCACAGTCGATCAGCAGATTCTCGAACGGGTGTACGAGGATCTCGGTGCCCGTCTGCCTGCTCAGCTTGGCGCATTCGGCCTCGATCATCTCGACCCGGTTTTCCAGGGAAAACAGCGGACCCTTGTCGCGGTTGATGGCCACGCCGATAACCAGTTTGTCCACCATGGGGCTGGCCCGCCTTATGATGTCGATATGCCCCAGCGTGATGGGATCAAATGTGCCGGGGTATAGGCCGATGCGCATGGGGCGGCTCCGTCAGTCATATTGCGCGCAATGCAGCATCTCGGGCCAGCGAATGCAAGCCGACAGGACGCAGGCGTCTGGTCAGTGACCCATGATCATGCCCTGCAGGGCATCCTTTTCCATGGACAGTTCCGCCAACCGGGCCTTGACCACATCACCCAGGGTAATCAGCCCGACCAGATGGCCGTCCTCGATCACCGGCATGTGCCGAAATCGACCCTCGGTCATCTTGGTCAGCACGTCATCGGCCTTGTCCTGCCGCCCGCAGGTCACCAGTTTCGACGTCATGAAGGTGTCCACAGGCTCGCTCAGGATCGCCCCGCCCCGCTTGGCAAGCACCCGCACGATATCGCGTTCAGACAGGATACCCTCGGCCGTCTGCCCGTCTGCCGACACCACGACCGTCCCGATCTTGCGTTCCGCCAGGATCTTTGCCGCGTCAGATACCTTGGTGCCCGGCGTCACCGTGACAACGGCATCGTCGGATTTCGACTTGAGAATTTGGTGCACAAGCATGGATTCTGGACCTCGCAACGGTGTGATGTATCCCAGCGTCAGCCGCCGATGCCCTGTCTGTCAAGCCTGCGAAGCAGTCTGGGCGATCCACTGCCGGTTGAAATCATACCCCCAAGGATGCCCGCGCACCCCTGCCCTGTCTTTCACATTCCGGCGCTACCGCATTGTTTTCACTCAGGCCTTTGCCTCAAGCTGCGCGACTTCCGCACGCACGCCCTGCACCAGCAATTCGGCAAAGTGGTTCAGGCGTCTGTCGCGTGTGTCCGACTGGTGGCGGATCAGGAAAAAGCTGCGGTTCAGCGACATTTCGTCCACCAGCACGCGCGCCAGCCCCGGCGCGAAGGGCAAGGCAAAGTCGTGCACAACACCAATCCCAGCCCCCTGCCGCAACAGGTTCAATTGCACCGCGACCGAATTTGACGCCATCGCAACACGGGCCACGCCCGCATCCGCCAGATAGTCCAATTCCCGGTCAAAAATCATGTCAGGAATGTATCCGACAATCCGATGTGCCGCGAGATCGCGGATATGCGTCAACTGTGGCGCGGCGGCCAGGTACGCCGTGCTTGCCGCAAAATGCAGGCGGTAATCGGTGATCCGCTGGACCGTCAACTGCCCTGCGGTGGGGGCGCTGACGCCGATGGCCAGGTCCGCTTCGCGCCGGGACAGGTTGAAGACACGTGGCAAGGCGACGATCTGGATATCAAGGTTCGGATGCGCCGCCCCCAACCGGGCGCAGACTTGCGGCAACACGTAATTGGCACAGCCATCGGGTGCACCGATGCGCACCTGTCCCGTAAGCCCCGCATTGGCGGCATCGCGGTCCGGGCCCGTGATCCCCTCGGTTGCGGCCCGCATCGCGGCTTCCGCCGCCTCGGCCCGGTCCAGCAGTTGCGCGCCTGCCTCTGTCAGCGCATAGCCCTGCGGGGATTTGCGGAACAACACCACATCCAGATCCCGTTCCAGCCGCGCCACCCGCCGCCCAAGGGTCGCCGCATCCTTGCGCACGGTCTTGGCCGCGGCCGACAGGGTTTCGGCCCGCGCCACCGCCAGAAACAGGCGCAAATCATCCCAATGCGGCAGCAACGGCCGGCCCTCATCATGCGTTATTGCAAAACGGTTTTGCCTACTTCCCCCTTTTACCGAGTATTTTGCAAGACTATCCTGCACCCAACCCCAGATCAGGAGAATCCCATGCAAGAGCTTTCCCACTATATCGACGGCGCCCATGTCAGCGGCACGTCGGGCCGTTTCGCTGATGTGATGAACCCTGCCACGGGTGAAGTGCAGGCGCGTGTGCCTCTTGCCTCGACCAATGAAGTTGCACACGCCGTCGAGATTGCGGCCAGGGCGCAGCCTGCCTGGGCCGCCACCAATCCGCAGCGCCGGGCGCGGGTGTTGATGAAATTCGTCAGCCTGCTCAACCGCGACATGGACAAGTTGGCCGAGGCGCTCAGCCGCGAGCATGGCAAGACGCTGCCGGATGCGGCGGGTGACGTGCAGCGCGGCCTTGAGGTTGTGGAATACTGCATCGGTGCGCCGCATCTGCTGAAAGGCGAATACACCGACAGCGCAGGCCCCGGCATCGACATGTATTCCATGCGTCAGGCCCTTGGCGTCACGGCGGGCATCACGCCGTTCAACTTCCCCGCCATGATCCCGATGTGGATGTTTGCCCCCGCCATTGCCTGCGGTAACGCCTTTATCCTCAAACCGTCCGAACGTGATCCGTCCGTCCCGCTGATGCTGGCCGAGCTGATGGAGGAGGCCGGCCTGCCCAAGGGCATCCTGCAAGTGGTGAACGGCGACAAGGAGGCCGTGGATGCCATTCTGCATAACGACGTGATCCAGTCCATCGGCTTTGTCGGATCGACGCCGATCGCGGAATACATCTATGCAACCGGCTGCGCGAACGGCAAACGGGTACAGTGCTTTGGCGGGGCCAAGAACCACATGATCGTCATGCCTGATGCCGACATGGATCAGGCCGCCGACGCGCTTGTGGGCGCAGGTTATGGCGCCGCGGGCGAACGCTGCATGGCGATCAGTGTCGCAGTGCCCGTGGGGGACGAAACCGCCGACCGCCTGATCGAAAAGCTGGTGCCGCGCATCGAAAAGCTGAAGGTCGGCCCCTACACCGCTGGCAATGACGTGGACTATGGCCCCGTCGTGACGGCGGCGGCCAAGGCCAACATCGAACGGCTGGTGCAGACCGGCATCGACCAAGGCGCAGAACTGGTCGTCGATGGGCGTGATTTCAAACTCCAGGGGTACGAGGATGGCTATTTCGTTGGCCCGCATCTCTTTGACCGTGCGACCCCCGATATGGATATCTACAAGCAGGAAATCTTTGGCCCTGTCCTGACCACGGTCCGTGCGCAGACCTATGAAGAGGCTATCGGCCTTGCCATGGACCACGAATACGGCAACGGTACCGCGATCTTTACCCGCGATGGGGACACGGCCCGCGACTTTGCCAACCGGATCAACATCGGCATGGTCGGGATCAACGTGCCGATCCCCGTGCCGCTGGCCTACCACACCTTTGGTGGTTGGAAAAAATCCGTATTTGGGGACCTAAATCAACACGGTCCTGACGCATTTAAGTTCTACACGCGTACAAAGACAGTGACGGCCCGGTGGCCGTCCGGCATAAAGGAAGGCGGAGAATTCTCGATACCCGTCATGGAGTGATATGCCCGTAGAATTCCGTATACTCCCGGACCGCGGTTTGGTCGTTGTCCGGTTTACCGGCACCGTCATGATTGACGAGGCGCTGGAAGCGACACGCCAATACGTGTCGCACGCGGATTATGCCCCTGGGCAAAAGCAGCTTGTCGATCTGAGCCATGCCACCGGGTTCGAACGGGACTATGTCCGGTTCATGGAGATGCAGGCGGCCAAGGCCGACAGGCTCGCGTGCGCGGGCGTGCAGTCGCTGGTCGTCTACATCGCCCCCACGCCCATCAGCCAGGAAATCTGCACGATGTACCTGCGGTCGTGGGATGACGTGGATTCGGTTGTTCCCATGGTTCAACACTCCGAAGCGCAGGCACTGACCCTGCTCGGCCAGCCCGAAGCGACCGTGGACATGCTGTTGGCACCCCAGGGCGGTCGGGCCTTGCAATAGTCCTGCAAACATCGGAATTTAACGTGCGTTCAATTCACGGCGTCGCGTTACGGGAGGAACCATGGACTTCGCATTGACCGAGGAACAATCGGCGATTTTCGACATGGCCCACGCCTTTGGCCAGTCCGAGATTGCCCCGCACGCCCGCGACTGGGAAGCGGCGGGCACGATCCCCAAGGACCTGTGGCCCAAGGTGGGCGAATTGGGCTTTGCCTCTCTCTATGTCTCCGAGGATGCCGGGGGCGCCGGGCTGTCCCGTCTGGACGCCACCCTGGTGTTCGAGGCGCTGTCGATGGCCTGCCCGTCTGTCGCCGCCTTCCTGTCCATCCACAACATGTGCGCCAAGATGCTGGACAGCTTTGCGGGTGACGACCTGAAGGCGCGGGTGATGCCCGATGTGCTGAGTATGAACACCGTTCTCAGCTATTGCTTGACCGAACCCGGCTCGGGCTCGGACGCCGCCGCCCTGCGCACCCGTGCGGAGCGGACAAACGAAGGCTATACCCTGAACGGGACCAAGGCGTTCATCTCCGGCGGCGGCTATTCCGATGCGTATGTCTGCATGGTCCGCACGGGCGAGGATGGGCCCAAAGGCGTCTCGACCGTCTATGTCGAGGACGGCACGGACGGGCTGTCCTTCGGCGGACTTGAGGACAAAATGGGCTGGCGCAGCCAACCTACGGCGCAAGTTCAGTTTGACAATTGCAACATTCCAAGCGGCAATCTGGTTGGGGAAAAGGGTCAGGGTTTCAAATATGCGATGATGGGGCTGGATGGCGGCCGTCTGAACATCGCCGCCTGTTCGTTGGGCGCCGCACAATCTGCCATCGATGCGACGCTTGCGTATATGGGCGAGCGCAAAGCCTTCGGCCAGCCCATCGACCAGTTACAGGGTCTGCAATTTCGCCTCGCGGACATGGAGATCGAACTACAAGCCGCCCGCACCTTTTTGCGGCAAGCCGCGTGGAAGCTCGACACTGGCGCGCCGGACGCGACAAAGTTCTGTGCCATGGCGAAGAAGTTCGTGACGGATGCAGGCAGCAAGGTTGTCGACCAATGCCTGCAACTGCACGGCGGCTACGGCTACCTCGCGGATTACGGCATCGAAAAACTGGTTCGTGATCTGCGGGTGCACCAGATCCTCGAAGGCACGAACGAGATCATGCGGGTGATCGTGGCGCGGGACATGTTGAAGAACCGATGACTGACATCAAACGCTTCGACACGGACCACAGGATGAGCCAAGCCGTAGTACACGGGAATACCGTGTATCTCGCTGGTCAGTGCGGCACCGCACATGCACCGATCCAAACCCAAACTCGCGAAGCGCTCTCAAAAATTGATCACCATCTGGCGACGGTCGGAACTGACAAGGCGCAACTTCTATCCGTAACAATCTGGCTCAGCTCTATTGCCGACTATGACGCCGTCAATGCTGTCTGGGACGCGTGGGTGGCACCGGGAACGGCCCCCGCCCGATCCTGTGGCGAAGTGCAGATCGGCGGAGAGGGGTATAACATCGAAATCATTTGCACGGCGGCTTTGTCATGACCGACATCTCGATCCGTATCACCGGCCATGCGGGCCGCATCACCCTGCAACGCCCCCACGCGCTCAACGCTATGACATACGAGATGTGTCTGGCCATCGAAGCCGCGCTTGACACCTGGGCCAGCGACGACGCCGTAAAACTGGTCGTTCTGGATGCGGAAGGCGACCGCGCGTTTTGTTCCGGCGGCGACATCGCGGAACTCTACGCGACAGGGACCAAGGGCGACTACGCCTACGGCCAGAAATTCTGGGCCGACGAATACCGCCTGAACCACAAGATCTTTCACTATCCCAAACCGGTCGTCAGCTTCCTGCAGGGCTTCACCATGGGCGGCGGGGTCGGCATTGGCTGCCATGGCTCGCACCGGATCGTCGGTGACAGCAGCCAGATCGCCATGCCCGAATGCGGCATTGGCCTGATCCCGGATGTGGGCGGATCGCTCATGCTGGCGCTCGCCCCTGGTGGCTTGGGCGCGTATCTGGGCACGACGGCGGCGCGGATGAACGCCGCCGATGCGATCCTGGCCGGGTTTGCCGACCACTACGTCGCCGAAGCGCACTGGCCCGCACTGGTCGCGACACTTGAGGCCACGGGCGATCCGGATTGCGTTGTCCAGACGGCCACGGGCCCTGCCCCGGGCCCGTTGCAATCGGCGATGCCCGATATCGACCGGCACTTTCACGGCATGTCGCTGGGCGACGTGTTGACCACGCTCAGAGCGGAAGACAGCGATTTCGCCCGCGACACCCTGACCCGAATGGGCCGCAACAGCCCCCTGTCGATGGCCTGCACAATCGAGGCGCTGAACCGTCTGCGCGGGCCCAGCCTGACCCTGGAAAAGGCGTTGGACCTGGAATACCGCTTTACGGCACGGGCCATGGAACACGGTGATTTTCTGGAAGGCATAAGGGCTGCCATCATCGACAAGGACCGCGCGCCCAAATGGCAATTTGCCGATGGATCGGTGCCCCCCACGGCGGTGTCCAAGATGCTTATGCCATTGGGGAAAATGGCACTTAAACTGGAGGGATCAGGCATGAAGATCGGTTTTATCGGCCTCGGCAACATGGGCGCGCCCATGGCTGCGAACCTCGCCAAGGCGGGGCACGCGGTCTCGGGGTTTGACGTCGCGGGCACGACGGCGGACGGGGTGGCACAGGCCTCAAGCGCGGCCGAAGCGGCGGCAGACAAGGACATCGTGATCACCATGCTGCCCAACGGGGACATCCTGCGCGCCGTGGCACATGACATCATTCCAGTTATGAAGGCCGGTGCCACCCTGATCGACTGTTCCACCGTGGATGTAGAGAGCGCCCGCGCGGTGGCCGCACAGGCCGACGCCGCAGGGCTTGGATGTGTCGACGCCCCCGTTTCGGGCGGCATCGGCGGCGCGGCGGGCGGCACGCTTACCTTCATGGCGGGTGGCAGCGCCCAGGCGTTCGAGGCCGCCAGACCGCTTTTCGACATCATGGGTCAAAAGGCGGTGCATTGCGGCGATGCAGGCGCCGGTCAGGCGGCCAAGATCTGCAACAACATGATCCTGGGTGCCACCATGATCGCCACGTGCGAGGCATTCGCACTGGCCGACAAGCTGGGCCTCGACCGGCAAAAGATGTTCGACGTCGTCAGCACCTCGTCAGGCTATTCCTGGACCATGAATGCCTATTGCCCCGCGCCCGGTGTCGGCCCCGTCAGCCCTGCCGACAACAACTACACCCCCGGCTTCGCGGCGGAATTGATGCTCAAGGATCTGGGCCTGAGCCAACAGGCCGCCGAAGCGGTCGATGCCGACACGCCGATGGGCGCGCGCGCGCTGGAACTGTATCGCCAATTCGTTGAAAACGAAGGCGGAAAAGGCAAGGATTTCAGCGCCATGCTGCCCCGCTTCGAAACGCGCGGGCGCGATTGATTCAAACCAAGGGCATTTTTTCTGGCGCCGTTGGGTGGGTCATTAACCCCTCTGCGTGACAGTGCAGTCACGCCATCAACGAGGGGTGCCATGACGGACAAGACCGCCCGCCTTATGGGCGAAACCATGACCCGTGGCATGACCACGGACGAAACGATCAACACGGCGCTTGAATTTGTACGCAGCCACTTGGGGATGGAGGTGGCCTATCTTTCGGAATTCATCGGTGATGACCTCGCCTTTCGCGCCGTCAGTGCGCCGGGCCTGGAACAGATGATTTCGGTCGGCGACACGATGCCGCTCGACGCGGTGTATTGTCGGCACATCCTGGCCGGACGACTGCCCGAACTGATCCCGGACACCAAAGACGAAGCGCTGTGCCAGGACATCGATTTGACACATGCAATTCCGATCAGGTCCCATGCCAGCATCCCGATCCGGCGGCGCGACGGATCGATCTACGGCATGTTCTGCTGCCTCAGCCGCACGGCACGGACCGACCTGAACACGCGCGACCTCGATGTGATGCGCGCCTTTGCGGCCATCTCGGCCGAACAGGTGAACGCGCGCCTGATGGTCGAAACGGAACAAAGCGACATACGGACCCGCATTCAGGACATGCTGGACACCCAGGAGTTTGACGTCGTGTACCAACCGATCATGGATGCCCAGCAGAAACTCCCGAAAGGGTTCGAAGCGCTGTGTCGTTTTCAATCGGACCCGTACCGTGCCCCCAACCTGTGGTTTGACGAGGCGCGCCTCGTCGGTATGCAGATCGCGCTTGAGGTGTGCGTGATCGAACGCGCCTTGCAAGCGCTCAACCACTTGCCCGCATCTGTCTATCTGTCCGTAAACGCCTCGCCCGACACCGTCGCATCGGGGGTGCTCGCGGATGTGTTCGCCGATTGGCCGACAGAACGGGTTGTGCTGGAAGTGACGGAACACACCAAGGCCACCGACGACGACGCGCTGGAAAAAGCCTTGCAAAAACTGCGCTTTACGGGTGTGCGGCTGGCCATTGACGATGCCGGGGCCGGCTATTCCGGCCTACAACAAATCGTGCGGCTGCTGCCCGACATCATCAAATTGGACATCTCGCTGACCACCCGGATTGATCAGGACGTGGTGCGCCGCTCGCTCAGCGCGGCCCTTGTGTCCTTTGCCAGGGAAATTGGTGCGGACATCGTGGCCGAAGGGATCGAAACAGGGGACGAATTGCTGACACTCGCGGGTCTTGGCGTGCCATTGGCCCAGGGGTACTTCCTGGGCCGGCCAGACAGCCTTGACGCGGCGGCGGCGTGGTTCACACCCGGTCAAGGTGAGAACCGCGCATAACTATTCCGCGGCGACCTTGCGCGGGGCAAGCATCGGCTTCAGGTACTGGCCGGTGTGGCTTTCAGCGACCTCGGCCACCTCCTCGGGTGTGCCGGTGGCCACAACCTGCCCCCCACCATCGCCACCTTCGGGGCCGATATCGATGATGTGATCCGCCGTTTTCACCACGTCAAGATTGTGTTCGATCACGACAACAGAATTGCCCTGATCCACCAATTCGTGCAGCACTTCCAACAGCTTGCGCACATCTTCGAAATGCAGGCCCGTCGTCGGCTCGTCCAGGATATACAGCGTCCGGCCGGTCGACCGTTTCGACAGTTCCTTCGACAGCTTGACGCGCTGCGCCTCGCCCCCCGACAGGGTCGTCGCCTGCTGGCCCACCTTGATATAGCCAAGGCCCACGCGCATCAGCGCATCCATCTTCTCCCGGATCGAAGGCACGGCCTGGAAGAACGCCTGCGCGTCCTCAACCGTCATGTCCAGCACGTCGGCAATGGACTTGCCCTTGAACTTGATTTCAAGCGTCTCGCGGTTGTACCGCGCGCCCTTGCAGGTTTCGCATTCCACATAGACGTCCGGCAAAAAATGCATCTCGATCTTGATGACACCGTCACCCTGGCATGCCTCGCACCGTCCCCCCTTCACATTGAAGGAAAAGCGCCCCGGCTTGTAGCCGCGCGCCTTCGCCTCGGGAAGGCCCGCAAACCAGTCGCGGATCGGGGTGAACGCCCCGGTGTAGGTCGCAGGGTTCGACCGCGGCGTGCGCCCGATGGGCCGCTGGTCAATGTCGATAACCTTGTCCAGATGCTCCAACCCCTTGATCGTCTCGCAGGGCGCGGGCGTCTGCCGCGCACCGTTCAGCGCCATGGACGCAGTCTTGAACAATGTCTCGATGGTCAGCGTGGACTTCCCCCCGCCCGACACGCCCGTCACGCACACGAATTTGCCCAGCGGGAAATCGACGGTCACGTTTTGCAGGTTGTTGCCCGTGGCCTTGACCACGGTGACCTTCTTCTTGCCCTTCTTGCCCTTGCGGCGTTCCAGCGGCACGGCGATCTCGCGCTTGCCCGACAGGTAATCGCCCGTGATCGACCCGCTCGCCGCCAGTTCCGGCGGCGTTCCGTGCGCCACGACCTGACCGCCATGCACCCCCGCGCCGGGGCCGATGTCGAACACATAATCGGCCTCGCGAATGGCCTCTTCGTCGTGTTCGACCACGATTACGGTATTGCCCTGATCCCGCAGGTTCTTGAGCGTGTCCAGCAAACGGTCATTGTCGCGCTGGTGCAGGCCAATCGACGGCTCGTCCAGCACATAGAGAACGCCGGTCAGGCCCGACCCGATTTGCGACGCCAAACGAATACGCTGGCTTTCGCCACCACTCAGCGTACCACTTGAACGTGACATCGTAAGGTACTCAAGTCCAACGTTATTCAGGAACCCAAGCCGCTCACGAATTTCCTTCAGGATCGCACGCGCAATCTCATTGTTCTGTGCGCTCAGATTGTCCGGGACCGTCTGGCACCAGGCATAGGCCTCGCGGATCGACATCTCGACCACCTGCCCCACATGCAACAGCTTGTCCGCGTCATCCGATGGCCCGATCTTCACCGCCAGCGCTTCGGGCCGCAGACGGAACCCACCGCAATCCCCGCACGGACGGTTGTTCTGATAGCGCTCGAATTCCTCGCGGATCCAGTTCGAATCCGTCTCGCGGTACCGGCGCTCCATGTTGGGGATCACCCCCTCGAACACGCGCGTGACCTGATAGACGCGCCCGCCCTCGTCATAGCGGAACGGGATTTCCTCATCGCCCGAGCCATAGAGAAACACCTGCTTCACATGAGCAGGCAGGTCCTTCCACTTGGTTTGCGGGTCAAATTCGTAGTGTTTGGCAATCGCTTCGATGGTCTGCAGAAAATAGGGCGACTTCCCCTTCCGCCACGGCGCCAGCGCCCCGTCATAGACCTTGAGCGTCTGGTCCGGCACCACCAACCGTTCGTCAAAGAACAGCTCTTGTCCCAGACCGTCGCAGGTTGGGCATGCCCCAAACGGTGCGTTGAACGAAAACAGGCGCGGCTCGATCTCGGGAATGGTGAAGCCACTGACGGGACAGGCAAATTTCTCGGAAAACGTCGTGCGCTCTGGCTCACCCTCGCTCGGTGCGGTCTCAAGAATGGCAATGCCATCGGCCAGATCCAGCGCGGTGCGCAAGCTGTCGGCCAGCCGCGTTTCCAGCCCCTCGCGCACGACAATGCGGTCCACCACCACGTCGATGTCATGGCGGAATTTCTTGTCCAGCGTCGGCGGCTCGTCCAGCTCATAGAAGGACCCATCCACCTTGACCCGCTGAAAGCCCTGCTTGCGCAGGTCCAGAAACTCCTTGCGGTACTCGCCCTTGCGGTCGCGGATGATCGGGGCCAGCAGATAGGCACGTGTCCCCTCCTCCATCGCCATGATGCGGTCCACCATGTCCTGCACCTGCTGCGCCTCGATGGGCTTGCCGGTTGCGGGGGAATAGGGCGTGCCGACACGGGCGAACAGCAGCCGCATGTAGTCGTAGATCTCGGTCACGGTGCCGACGGTCGACCGGGGGTTCTTGGACGTTGTCTTCTGTTCGATCGAAATCGCGGGCGACAGGCCGGAAATATGATCCACATCCGGCTTCTGCATCATGTCCAGGAACTGGCGTGCATAGGCCGACAGCGATTCCACGTATCGGCGCTGCCCCTCGGCATAGATCGTGTCAAACGCCAGTGATGACTTGCCCGACCCCGAAAGACCAGTGATCACAACCAGTTGGTCGCGCGGGATATCCACGTCGATAGACTTGAGGTTGTGCTCGCGCGCGCCGCGCACCTCGATATTCTTTTGCTCGGCCATGTCAGCCCCCCGGATTAACGATCTGTACATAGGTCACATGGGCGAAACAGCCAATGAAAAAGTGAGAACAAGACGCGAACATGCGTACTGCTGTCATGCCATGTCAGCACGGCGTCGCGCGGCCATCCAGGCGTGCGCCGCAATCCCACAGCCAAAGACCGCGATGCAGGTCCACACCAACCCCGGAAACCCCGCCATGCCCAGCACAGCCAGCAGCGCGGGCGTGCCCAGCGTGTTGCCCAGATTACCGGTCTGCGCGAGGCCGCCATAGGCTTGGCTTTGATGCGCGGCCGTGGCGTTCAACTGCGGCACGGCGGCAAAACTCGCCCCCTGCACCAGCCCCAGTGCGCCTGCCAGCGAAAGACAGGCCACCGGCATCCCCGGCGCGATCCACAGCCACAGCAGCGACGCGATGCACAAGGCAAACCCGATCTGGATCAGCATGACGGCGCCCATGAACCGCAAGGCATAGACGCCGAGTGTCAGCGACACACCGATGGCCACCAGCGGCATCGCCCCCATCACCCACGCCCGCCATTCCGGCGCAATGTAGGGCGGCAGCACCGTCAGGATGGCCAGAAAGCAAAAGGTATAGAACATCCACCCCGCCCCCGGCGCCGCAATGCGCGGTGACCGGTAGATTGCCACATGATCCCGCAGGATACCGCGCAACGACAAGGCGCTGTCGGGCGGCACCTCCAACGGGCGCAGGAACAGCCCAAGGATCACGGCAAACACGGCCAGCCAGATCGCATGCGCCACGAACAACGCGGGCAGACCCATCGCATCCACCAGCGGCAGGCCAAGAACCACCAGCAGGGTGAACGCGACCGAAAAGAACGTGCTCCAGAGCGTCAGGGTAAACCCCCGATGCCGCTCAGCACTCAGCTGCGCAATCAGTGTCGGGGCAGCGACAACCATCGCCAGATGGGACACACCCTCGAGCGCGCGGCTTGCCAGCATCAGCGGCAGGCTGGGCAATGTCGCCTGAAACAACGACAGCGCCGCCCCGGCCCACAGCGCCCACAGCATTGCGCGTCGATAGCGAATACGGGCGACCACAAGCCCCGCAACAACCCCCAGCACGATGCCGACAAAACCCACAAGCGACACGATGAAACCCAAAGCCGTGCCCGCATCGGGGTAGACCTCGGGCAATCGGTCAAAGATGACCGAGATTTTGGCATACTGCCCCGCCGCACCAAGGCCAGCGCCCCACAGGGCAAGAACAAGCGGGAAGGATGTGCGGTCGGTCATGCCCCGCTCATTTCACGGGCGCGGCACGCCTGCAAGATGCGTCAGCCCGCGCCTTCGGACACCAGCACCATGGTCGGCCACGTCCCACTGCCATAAACGCGCACCCAGACATAGCGCGTGCCGTATTGCGCTATCGCCGAGGGAAGATATTCGGACCCTGCGGCCAGTTGGCAGTTGGCCGAAATCTGTGCACGCGCGGCAGGGTCAGCAAAGATCGGGTCCCACTGATCGCCATCATGCCGAATGCCAAATCGATGATGGTTGGCGCGGTCCTGCTGAACGATGGCGCAGAAACTGCCCAACGCCGCACCGCTTGAGTTGCGCAAATCCGCACCTGTCAGGAGCGTATAGTACTCTGCAATCAACTGCTGCGCCTGCCCGGGCGACGGTGCTGCCAAAAAGGCACCGGCCAAGACGATGAGACCCACTTTAATACTCTTCATGTCAATCACCTCGGAAAAAAGAATGGCCGCAGAGTAGCGGCCATTCGAGATCCCGAAAAGGCATTTCACCTACATATGGATCACGCGGTCATAGGCATCCAGCACGCTCTCGTGCATCATCTCCGACAGCGTCGGGTGCGGGAACACGGCGTGCATCAGGTCTTCTTCCGTGGTCTCCAGCGCCTGCCCCACGACATAGCCCTGGATCAGCTCGGTCACCTCGGCCCCGATCATGTGCGCGCCCAGCAGCTCGCCTGTCTTTTCATCGAACACGGTCTTGATCATGCCCTCGGGCTCTCCAAGTGCAATCGCCTTGCCATTGCCGATGAAGGGGAACTTGCCGACCTTTACCTTGTACCCGGCCTCTTTCGCCGCCGCCTCGGTCAGACCAACACTGGCAACCTGCGGGTGACAATAGGTGCACCCGGCAATCGAATTCGGCTTGATCGGGTGCACGTCGTTCTTGCCCGCGATCAGTTCGGCCACCATGACACCTTCGTGGCTCGCCTTGTGGGCCAGCCACGGCGCACCCGCGATGTCGCCGATGGCAAAGATACCTTCGACCCCGGTGCGGCAGTATTCGTCCGTGACCACATGGGTCCGGTCCACCTTCACGCCCAGTTTCTCAAGGTTCAGGCCCTCGACATTGCCGACAATGCCCACGGCGGAAATCACGGTGTCAAACTCGAGCTTTTCGACCTTGCCGCCCACTTCGATATGGGCCGTGACCTTGCCCTTCGCGCGGTCCAGTTGCTTGACCATCGCCTTCTGCATGATCTTCATGCCCTGCTTTTCGAACGCCTTCTTGGCAAAGGCCGAAATCTCGGCATCTTCCACGGGCAGCACGCGGTCCATGACCTCGACCACGGTCGTGTCAGCGCCCAGCGTGTTGTAGAAGCTTGCAAATTCGATACCGATCGCACCCGATCCGATGACCAGCAGCTTTTTCGGCATGCGGCCCGGCGTCAGCGCGGCCTTGTAGGTCCAGACCAGTTCGCCATCGGCCTCAAGCCCCGGCAACTCGCGGGCCCGCGCGCCGGTGGCCAGAATGATGTTCTTGGCCGTCAGCTCTTCGGTGCCCTTGTCGGTCTTGACGCTCACCTTGCCCTTGGACGGGACGGTGCCCTCGCCCATGATGACCGTCACCTTGTTCTTCTTCAGCAGGTGCTGCACACCCCCCGAAAGCTGCCCCGCCACCTTGCGCGACCGGTCCACCACGGCAGGCAAGTCATAGTCGATGCCATCCGCCTTGAGGCCAAATTCCTTGGCGCGGTGCATCAGGTGGAACACTTCGGACGACCGCAGCATCGCCTTGGTGGGAATGCAGCCCCAGTTCAGACAGATGCCGCCCAGATGCTCGCGCTCGACAACACAGGTGCTCAGGCCCAGTTGGGCGGCCCGAATGGCGGCCACATAGCCCCCGGGACCGGACCCGATAATCACCACGTCAAAGGATTTCGCTGCCATATCAATGTCCTCGCCAAGCGCTGCGTCAGATTTAGTTTACCGTTAAACTATTTCCGTGCAGACCTCAACGAAGACCGAGCGCGACAAATCGACTGACGCTAGGGAAGGCCCGCGTCAGGCGCCACGCATGATGGACGGCACAGGATCAGGCCGCCTGATCCGCCTGAAGGCTGCGCACAATGGTGCCATAGCCACCGGCATCCAGATGTGCCTGTTCGGCATTTGTCGTGGCACGGCCAAGCGCCGCATTGCGATGCGGGAACCGACCGAACTGGCGGATCACCTCGCGATGCGCGCGGGCATGCAGCAAGAAGGTTTCATCCTGTTCGGTGCGCTCGCAGATCAGGCGCACGGCGCGGTCCTGATCGCACAGGTTCTCGGAATGCTCGAGCGGCATGTAAAAGAACTGGCGGGCGGGCATGTCGATCCGCAGGTCCCACCCCTTGGCGATGGCCGACTTGGCCGCAGCCAGCGCCGCCTTGTCCGTCGAAAAGGCCGCCGCATCATCGCGAAACATGTTGCGCGGGAACTGGTCGGTCAGAATGACATAGGCCAGCGCGCCGGACGGATAGGTCAGCCAAAGGGCATATCGGCCCTCGGTCGCCGCCTTCCAGGTCGCGCCAAAACGGTCACGTATGGTCTGATCAAGGACGGGATCGGACTTGAACCACTCCTCCGGACCGCACTCATCCAACCAGAACCGCAAAACATCGTCCGGACCCACCATGGTTTCTCTCCCAATACCCATGCCCCGTCATCAAAGCGTTACACAGTTTATCTTGTGTCCCAAATCACGAAATACAACAGCTGCGACACATTACCCGGCCCGGTTGCAAACCCGGTCAAACCCGCTCTTCCTTATCAAATGAGTAGCTCGCTTGTTCAATGCAGCGACATCACCGTCTCAGCACTTTGAAGGCCACTACAATCGGGAACATGACTAGAAAGCCCGGCATCATTCGCCCAAAAACACTCGGATCGTCATCCAAGCGAACGTCAAACCACCAATTCCAAAGGAGGCCAAGATAACACACTGCAGCGATCACCCATCCGTAAACCGGCGGCAACGGCGGGGGCAGTTTTGTTTTTGGCGGCTCTCGTGGTGGAATCATGGCACTCTCCTCGAACGGAACCCAGTTTATCACTCCGCCCGGTTGTCGTCTTCGCCTTCCAAATCAGCTTCGATGGCGTATTCCTGCGCGATTTCCATCGCCACCGGCGTGGTCGCCGCCTGGGACATCGCAACATACGACCCTGTCTCGTCCACGGGCGTGCTGGCCCGCTGCGTGGCACGGTAGGCTGCGTAGACCACAAGCGCCACGAACAGGACGCCGGTGAACAGGTAAAATCCGGCCGGGCCGATACTGCCCATCATCGCCCCCACGATCAGCGGCCCAAAGACGGCCCCGAGCCCATTGATGAAGATCAGACCGCCCGACGCCGCCGCCATGTCTTCGTGGGCCAGAAAGTCGTTGGTATGCGCCAAAAGCAGGGAATACAGCGGGTTCGACATGCCACCAACCACAAAGGCCGACACCAGAAGCATGGCAAAGTTGCTGCCCAGAAGCATGCCGATCAGCGACCCCACAGCACCGAACGCGGCCAGGACTAGGATCAGCACGCGGCGGTCCATCCGGTCCGAAATCCAGCCGATGGGATATTGCAGCAGCACCGCAGCGATAAAGAACGTCGACACAAAGGTCGAAATCTGCGCCACGCTCAGCCCCGCCTCGGTGCCATAGACGGCCGCCATCCCGAACTGTGCGGCAAACACACCACCCAGCAGGAACATGCCCACACAGCCCAGGGGCGACACCCCGACAAGCTCGCGCAATGTCATCGGCTTGGTGGTGTCAAAGGCCGGGACCGGACTGATCGACAGCAGGATCGGTGTGATCGCCAATGACACCAGGACCGACGGGATCACGAACAAGACGAAACCCGACGGATCGGCGGTCAACAGCAGGTACTGGCTGATGACGATACCTGTCGTCTGCACGATCATGTAAAGCGACAGCGCCTTGCCCCGGTTGGAGTTGTCCGCCGCGTCGTTAAGCCAGCTTTCCGCCGTCACATACACCGCCGAGAAACAGAAGCCGATGATCACACGGCCCACTGCCCATACCAACGGATCGGTAAAGGTCGGGTACAGGATCATCACGGCAGAGATCAGCGAGGCAAGCGCCGCAAACACGCGCACATGCCCCACCCGCTGGATCATGCGGGGCGCCATTCGGCTGCCGCCCAGAAAGCCAAGGAAATAGGCGGACATGACAATCGACATCTGGGCGGTCGAAAAGCCTTCGATCTCGCCCCGGATGCCCAGCAGCGTGCCCTGCATCCCGTTGCCCACCATCAAAAGGCCCATGCCAAACAGCAGCGCCCACGCGCTTGTCAGTACCTGGAACATGTAACTGTACTCCTTGGCCTATGCGTCCAGCGTGGCCTGTATCACCCAGAGATGTCGCAGATATGTGCGACGCGTTTTGTCGGTTTCCGGTGTCACGTTTGCGGCAACAAAAGCGACGCGTCCCCGTAGGAAAAGAACCGGTATTCCGACCGGACAGCATGGTCATAGATCGCCCGAATGCGGTCCTGCCCCATCAAAGCCGACACAAGCATCATCAATGTCGACTTCGGCAGGTGAAAGTTGGTCATCAACCCGTCTGCCACGCGGAAGGCAAAGCCGGGATAGATGAAGATATCCGTGTCGCCTTCCCAGGCGGTGATGCCGCCATCGCGCGCCATCGTCTCGATCAGGCGCAGCGCCGTGGTGCCCACCGGGATCACCCGGTTGCCTCGCGCCCTGGCCGCCGCGATATCCTGCGCCGCCTGCACGGACACCTGCCCCCATTCCGCATGCATCCTGTGCTGGGTCACGTCCTCGACCTTGACCGGCAGAAACGTGCCTGCGCCCACGTGCAGGGTCACATAGGTGATCGCGACGCCGCGCGCCGCCAGCGCATCCATCAATGGCGCATCAAAATGCAAGGAGGCCGTCGGGGCCGCCACCGCGCCGCTGTTGCGCGCCCAGATCGCCTGGTAATCCGTCTTGTCCCGTGCATCGGCGGGCCGTTTCGCGGCAATGTAGGGTGGCAAGGGCATGGCCCCCGCCTCGGCCAACGCCGCGTCGAAATCATCGCCGGCCAGGTTGAACCGCAAATGCCCCTGCCCGTCTTCACTGCCCTCCAGCGTGGCGGACAGAACCTCGGAAAAGCGCACGACCTCGCCCGGCTTCACCTTCTTCAGGGGCTTCACCAGCGCCGACCACGCGCCATCGGCGCGCGGCTCCAGCAACGTGACCTCGATCCGCGCCTCGGTCAGACCCTGCGCACTGTGCCGCGCCCGCGTGCCGAACAGCCGCGCGGGGATCACCCGCGTGTCGTTCAGCACCAGCAGATCACCCGGGCGCAACCAGTCCACCAGATCGGTCACGCGCTGGTCATGGATCTTGTCGCCCTGGGCCACCAGCAGGCGGGCCGACGACCGCGGCGCGGCGGGCCGTGTCGCGATCAGCTGCTCGGGTAGGTCAAAGTCGAAATCATCCAGTCTCATGCGCGTCCCCCTACCGGGACGCTCAGCGTTCATCAATACGCCGCTGCCGTTCCAGCCGCCGTTGCTCTGCGTCACTTGGTCCGGTGTCTTCGGGCACAAAGGCCTCGGGCACAACCGGCGACGGGCCGTCGCCCTCGACCGGGGGCAGTTCCGGGGCGGGCGCGCGGAAAATCTCGCGGAACAGGCCCGGCGTCAGCGCCGACAGCGGGTTCACCTGCACACGCGGCTGCTGCACAGGCCCGCGCAAGGTGTAGTTGAAGCCGATCAGCCCCTCGCCCCGCCGGGTAAGGATGCTGCCAATCCCGTTGATCAGGAACAGCGGCGAAATCACCCCCCGCATGTCCAGGCGCCCCCCCGCCACATCGTACACGCCATCCATCGACAACCCCATGGACGGGCCCGTTGCGCTGGCCTGGGTCAACGTCATCGTGGACGGCGTCAGCCGAAACGACGCCTCCACATCCTGAAAGTGGATGCCGCTGCCGCTCATCTGTTCCAAAAGGCCCACGACGCTCAGGGCATTCAGCAGCGCGGCAATGGCGGGCGCGTCCTGAATGCGGGTTTCCTGGACGTTCAACGTGCCATCAAACCCTGCGGCCCCCACCGGCAACAGGGTCAGGTCAAGCGCACCACCCCGGGCCTGTTTCAGAATGCCCGCCGACGCCGCCACACCGCCCGCATCGTCCGAGGTGATCCGAACCGCGCTGCGTCCATTCTGCGGCAGCACCTGGCCCCGAATGGGCGTGCCGCCGTTGACGCGCGCGGTAAAGGTCCCGTCAAGGCCGCGCGCCATGTTGAATTCGCCCGATACGCCGTTCAGGGCGATGGTGTCGGTGATCTGCAACCGGTCCAGTGTCAGGCTGAGCGGCCCACCGCCCTGCTGCCCGCCGGTGCCCGCACCCGCACCGCCGAAATCGGCCTCGCGCAAGTCCAGCGTGCCACCGCGCACCTGCACGGCCGGGGGCACCGCGCGCCCGCGGCCCACCAGGTCCACCGGCCCGTTCATCCAGTTGCCCACGCGCACGCTTGTGAAGCGCGCCCGCTCCAACCCGCCACCGGGGGTCGCCGTGATCGACCCTTCGGCCCGCAACCCGGGCGCGTCCAGCACCATCCGGTCAACACGCGGCGCCGGGCCCAACGCGCCCGTCAGCGACAAAGAGGCAGGCGTCGCGGCAGGTTTGGACCAGCCCAGCGGCGGTGATGACAGGCGCACGCCGCGCAGGTTCGTCGTCAGGGCAAAGTCGGGCACACCGCCGCCCGCAGGCAGGCCGATCTCGATATTGCCGGTGCCGCGTCCGGTCACCAATCCGGCGGGCAGGCCCAGGTCAAACGCATCGATGGTGCGTTCCGACAACTCGATAGTGCCGCTGACGGAACTGGGCTGCGGCCCCTCGCCCCGGCTCAGCGGCTGGCGCCAGGTCACGTCAAAGGGCACGCCATCCAGGGTGCCCGCACCCGATACCTGCACCCCGGTCTGTGCCGCCACGACGCGCAAGGTGTCGGCAGCCAGGCGCCGCCCCTCGATCAGGGTTGTGCTCAGGACATCGCGGGCGGTGCCCGTGGCGTCATATTCCACCTCGTCCGGCGTCAGCCCGGCCTTCATCGCAAAGGCCAGCGTTCCGGCGGCCTGGATCCGCCCGTCGGCCAATGTTGGTGACAGCCCGGCCCGCTCCATCACGTTCAGCGGCGGCAGATCCAGCAGCGACAGGCCCGCGGTCACAGTGCCATCGGTCTCAAGCCGGACCACGGCGGGCACGCCGTCGCGGGCGCGCACGTCAGGGATGATGAAGGACGACCCGCTCACATCGATGCGGCCGCCCTGCGGCGCCGTGACATGGCCGGAATCCACCGACACGACAAATCGCCCATCCAGCAGGCTGGCCGATCCGCGCCCGTCCTCGATCGGCGGCAATGTCTTGAGGTAGCGCACCCTGGCATTCTCATAGGCAAAGCCCGCATAGGCCACGACCGGACTGTTCGGCGCATCGCGCAGCGCGACATCCAGATCGCGCAGATACCCGTCCAGCAGGTTGGCCAGCACCCACGCGCGGGCCTTGGGGGCAAAACGATCCGGCCACAATTCCAGCAAGCGGCCCGGCATCATGCCGGCCATCTGGGCATCCATCTCGTATCGCCACCCATCCGGGGCCGCGATCAGCGCGCCCCGGGCGATCAGGTCCTGCCCCTGATCCTGAAACAGCGCCTGCCCCACATCCAGCCGGAACGGATCCAGCGACAACCGGAAGTCCAGTTGCGCCGCCTCCATCTCGATGGGTTCGGGATAAAGGTCATCGGGATTCGCGCGCAGCGACGTGGCGCGGAACTGGCCCACCAGGTCCGCAAGATCACCCCGATCATCAATGCCCAGAACGGCCTGCCCGTCGATCTGTGCGGTGATCCAGGCACTGTCGACGGACAGCTCGTCAAAGACCAGAACCGTGCCGCGCGGATCATAGCTGAAGTAACTGCGCGCGGACGAAAACGGCACGGGGCGGGTCGCATCGGTGGGCTGGATCACACCGGCACCGATATTCAGCGCGACATTGACGGGCGCCAGCGTCCCATCCACACCAAAAACCCCGCGCACCGCGCCCGAGATCGGGGCCCGCAGCACGTCCAGCCAGGCAAAGGCCGGGGCCAGGGTCGCCACATCGCCGGCATCCACATCGTTGACCAACACGCCGAAAGTGGCCGCTGACTCTCCGATACGGCTCTCGTAATTGGCCTCCAGCGTCGCAACCCCCTGCCCGCCGCTCAGCAGCGCGAGGTCCGAGGTGATGCGCACCGTCTCGCCCTCCCGGGTCAGACGCATGCGCCCGCCATCCACGGTCCACGCCCGGGCCGACCGGACATCCTCGATCCGCAGGGTCAGGGCGCGGATGTCGGCCTCGGTCAAGGCTGACAGACCCGGAACCGTGATCAGATCGTCAATCCCCTCGATCAGCTGACCCAGGGTGGCCGCCTCTTGCGCAGGCGCATTCGATGTCAGGTCCAGCCCCCCAGACAAGACCACCGATCCGTCACGCTCGCGGCGCAGGTTGGCAAAGATGCCGGTCACACCGATTTCGGTGGGCCGGAACGCCCCCTGCACCAGGTCCGTCACCGACAGCCCGATGCGCATTTCGGAAAAGCCGACAATCTCGGCCCCGGCCGCATTCAACACCTGCACATTGGTCATGCGCACGCGCGGCTTGGCGTTGTCCTCGACCACCAGATCCAGCGCATCAAAGCGCAGCGATGCGGCCCCCAGCGCCTCGCCGGCCCGCGTCTCGATCCGGTCCCGCAACCAGTCCGGCGCAGCCACGGGCCGCCCGATCAGCACATAGATCGCAGCCCCCAGCGCGGCGGCAAGGATCAGGCTGAAAAACAGGCTGCCCAGCCCAAGGCGCCGCCACAGGCTTTTCTTCCGCACAGAAGGCGGATCAGTGATGGGGTCGGCACTGCTCATGTCTTTATTCTTGTCCGCTCAGCCCTATCATGCCAGTCACAACTTTCCCAAGTGTAATGAAAAGGCCAAAACATGCTGGATATCGCCTCGACCGCCCCTGATTTCACGCTGCCCGACGCAGATGGCACGGATGTCACCCTGTCGGCGCTTCAGGGTGGCCCGGTTGTCCTGTATTTTTACCCCCGCGACGACACGCCGGGCTGCACCAAGGAAAGCATCGCCTTCTCCGAACATCTTTCAGAATTCGAGGCGGCGGGCGCAAAAATCTTCGGCATCTCCAAGGACAGCGTCGCCAGCCACGCCAAGTTCGCGAAAAAGCGCGACCTCACGGTGGGCCTTCTGTCGGATGAAAACGGCACGGTCTGCGAGGATTATGGCGTGTGGAAGGAAAAGAACATGTACGGCAAAACGTATATGGGGATCGAGCGCACCACGTTCCTGATCGACGCCAATGGCAACATCGCGATGGTCTGGCCCAAGGTCAAAGTGCCGGGCCATGCCGAGGCGGTGCTGGCAGCCGTTCAGGCGCTGTAACACACCTGTGCCTGCCGACAGGCGGATTGTGTCCGGCAGGCCCACGTTCCGTCCGCATGGATCGCGTTTTGGCGCGAACAGGGTGTTGGATTTTCCGCAATGACAGGGGTGCGCGACCAAGTGGGCGTTCGCTATGGTTACACCAAGGTCGGCTTGCTCGTTGAATTGCTAGCCCAAAAAGACTTTTCCTTCCGGATATCCGACCTTGGATTTGCTTTGCGTGGCAAGAAAGAATGCCAGCGTCAGAGGGCCCAGGCGACCTGCAAACATGATGAGAATGATCATCGCACGCCCGAATTCATCGAGTTCGCCAGTGGCCCCTCTCGACAGGCCAACAGTTCCGAAGGCCGAGCAAACTTCGAAAAGAAGGTCGAGAAAGTCGCCGTCATAGGTGATCGATGTCAGGAAAAGACCGATTACCACGAGGAAAATCGAAAGCGCGGTCAAGGCCAGCACCTTCATGACTTCCGACATCCCCAAACTGCGACCGAAAATGTGAAGCCGCTCTTGTCTGCGGAAGAACGCAACCGTCGCCAGGGCCAGGACGATTAGTGTCGTCACCTTTACACCGCCAGCCGTGGAGGACGGTCCCCCGCCGACCAGCATAAGCATCAAGGTCATCACCGTCGTGCTATTTTCCATCTGCGCGTAGTCGAGGGTGTTGAAGCCTGCCGTGCGTGGTGTCACCGCTTGAAACCAGCTTGCTGTGATACGCGCGCCAATATTGTCAAGTCCGCCGAGCGTGGCCGGGTTGTTCCATTCCAGCAAAGCGAACATGATCCAGGCAAACAGGATCAAAACCAGCGTGCCCGACAGCATCAGCTTGCTGTGAAGCGTCAGTTTCCGCCAACTGCGCTGTCGGTTTACATCCGCAAGGACGACGAACCCAAGCCCGCTCAGAACGAAAAGCACTGTGATCGTGATGTTGACAATAGGGTCAGCAACATACCCTGACAGGCTGTCGGAAAACAGCGAGAAACCGGCATTGTTGAACGCCGATATAGCATGGAAGAGCGCCTGCCAGAAACCTTGTGTCCAGCCGAATTCGGGCACAAACACAATCATCAGAAGGCCGGTTGCGATGGCTTCGGCGACAAAGGCCACCAACATCACGACGCGCACAAGCACAAGCAGATCGCGTACGCCGGTCTGGCCAAGCTCGTCGCGCAGCACCAGCCGTTGAGGCATTCCGATGGTCAGCCCAAGCATCGTTAGAAGAAGGGCTGCGAAGGTCATCAGGCCCAGTCCGCCGATCTGAATCAGCAGAGCGATGATAACCTGTCCGATCAGGGTATAGTCTGAACCCGTGTCCACTACGATCAACCCGGTGACCGTGACGGCAGAAGCGGCGGTGAAAACCGCATCGCCGAAGGTGACGTCGCCGGCATTGCTGAAAGGCAACCGCAGTGCCACCGCTCCGGCGATGATAAACACAGCGTAGATCGTTGCGAGGACAGCTGGTGGACTGAAGCGCTTTTGACGGATCGAGAAACGCAGGCCTGACATCGGAGCGCCTATAGCTCGCGCGCGAATTCGCGAAGGTCTTGCCGCCCGCCAAGCAAAAGCAACAAATCATCCTTTTCCAACGCACAATTCGCGTCGTCGTGTCCGATAAAGTCGGTGCCGCGCAGAACGCCGACGCAGCGCAAATTATGGTCTCGCCGATAGCTCAGTTCGGAAAGGGATCGGCCCTTCAGGCTTTCCGGGACGCGAAAATTGACAACATGTTGCCCGTTTCCCAGGCTCACATAATCCCGCACAAGAGGGTTGTTCAGAACCTGCGCAATATGTTGGCCCACCTCACGCTCGGGATGGATCACACGATCAACACCCAACTTCGACAAAATTCGGTGATGGTTCTTCGACGTGGCCTTGGCCCAGATCGTATCCACGCCGAATGTCTTCAGGTTGATCGTCGCCAGCACACTGGCTTCGATATTCGTGCCCATGGCGACAACACCGACATCGGCGGAATCGACACCCGCTTCCTTGAGGGCGCCGTCGTCTCGCGCGTCCAGAACAAGGGCTTGGGACAACTCGTCGGCATGAGCGCTGACCCGCCGTTCATCGATATCGATTCCGATAACCTCGTTTCCGAAGCGCTGAAGATCGCTGGCAAGGGTCGCGCCAAAGGTGCCGAGACCGATTACTGCGAACACCCGTGACTTGCTTACCATACGACGCCTCGCCAACCTGTTGCCTTCAGAAAATAAGCCGGCGCGATGTTTTGCCAAGTAGTGCAAAGCATTATGATAAGTATTTGCAAATCCGCCAATCGGGTAGATCGCAGCGTTTGGCAAACAGGGCTCTGTCCTGACCATCGACACTTGTGCAGGCCCATCTTTCCGCTCCCCCTTGCGGGACGCTGCCAAACTCTGGATAGCCTTGGCGCCACCGCGCGATACATCCAACACTGCACTGTCGACCAAAACCGGAAGGGACGGACATTTGCCACAGCTGGAACATGCCAATCGAACCATAAGGGCGGCCCTGCCCGTGCTTGCCCCATGATGCCCCTCGCCCAGATGGCCGAGGCCGTGTTGCGCACCGCCGACGGGCGGGAAAAGACGGCCCTGTCGCGCAAGCTGGCTGCCGAATGGCGCGCCGCGCGTGCAGACGGGCAAACGCCCGAGATCGGTACCGCCAACCCACCGACACACCCTGCGCGCCCCGCAGCTCCGGAACTCCTCAGCCCCCGCGACGTGCCGCGCCGCCGCCCCGGCAGCCCGGCCGGGCGCATCGCCCTGCTGCATGCCGTGGCCCATATCGAACTCAACGCCGTCGACCTGCACTGGGACATCATCGCCCGCTTCACCCACGTGCCCATGCCCATGGGCTTCTACGACGACTGGGTGAAGGCGGCCGACGAAGAATCCAAGCATTTCAACCTGATGTGCGACTGTCTTGAGGAAATGGACAGCCACTACGGCGCCCTGCCCGCACATGCAGGCATGTGGCGCGCCGCCGAGGACACGGGCCACGACCTCATGGGCCGTCTCGCCGTGGTGCCCATGGTGCTCGAGGCGCGCGGCCTCGACGTCACCCCCGGCATGATCGACATCTTCCGCAAGGCGGACGCCACCAGCGCCGTCGCCGCGCTCGAAACCATCTACGCCGAGGAAGTCGCCCACGTCGCCTACGGCTCGAAATGGTTCCACTTCCTGTGCGGGCGCGACAACCTCGACCCCAAGGACGCCTTCCATGCGCTCGTCCAGCGCTACTTCCACAGCCCGCTCAAGCCGCCCTTCAACGCGGAAAAGCGCGCCGAAGCCGGCCTGCCCCCGGATTTCTACTGGCCACTGGCCGTAACAGACTGATCCGTATGGCGATTGTGCGCGGTTTTCCGCCAATTTGACGCATTTCCGCACCGGTTTGGAACAGAACGAAACCAAAGGCTTGCCGCCCCGCGCACGTGACTTTATGCACAGGCGTCAAGGCGCCGTGTTGGGGGATATGAGCGCTGCGATTGGGATGGGACAAGGGACGAGCGTTTTGCGGACACGCCTCGGCATTAAGTGGCACGGCCTTCTGGAAAAGTATTTTCCCGAACGGCGCGTCTTTCTGAAATCAGACAGCGACACCCGGTTCATCCGTCTGCGACCCGGTACGCAACTCATCGCTTTTGCTGGCAGTTCCTTCGTGGTGGCCTGGGCCATCGTCGCCACGGCCATCCTGCTGATGGACAGCATCGGGGCGGGCAATTTCCGTGAACAGGCCAAGCGCGACCAACGCACCTACCAGGCACGGCTCAACGATCTGGCAGGCCAGCGGGACGCCCGGGCCGAAGAGGCGCTCGCCGCCCAGAACCGCTTCAACGCCGCGCTCGAACAGATCTCGGTCATGCAGTCCGAACTGCTCAGCTCCGAAACACGCCGCCGCGAACTGGAGACGGGGATCGAAGTGATCCAGGCCACGCTGCGCGGCACCATGAAGGACCGCGAAGCGGCACGCCAGCAACTCGCCTCGCTCGAGGAACAGATCACCTCCGGCGGCGCCGGCACCGCCCTGGCTGCAACGTCGGGCGGCGCCCCCATCGACTTCGTGGCCCAAGCGCTGGCCAAGACCGCCGCCGAGCGGGACAAGATCGAACAGGACGCGCAGGACGCGCTGCTGGCCGCGGATGCCATGGCCACCGAAATCGCGCTGATGAGAGAAAAGAACGACCAGATCTTCCGCCAGCTCGAAGAGGCGATGACCGTCTCGGTTGCGCCGCTGGACAAGATGTTCCGCGCGGCAGGCATGCCCACGGACCGGATCATCGAACAAGTGCGGCGCGGCTACAACGGCCAGGGCGGCCCGCTGACGCCGCTCAGCTTCTCGACGCGGGGCGAAGAACCCAGCCCCGACACCCGCCGCGCCAACCGCCTGCTGAACCAGATGGACACGCTCAACCTCTACCGGATCGCCGCGCAAAAGGCGCCGTTTGCGACCCCGGTCAAGGACGCGTTCCGGTTCACATCTTCGTTTGGCTTCCGCCGCGATCCCAAGACGGGTGGGCGCCGGATGCACAAGGGCGTCGACTTTGCCGCGTCGCTCGGAACACCGCTTTATGCCACCGCTGATGGGGTTGTGACGCATGCGGGCTGGCAATCGGGCTATGGGCGACTGGTCAAGATCCAGCATGAATTCGGCATCGAAACGCGCTATGCCCACCTGTCGCGCCTGCGCGTGAAAGTTGGTCAAAAGGTCTCGCGCGGGGATCGGATCGGTGATATGGGAGCCTCCGGACGGGTCACCGGCGTGCATCTGCACTACGAAGTCCGCGTCGGCGGAAAAGCCGTCAACCCGATGATCTATATCAAGGCAGCCAACGATGTTTTCTAAGAGCAAAATCAACGAACCCGGCCCCAGTACGGACGCAGCCAAGTCTGCGGCCCCGGCGGCCCCTGCCCCCGCAGCCCCCAAGCAAAGCGAATTCAAGGCCAGCGCGCCCAAGGCGAAACCACCCGCCTCGCTTTTGTCGGCAGACCTGCACATCACGGGCAACATGAAGACAACCGGCGACATCCAGGTCGAAGGCACGGTGGAAGGCGATATTCGCGCCCACCTGCTGACCATCGGTGAAAGCGCCACGATCAAGGGCGAAGTGATTGCCGACGATGTCGTGATCAACGGCCGCATCGTGGGCCGCGTGCGCGGTCTCAAGGTGCGCCTGACGTCGACCGCTCGGGTCGAGGGCGACATCATCCACAAGACGATCGCCATCGAATCCGGCGCCCATTTCGAAGGGTCGGTGCAGCGTCAGGACGACCCGCTGAATTCCGGTGGAAACAAGCCCAAGCCGCAAGGCGGGCCTGCCGTGGCACCGCAGCAAAACGGCTAAGGTCACAGACACATGACAGACAAGCGGGCGCCCCAGACCACTGAGGCGCCCGTTTTTCATGCCGGGTTCTGCGCTGAACGCAGCAGGCCCTACATCCTTGTTGCCGCAATCCTCGCCTCAGCCCTCGGTTTTATCGACGGCACGGTAGTTGCCATCGCCCTGCCCGCCATGCGCGACAGCCTTGGTGCCGGGCTGATCGAGGCGCAATGGATTCACAACGCCTACATGCTCACACTCTCTGCGCTCATCCTCGTGGGCGGGGCCATGGGAGACCGGTTCGGCCTAGGCCGCGTGTTCGGCCTCGGCATTGCGCTCTTTGTCGTGGCCTCCATCTTCTGCGCCGTCGCACCCACACCGTGGTTCATGATCATCGCCCGCGCGGTGCAGGGTGTGGGGGCTGCCATCATGGTGCCCGGCTCCCTCGCTCTCATCGCCCGCGCCTACCCACGGGAAAGCCGCGGGCGCGCAATCGGCATCTGGGCCGCTGCCTCGGCTCTCACCACTGCTGCCGGTCCGATCATTGGTGGGCTTGCCCTCACCATCGGCGGACCAGAGATGTGGCGCTGGATCTTTGCCATCAACCTGCCGCTGGGCGGCATCGCGCTTTACCTGCTCTGGCGACATCTGGGCGATGACCCGACAAAGGACGGTGCCCGCGTCGACAGTCCCGGTGCCGTCACAGCGACCCTTGCCTTGCTTGCCATTGCGTGGGGGCTGACCTCTCTCGACCATGGCGGGGACGCAACGCTTTGGCTGGTCGGTGGCGGCATGATGCTGCTTGTCTTTCTCTGGACCCAAACCCGCAGCGATCATCCGATGATGCCACTGTCGCTCTTTGCGTCTCGCCCTTTCTCAGCGGCCAACGCCCTCAGCTTCACACTTTATTCTGCCCTATCGATGATGTTTTTCTTCATGCCCATGACCTTCATCGCAGGTTGGGGCCTGACCGAGATTGAGGCCTCCGCCGCCTTCGCGCCGATGTCGGTCTTCATCTCGCTTCTGTCTGCCCGCGCGGGCCGCCTGGCCGACAGGATCGGCCCCGCCCCGTTGCTGGTTGGTGGGTCTCTGGTCGTGGCAGCGGGCTATGCCGCCATGGCAGTGCTCGCACCCGACCAGAATTTCTGGTGGCACATGCTGCCTGCCATGTGCCTTGTCGGCCTCGGCATGGCCGCTGTCGTCGCGCCGCTCTCCACCGCTGTGATGGGGGCTGTGGACGAAACCCAATCGGGCACGGCCTCCGGCATCAACAATGCTGTGACCCGCATGGCAGGTCTGATCTCGGTCGCGGCTGTGGGTGGGTTCGTTGCGGCGCTTTATGCAGGCGCTGGCGGCACGGCCAGCTTTGGCATCGCAAGCGATGCACCCGGCCATGCAGCGGCCATGACAACGGCGTTCGTGGGACTTGCCTGGATCGCCACTATGCTCTCAGTGATCAGCGCCGGGCTGGGATGGCTGACGCGCGGCGTAACGAAAAATTAACCTGCGTTTACTTTTCAGAAAGGTGAGCGTCGCACTGTAACGCTTTGCGCTTGAACGTAAAAAGGGCGCGCCGGAAACGCGCCCTTCGATTTTGTCCCCGCGGGGACAGATTTTCACTCCGTCACGGTGACCTTCGTCATCACGTCCGGCGCGCCTTCGATGGCGCCCGACCGGGGGTGTCCGCGCTTGATCTGGTCCAGCACGTCCAAACCGTCCGTCACCTGCCCCACAACCGTGTATTGCCCATTCAGGAACGGGCCCGGTTCGAACATGATGAAGAACTGGCTGTTGGCGCTGTCCGGGCTTTGCGAACGGGCCATGCCCACCGTGCCGCGATCGTAGGGGATGTTCGAGAATTCCGCCGGCAGGTCCGGCTGATCCGACCCGCCCGTGCCCGCGCGACGGCCGTTATAGTCAGCGTTTGTGTCGCCGAACTGCACGTCACCCGTCTGCGCCATGAAGCCGTCGATGACCCGGTGAAAGGCCACCCCGTCATATTCCCCACCCTCGGCAAGTGCGGCGATGCGCGCCACGTGCGCGGGTGCCACATCTTCCAGAAGGTCGATGGTGATGGTGCCGTTGGCCTCACCCGTGACCTGGATTTCCAGACCGGTGGCCAAGGCTGTCCCCGCGGGGACAGTCAGGATTGCGGCGACGATCAGGTTACGCCACATCTGCGGCGACCTTCACGCTGATCATCCGGTCCGGCTCGGCAGGCGGCTCGCCGCGGGTGATGGCGTCCACATGTTCCATGCCGGAGATGACCTGACCATAGACGGTGTACTGCCCGTTCAGGAAATCATTGTCCTTGAAGTTGATGAAGAACTGCGAGTTCGCGCTGTCGGGGTTGGCCGAGCGCGCGGCGCCCAGGCTACCACGGGCGTGGGGGATCTTGGAGAACTCGGCCGGAACGTCAGGCTTGTCGGACCCGCCGGTGCCTGCCATGCGGATGTTGAACCCGTCTTCCATGTCACCGTGCTGCACGTCACCCGTCTGCGCCATGAAGCCGTCGATCACGCGGTGAAACGCGACGTTGTCGTACTCGCCAGCCCGCGCAAGCTCTTTCATCCGCTCGACATGTTTGGGCGCTACGTCGGGCAGCAATTCGATTGTGACGGTGCCGCCCTTCAGCTCCATCAGGATCGTGTTCTCGGGGTCTTTGATATCGGCCATTGATGTCTCTTTCCGTTTCGGTTCGTTCGTATCTAAGCCGGTGAACCCGCAGGGACAAGCCACACGGTTGACCCGAGCGGGTTTTGCCGCGATGCAAGGGCTTGAAGAGTGGCAAAGGAGTGCGCGGCATGGGCTGGAAATCGCTGGATGATATGGACCTTTCGGGCAAGCGCGTGCTGACCCGCGTCGACATCAACGTGCCGATGGAAGACGGGCGCATCACCGACGCAACCCGCATCGAACGGATCGTGCCCACCATCACCGACATCCGCGCCAAGGGCGGCAGCCCGGTGCTGCTGGCCCATTTCGGACGACCCAAGGGACAGCCCAATCCGGCGATGTCACTACAACATCTGGTGCCTGCGCTCGAAGATGCCTTTAACGCTTCGGTAACCTTTGTGGAACGGCCCAGCCGGGACTGGATCGACCAACAAGCCGGGGATGCGATCATTCTGGTCGAGAACACCCGTTTTAACCCCATGGAAGAAGCGAACGATCCGCAGATGGCGCAGTTCCTGGCCACGCTGGGCGATGTCTACTGCAATGACGCGTTCTCCGCCGCGCACCGGGCCCATGCCTCGACCACCGGGGTGGCGCATCTGCTGCCTGCCTGTGCGGGTCGACTGATGCAGGCGGAACTGGAGGCGCTGGAGGCAGCGCTGTCCAATCCCCGGCGGCCCGTCGGTGCGGTCGTGGGCGGAGCCAAGGTGTCGACCAAGCTGGACCTGCTGCAAAACCTTGTGAAGAAGATCG
Source organism: uncultured Tateyamaria sp. (assembly GCF_947503465.1). NCBI lineage: Bacteria > Pseudomonadati > Pseudomonadota > Alphaproteobacteria > Rhodobacterales > Roseobacteraceae > Tateyamaria > uncultured Tateyamaria sp. The sequence continues at coordinate 210,122 of NZ_CANNDN010000001.1, read as the reverse complement.
ATGTGCTGATCATCGGCGGCGGCATGGCCAATACGTTCATCGCGGCGCAAGGCGCAGACCTGGGCGCATCACTGCAAGAGGCGGACCTGCACGACACGGCGCGCGACATCATCGCGGCCGCGAAAGAGGCAGGGTGCAAAGTGATCCTGCCGTCCGACGGGCGCGTCGCGACCGAGTTCAAAGCGGGGGCGGATCACGAGGTGATTGCGCTGGGGTCGGATACCAAGCTGAACAGCGATCAGATGGTGCTGGATGCAGGCGATGATGCAGCGCACACCATCGCGCGGGCCTTTGACGATCTGGAAACCCTGATCTGGAACGGCCCGTTGGGGGCCTTCGAAATCCCGCCCTTTGACACGGCCACCGTGGCCGCGGCCAAGGCAGCGGCGCAGCTGACACGCGCGGGCACGCTGGTCACCGTTGCCGGTGGCGGCGATACCGTGGCGGCCCTGAACCAGGCGGGTGTGGCGGACGATTTCACCTATATCTCGACCGGGGGTGGCGCGTTTCTGGAATGGATGGAAGGCAAGGAATTGCCGGGTGTGGCCGCGCTGACTTCCTAATCGCGCCAAACCGTTGGTGTCGGGCCACCCTGCCCCCATATGTGTGCGTATTGAAATTTCACACGCGGGGATCATCACATGGCTTGGACACTTATCACGGGCGCTTCCGAAGGTTTGGGGGTCGAGTTTGTGCGCATCGCGGCCAAGGAGAGCCGTAATGTCATTCTGGCCGCGCGGTCCAAGGACAAGCTGGACAAGGTGGCCGAGGAGGCGCGCGGCGCGGGTGTAGAGGCGGTGGTGATCCCGGCGGACCTGTCCAATCTGGACGAGGTGGACCGGCTGTGGTCCGAAGCGACGGATGGGCGCGAGATTGACGTGCTCGTCAACAATGCGGGCCTTGGGTACAACGGGCCGTTTGACGCCGGTCAGGGCTGGGACCGGGAACTGGCCTCCATCAATGTGAACATGCTGGCGCTGACGCGGCTGATGAAGCTCGCGATCCCGCATATGCAGGCGCAGCCCAAGGGACGTATCCTGAACGTCGCGTCGGTCGCCGGGTTCACGCCGGGGCCGAACATGGCGGTCTATCATGCCACCAAGGCCTATGTATTGTCGCTGTCCGAAGCGGTGGCCGAGGAATTGCGCGGATCGTCCGTCACCGTGACGGCACTGTGTCCCGGGGCCACCGCCACCAACTTTTTCGATGATGCCGATATGGACGGCGTGCGCCTGTTGAAGGTGGCGAAACCAATGAAGGCCAAGGATGTGGCCGAGGACGGCTGGTTGCAGGCCCGCATCGGCAAGCGGATCGTGGTGCCGGGCGCGATGAACAAGGTCTTTGCCTTTCTGCCCCGGATCAGCCCCCGCAGCATGACCACGCGGATCGCGGCGCAGATGATGGGCAAGCATTAGGGGCACCCCGACGTGTGGGGGGGCGCATCAGGATGTGCCTGATGCGCCGGTCGCGGCGTCTGTCGCCTTTGGAAACAAAGGGGATTCACACGGCGAATCAGGTGTGCCATAGTGGTGAAAGCCGTCCGGCAGAGACGGTACAGAGGCAGTTGACATGATCCGCACCGCACGTCCCGCATTGGGCACATTTGTCTTTTTTTCCGTCGCCTTCGCGCTGGCGATCTATTTCACCTTTGCCGCTGTGCAGGGGGATTTTGGCGTATTCCGCCGGGCGGAAATTCAGGCCGAAGCGCGGGACCTGTCGGTGCAACTGGCCGACGTGCAGGCGCAGGTGGCCGAGATGGAAAACCTGACCAAGCGGTTGTCGGACGATTACCTGGACCTGGATCTGCTGGACGAACAGGCCCGGTCCGTGCTGGGCATGTTGCGCAGCGACGAGATTGTCATTCGCTGAACATCGCAGGCCAGATGCGTACCCAAGGCTGACACACGTGCACGCCCCGCCGCACGCGGGCGGGTCGGCGTGGTGTGAAGGTGCCTGCCAGGTGCGTGCGGTGGATCGCGTGCCAGCGCTCCGGTTGCTTTTGATCACGCAATAAAACATGGCTGCGATGCACCAGGTTGCCGTTGCGGCACATTGACACTCGCACGTATGGAACGAATCCTGTAGAGGATAGTTTAACGCTAAACTATTCCTTTTGAGGGAGGTCGCCGCATGACCGCGCGCAAAGCCACATCCAAACCCAACGTGTCTGCGGAGGAGCTGCAAGGCTATTATCGCGACATGCTTTTGATCCGCCGGTTCGAGGAAAAGGCCGGTCAGTTGTATGGCATGGGACTGATCGGGGGGTTCTGCCACCTGTATATCGGACAGGAGGCCGTTGTCGTGGGGCTGGAGGCTGCGGCCGAGGACGGCGACAAGCGCATCACGTCCTATCGCGATCACGGCCACATGCTGGCCTGTGGCATGGACCCCAACGGTGTCATGGCCGAGCTGACGGGCCGCGAGGGCGGCTATTCCAAGGGCAAGGGCGGGTCGATGCACATGTTCTCGAAAGAGAAGCATTTCTATGGCGGCCACGGGATTGTCGCGGCACAGGTGCCGCTGGGGGCGGGTTTGGCCTTTGCCGACAAGTACAAGGAGAATGGGCGCGTCACCTTCACCTATTTCGGCGATGGCGCGGCGAACCAGGGCCAGGTCTATGAGGCGTATAACATGGCCGAGCTGTGGGACCTGCCCGTCATCTTTGTGATCGAGAACAACCAGTACGCCATGGGCACGTCGACCAAGCGGTCCACCAAGTCACCCAGTTACTGGGAGCGCGGGGCCGCCTATGGCATTCCCGGCGAAGAGGTGGATGGCATGGATGTGCTGGCCGTGAAGGCCGCGGGGCAGAAGGCGGTGGAGCACTGTCGCGCGGGCAAGGGTCCGTATATCCTTGAGATCAAGACATACCGCTATCGCGGGCATTCGATGTCGGACCCGGCCAAGTACCGCACCCGCGAGGAAGTGCAGAAGATGCGCGATGAGCGTGATCCGATCGAGGCCGTCCGGTCGATGCTGCTGACCGGCAAGCACGCGACCGAAGAGGACCTGAAGGCCATCGACAAGGAAATCAAGGACATCGTGAACGCCTCCGCCGAGTTCGCGAAGGAGAGCCCGGAACCCGGCTTGGACGAGCTTTGGACCGATATCTATTCCGAAACGGCGCCGCAGAACGCGTAAGGGGAGCAAGACACATGGCAACCGAAATTCTGATGCCCGCCCTGTCCCCCACGATGGAGGAAGGCACGCTGGCGAAATGGCTGGTCAAGGAGGGCGATACGGTGTCGTCCGGTGACATCATGGCCGAGATCGAGACCGACAAGGCGACGATGGAGTTTGAAGCCGTCGACGAGGGGATCGTCGGCAAGATCCTGATCGAGGAAGGCACGGAAGGGGTGAAGGTGAACACCCCCATCGCCGTGTTGATCGAGGAAGGCGAGAGCGCCGACGACATCGAGGCGTCAAGCGCCCCTGCCCCGGCGGCGTTGAATGGCGAAGAGGGCAAGGCGTCGTCGCCCGCGACCGCATCGACCCCCGACAGCGCGCCCACGGCGCCCAAGGTCGACAGCAGCCCGGACTGGCCCGAAGGCACGGCCATGAAGGAACAGACCGTGCGCGAAGCGTTACGCGATGCCATGGCCGAAGAAATGCGCAATGACGACACCGTGTTCCTGATGGGCGAGGAAGTGGCCGAGTATCAGGGCGCCTACAAGGTATCCCAGGGCCTTCTGGACGAATTCGGCGCCAAACGTGTGATCGACACGCCCATCACCGAACACGGCTTTGCCGGGATCGGCGTTGGTGCGGCATTCGGCGGATTGCGCCCGATCGTCGAATTCATGACCTTCAACTTCGCCATGCAGGCGATCGACCAGATCATCAACTCGGCGGCCAAGACGCTCTATATGTCGGGTGGTCAGATGGGTGCGCCCATGGTGTTCCGCGGCCCGAACGGTGCCGCCGCGCGTGTGGGGGCTCAGCACAGCCAGGACTATGCCGCATGGTACATGCAGGTGCCGGGGCTGAAAGTGGTGATGCCCTATTCAGCTTCGGACGCCAAAGGGTTGATGAAGACCGCAATTCGCGACCCCAACCCGGTGATTTTCCTGGAGAACGAGATCCTTTATGGCCGCACGTTCGACGTGCCGGACATGAACGATTTCACCGTGCCGTTTGGCAAGGCCCGCATCTGGCGCGAAGGTGACGATGTGACCATCGTGTCCTTTGGCATTGGCATGCAATACGCGCTGGAAGCCGCCGACAAGCTGGCCGAGGAGGGCATCAGCGCCGAGGTGATCGACCTGCGCACCCTGCGCCCGATGGACACTGGCACAATCATCAATTCTGTCATGAAAACAAATCGTTGCGTGACGGTCGAGGAAGGTTGGCCACAAGGGTCGGTCGGTAACTACATCAGCTCGGTCATCATGCAGGAAGCATTCGACTATCTGGACGCGCCGGTCATCAACTGCACGGGCAAGGATGTTCCGATGCCCTATGCCGCGAACCTCGAAAAGCATGCGCTGATCACCACCGGCGAAGTGATCGAAGCCGTCAAACAAGTCACCTACCGCTAAGGAGCCGCAGACATGCCGACAGAAATTCTCATGCCCGCGCTGTCTCCGACGATGGAGGAAGGCACACTTGCGAAATGGCTGGTCAAAGAGGGCGATACGGTGTCGTCCGGTGACCTTCTCGCCGAGATCGAGACTGACAAGGCGACGATGGAATTCGAAGCCGTGGATGAAGGGACCGTGGGCAAGATCCTGGTGGCCGAGGGCAGTGAGGGGGTAAAGGTGAACACGCCGATCGCCGTCCTGCTGGAAGACGGCGAAAGCGCCGAAGACATAGGCAGTACCTCGTCCGCCCCGGCACCCGAGGCTGCTCCGGCAGCTGACGCGACGGCAGAGGTATCCACACCGGCGGCTGCCGAAACGGCGGCACCCGCACCAGCGGCCCCAACCAAGGACGGCACCCGCATTTTTGCCTCGCCGCTTGCCCGCCGCATCGCCGCACAAAAAGGTCTCGACCTGGCTGCCCTCAAGGGCTCTGGCCCGCATGGGCGTATCGTCAAGGCCGACGTGGAGAAGGCCGAAGCCGCTCCTGCAAAAGCCTCCGAACCCACAGCAACGCCGGCACTTGCAGCGTCCGCGCCGGCAGGCCCGTCCGGCGACGCCGTCACCAAAATGTACGAGGGGCGCGACTACGAAGAGGTCAAGCTGGACGGCATGCGCAAAACCATTGCAGCGCGTTTGACCGAAGCCAAGCAGACCGTGCCGCACTTCTATCTGCGCCGCGACATCAAGCTGGATGCGCTGTTGGAATTTCGCGGCACGCTCAACGGTCAACTCGCGGATCGCGGCATAAAGCTCTCGGTCAATGACTTCATCATCAAGGCCTGCGCCCTCGCCCTGCAACAGGTGCCTGACGCCAATGCCGTTTGGGCAGGCGACAAGGTGTTGAAACTCACCCCATCGGATGTGGCCGTTGCTGTGGCAATCGAAGGCGGCCTTTTCACACCTGTGCTGCAGGACGCACATCAGAAATCGCTATCTGCGCTGTCTGCCGAGATGAAGGATCTGGCGGGTCGTGCACGCGACCGAAAGCTGGCGCCGCACGAGTATCAGGGCGGCAGCTTTGCCATATCGAACCTCGGGATGTTCGGCATCGACAACTTCGATGCGGTCATCAATCCGCCCCACGGCGCGATCCTGGCCGTTGGCGCCGGGGTCAAAAAGCCCGTGGTCGGCAAGGATGGAGAACTGGAAGTCGCGACTGTAATGTCCGTCACTCTGTCAGTCGATCACCGTGTCATCGATGGCGCGCTTGGCGCACAACTGCTGCAAGCCATCGTCGACAATCTGGAAAATCCGTTGGCCATGCTCGCCTAACCGCATACACCAAACGCAAAAAAGCCCCGCCCGGCAACTGCCGGGCGGGGCTTTTCGTTTGTCCGTCTCGTTAAGTCACGGGGGTCGCGTCCCTGCGCGCTAGTGATCTTTTCCAAGCATGTGGTTCATGGACACAGATGGTTGATCGCACCCGGCCTCGCCCACGATGCGCGCCGGAATACCTGCCACCGTTTTGCACGGCGGCACTTCGTCAAGCACGACTGACCCTGCCGCGATGCGACTGCAATTGCCCACTTTGATATTGCCCAGAACTTTTGCACCGGCCCCGATCAAGACGCCGTTCCCAATCTTGGGGTGGCGATCTTCTTCTTCCTTGCCGGTCCCACCCAAAGTCACGGAATGGAGCATGGAAACATTGTCACCCACGACGGCGGTCTCGCCAATGACGATGGAATGCGCGTGGTCAATCATGATGCCCTTGCCGATCCGGGCGGCAGGATGAATGTCCACGCCAAATATCTCGGAAACACGCATCTGGAAGAAATACGCCAAATCCGTGTGCCCCTCTTCCCAAAGAAAGTGGCCTACGCGGTAGGCTTGCATGGCCTGATATCCCTTGAAATACAGGATCGGCTGCAACAGGCGGTGGCAGGCAGGATCACGTTCGTACACCGCAACCAGATCAGCCCGCGCCGCTTCCACCAGCGCTGGCGATTTCTGATAGGCTTCCTCGACGATCTCGCGAACGACGACCATCGACATCTCGTTGGACGCCAATTTAGCCGCTATCCGATAAGACAGCGCCTTTTCCACCGACTTGTGGTGCAGGATACAGGCATGAACAAAGCCACCGACCAGCGGTTCATCGGCGACAGCCTGCCGCGCCTCTTCCGTGATCTGATCCCAAACAGGATCAATAGAAGCAATATTTGTGCGTAGATCAGCCATGATGCGTCCTTTCGGCCCCTGCCTACCTTACATAAGACAGTTTCTCCAAACGCAAACCCGTGATGGCACCCATCGTCAACCCGGATCAATAAAACCAGTAACGTGTTCGAAAACGATAAAATATAATAAAATCTAAACCTTGCGGCGACGCGGATGTAAATCGCCCGCGTCACCGCACCCAAAAAAATCACCCAACCCAAGACTCCGATGCAAAGGGGCCTGGTCCAAATCGCGCTGAATTCTGCGCCACTGACAGCTCAAAACCGCCGACAATCCCATCCGCTTGGCGCATCGCGTCGGAATACACCCATGTCGGAGACGCGACCGTGACTTCGCGCACAACCTGCCCTGATTGACTGACCCTGATCGTGTAACTCTCGGATTCCTCGGCCAGCGGCACTTCGGGAAGGTCCCAATCGTCCCCGTCAAGACGCGTCCGCCGGATCCATCCCGCACGGATGCCATCCGTTTCAGGTTCCAAGCGGACGTGAACCGGCGCGTATGGGCGCAATCCATTGCCGTTAAAGGCGTGCACGGTCTCGGTATACGAAGGATCGTCGTAGCTGCGTTTCGATGGACCGATGCGGAAGGTTTGCGACACACGCCGCAGCGCCCGCAGCAACCCAATCTGTGACGGCACCCCGTTCATCAGAACAAACCACGATCCTGCGGGCCACTCCTCCGGCGCCAGCGCATCCGTCCCGGCCTGTCCGCGCAATCGATGCGACAGAAGATATTGCTCCGGTCCGATCAAATCCGCATCCCGGAACTGCACAAGTTCCCAGTTTTCCGCCGAACCGTCGCCAATGGCGGCCAGGTTGCCTCCGTTCAGGAACTCAAGGTTCGGGATCGACTGCAACGTGCCGTGGATCATCTTGACCTCAAGCGGCGCAGCCCGGTCGATGACGCCGCTGCGGGCCCGTCGCAACGGGCTGCTCAGAAACCCAATGCTGGCCCGGGCTGATATGATCGAGTTCAGGACAAAATCTGAATCCGACGACGACTGATAAACCGCCACTCCGCCAGGCCAAGGCGTACCGGTGACCGCCACATGCGGCGCATGCTCCACTTCGTCACCGGTCAGCAATGGCAAGTCCATGAACACGGAGCTTAAGGGAACAGGCGGCACAAATTCCCGTACACCCGCCAATTCATCCGAAAGTTCGGAAGGTGTATAAACCTCAGGCTCAATCCGAACGGCTTCCAACAATTGCATCTGGCCCTGCTCAACCCGGTCAACACGGTACAGCCCAGCGCCTTCGGATTGATCCGCCGCCACTTCAATGACGTCGCCAGCGCCGACACTGACCAACGAAGGTGGCAACGCAAGCTTGATCGCCTCGCGGGCAATCCGCGCCTCGGTCAACCAACGCTCGGCCACCTGCCTGCCCTCGGGGCGGGTCAGCGCCATGGGAACTTCGGAGGACGACACTGCATGCGTCGCATCATCCGCAAGGATCGCTTCTTCTGAAAGAACGTCAAAATTGCCATCTGTTTGGACAAAGCGTACGCGCACACGCCCAGCCAGGTCAGCCTCTGACTCCCGCGACTGCTCCAATCGTCCGTCCAGATCTGGATGGATCGCGATCCTGTCAGGATCAAGCGGAACGGCATGTTTGCCTGTGCGCGAAATGAACTTCAGGACGCCGTCACGCTCGACCGCATCAAAGGCGTGCCGGAGCATCAAAGGCTGCAACGCGCCCCGTGCATCCGTGACGTCACTGACAATGAACCCACGCACGTACCCAAACAGTTCTGACGTGTCGTAGTGGGTCAACCCGGCCCGATCACAAATCTCGCCAACAACCGAAGCCAGGGTCCGCCCGGAGGTACGGCCATTGATCCAGTGACCACGCGGATAGTTCTCCCCATCTGACCACACCCGCAGCGAATTCGGAAAAAACGGATACGGCCGCGCATCCCATGCCCAAACAAAGGCGCGCGACATGTCGATCATCGGGCCGTCATAGGTGCTGGAGATCGGATTGTTATCATCCTGCCGCCAATAAGAGTGCATCGCGCGAAGATATTGCTTCTGGATGAGATCATCCCGCGCACCGTTGGAAAACCGGGGCAAACTGCTTTCCGACGACTTTTGATCAAGGAACTTGTTGGGTTGGTTCGTTCCTTTGTCGATGGCCGCGCATCCCAGTTCGGTAAACCAGATCGGTTTGGACTGCGGCACCCATGCCGTGGCAGCAGCCGATCGCACACCGTCCACGCGTTCATGGTGGTCGTTTTCCCACCAATTCCGAATGTCCTTGTAGCGATACACCCACGGCTCATCATGCGCGCCATCTGTGATCGGAGTGCGGATTTGCGCCGCGCGCGCTTCGTCAGACCGATAGTACCAGTCATAGCCTTCGCCGCCCTGAATATTGGTGCGCAAATAGTCGACATCGTAAATGCTGCCAAACGCTGCATCCAAATGGGCATCGCCATCGCGCCAGTCGGAAATCGGCATGTAGTTGTCGATGCCAATGAAATCGATGTTGTCGTCGGCCCAAAGCGGATCAAGGTGAAAGAATCTGTCGCCCGATCCGTCCTGCGGTTGGTAACCAAAGTATTCGGTCCAATCAGCGGCATAGCTGATCTTGGTGTCCGGCCCGAGGATCAAGCGGACCTGCGCGGCCAACTCTTTCATCTTCTGCACTGCGGGGAATGTGTTGTTGGCGCCGCGGATCTGGGTCAGCCCGCGCATCTCGGAACTGATGCAAAAGGCGTCCACACCACCGGCAAGGCGACACAAGGCGGCGTAGTGCAGGATGAACCGGGACAAGGTCCACTCATCTGGTCCTATGTAGAACGGGCTGGTTTCTGGCTGGAAATGCGCCGCCGTGACCGTCCCGAAAAAAGCGTCGACCTCGGTATCGGCCTGCGGCGAGCCATCAGGCGACCCGTCCAAACCGGGTGCTTTCGACAATGTGATGCGGCCACGCCACGGCAAATGTGGCTGCGTGCTATCGGGGTCGTAGGGGTTAGGCAGATCGTTGCCCTGCAACTGATCCATCAGGATAAAGGGATAGAACATCACCTTCTTGCCTGCGGCATTCATTGCGCCAATGGCCTCGATCACGGACGCATCCGACGGCGTGCCGCCATAAATCGGGCGATCATCCACACGTGGCACCTCGGCGACCTCGTGCCGGAACCGATGGCCCGAGAACCAGGGCGCGTTTTCGCCCTCGATATCCTTCCGTTCCACCTTGGGCTGTATCTGACACGACCCGCACCGCAGATCGTTTCCAAACCACGACACAATCAGCGACACCGCCTCGCAATTGGGCAGCTCATCCTGGAGCGTGTCAAAGGACACATTGAAATCCGTCTGACCAGCGGGCGTGTTGATGTTGGCGCTCCAGCGCCCCTGGTTGCCGTCAATGTAATTGATTGCGGTGGTCGCCAGGGCGTACTCGCCCGTGCCGGGCATCAGAGCCACGGCCTTGACAGCACGCGAGATCTCTTCGTCGGCTTCCAGTTGGTCCGGCTGCTCTGGGCGCACAACTTCAAACGAAAACTGCGGCACGCGGTTGCCGAACTGACCCAAGGCCAGGTTTTCGATAACCACATAGGCGGTGCCGCGATAGGCAGGCACTTTGCCCTGCCCCTCAATGGCTTCCATAAGCGGATCAGGCAATTGGTCATGCGCACCTGTGTAGACGCGCATGTTCAGATCATTGATGGCAACCTCTTCGCCATCTGCCCAAACACGTCCAATGCGGGTGATTTCGCCTTCACAGACAGCAAGCGCAAGACTGATCGAATAGGAATACTCGCGCACTTCCGGCTGGGGCGGTGGCTTGGGCCCACCCTTGCCGCCGCCACCACCGCCGCCACTCACCGTGACGGTCTCCAGAAAATCCGACGCCCAGATCACCTGCCCACCCAGGCGCATGCGCCCGTAAAGCTGCGCAATTGCGGCACCTTCGCCAGAGTTCGACAGGCGGAACCGGTCCACCTTGCCGTGCTCGACAACTTCGGACCCCTGCCCCATGACACGCTGATCAATCACCCGGCCCAATGTCGCGCCGACAGCGCGCCCAATCGCAACCGACGACAGGCCCAGGACCGACCCGCCAACAGAGCCACCAATCGCCGCTCCCGCAGCCGATAGAATTACGGTCGCCATCAGTAGGCCTCCACATCAGGGAATTGAAAACGGGCCACGATCCGGCGGGCCCACGGCGCGCTCATCGGGCTTTCGACAACCCCGTGGCCGCTATACGCATGGATGAAACAAGGAGCGGTGCCGACAGCGGACTGAATACCCAGATGCTTGGCAACAGACCCCTGGCGCATGCGAAACAGGATCACATCGCCAAGGGCCGCATCGGCCGCGTCTTTTGGGCTCAGATGACGCAGCGCTGCATCCCACAGGCGTTCCTGACCATGCGGTTCAGACCAATCCATACTGTAGGCAGGCGGACGCTCCGGCTCCGCGCCAACAACAGCGCGCCAGACACCCCGCACGAGACCCAGGCAATCGGTACCCGCGCCGCGCGCCGCCATCTGGTGGACATACGGCGTGCCAATCCATGCACGTGCCTCGTCCACTATCATGTCCTGATCGCGTGTCATCTCAAACTGCCCCCGCTGTTGGACCCACCAGATGTCGGATACGCCATCATCCAGTCGTCACCCGGCAGATCCGGGAAGCCCTGAAAATTCAGTAGGTTGTTGAACTTCAAACGGCACGTCTCGAACCGTTTGTCGCACCCGACAGTCAGGCGAACCGCATCCTCAGCGACGATCGGCGCACGCATGGCCTCCCACAGCTCGATACGACGCACCCCGTTTTCGGTCACATCACGCTTGATCATGCCCCACAGACCAGCAGCAGCACCCGAAACGACGTCCAGACGGCCACGCATGAACCATTGCGGCTCAAATCCCGCCAGGTCATCCCATTCAAAGACACGCCCGTCGATCACGCGATCCGGCACGCCCTCATGGCGATATCCCGGCAGGTCCAGATTGAAACGGCATGACCCATCGCCCAAAACTGCGGTGCACGCTTTCTGGTACACCCTGCCCTGAGGGCGGTTCAGCGCTTCGGTCAGTCCGCGCAGTTCGGCGTGAAATGCACCACCCGACCGACGCATTTCACCAATCGTGCCCCGAAATTGCAGCCAGCGCACGTTGGGGTCTTTCCAGTTGACAACCCAGGCGCGCACTTCGGCATTGTCAAATCGGCCCGCTTCGATCTCGTCCTCGCGAACCGCGGCATCCGTCAATGCGCCCAGTGCTTCGGTGTTGTCGACGCTCAGGCCGGTGGTTTGTGCCAGGGCCGCGGCCGACAGACCGGTGTCCGCGCGAAAAGTGATCCCGTCGAAACTCAGCGGCGTGTCGTGGTCCGTAAACCCGAATGACTGACCATCGGTGCGCAAGATGGCCCAGGCCCGGCAGAAGGTGGTGACACCCGTTGCGGCGTGGGCCAGAAACTCTTCACTTTGCCCGCTCATCACACGCGCACCTCGATGATCGGAACATTCGGCACCGTACCGGCTTGAAAGCTGGCGACGGATGTCTGGATCTGATCCGTGTCAAAGCGCACCGGGACGTCGAATTCGAAACCGGCTGTAATCTCTTCCTCTTCTTCGGGTGGGTGCTGAAACGTAACCAAACCGGTGTTCAGATCGACCTCATAGTCGATACCTTCCTGCATCTCGTCGCGCCCCAGCCCGATGCGCACTGTGCCAGCAACGGGCTTGGCGATCGGGCGCGCATAGGAAAAGTCGCCAGACCGGTAGGTCTTGAGCAAGGGAAACGTCGCCAGAACGCCATCCCCCTTGGCAATTGTCTGATCCAGGAAATCAGGCGTGCCGCTTGCGGGACCGGATTTGAAATCAGCCCAGTCCTTCCAGCGAAACCCGTACATCTGGCCCATCCGCGCCTCGAAGAACGCGATCAGCATTTCAACATCGTCCAGCGACCGCATGCCAAGCCCCGCGTCATAGCGGCGGCGCGAATGCGCCCACGGCGTGTTGCGTTCTTCAAACCCGTTGGCAAGCGTCACAACTTCCGTGCGCCGCTCCGGCCCCCCGACCGAGCCAAAGCTCAAGGACGCGGGAAATCGAACCTCGTGAAAATTCATGGCCGTGGCTCCCCTCTCTTCTTTATCGGTTGCGGTTTGCACGGCTCAGCGCGCGGTTCATCTGGGCGGCGATCTGGTTCTGAGAACGGGCAAAGCCCTGCACGTCGGGCGTGGTGATGTTCATCACGACAGTCGGGCCACTCTGGCCGCCGCCTCCGCGCACGCCCAGCTTGCCATCGGGGCCACGGGCCAGGGGCATGATCGCTTCCGGTCCCGCTTCGCCCATCACGCCCATACCGCCCCGCATGCCAAAGGGCGTGGCCGAACTGACCACGCCGCCCGTGGCAAAGGGCATGACACGGCCCTGGCTAAAAGGGGCGCCATCGGCAAACGGCAAAATGTTCTCAAGAAGACCACCCGCCCCACTGGCAAGCAGGCCACCGACATGATCGGTCACCGGCTTTATGGCGGCGTTGTATGTGGCGTTGATCATCGAATTGGCCACAGTGTCCAGCGCATCGGACAGGCTCAGCCCGTCAAAGACCAATCCGTCAAAGGCCTTGCGCAACCCACGCGACAACCCCTTTTCCAGCGTCGCCACATCCTTGTTTGTCGCGGCCAGGCTCTCGCGCATCCGGCGCAGTTCGCTGTCGAAACCTGTGACCATGGCCGACGTGGCATCGAGCGTCACGCGCAATCCGTCGGTACTGTCTTCGAGAGTCTCGATCTCGTCGTTGTAATCGCTCATGTCTGATCCCCTTCCGACCTCTCATCGGGCCAGGCCGCCATCAACGCATCCAGGCCCTCGCTCAGCAGCGGGGCGGAGGACCCGGGCGTGCCCAGCATCATCTGCAATTCGGCAGGGGTCAGCGCCCAGAACGCGTCAGGCGTCAGGCGCAGCCCCTGCATCCCGGCCCGCATCAAGGCGGGCCAGTCCAGTCTCTTGGTCATGCGTCCGGCACCACAAAGGCGCGGGCGATCAACTCGGCCGCAGCGCGGGCCGCCCCCATGGGACCACCGGCAATATCGGCGTGATCCAGCGCTGCAGGATCAAAGGACGCACCGCCCCCCTGCAAGCCCGCCTTCAACACGGCCAATACATCCACGCTTGAAAACCGGCCCGTTTCGAACCGCTCCACCAACGCCACCAGTGATGGCTCGGCCAGCGCTGTTTCAAGACCGGCAAGCGCCCCAAGGGTCAACCGCATCACCTGCGGCTGCCCCTCGATGACAAGCGTGACCTCTCCCCTCCATGGATTGGTCATCAGGCCACAAGCGCCGTGAAGGTGACCGCACCAGCCGAGGCCAGCGACATCTCGTATGTGGCCTCGCCATTGTGGCTGCCCGAGTACTCCAGCGACGTCACCTGAAACGGGCCCTCGACGATGCCGAAATCAGGGATGATGACCTGAAAACTCGGGGTCTCCCCGTCAAAGAAGATCTGGCGCGCACGCTCGTCCGTGCCCTCATCCTTGAAGACGCCGGCACCGGTGATGTTGGCGGACCGCACACCGGCCCCCGCCAACAGTTCACGCCACCCGCCTTGGCTCTCCAGGCTGGTCACATCCACGCTCTCGGCGTTAAAGCTGACGCGTGTGGCCCGCAGACCCGCAATGGTTTCGAACTGCCCGTCCGAGGTCATGTCGACCTTCAGAAGCAGGTCCTTTCCGTTCTGAGCACCCATGGGTTTTCTCCGTTTGAATTGAAATGGTTAGTTGTCTTCGGTCCGCGCGCGGAACGTCAGGTCAATGCGGCGGCCCGTGCCCTTGTCGATCTTGATGGCGCGGGCCCGTTCAAAACGCAGGGACACCAGGGTACCCCGGTTCAGCGTCAAATCCGCATCGTGCAGCACGTCACACACGGCGCCCGCGACCTCCTTGGCCGCGAAAAATCCGGGCACGTCCGTGACCACGGACACGACAAAGTTGTGGATGGCTCCGCTGCCGGTCATGTCGTCAGCGACTTTGACAGTCTCTGGGCCAATGCTGATGTAGATGCTGGGCAAGGCCCCGCTGGGCAACGCGTCGTAAACGGCGTCACCCACCGCATCCCCAACAGCGATGTCCGAGGCAACAGCCGCAAAGACGGCACTCTGCAAGGCGGCGGAAACGGCATAACTCATATCGCGATCTCCTCATCAGCCATGCAGACCAGATAGCGCCCCCCGGGATCGCGCTCGGCCACGCTGCGAATGTGAAACAGGCGGTTGCCATCGCGAAACCGCTGCTCGGGGATCGGTCGTTCGGGGTGGCCGACAGGGGCACCACGCACAACCACGGCATAAGGCACCGCAGACACCGCGGCACCCGTGACGACAGTCTCACGACCCGTGCGAGCCACCAGTTCGGCCCACAACACACCCAATGGGACCCAGCTTTCGACAAAACCGCCCGCGCCATCAGACACCCGCGACGGGCTTTCAAGGGTCAGGCGCCGGTTCAGGCGCGGCGTCTTCACCGGACACCCCCGCCCAAGCGCATCGGCTTGTAGCGCTCGATCAGGCTGGTAACCCCAAAGGGCATGCAGCCCTCGCTCAGGCTGGTTTCGTTCCGGAACTCGTAGTAGTGCGCGGCCAGCAGCATGACGGCCTGCGCCAGATCGGCGGGCAACTCGGACCACACCGCCGCGTAACCGGCAGTGAAGGCAACGCTGATCGAACCGGCAACAGGCATGTGTGGCAACACATGACCAACCGACCGCACACGCGGACGGTGCGCGTCGCGCTCCAGCCAATACACATCGCCGGACATCTCCGTCTCCGTGCCGGTGCGATCAATTCGGGCGACGGCCGTCACGGCCGTCACGGGGGCAACCGGCAGCACAATCGCATCCGGTGCGGCCAGCGACGTCACCGACAGCAAGAAATCGCGCGCGATCAGAACCTTGCCTGTCCGCGCCTCGATCGCTGTGACCGCAGCCCGCAGGAAACTGATCAGCACCGCATCCTGCACGCTGTCATTGCCAAACCCGCTGCCCAGGCGCAAATGCGCCTTGAATTCTTCGACCGGCAGCGCGGCATCAGGCACCGTGGTCTCTTCGTTCAAAATCATGGACCATCTCCAGAAATCTCTGCCCCTCGGCTCCAAAGGCCCGGGCGCGCGCCAGTCCGCGTTGCTCGGACGGAGGGGAGCAGCTAGACAACACGGCGCACTGTCGGCGCGCGCCCGGAACCGGGGGCAGTCGCCCACCCCCGGCCATCCGCTCTCAGCCCTTAGGCGACAGCGAATTTCAGCAGCTTGATCGCGGCAAAGTCGCTCACGTCACCGCCCACGCGCTTGGTGGCATAGAACAGGACGTGCGGCTTGGCGCTGAAGGGGTCACGCAGAACACGCAGGTCGGGACGCTCGGCCACGGTGTAGCCTGCATTGAAGTCGCCAAAGGCGATGGCATCTGCATCCGAACCCGCATCAGGCATGTCCTCGGCAATCAGAACCGGATAGCCCATGAGGGTCGCAGGTTGACCGGCGGCCAGACCGTCGGACCACAGGAAACGGCCATCATTGTCCTTCAGCTTGCGCACCAGGCCAGCGGTTTTCGAGTTCATGACAAATGTCGCGTTGGCACGGTATTCCGCACCCAGCGCATACACGACGTCGATGATCGCGTCGGCGGTCACGTCACCATCCACACCCGTGGGCACATAGCCAAGGTTGCCCCAGGCCCAGACGTCGTTGTCGACGGATGTGTGCGTCAGGAAACCCTTGGGCTTGTCGATGCCGTCACCGTTGATGAAGGCCGCCGCTTCGGCACGGGCAAACTTGTCGGCAATACGACCGGCCAGCCATCCTTCGATGTCAAACGCGCTGTCATCCAGCAGACGCTGCGACGCTTTGGGCAGGGCCGACAGCTCGTGCAGCGGGATGGTGATGCGGTCGATGGTGGGGGTGTCGGTCTCGGCCTGCGTGCCGGTTTCCGTGGCCCAGCCTGCGCCCACATCCGTGTGGTCCACCAGCACGTCATAGGATGTCGCCTCGACATTCACCACGGACGCGATCGAACGGATCGACGCGGTCGCGTTCAGCACCGATTTCACCGATTCCGATGTCGCCGGATCGACGAGGTAACCGCCATCCGAATTCACCGCCGTGGACAGCGATTTGCCCTCCAGTTCCAGGCCGCGCAGGCCATCATCTTCACCCGAACGCAGATAGGCGTTGAAGGCCTTTTGATGGGGGGCACCCGCATCGACGGCACCAGCCAGAGGGGTGCGCGCCGCAGTCATGTTTTTCCGATCCAGCATGGTCAGTCGCTCTTCCGTTTGTTGAAGTTTGGTTTGAAGTTCGGCTTGAAAGCCTTTGAATTCCGTGACGAAACCCTGCACGGCTTCGGCCACGTCCTGGGCGGGGGACAAACCTTCCCCGGCCCGAGCCTTGATCTCGGTCTTGCTCATCAGCATGTCCTTGATGGTTGGTGTGAAACGGCCCCGCGCGCTAGCGCTGCGCCAACTCCGCGCGCGCAGCCCGCAGGGCCGCCGCCATGTCACGCAGGCACGCGTCCTGATCCGAAGACATCTCTTCGGCCTTGGCCGCAACCCGCGCACTGGGCAGCATCGGGAAGGTCACCAGCGACACCTCCCAAAGCTCCAGTTCAGTCAAGAGCCGCTGGCCCTTGTCATTCTTTGTGGCCTTCACGGTCCGGTACCCGATGGACAGCCCATCAATGGCCCCCGCCCCGATCAGTTCCGCCGCTTCACGGCCTTTGGCGATGGACGGCAACAGCCGCCCCTTCACCCAAAGCCCCTTGGCATCTTCCCGCACCTCGTCCCATACGCCGATGGGGTACGCGGGATCATGCTGCCACAGCATCTTCACACTGCGCCCTTCGGCAGCGATGGCCTTCAAGGACGCCGCATAGGCGCCCTTGCCCACCACATCCCCGCCCTGATCACAGGCACCAAACAGGCTGGCATAGCCCTCGATCACCGTGCCGTCCTGCACCTCGACACCCTCGCCAAAGCGCGCAAATTTCGTCTCCAGACCGGTCTCTGCCTGCATCTGCTCTCTCCTTCTTGTTCAGTGTGGGATCGCCGCCATGATCGATTGAAACCCGGTCGCCAGAACCACGGCGACAACGCCATAAACGGTCAGCCAAAGCCGCTTTTCCAACCGCTCCATCAACATCTCCAGCCGATCCAACCGGCTGGAAATATTGGCAAAATGCACATCCGTCAGGCGCTCATGGGCCTCCAGTTTCAACCCCGGCCCACAGGCGAATTTTTCCCAAAGCCGCGCATCATCCATCCGCACCGTCCTCGGCCACGGCAGGCAGGCCCAGCAGACGCCGCTTCTCGGCCACGCTCAGGAATTCAGCACCCGCCACCCGCGCCCACTGCGCATCGCGCTCGGCGGACAAGGCAGGCACCTGATCCAGATCCGGGGCCAGGACCACATCCTCGCCGGTATGCGCACCCAGCCACTCGGCCAGGGCCGCCGCAACACGGGTCGCCAGGGGCAGCACAGTCAGACGGTAAAACGCCCGGTTCGCCTCCTGATAATTGGCATAGGTCGCATCGCCCTGAATGCCCAGCAGCATCGGCGGCACCCCAAAGGCCAACGCAATCTCCCGCGCCGCCGCTTCCTTGGTCTTCTGAAACTCCATGTCCGACGGCGAAAAGCCCATCGGCTTCCAGTCCAGACCACCTTCCAGCAGCATGGGCCGCCCGGCATTGCGCGCGCCTGAATGGTTGGTCTCGATCTCGCTCACCAACCGCTCGTACTGATCGCCGGACAGTTGCGACTGCCCGTCCGACCCACGGTACACAATGGCACCGGACGGACGTGCGGCATTGTCCAGCAGCGACTTCGACCAGCGCGACGCCGCCGTATGCACATCCAGCGCCATCGCCGCCGCCTGCATGGGCGAGAACCCGTAATGATCATCCTGCGGGTGAAACGACTTGATATGACAGATCGGGCTCACCGCGCCGGTCGCATCAAAACGATGCTTCGCGCCACCCACCGCATATTCATAGGCCACAGGCCAGCCATCCGCCCCCGGCACCACCGACATCCGATCCGATCGCAGCACATGCAACTCCAGCGGCGCGCCACTCTCACCCGCCACCGCCTCGACATAGGCGTTCCCGGACAGCAAAAGCTGCGCATAAAGCGCTTCCAGCAACTCCGCCCGCCCCTGCCCGGGATTGGGTCGCTTGATCAGGCTCAACAGCGGATGCGCTTCAAACCGCTGCTCCATATCCTGCAACACCAAGGGTAACGCCGCCGCGGCCTCGGCAATCAGCTTGACGGACCGGAACCCGACCGGGTTCCCGGAAAATCCCGCGCGCGTCAGGGACACCGCATCGCGCGGGGACCAGGCCACACGCCCCCCCGTCTGCCAGGCCACAACCTTCCCCGTCGCACTTGCCTTCTGCTCTGGTACATCCGCCACAGCCCGGTTTCGAAAGAAATCAAACACGAAGGGTCTCCTTTTGATCCCAAAGGGCCGCCCGGCCCAAAATCCATTGAACGTCGTCCAAAGAAAAAGGCGGCTCCAATCAGAACCGCCTCACCGAACAGGGCACCGCCCCGCTCTTTCATCTTGCCAAATAAACTCCCCCCGGAGGGTCGCTCACAAACTGCGTATGCCCGGTCGCCGATAGGCGTTCGCCGGCTCAATCATCAACTCGTGCAAGGCCCATACCAACGCATCCACCCGGTCAGGTGATCCCTCACCCTCATATCCAACCCGCGTCATCCGCGTCATCTGATCCTCAAGCGGCCCCAGACCCAACGCATGGGTCACCCGGTCCTGTTCATAAAGCGCAGCCACGGGCTCGGCCCGCGCCACCTTGCCCTTACTGGCATGCACCGTCTTCAACGACACCAGCGGGTCCACGCCCCGGATCACTTCCGTGACCAACTGCCCACCCTGGTTCACCTCGGCCACCAACCGGTCCGCCTTGTACCTGTCCATCGCCGCGATCGCGGCCCGTGCCCAGCCGTTCGGCCCGACACCCTGCACCGTACAATCGGCAATCACATGGGCGCGCCAGTCCTGCGGCGGGCCATCCATCGACACCCCCGCAACAATGATGCCGCAGGCGTCCGCGGAACGGCCCGCACTCACCGCGGGGTCCAGCCCGACGACAACACGGTCCAGCTTCGGCTTGCGCCTGCGCCGCACCGCATCCAGCATCGCCGTGGTCCACAACGCCCCCTCGGCATCGCTCAGCAACACACCTTCCAACTCCTGCCGACCCAGCCGGGTCCCGGCATAGCGACGGCGCACCTCGTCCAGAAACGATGACGCCAGATTGGCGGCGTTCGCCTCGGTCGGTGCATGGGTCATCACGGTCGAGCCTTGCGCCAGCAAATCCTTCAAAACCTCGACATTGCGCGGCGTCGTGGTGACGCAGCAACGCGGGTCATCGCCCAGCCGCAAGGCAAATTGCAGCATGTCCCAGGTCTCCTGGCCGCGCTTCCACTTGGCCAGCTCGTCCACCCAGGCACAATCAAATTGCGGCCCCCGCAACCCTTCCGGGTCATGGGCCGTATGAATGGTGGCAATGGCGCCGTTGGGCCATTCCAGCATCTTCCGGCTCGCATTGAACTTCGGGCGCCGGTCCGACGGCGTACAGACCAAAAGCCCGCTTTCCCCGAACACCATGACCTCACGCACCTGCTCGATGGTCTCGCCCACCAATGCCACGCGCCTGGCCTTGCCCTTGTCCAGCGGCATCGGCCCCTCGACCATCGACCGGACCCATTCGGCCCCGGCCCGCGTCTTGCCCGCGCCGCGCCCGCCCATGATGACCCAGGTGCGCCAATCCCCCTCGGGTGGCAGCTGATGTTCCATGGCCCAGAACTCGAACAGAAAAGGGAGGGCGCCCAAGGCGCCCTCTCCCAACTCACTCAGAAACCGCTCCTGCGCCTCCACAGGCGCGGAGGCGACCAAGCGCGCACCGAACCTCAGCGCGGGCAAAGTCAAGGTTGAGGGCATATCCGTTCTGGACAATGCCGCTGCGGGCTTCTCTGAACTTGTCAAGCTTTTGCTCCGCTCCTTGAAGGCTCACCACCAGCGTCTGCAACGACGTCAGGTGGCGTTTCACCTCGGTTTCCTTCAGTTCCTCCCCGGCACCTGCCTCTTCTTTGAAGGCTTGGATTGTCTGTCGCAATTCAGCGAGCGATGCCTGCATCGACGAGACAAGCTCTTCGCTGCGGGCCTCTTCAGCCTCCGGGGTAATCAATGCCATATGAAATGACCTCTCATGCGTTGGGATTGTCTCCGCACGAGCGAAATGAAAAAGCGACCTCCGGGTCACCCCGGGGCCGCTTGCCCACTTCTCCTAGCTTGGCACAAGTTATACGTGTGACCGTTCGCAGAGTCAAGCGATTTCCGGATGAGCAACGGGCACTAACCGTACGGTACCATTAACAAATTCTTACCTGACGGGTTAAGATGTGGTTAACGCAGGCGGTAACCGCCTGAGAACGTTCAACAACCCTTGCGTGTCCCCGCGGGGACAAATGGGGCAATCAATCGTCCGCCCTCACCCAGGCCCGTAGGGTGCGCATTCACTGCGCACCGCACCGGACGTCACCCACCATCACTCTGATTGGCCCGCTCGGCCTCGATCTCGCGCCAGCGCGCGACATTGCGGTTGTGCTCATCCAGCGTCTCGGCAAAGGCGTGACCGCCGGTCCCGTCCGCCACGAAGAACACGTACGGCGTCTCTTCAGGCTGGGCTGCCGCCATCAGGCTGGCGCGACCGGGGTTCGCAATCGGCGTCGGCGGCAGGCCCTGGATGACATAGGTGTTCCAGGGCGTCGCCGCGCGCAGTTCCGACCGGCGCAAGCCGCGCCCCAGCACACCCTGTCCGCGCGTGATGCCATAGATCACCGTCGGGTCCGTCTGCAGGCGCATGCCACGGTTCAGACGGTTGACGAACACGGACGCCACCTGCCCACGTTCCTCGGCCACACCCGTCTCCTTCTCGATGATCGAGGCCAGTGTCAGCAACTCTTCCGGGCTCTCCAGTGGCAGGTCCGGGTCACGCGCTTCCCACGCGGCAGAGACCCACAATTCCTGCTGTTCCGCCATCTGCACCAAAACGCCCGCCCGGTCATCGCCGTTGCGCACTTCGTAGCTGTCCGGCGCCAGCGCCCCCTCGGGCGGGATCTCGGCCACGTCACCCGAAAGGACATCCATGTTGCGCAGCGCATCCACCACCTGCCAGCTGGTCACCCCTTCGGCCAGGGCAATGCGATAACGCGTGTCCTGCGCGTCGCGCACCTCGGCATAGATGTCCGGGGTCGCATCCTCACCTGGTTGAAACTCCGCCCGCTCCACAAAGCGGTTGGTCGCGGGGTCCAGCTCGCGCACCTGCGCGCTCAACCGGTTCACCCCGATGCGGTAGACCACTTCGGTGCCGCAGGTGCTTGCCCCGCCCCGGGTCACCACGTCCACGATCTCTTCCATCGAGGCGCCGGGTTCGACTAGGAAACTCCCGGCCTTCAACTGTGATGTCTTGCCGGCATAATCCGCACCCGTCCGGAAAATCCAGCCATGGCTCACCGCCCCCTGGTCTTCCAGATCGGCACTCACCCGGCTGAAATTCGACCCGCGGTCCACCTGCACGCAAATGGCCTGGCTCAGCGGGCCCGGCCCCTCATATTGGCCGCGTCCCCACAGGATCACGCCGCCCAGCACAAACAGGGCCACGATCAGAAATGTCAGCGCGTTCGAGGCGATGGATCGCCACATCAGCTGACCTTCCCGAAGATCACGCTGGCATTGGTGCCGCCAAAACCAAAGCTGTTGGACAGGGCATACTCCACCTTGCGCGCCCGCTTGGCATTCGGTGCCAGATCAATGGGCGTCTCAACGGCCGGATTGTCCAGATTGATCGTCGGCGGACAGACCTGATCGCGGATCGCGAGGATCGAGAAGATGCCCTCGATCGCACCCGCCGCCCCCAAAAGGTGCCCCGTGGCCGACTTGGTCGAGGACATGGTGACATTGCCCGCATGATCCCCCAGCAGGCGCTCGACAGCGCCCAACTCGATCGTGTCGGCCATGGTCGATGTGCCATGCGCATTGATATAGTCGATATCCGACGGCTCCAGCCCCGCGTTGCGCAGCGCCGCGCGCATGGACCGCTCGCCGCCCTCGCCATCCTCGGACGGCGCGGTGATATGGTAGGCATCCCCGGACAGGCCATAGCCCTTCACCTCGGCATAGATCCGGGCGCCCCGTGCAACCGCGTGCTCATATTCCTCAAGTACCACGATGCCCGCACCCTCACCCATGACAAACCCGTCACGGTCCGCGTCATAGGGGCGGCTTGCCGCCTTCGGATCATCCGCACGCTTGGTCGACAGGGCCTTGCACGCATTGAAGCCCGCAATCCCGATCTTGCAGATCGCCGCCTCGGCCCCGCCGGCGATCATCACATCCGCATCTCCATGCTGGATCAGGCGGCTCGCGTCGCCAATGGCGTGCGCGCCCGTGGAACAGGCGGTCACAACGGAATGGTTCGGCCCCTTGAACCCGTAACGGATGCTCACCTGACCCGAGATCAGGTTGATCAACGCACCGGGCACAAAGAAGGGCGACACACGGCGCGGCCCCTTCTCTTCCATCATCACGGCGGTGTTGGCGATGGAATTCAGCCCGCCGATGCCCGACCCGATCAGCACGCCGGTGCGCTCAAGGCTCTCGGTATCCTCAGGAATCCACCCCGCATCTTCCACCGCCTGCTGCGCCGCGGCCAGACCGAACATGATAAAGGTGTCGACCTTGCGCTGTTCCTTGGGCTCCATATAGGTGTCGGCGTTGAAGGTGCCGTCAGTGCCGTCCCCAAGGGGCACTTCGCAGGCATAGGTGGTGGCCAGACCTTCGGGATCAAAGCCGGTGATCGGCCCCGCGCCCGACTGGCCATCCAGAATACGGCTCCAGCTTGCCTCGACCCCGTCGGCCAATGGCGTCACCAGTCCAAGACCCGTCACGACAACTCTGCGCATCTGCTCATGCCCCTCATCAATTCTGGCCCGCCTCTTACCGCGCCGGGTGCGCCCTGTTCAAGTCCCGACGCAGAGTGCGCGCGCAAAGGCAGCGCAGACTGGCTGATGACTTTTGCACGCAAAAGCAGCCCTTGCGACCGGTCGCGTCGGCCTACGCCCTCGGGGACCGGCGCGCCCCATGGATCAACGGTGTGGCTGGCAGCTTTTGCTTGGCAAAAGCAGCCCTTGCCACCGGTCGCGTCGGCCTACGCCGTCGGGGACCGGCGCGCCCCATGGATCAACGGTGTGGCTGGCAGCTTTTGCTTGGCAAAAGCAGCCCTTGCCACCGGTCGCGTCGGCCTACGCCGTCGCGACCTCTTTCGCTTCGGAGCCGCCTTTGCTGCGTCGGATAGGACGCATGAGCGGATACGGGCCAAGGTCAATCGCCGAGGGGCCCCGCACCGCGGGGATACGGCTATTTACCTTGGGGCGGAGCCGATGATGCGTCATAGCCAGAGCAACAAAGGTGGATCAGATGCGAAAGATGTTTCGCTTTGGTGAGCCTGAAGCGTTTCTCACAAAGTGTCACCTGCGCAGGCCCACGCGTCTCCTTCGAAACCCCTCTCACGCCTCCGTCACCAGCGCCACACCGGTGCGTGGACGCGCAAATTCAATCATGGAATGCGCCGTCAGGCGCTCAATCAGATCACGTCTGCGGCGGAGACTTGCGCAGCTTCAGCTGAATGGGTCCCGCGTCATCCTCCGCCATCCGCATGTCGACATACCCCAACTTCTCTGCAATCCGCGCTGATGCCTCATGGGCGGGATCCATCATGCAGACCAGAGGCCCGGTCACCACGCGGTCGAACCAGTCATGCGCGGCCTGCACGGCTTCAATCCCCAGCCCGCGCCCCTGCGCTTCGGGGGCCAGCACCCAGCCCGCTTCGGGCCTGTCATCAAAATCCGCGCCCAGACCGCGTGCGCCGTAGAAGAACCCGACCTGCCCCACCAGTCGCTGGGTCGCGTGATCCTCGATCCCCCATTGGCCGAACCCCGTGACCTGCCAGTGTCCCGCATTCGTCAGAAAAGCCTTCCAGCTTTCGCTGCGATCGCGCGGCGTGCCCCCGACATATTTGGCCACGTCCGGCATGGCCCAGATCTCGGCAAAGCGATCAAATTCGCCCGGCCGCATTGCGCGCAAGGTCACGCGCGCCGTGTTGATTGTCGGCACATGTCTGCCCATGAATGTTGTCCTGCCCGAACACTATGTTTGTTTTGTCCAAGCTTGTCCCCGCGGGGACACCAAAGGCAAGGCCCCAATGCGCAGCCACAAAAAAACGGCGCCCTTCCGCAAGAAAGAACGCCGCCGGATCGGGCAGATGCCCGAATGTCTTACGATGCCTTGGTGATAAAGCCCACAGCGTCGCCAAATGTCTGGATGGTTTCAGCCGCGTCATCGGGAATCTCGATCCCGAACTCTTCTTCGAACGCCATAACCAGCTCAACGGTGTCCAGGCTGTCTGCGCCCAGATCGTCGATGAAGGATGCGTTTTCGCTGACCTTCTCTTCGTCCACACCCAGGTGTTCCACAACGATCTTCTTTACGCGATCGGCGATGTCGCTCATATGACTGTCCTCATTTTTCCGGGGCAAATATTCGCGCCCCCAAGTGGTGTCCCCATCGTTTCGGGGCTCTGGTCTTGCCCCCTTGGGGCGGTGAGGCATTGGGCCAAGCGTATGGCCCGTTGCCGGAATCTGCGCCGCCTATAGCACATCCCTAAAAGATGGCAAGACGCCGAGTGTTAGCGCCTACAACATGGCCATGCCGCCATTGACGTGCAAGGTCGTGCCCGTGACATAGGCCGCTTCGGGGCTGGCCAGATACAGCGTGGCGGCGGCGATTTCATGCGCCTCGCCCATGCGACCGGCGGGAATTTGCCCCATGATTCCAGTCTTTTGATCCTCTGTCAGCTTGTCCGTCATCGCCGTGGCGATGAACCCCGGCGCAATGGCATTCACGGTGATCCCGCGGCTTGCCACCTCGTAGGCCAGGCTTTTGGACATGCCGACCATACCCGCCTTCGACGCCGCATAGTTGGCCTGGCCCGGGTTGCCGGTGGCCCCCACCACGGACGAGATATTCACGATCCGTCCCCAGCGCGCCTTCATCATGCCCCGCATGACCCCCTTGCACAGCTTGAAGGTCGAGGTGAGGTTCACGTTGATCACCGACTGCCATTCGTCATCCGACATCCGCATGAAGATGTTGTCGCGGGTGATGCCTGCATTGTTCACGAGGATATCGACCGCGCCCATCGCCTCGATCGCCTGCTTGGGCAACGCGTCCACGGCGTCCGGATCGCTCAGGTTACAGGGCAGTACATGCGCCCGCGGGCCCAACTCACCCGCCAGCGCCTCAAGCGGGACGGTCCGCGTGCCGCTCAGGCCCACCGTGGCCCCGGCCCCGTGCAGCACGCGCGCGATCTCGGCCCCGATGCCGCCCGACGCGCCGGTGATCAGCGCGGATTTTCCTGTCAGATCAAACATATGAACCTCTTTTTCTTCAAGCTTGCGCCACGTCCATATAGACGTCGCAGATATTCAGGGACGCGTCCTTGGCCACGAACCGGTAGACCTCGCGCGCCCACCCTGTCCGGACAAGGCCACGCTGTTCCACATCGGCCGTCAACGCCTGATAGACCCCGGGCAGCGTATCGAATGCCCCGTGATGGCGTATGTGCAGGGCCTGTGTTTCGGCCACATCGAACATCGTGAAACCGGGAAGTGGGTGGGGCAGCGGCACGCCGATGCGGATCTCCATATCGTCACCGTCCACACGGTAGAGCGCGGTCTGCGGCCCGGCATAGAAGATGCCGGACTGGCCCAAGAGCGAATCCATACGCCCGAAGACATCCGGGATCAGCTGGAACCGTCCGGCAAACGGCACCGTATCGATCACACCGCCCAGGGTGTCGGGCGGCAAGGTGACCAGATCAGCCATCCAGCGCCGCCTTGATGTCATCGGGCGTGCCAACGGCGCGGGTGGCGATGGACCGGTCGATACGCCGGATCATGCCCGACAGCGCCTTGCCCGCACCGATCTCCCAGATCTCGGTCACGCCTTCGCCCGCCATGTACAGGACGCTTTCGCGCCAACGGACCGACCCGGTGATCTGATCCACCAGATGATTGCGCACGAGCGTCGCGCTTTTGCAGCTATGCGCGGTCACGTTGGGCACAATCGGAACAGCCGGTGCGTCGATATCCACGTGGCTCAGCGCTTCGGCCATGACGCCTGCCGCAGGCTCCATCAGGCTGCAATGGAACGGGGCAGAGACAGGCAGCATCACGGCCCGCTTGGCACCGCGTGTCTTGGCGATCTCGACCGCCCGTTCGACCGCGCCGGTGTGACCCGACACCACCACCTGGCTTGGGTCGTTGTCATTGGCCGCTTCGCACACTTCGCCCGCCGCGGCCTCTTGCGCCACCTGGGCCGCGGTGTCGAAGTCGAGGCCCAGAAGGGCCGCCATCGCGCCCACGCCCACGGGCACCGCGTCCTGCATTGCCTGCCCACGTGTGCGCAGCAACCGCGCGGTATCCGCGACACTGAGCGCCCCTGCCGCACAGAGGGCCGAATATTCACCCAAGGAATGCCCGGCCACGAAACTGGCCCGGTCGATGGTGATCCCTTCGGCCTCAAGCGCGCGCATCGCCGCGATGGAAGTCGCCATCAGGGCGGGTTGCGCGTTGCGCGTCAGGGTCAGCGTGTCCTGGTTGCCGTCCCAGATCAGGCTCGACAGCTTTTCGCCCAGCGCCTCATCCACCTCGTCAAAGACGGCCTGTGCGGCGGGATAGGCCTCGGCCAGCGCCTTGCCCATGCCCACGGTCTGGGCTCCCTGCCCCGGAAATACGAATGCCACGCTCATGGCCTGCCCCCCTTTTGGTGTTCTTCGTCCACGGGTGTAATCGCCCCGACCCGACCAGACAAGAGAGGCCCGCACGACATCTGTGCAAGAATTGGCGGTTGTCCGAACGACCAGATGCATAACATTAGGGACAAGGGTGTTACACCCATGCGCAACGTTCGGAGACCACACATGGCCCTTGCCAACACCGCTGACCGCTACGGCAGCCTGTCCAAGACCTTTCACTGGCTGACCGCCCTGCTGATCATCACGCTTATGCCCCTGGGTCTGATCGCCAATGACATGGCCTATGCGCTGAAATCCGGGGCCGAGACGTCCGATGCGTTCATCGCCCGCACGGCGTGGTTGTTTTCGCTGCACAAGACATTGGGGGTTGCGGTGTTCTTCGTGGCCCTTGCGCGCATCGCCTGGGCGATCAGCCAACCCAAACCCGGCCTGCTGCATCCGGACCGCAAGATGGAGAGCCTGGCCGCCGAAACCGTGCACTGGCTACTCTATGGCAGCCTCGTCGTGGTGCCGCTGTCGGGGTGGATACACCATGCCGCCGCCAGCGGTTTTGCCCCGATCTGGTGGCCGTTCGGGCAGAACCTGCCCCTTGTCCCCAAATCCGAAGCACTGGCCGGTGCCATGGGGGGGGCGCATTGGGTGTTGACCAAGGTGCTGGGCGTGGCACTGCTGTTGCATATCGCGGGGGCCCTGAAACACCATGTCATCGACAAGGACGCCACGCTGCGGCGCATGTGGTTTGGCCGCACGGAGGTGCCTGCCACAACGCCCGAGCATAAACATGCCGCCCCGATCACCGCCGCGCTGGCGCTGTGGGCGCTGGCCCTGTCGGGCGGTGCGGCACTGGGTGTCTACGCCCCCCATGGCGGCACCGCGGCCGCAGAGCTCGAAGAGGTCCAGTCGGACTGGCAGGTGCAGGACGGCACGCTTGGCATCGTGGTGACACAACTGGGCTCTGAGGTGGACGGGCAGTTCGCCGATTGGACCGCCGCCATCAGCTTTGATGAAACGGTCGAAAACGGGGTTGCAGGCGCGGTCGAGGTGACAGTGTCCATCGGATCGCTCACCCTGGGGTCCGTGACGGACCAGGCGATGGGTCCCGATTTCTTCAACACGGCCGAATTTCCCACCGCCACCTACATCGCCGACATCGTGCCGGTGGTGGACGGCTACGAGGCGCAGGGCACGCTGACCATAAAGGGCCAGTCGATGCCGGTCACCCTGCCCTTCGGCCTCTCCATCGACGGCGACGCCGCGTCCATGAGAGGCGGGCTGACGCTGGACCGGCGCGACTTCAACGTGGGCGCCACGATGGCCGATGAAAGCTCGCTCAAATTCGCCGTGGAGGTCAACGTCGCGCTCACCGCGACGCGGGCCGCAGCAGAGTAGGACCAAGGCCCTTCTTTCGACCAAAAATACGACCGCCTGAGGCATCTGCCAGGAGGGGCTGAAAAGACCCTCCTGAATAAAATCATGTCGCGCATCTGCGCGGCCTTTCGACAGCAGCCACGAAAAAGGGCCATGCGAACGGATCGCACGGCCCTCGAAATGATCGCGAGTGGTGGCGTTACTCGGCCTTTTCCGCCTCGACCGAGATCTGGACCTGCACCTCGTCGCTCACCGCTGGCGCAAAGGCGCCAACCCCAAAATCAGAGCGCAAAAGCGTGGTTGTCGCGTTGAACCCGGCCCAGTCTTTCTGGTTCAGCGGGTTTGATCCCGCCTGGTTCAGGGTCGCGTCCAGAACAACCGACTTGGTGACGTCATTCATGGTCAGGTCACCGGTGATCTTTGCCGTGCCCTCGCCCGTGACTTCGATGGCGGTCGACGTGAAGGTGATCAGGTCCTCGTCCGTGGCCCCGAAAAAATCTGCCGACATGAAGTGGCCGTCGCGCTGTTCCCAGCCGGTGAACATCGATTTGGTGGGCATCGACACGGTCACGCTGGAATTGGCGGGATTGTCCTGATCGAACATGATCTCGCCTTCAAAGCCCGAGAACATGCCCCAAGTCGTCGAGAAGCCGAGGTGGTTGTAGGAAAACAGCACCTGGCTGTGGCTTGAATCGAGCGTGTAGCGTTCAGCCGCAAAGGCGAAAGATGCGGATGTGGCCAAAGCCGTGGCGAGGAGGAGGGATTTCATGGGACATGCTCCACAAGAGTTTCAGTATGTGGAGAACATGTCGCAGATTGCCGCAGAGGCAACTGCACATTGGTCAACATATCGTGCGCGCGGCTGAACATCGCCCATGTGCCGAAGGCATTGGGCCTGGCGGTCAGAGTTTGCCCGCATCCTGAAGTGCGCCGCACAGACGGGCCCTGACCTGTGGGTCCGCCATCGAGACGCAGCCCAGCACTTCGCCATTGGCGGCGGACAGGCGCACGGTGTCGCCCAGGTCTTCGGCCTTGCCCAGATCGCGCAGCGGTGTGCGGTCCAGGACGCTGTGCCTGCCACCGGTCGACTTGACCAGGCGGACTTCGCGCCGGACCGTGTCGATATGCAGTTCGGGTCCCTGATCCGCATCACGGTCGTGCAGGATCAAGAAGCCCGCCAGGCTCAGAAACAGCGACAGGCCCAGTTTCATCGCCACGAGGTCGGGGCCGGGATAGGCCGTGGGTTCCAGCCAGACGCCAATCCCCGCCACCACCAGCACGGCCCCCACGGTGCGCAGGGCAAAGCGGCCCAGGTTGCGAGGTCCGCCGAACCGGCTCAACATGCCGTTTGGTCCGGTGTCGGTGGTGGCGTCGAAAGTGGCAGTCATGGCAGTGATCCTCCAGCGTGTTTTTTCAATTCATGTCCGCGAATCGTGACCAAATTGCGGCCCGGCAAAGGAAAGGCCGTGATGGCGCGGAAAACCTGATCGCCCCTTGCACCGCAGCGCCAGCGGTGTATACGGACGCGTCCCTGCAAACCCGTTTTGCCGCGCAGTCTCTCGTGACCGACCCGCAGGGCCCATTGGCCGGTCTATGAAATGCGCCTTGATAGAAGTGGAGAAGTCCCATGCCTCTTTATGAGCATGTGATGATTGCCCGTCAGGACCTGAGCAACACTCAGGCCGAGGGTCTCATCGAACATTTTGGCACCGTTCTGGCCGACAATGGCGGTCAACTCGTGGACAACGAGTACTGGGGCGTCAAGACCATGGCCTACAAGATCAACAAGAACCGCAAGGGCCACTATGCCTATATGCGCACCGATGCCCCGGCCCCTGCGATCCAGGAAATGGAACGTCTGATGCGCCTGCATGACGACGTCATGCGCGTTCTGACGATCAAGGTGGACGAGCATGCCGAAGGCCCCTCGATCCAGATGCAGAAACGTGACGAACGCGACAGCCGTCGCGAGCGCCGCTGAGCGAAGGGAGCTAAACCATGGCTGCAAAACCGTTTTTCCGCCGTCGTAAAGTGTGCCCCTTCTCGGGCGAGAACGCACCTGCGATCGACTACAAGGACACGCGCCTGCTGCAACGCTACATTTCCGAGCGTGGCAAGATCGTGCCGTCCCGTATCACCGCCGTGTCGGCCAAGAAGCAACGCGAACTGGCCCGTGCCATCAAGCGCGCCCGCTTCCTGGCCCTGCTGCCCTACGCCGTGAAATAAGGAGAAGACCCATGCAAGTGATCCTTCTCGAACGTGTGGCCAAGCTGGGCCAGATGGGCGACGTCGTGGACGTCAAACCCGGGTACGCCCGCAACTACCTGCTGTTGCAGAAGAAGGCGCTGGTGGCCTCCGAGGCCAATATCGCCGACTTCGAATCGCAGAAAGCGCAGCTGGAAGCCCGCAACCTGGAAACCCGCAAAGAGGCCGAAGCGCTGGGTGACAAGCTGGATGGTCAGCAGTTCATCGTGATTCGCCAGGCGTCCGATGGCGGGAACCTCTATGGCTCCGTCACACCGCGCGATGCATCCGACGTGGCAACCGCCGAAGGTTTCAGCGTTGACCGCAAGCAGGTCGTGATCCCGAACCCCATCAAGGAACTGGGTCTGCACGACGTGCACATCTCGTTGCACCCCGAAGTGGACGTTGTCATTCAACTGAACGTCGCCCGCTCGGAAGAAGAGGCGGAACTGCAAGCGTCCGGCAAATCGATCCAGGAACTGGCCGCCGAAGAGGAAGCCGCCGCTGAGTTCGAAATCCAGGAACTGTTCGACGATATCGGCGCCGCCGCATCCGAAGACGAAGACCTGGCCGAGACCGCAGGCATCGCATCCGAGGACGCCGCCGAAGGCGACGCCGAGGACGCGCCCAAGGCCTGATCCGGCACCGGGTCTGAATGATATGAACCGCGTCCCGCCGGGGCGCGGTTTTTCTTTGCGTCGGCACCCGTTGACCTTTGCCCGCAACCCCGTGCACGGTGTCCCCATGACGCGCCGATTTGCTGTTGCCCTACTTGTACTTGCCGCATGCGACGCCCCCGATCCGGTGGCCGTGGGTGCCATCGTCATGGCCCCGCGTCCCCTGCCCCAGACCGAGGCCGAGATCGCCTTTGCCGCCGATCTGTTCAACGGCCTTCAGGGCCAGTCCATCAACGACGCGCGCGAGTATTGCGGGCTGATCGGCGTCGACACGGCCGGGCGCTATGTGGCCACGCCGGCCCGGCGCGGCGGCACATCCAGTTGCCTGCCCCCCGAGACCGCAGGACCGGGTGTGACCGTGCTGGCCTCGTACCACACCCACGGTGCCTATGACCGTGAATTCCTGACCGAAATCCCGTCCTACGACGACATCCGCACGGATATCGAGGATGACACGGACGGATATGTCGCCACCCCCGGCGGACGGCTTTGGTATGTGGATGCGCGGGCGAAGGAGGCACGGCTGATCTGCGGGGCGATGTGCCTGGTCAGCGATGTCCGGTTTGAGGAGGATCCCGAGTTTCCGGTCATGCCGCGATATACCTTGCAGGACCTGGCCGCTTTCTAGCGGCGCGGGGCCTGGTCAGCGCATCAGGTCCATATCGTTGGCACCTCCTTGGCTGATTTGACCATCGCGACGGTCGCGTGGGCGTAGCGCATGACCCGTCGCATGTCCCCCTGGACCTTGAGCCGCCGCGTGGCCAGGGCCATCGTCGGATGAAGGTTGCCTTCGCACAGTTTTTGCCAAGTTGCCGTGCGCGCGCTGAAGGTGAATTCGGTGGCACGTTACCCGTCGCCGCCTGCGTCGGTCCAGGCCGCCACGTCCCGGCATGTGCCGCGCTGGATATCCAGCCAGACAAAACGGCCAAAATCCGTATCATGGAACAGGATCGGATCGCACCAGTCGGCCGCGTGCCTGGCATAGTCGTGATTGGCGTTGATCCGGTCCCTCAGGGCCATGCCCCAGTCGATGGTTGCAAAGGGCAGCCTTGCGCCGCCCACAAGTGCCTGCCCGCTCATGAATACGACGCGTCCAGAGCCAGATCCGCACCATGCGCCGCGATCCAGTCGATTGTGTCGGCAGCGTCGGCCAGCCCGAGATCGTAGAGGTCGACCATCAGGAAGATCCGGGAGCCCCGAAATAACCACTGCCCATCGACGCCAAAGCGCAGCGGAGGGCGGCCCTGTTTTTCATAGGTTCCGGTCACAACCGCGGAGACGCCGTTTGGTTCGTGAAGCCGCACTTTGCCCGCCCGCCATTCGCGGTGGTCGAACTTGTCATCAAACCCCGCGAGCGACCGTTTGAACCCTTCGATGACGGCATCGCGGCCCCGCACCTCGGCGGCGTAGGGTCCACCGGCCACGACATAGGCGCAGTCTTCGGTCAGATGGTTCGCCGCATCCGACCAGTCGCCGGATTGCGCCGCGGCTTCGAAGGTATCGATCCAGGTTTTCCAGTTTTCGTACAGCATCGTGTCTCTCCTTGTCTGTCGACCAAGGATGCGGCACGTTCGGTAATCAAAACAATTACCAGGTGATCATATTCCGACATGGAGTTCCGAACGCATCTTGCACATATGCGGCGCCGCGCCCGCATGTCCCAATTGGATCTCGCGCATGCCTCGAACGTCTCGCAACGGCATATCAGCTTTCTTGAAAGTGGCCGCGCGAACCCGGGGGCGGATGTCGTGGCCAGGCTGAGCGCGGCCCTGAACCTGCCCTTTTCAGACATCAACCTCTTGTATGATGCAGCGGGGTACAGGGCGCCGCGCCCGACATTTGAATGGGAGGAGCAGGGGTTTTCAACCTCTCGGTCGGCCATCGAGATGCTTTTGGCGCACCATGCCCCTTTCCCCGCCCTTGCGACGTTCCGGTGCGGCAGTGTTCTGACAACGAATGAAGCCTATGATCGCCTGATTGATCACGCCTTTGCAGACGCACGGGCCGCGCGGCCGCCGGACGCGGTGTTTGGCAATCTGTTTGATCTGACCCTGCATCCCAGGGGCCTGATCCAGTTCATGGTAAACCCCGAGGATATAGTGCCGCACACGCTGCGACGCCTGCGGGCCGCGGCCGAGCGTTCGAACGCCGCGTCCATCTTGCGACGCGTCGAAAACCGCAACGACCTGCTGCCGTTCCTTGACCAGCAAGACACTGGCGAAAGCATGGCGTCCAGCGTGTTGATCGAGCGTTACCGCGTCGGACCCGACGTGATTTCCCTGGTGTCCATGGTGGCGGGTTTTGGTAGCCCGGAAGACGTGACCGCACAGGAAATACAGATCGAACTCTTGTTTCCGGCAGATGACCAGACGCAGGCGTTCTTTGGCACGGAGAGCTTTCGCAGGGACTTCGACTGGCGTTGATCATCGATCGGCAGCGGCGCGGAATGGAGCGGGACCGCAAGAGGACGCGCCCATGTCATCTGGACACAAAAAAGGGCCACACCAAGGGGTGCAGCCCTTTTCAAGGTAGTTTGCCGGTGACTTAGTCGTCGTCTTCCAGCGCCTCGACGGCCTTTTGCAGGTCGTCCTTGCTGACTTTCTTGTCCTTGACGGACGCGTTTTCGACGATGTGGTCGACCACTTTATCCTCGAACAGCGGGGCGCGCAGTTGCTGCTGCATCTGCGCGTTTTGCTGCACGAATTCAAAGAACTGGCGTTCCTGACCGGGGTATTGGCGGGCCTGGCTCATGATGGCCTGGCTCATCTCGGCGTCGGTCACTTCGACCTCTGCCTTCTGACCCAGTTCGGCCAGCAACAGGCCCAGGCGCACGCGGCGTTCGGCCAGTGTGTTGTGTTCGTCCGTTGGCTCGACCTCGGGGTGGTCGTGGCCTTCGACGTCAGGGTTTTCCTCGTGCCAGAGCTGGTGGGCGATCTGCTTGGCTTCGGCCGCTACCAGGCTGGGCGGCAGGTCGAACTTGACCAGCTCGTCCAGCTGGTCCAGCAGGCCGCGTTTCATCACGGCGCGGGCCGCACCGGCATATTCGCCTTCCAGCTGTTCGGAGATGCGGGTTTTCAGCCCGTCCAGATCTTCGGCACCGTATTTCTTTGCCAACTCGTCGTCGATTTCGGCGGCGACGGGTTCCTTGACCTCTTTGATGGTGCAGTCGAACACGGCTTGCTTACCGGCCAGATGGTCAGCCTGGTAGTCTTCGGGGAAGGACACGGTCACGGCTTTCTCTTCGCCCGCCTTCACGCCCACAAGCTGTTCTTCGAAACCGGGGATGAAGGAATTGGAGCCAACCACCAGCGGGTAATCCTCGGCAGCCCCGCCTTCGAATGCTTCGCCGTCGACCTTGCCCAGGAAGTCCATGACAACCTGATCGCCGTCCTTGGCCTTCGCGCCTTTTTTGCGCGCCTTGAAGTCCTGCGCGTTTTCGGCCAGCGAGCCCAGCGTTTCCTCGATTGCAGCGTCGTCGGCCTTGACCACCAGACGCTCCAGCTTGACCTTGCTCAGGTCCACTTCGGGGATTTCGGGCAGCGCCTCGTAGGACATTTCGACATGCACGTCGTCGCCCTCTTTCCAGTCCTCATTGGTCATCTTGACCTCGGGCTGCATGGCGGGGCGGTCGCCGCTGTCCTCGAAATGCTTGTTCATGGCACCGTCGATGCTTTCCTGCATCGCTTCGCCCATCAGGCGCTGGCCGAACTGCTTTTTCAGCAGGGCCATGGGCACCTTGCCCTTGCGAAAGCCCTTCATCTCGACGTCTGGCTGCGCCTCGGTCAGCTTTTCATTGACCTTGTCGTCCAGTTCCGCGGCAGTCACGGTGATGGCATAGCCGCGTTTCAGCCCTTCGTTCAGAGTCTCGGTGACCTGCATGTGTGCTCCCATAGGGTAAAGGCCCCCCGTGGGTCGGAGGGCGGCATTCGAAATCCGCGCCCTTCTATGCAGGGCGCGTGCGGTGTGCAAGGGAATTGGCGCGACCTGCACAGAAAATTGGCGCCCCCCGCGTTTCGTGCTAGGGTAGAGTTATGGCTTGCATGACTGGGCGCGACCGCCCATCTGACGAGGTATGGTGAGCCGGACAACTCTTTGATAAACGGGGTTTGCCTCGGCGGATGGGACGCATCGGATGCATCAGCGCAAGAAAGTTCTCCTGATCGAAGACGACCAGTTCAGTCGTTTCATGATGAAAGAGGTCATCGACATGCTGGGCGTACGCGTCGATGTGGCCGAGAACGGCCGGGAAGGCTGTGACGCGGTGGACGAGAACCCGGGCGATTACGGTCTGATCCTGATGGACCTGCACATGCCTGAAATGTCCGGGATCGATGCCACACAATACATCCGCAGCCAGGAGCCGCCGAACACGGTCCCGATCATCGCGGTCACTGCGGATGTGGATTACCACGACGACACGGTGATTGCGAAGCTGGGCATGAACGGGTTTGCCAGCAAGCCCGTGTCGCCCGGTCAGTTGATGGATTTGATTGATCAGTATTGCCACGTGCACTAATTCCCACCCCAAAACGACAAGCGCATAGCCGCGACGAATACCCGAGGACTTGATGAGCGCGGACACGCCGGAAAACACCCCCGAACCCACTGACGATACCACCCAGGCGGGAATTGACATGCCTGTGCGCATGATCGGCATCGCTGCCTCGGCCGGGGGGCTGGAGGCGGTATCGCTGCTGGCGCAGAACCTGCCGCAGGACGCCAATGCGGTCTATGTGATCGCCCAGCACATGTCGCCCACCCACAAAAGCGTGCTGTCGACCCTGATCTCGCGCGAGACGAGCCTGCCCGTTCGAGAGCTGCAACCGGACACGGATCCGGAGCGCGGCTATATCTACGTCACGCCTCCGAACACCGACGTCGTGCTGGAAAACGGCGTGCTGCGCCTGCGCAACCCGTCCGGCCATGCCGCATCGCCCAAGCCGTCTGCTGACCGTCTGTTCAAGAGCCTTGCCGCCGAACAGGGTGAAAACTGCATGGGCATTGTTCTGTCGGGCACCGGGTCCGACGGCAGCTATGGCGTGCAGGCCATCCGTGAAGCCGGTGGCATCACCATCGCCCAGGACCCCGCGTCGGCCAAGTATGACGGCATGCCCACCTCGGCCATCGAGACGGGGTGCATCGATCTGACCCTGTCACCGGAACAGGTTGGCACCCATCTTGAAAAGATCCTGGCCCGTCCCCGCAATCTGGACAGCTTGCGCACCCTGCAGGACGAACCCAAGCCCCTGGGCGAATTGTTCGGTATCCTGTTGGCCCGGACCCAGGTCGATTTTGCCGATTACAAGGAGAATACCCTGAACCGGCGCATTGCCCGCCGCATGACCGCGTTGGGGATCCAGTCCTATGACGACTATGTCGACTATTGCCGCACCAACCTGCCCGAGGTTGACGCGCTGCACCGCGATCTTCTGATCTCGGTCACGCGCTTTTTCCGGGACCCGGACCAGTTCGACAAACTGCACCGCGAAGTCGAAAAACAGCTGAGCGGGCGAGAGGACGGCCAGATCAGGGTCTGGGTTGTCGGCTGTGCGACTGGCGAAGAAGCATATTCCATCGCGATCATCCTGGCCGAGATCCTGGGCGGTGTGGACATGCTGTCGCGACGCAATGTCCAGATCTTTGCCACCGATATCGACCAGAACGCCATCGAAGTGGCCCGCAAGGGCGTGTACCCCATTGCCGCGGCGTCGGACATTCCGGCCAACCTGCTGACCAAGTATTTCAAGGTCGGCAACACGGAACTCACCGTGCATCCCGAATTGCGGGCCGTGACCCTGTTTTCGCACCACAACGTCTTTCAGGACCCGCCCTTCATCAACGTGGATCTGGTCAGCATTCGCAACCTGCTGATCTATTTCAACCTTGCCCTGCAAGAGCGGGTGCTGAGCCGGCTGCATTATGCCATGGCCGCCGGTGGCCTGCTATTTGTGGGCACCTCGGAAACCGTGGGTGAGATGGGCGTCTTTTTTGAAGGCAAACAGGGTGCCGACAAGGTTTACATCAAGCGCCGTGGCATATCGGGCGAATTGTCCATCGATTCATCGGTGCGCGGGTACCGGGGCGGCATGCGTGCCTACCCCGCCGGCGAGAAACCGCAAAGCGGGGCCGCGCGCGCCGATGCGCGCGAGTCATCGCTGGCCCGGTCCGTCGCCCCCAATGGCATGATCTGTACCCAGAACGGAAACATCATCGAAGTGCTGGGCGATCTGAGCCCCTTCATGGAAATCCGGGCGGGGGCGTCGACCTCGCTGAACGTGCGCATGCTGATTGATCCGTTGCGAACCGAGGCCATGAGCCTGATGGCCGTCGCCGTGCGCAACAACGGGCGCCGCACCGGCCGGTGGCATCGCGTGTCGTTGCCCGTGGGCAACAGGGTGCAGTTACAGGTCTATCCGTTCCTGGGCCAGCGCGGTGGCGAAACGCAATGCCTTGTTGCCGTGAACGCGAAGTTTGAAGAGGAATCGGATACTCCGTCCAGCAACATCTCTGATTCCGATCACCGCGCCTATGTCGAGAAGATGGAACTTGAGATCAAGTCCACGCAAGAGGCGCTTCAGCAAACGATCGAGGAGTTGCAGACGGCGAACGAGGAATTGCAGTCGTCCAACGAAGAACTGCAATCGACCAACGAAGAATTCCAGGCCACGAACGAGGAACTGGAAACGTCGAACGAAGAGCTGCAATCGACCAACGAAGAGTTGTTGACCGTCAACGAGGAATTGCAGATCAGTTCAGCGGAACGGCAGGCGCTTGCGTCCGAACTGGAAGCCACCATGTCCTCGGCCCCCTATGCCGTGGCCCTGGCCGATCAGGCGCTGATGGTGCGCCGCATGTCGCGCGTTGCCATGGACTTTTTCCAGCTGACCGATATTCCGCCCACGGGCGTGCATCTGAGCCAGTGCAACCTGCCTGTTGGGTTTCCCGCGTTGGCGCCTGTCGCCAACACCGTATTGCGCGTTCAGGAGGCCCGCCGCCTGCCCGTGCTGTCGGACGGCAAGTACTTTACCCTGCTGCTGTCGCCCGTGCATGACGTGCACCGCAAGCTGATCGGCCTGTCCATCACGATCACGCAGGACGTGGGCGACCCGCTGAACCTTGTGGTCGATATGATGAGCGAGGCGAGCCGCATAGCGCACTGGTCCTTTAATCTGGATACCGAAGAACTGGTCTGGTCGCCCGAGATGTTTGCCATCCATGGCCGTTCGAATTCCGGCAACATGCCGACATGGGACGAGATGTTCTCCATGGTGCATCCGGTGGATCGGGACGATCATCGCACCCTGATCGACGGGCTGTTGCGCGACGGCACGACCTGCGCCTATGCCATCCGTGTCTTCGGATCGGACGGCCATATCTTCAAGGTGAACGGGCGTGTGTCGGTGATCCGGGATTCCGAAAACGAGCCCGTGCAGCTGGTTGGCGTGACCTGGAACGCTGACGAGGATCAGTCCCGCGAGATCCGCCTGTCCAACCTTGAGACCGTGCAGGATGATCTGGGCATCGGGTTTTTCTCGTTCGATATCGAAAACAACGACGGGCAGTGGAGCGCGCCGATGTTCGATATCCTGAACTTTGACCCCGCGCGGCATACACCGTCCGTCGAAAGCCTGCTGACGCGCGTGGTGCAGGACCAGCGCGAGGCCCTGTCGCGGGATTTTCAGTCCGTGCTGGAACAGGGCGTCGCATTCAAGCGCGCGGTGGACCTGACGGGCGAGAACGGGGCCCAGATGCCTTGTATGTGTCTGGGCAAGGCCCGCCAAAACGAAGCCGGGCGCGTCACCCACGTGTTCGGCAGTCTGCGGGTCCTGACCGATGCGCAAGATGGCACATCCTTGCGGTCCGAGACCGCAGCGTCGTCGTCTTAACCCTCCGTTCACCAACTCAAGGCAGTATCTTGTCGGACAGCGCACGCAAAAGATGGCGGCCCGATATGAACATGATGTCCGCGCCCCGTGCGCTTCGAAACGGATATTCGCAGGATGTGGAGCGTACGCTGGCCATGTTGCCAGAGGGTGCGGATGTTGATTCCAGCACGCTCAGCGCGGCTTTCCTTGCCTCGCCCTATGCGTGTTTTCTGCTGGATCATGATGCGCGTATTCTGGTCTGCAACCGGCGGGCAGAGCGGATGTACAGCCCCCGGTCGATCCCGAATGACGACGGGATGCGCGGCCTGGGCCTGCACGAATTGACCAGGCTGACCGAGGAGGAAACGGCCAATGCGCTGCGGGCGGGCGCGGCCCGCAGTTCCATTGAATTGCCTATGCAAACCACCAGCCAGACCAGTGCCGTGCGTCCAACGGTCTTTCGCGTGGCATTGCTGCGGTCGCGCCACCGGGGTGAGCGGCTTTACCTGCTGACGCAGGACCATCTCAAGGCGGCTGCCGATGCGTTGGGGCAGATGAACCGGCGCCGGATCGAGGCGCGCGAGGATCTGGCCCAGATCGAAACGCGCTTTGTCGATTTGCACGCGTCGCTGATCGCGATGGAATCCTTTGCCCACCACGCCTCGCACGATTTGCGCACCCCGCTCAGCACGCTGGCAGGCATGCTGCAGTTGATGAGCGGCAAGTTTGCCGCCGATCTGCCGGACAAGGCCAGGGAGTACCTGGACGTCATGCAACGCGCCGTGGCCCAGATGGATGCGCTGACATCCGATTTTCTGGAACATGCGCGCAGCGTGTCAGCCGAAGTGTCGGCCGAGCCGGTCGACCTGCACGCCGCGTTGGACGATGTGCGCCGCGATGTCCTGCTGGGCCTGACCACCGCGGACCTGACGATACGGGTCACGGGCCCGGACTGCACGCTGATGGCTGAACCTACCCTGCTGCGGATGTTGCTGATGAACCTGTTGGGCAACGCGATCAAGTATCGGAACCCGGCGCATGCGCTGCGGATCGACGTGACCGTTGCACCCGATGAGGATAACGCGACACGCCTGATCATTGCCGATAACGGGCGTGGGTTTGACCCGGCCGAGCGCGAGAACATCTTTCTTGCGTTTCATCGGGCCGACACGTTGGTGGCGGGCACGGGCATGGGGCTGTCGACATGTCGCGAAGTGTGCCGTCGCCACGGCTGGGAGATCGCGGCCCAGTCCGACGGGCGGACCGGCGCGACCTTTACGATCCGGTTCCCCCAAACCCAGTGCGCGGCTTAGACTTTCATCAATTTTTCGCGTTATTCTAGAAATTCAGACTTCTTGACGCGTTGGACGGCGTGTTAAGCCTTTGTTTAACCCCACCACTGTAGATACCTGACGTGAAAAGACGGAGTTGTTCATGGCTGTAGTTCTGGTGCTTGAAGACGACCCCGATCTGCAATTCACCTTTTGCGAAGCATTGGAAGATGCCGGTCACGAGGTGCGCATCGCCTCCGACAACGAACAGGCCATGAATGAATTGCGTCGCTGCGCGCCGGACGTGCTGTTGCTGGACCTGATGGTTGCGGGCGGTCTATCGACGGATGTGGCCAACTATGCCGGTTATTCCGCACCGGATGCAGAGGTGATTTTTGTCACCGGCAGCGGTCTGTTTCCCAAGGGGGAGCTGTTTTCGATGTCCCGCAATGCCCGCTTGGTGTTGCGCAAACCTGTCGACCTGCGCGAACTGATCACGATGGTGGGCCATGTGGCACCCGCGCCGATGGCCGTTTCGGCCGCCGGCTGACACAGGCACCGCACACCCGGCCAGGCAGGCCCGTGCGTGACGCAGACATCACACGCCCTGTCCGCGCCCTGCCCCGCACCACGCCGTCAGACTTGCCCCAAACCCTGACAGGCCATAAGCAGGGCCTGTGCGTGATCTGTCGATCCGGTCCGCATGCAGAAAACCCCGGGCACGAACCCGCGGATGGGGTCGAGGTGAATTGAGTTGGGGCAGAACCATATGACAGACCTTCCCGAAGACATGCTGTTTGCCGTAAATGAATACGGCTTTTATTGCATCCCCGCCGAATACAAGAACCGCGAAGTCCCCAAAATCCTGTTCTCGGGCGGCGTGTACGAGCCAAGCACCATCAAGCTGTTGCGGCGCCTGACCCGCCGTTTGGGCGGTGACATTGTGGCGGGTGGCGCGTTTGTCGGTGATTTCTTTCCCGCAATCTCGGAATGCCTGACAGGCAAGCAGCGGCTGATCAGCTTTGAACCCAACCCGCTGAGCCATGCCGCTTGTTCCCATACGGCCAAGTTGAACGGGATCACAAACCTGGATCTGCATCCCGTTGCCGTGGGCAAGGAAGACGCGACCCTGCCCTTGCAGATCCAGCGCAGCGGCGGCAGCGCCATGGGCGCGCGCGCAAAGATCGCGGACGAGCATATCGAGGGCAAGACCATCGAGGTGGAGGTCAAGACGCTGGATGAACTGCTGAAAGACAGCAAGAAAGTGTCCGTGCTGCAACTTGATATCGAGGACCACGAAGAGGCAGCGATGCTTGGGGCCGCAAAGACGATCAAGCGCGACCGCCCTGTTGTCATCCTCGAGGCGGGCCGGCCCTGGCAGCAACGCAATTACCTGCAGGTGCTGAACACGATCTGCGGCGACGACACCTATGACTTCTTCGGCGCCGTTGAGCATAACGCCGTGTATCACGCCAAGGTTTAGGACACAGGACCAAGGGGCGGCCCGGTGTGCCTGTGCCGTACCCGGGGATCGGAGCAGACGGATGAACATTGACCGCGTTGACCACTTTGTCCTGACGGTCGCGTCGATTGACGCCACCTGTACCTTTTATGCGGACGTGCTTGGGATGGAGGTTGTCACCTTTGCCGGTGACCGCAAGGCGCTGTCCTTTGGCGCGCAAAAGATCAACCTGCATGAAAAGGGCCACGAATTTGAGCCCAAGGCCCGGATCCCGACACCGGGCAGCGCGGACTTCTGTCTGATCACCTCAACGCCCATAGACCAGGTGGTTTCCCATCTTGCAGCGTGCGGCGTGCCCATGGAGGACGGTATCGTCGACCGTACGGGCGCCACGGGTCCAATCCGGTCCGTGTATCTGCGCGACCCGGATGGGAACCTTGTGGAGATTTCGGAATACACCTGATCTGGCGCGCGGGTGTATGCCGCCTTACGGTGCGGGACATTCGATGCCCAACGCAAAAGCCCCGTGCGAGGCCCACGCATCGCCTTTGCGCAGGCTCGCCAGCGCAGTAGCGTCCCTGCGGTCGCCCAGGCGCACATCACCGCCATCCGCACCCGGTCATGTGCCGCCGTCGTCAGCCCGTTGTCCTGGCCCGCCTGAAGGGGCGGCACGAGATCGACATCCATATGGTTGCATGCGCGGTTGTCAAACGGCCGGAACGCTGGGCCAGTCCGCACGCCATACCATTGATTTTTGTGAAATGGTGCCCCCACACGGACTCGAACCGCGGACCTACTGATTACAAATCAGTTGCTCTACCAGCTGAGCTATAGGGGCCTTGGGCGCATCGTCTACTCTGTGTCTCGGGCGGTGGCAAGATCGTTTTTCGCACCCGGACAGAGGTTTTATTAGGATACAAAACGCGTATATCTGTGCCCGGAAAACCCCTGTCGAACCGGATACCCCCATATGCAGATCATCCTTCATGCCGGCGCCCACTTTACCGAAGAAGATCGGTTGGTGCGGTGCCTTTTGCGGAACAAGGAGGATTTTTCGAGACGGGGCATCGCGGTGCCCGGTCCGGGCAAATACCGGCCGCTGCTGAAAGACACCATTGCGGCGTTGCAGGATGCCCCACCCGCCGAAGACGCACGTGACGTTTTGCTGGATCTGATTCTGGACGATGAAAGCGCCGACCGGATGATCCTGAGCCACATGTTCCTGTTTGGCGCGCCCCGCGCCTGCGTGCGCAACGGGTTCATCTACCAGTCCGCACCGGAACGCGTCGCGCAGCTGTCGGCTTTGTTCGCGCATGACGAGTTCGAGCTGTTTCTGGCGATGCGCAACCCTGCGACCTTCCTGCCCGCGCTGTTCGACCAGGCCCCGCAGGACGACATGCAGGGCTTTTTGCGCGGGGCTGATCCTTATGCCATCCGGTGGTCTGACACGTTGTCGGCCATCCGCTCGGCCGCGCCGGACGTGACCATAACCACCTGGTGTTTCGAAGACATGCCGATGCTCTGGGCCCAGATCGTGCGCGAGATGGCCGGGCTGGAGCATGGCGAGAAGATCGTTGGCGGTTTTGATCTTTTGTCCGAAATCATGTCCAAAGAGGGGATGCAGCGGTTCCGCAGCTACCTGAAATCGCACCCCATGATGACCGAGATGCAAAAACGGCGGGTCATCGCGGCGT
Source organism: uncultured Tateyamaria sp. (assembly GCF_947503465.1). Lineage (NCBI taxonomy): Bacteria > Pseudomonadati > Pseudomonadota > Alphaproteobacteria > Rhodobacterales > Roseobacteraceae > Tateyamaria > uncultured Tateyamaria sp. Next base: position 165,871 of record NZ_CANNDN010000001.1, on the reverse strand, counting down.
TTCTGGACAAGTTCGCCATCGAGGACGAGATCGAGGAAGAGTTGAACGCGCCCGGCTGGACCGAAGACGTCATCGACGCCATGACCGACATATACGAAGAAGACATGGAACGCGTGGCGCGCATCCCCGGCGTGACCTTTATCGCCCCTTAAGCCCCGGGCAGAGTGTCGAAGACCGGAATGCCCTCGGGCACATGATGGCAGGCCAGCGCCTCGGCGTGGCAGAGGGCAACCCGGGGCTTGAACCGACTGGGGTCATCCAGAACACCGACCTTGACGACAATGGCCGGGTTGTCCCGGCGTTTGGTGATCAGTTGCGTGCCGCAGTCCGGACAGAAGAACCGGGTCACGGCCTCTGCCAGATCGGGACGCGTGAACGTCTGCGGCGCGCCTTGGGTCCAGGCAAACCCATCTGGTGGCACCAGCAGAAAGAACTGGGGCGCCCCACCCGCCATGTGCTGGCAGGCGCGGCAGTGGCACTGCCCCTTTACAAGCGGTGGGCTGGTGATCCGAAAGCGCACGGCACCGCAGTAACAGCCGCCCTCTTTTTCGGCATTTTCTGTGGTCTGGTCTGCCATTTGCCGCTACCCTGACTTGCAATAATCAAAAACTGACAGAGCAGAGTTCAAATGTCAAACCCAGGAAAGACCAAGGTCCGCGAAAGCCCGGTGCCCATGTCCGAATGCGGCGCTGCCATGGCGCTTGATATCGTGCCCGACCGGTGGACGTGGCTGATTTTGCGCGAGATGATGTATGGCGTCAGCCGATTTGCTGACATTCAGGCCGATATCGGCATCCCGAAATCCGTGTTGTCGGGCAGGCTGACCCAGATTGTGGAAAACGGCCTGGCCCGCAAGGAGGCCTATCGCGATGGTGCGACCCGGACGCGCCATGCCTACGTCCTGACGCGGAAGGGTCGCGAGCTGTCACCGGTGATCCTGGCCCTGATGCAATGGGGCGACAAGTATCTCAAGGACGGTGCGTCGGCGCTGGAACTGACGGATAAACGGTCGGGCGCCCCGGTCACGATCGGAATTGTGCCGCCGCAGGATGCGTTGCCGCAACGCGTGCTGAAAATCCGTCCCATCTGGGACAAGGGCACACCTGCCGAGGACGGCTGAGCCGTCAGCCCATGCCCAGCGCTTCCTTGTAGAGTTCCAGCACCGCTTCTTCTTCGGCGATGTCGTCACTGTCGCGTTTACGCAGGGCGATCACCTTGCGCATGACCTTGGTGTCGTAGCCGCGTGCCTTGGCTTCGGCCATCACCTCTTTTTGCTGCTCGGTGATGTCCTTCTTCTCGGCTTCAAGCCGTTCGAACCGTTCGATGAACTGGCGCAGTTCGTCCGCGGTGACGCGGTAGCTTTCGGCGTTGGTGGCGGTGTCGGACATGGCGCGTTCCCTCGGTTCAGATGAGGCGCTTGGATATCGCCGTGCGCACAGTGCCGCAAGGGGTGTTGATCCCTTGTCTTCGCCGCGGTGCTCGGATAGCCCCGAAGGCATGGAACACGACACGCAATTTTCCCTGTTCGATGGCCTGATCTGGGGCGGAGCCGCCCTGTCGGTCCTTGGCTTGATCGGTTTGGTCTGGTGCATCCTGAAGGTGTGGCGCGCCCGTGCGGCGGGCCTGGATGACGCAGAAATGCGCGCCGTGATGGCCCGCGTCCTGCCGATGAACCTGGGCGCGCTGTTCGTGTCCGTCATCGGCTTGATGCTGGTGATTTTGGGCATTTTCCTAAGCTGACGGAGGTGGACATGCCGATCGAATGGATGTGGGGGCTGTTGGGCGGCCTGATGATCGGAACGGCGGCTGCGGTTTTGCTGCTGGGCACCGGCCGGATCATGGGCGCAAGTGGTATCGTCGGTGGGCTGGTGGATGGCACCGGGTCGGACAGGTCGACGACCGTGCCCTTTCTTGTAGGGCTGATCGGCATGCCAGCCCTGATGACAGTGTCCGGCTGGCAGGTCGCGACGCAAGCCACATCAGTGCCCTGGCTTTTGATCCTTGGCGGGATCTGTGTCGGGATCGGCACACGCTTTGCCAACGGGTGCACATCCGGGCACGGCGTATGCGGCATGTCCCGACTGTCGGTGCGCGGGACCGCGGCGACACTTGCCTATATTGGCGCGGGCGCTGCCACTGTCACTGCGCTGCGCGTGGGGTTGGGCCTGTGATGCGCGGGCTGATTGCACTGCTCAGCGGGGCGCTGTTCGGCGCCGGGTTGCATGTTTCGGGTATGACGGACACAGCGAGGGTGCGGGGCTTTCTGGATTTTGCCGGGGCCTGGGACCCCACGCTTGCCTTTGTCATGGGCGGTGCGATGCTGCCCATGGCTCTGGCGTGGCGGTTGACCCGCGGCCGCGTCCCGGTCACGGGCACGGCATTTCCCGCCCCACCCCGGAGCGAGATCACGCGCCCCTTGATCCTGGGGTCCGTGCTGTTTGGGATAGGGTGGGGCCTTGTGGGGCTGTGCCCCGGACCGGCGCTTGCCTCGATCACCTATGGCGGGTGGCAAGGGGCCGTGTTTTTGGGCGCCATGCTCACCGGCATGTGGGCCGTGCCCCCCTTGCGGCGTGTGCTGGACAGTCGCCGGGCGACGGCCTAAACCAAGCCTATGGATATCAGGCAGATCACAGACCGCTACTTTGTCGCCCCGCAGATCGATCCGGCTGACCTGCCGGACATTGCCGCTGCCGGGATCAGGACGGTTATCTGCAACCGCCCCGACGCCGAAGTGCACCCCGCCTTTCAGGCGGATGCCATCGAAAGTGCTGCCCGCGCAGCCGGGTTGGCGTTTTTTCGACATCCGTTGACACACCAGACGATGACACCGGATGTGGTGGACGCGCATATGCAGCTTGCCAAAGGGTCCGACGGGCCCGTGCTGGCCTATTGCGCGTCGGGCACGCGGTCCACGGTCGTGTGGTGCCTGGGTCAGGCGGGCCAGATGGCGTGCGACGACATCCTTCGGACGGCGCGCGAAGGTGGGTATGACCTGGACGCCCTGCGCCCGACGATCGAGGCAATCGCCGCCCACAAGGCAGGCTAACCCGCGCCGGTGGCCGCAAGGTCCGGCAAGTCCGACAGGTCGGGCAAATCCGTCAAGTCCGGCAGATCATCAAGATTTGGCAATTCGGCAAGCGCAGGCAGGGTGTCCGCATCCGTGGCCTCGGCCGCATTGTGCGGCGCGTCCGCGCCCGGCGGGTCGATGGGCGGCAAGGCGGCCATGGCCGCCTCGACCTCGGCCTCGCTCACATCCGGAGCATCTGCGGCCCGTCGGGACGGGCCACTGATTTCTTGGACCTGAGGCATTTCGACCATCGGTTCGTCCGACACGCGGCGCATGGGTTGGCTGGCGTGGCTGGGCTTGCGCTGTGGTTTGACCGCACGCACACCGTCCACGTGGCCCACGATCCCACGCCCGACAACCCGGCCCGTATGCGTGGTAATCTGCACATTGGGAAATGTCCCCGGCGCCAAGGGCAATTCGTCACCGGGTGCCAGACGCTGCAACGCCTTCAGCGGCAAATGCACTTGGCACACCACCATGTTCAGATCGGCATTCAGCGCCATGACCGTGTCCGTCATGCTAGCCTGTTTCTCCGCATCCTGGTCCCCCTCTCCGTCGCCCGGACCCGAGTCCGACGGGTCGGGCATCGGCAGCACAAGCAGCAATTCGCCCTGCCGCGCCCCGCGCGCGATATCCAGCGTCAGGCGGATCGTGGCGTAGTCCTGTGCGTCAAATGCCATGGCAAGCGTGCGCGCGTCTTCGGCCCGGGCACCAAACCGGAACCCGTCAACCAGTGCTGCATCCTCCGGCGTGTCGAGGATCGGGCGCACCCGTTCCAGAAGCGCGTCGATCAACGGCGCACAGATTGCGGCATCGGTGCGCGTCATGCTGCGCGTCGCGCCGGTATCCGCCAGAACAGACCCGATGGTCTGTTGCTGGATCACTGCGCCCACCACTGTCTGATCAAGCACCGCGGCCCCGCTGTGCCCATCGGGCCCGTCCAGCAGCATCAGCAGCGAACCGTCCTTGAACTGCGCCTCGATCTCGTCACCCTCCACATGGGCAATCACGGCGCCGATCACGGCCATGGGCAGGTCCATCAACGCATCCGCGACCTTGGCCACGGTGATGCGCATGGCCTTCTGGAGCGTCATGGCCCGGGCCTGACGCTCTTCCCGCCCCGCCGCAGCGATGCGTCCCAGCACATTCGTTTTTTCGGTTTCGCCCATGAACTCCGCCGTTTCTACGGCCTGCATCTGGGCACAGGGTCTAAGGGCGATTGGTTACCAAGCGCTTTATGTCGACCGGCATTTCTGCTTATTGCGCGGCCAGTGCCGCCTGCGCCGGCAAATGAACGACAAAGGCGTTGCCGTCCGGACGGGGTTCGTAGGTGATATCGCCGCCCAACCGGGACATGATCTCGCGGCAGATGGCAAGGCCAAGCCCGGCGCCCGACCCGTCCTTGTCATCGATCCGCGAGAATTTCTCGAAGATCAGCGCACGCGCCTCGACCGGGATCGGGGTGCCATTGTCGAAAAAGACGACCTGATGCTGACCGGCCTGATCCACGACATCGACCCGCAATGCGGGTTCGGGGGCGTCACAGTATTTTTGCGCATTGGTGATCAGGTTGATGAACACCTGACGCAACCTGTCCAGATCCGTGACCAGGGGAATGTCGGCGCTGGCCTCGGACTGCGTGATGCTGAGCAGGTTGCCGCGATCTCCGCCCGCCGACAAAACCGCCTGTGCAATCACATCCCGCAGCGTGCCGTGTTCGAGGTTCAGGTTCACCTGACCGTTCTCAAGCACGCTCAGGTCCAGCAGGTCATCCAGCAGGCGCGTCAATCGGATCGTTTCACCGTGTATGATCGAGGCATATTTCGTCTTGTCGGCCCGGTCCAGGCCATCGGTGTCGCGCAGGATTTCCGAAAACGACCGGATCGAGGTCATGGGCGTGCGCAGCTCATGGCTGATCTGGCCCAGAAACGCATCCTTTTGAACGGACAGCGCGGTCAGCTTTTCATTGGCTTCCCGCAGCTTGCGCGCGGTCCGGCTCAGTTCGGCAGACTTGGCTTCGAGCCGGTTGGAATATTCGAGGATTTGCGCGGATTCGTCCGCCACCGCCATCAGGTCCTGGACCGAAACGGTCGCGCCGCCCACAAGCTGGCTGATCATGGCATGGGCGGTGGCGGACCCCACCGATCCGGCCAGTTCCCGTTCAAGTGTCTGCAAAAAACCCTGGGTGGGTTCCGGCAGGTGCCCCGTCAACCCCTGTCGCTGCGCCTCGGCCCGGAACAGTGCCAGCGCGTCCTCCGGCCCAAGGATGCGCTGCGCCATGATCATCAGGTCTTCGGACGTGGCCAATGCGGCGTCCCAGCCGCGGGCCTGGGTGGAATGGTCGAACACGTTGACAAATTGCGCGCCCTGCAACCGCTCCAACGGGGTCGGAAACGTGACAAGCGACCCCAGGACAAAGGCCGCGACATTCAAGGTCAGCGACCATACCACCGCGTGAACCGTGGGATCGATGCCTTCGATGCCGAACAGCGCTTGCGGCCGCAGCCAGCCGATCCCGCCCAGGCCCGTCTGAAAGGTGGCCGCGCTCAGCACCGCGTCGGGTCCAAAGCTGGGCAGCAGCGATGTAAAGACCCACACCGCAAACCCGACAACCAGCCCCGCCAACGCCCCCCACCGCGTGGCTCCGCGCCAAAAGATACCCCCCAGCATGGCCGGCAGGAACTGTGCCACGCCCACGAACGAGATCAGCCCGATGGCGGCCAATGCGGCCCCGCCACCCGACAGTCGGTAATAGACATAGCCGAAGAAGATGATGATCAGGATCGACGCGCGCCGCGCAAGGATCACTACGTTGCGCACATCGCCCGACACCTGTGCCCCCGCCGCCTGTGTGCTCAGCCACACGGGCATCACCACATGGTTCGACACCATTGTGGACAGCGCCAGCGTTGCCACGATCACCATGGACGTCGCAGAGGAAAACCCGCCCAGAAAGGACAGGGTGGCAAGTCCGCCCTGCCCTTCGGCCAAGGGTACGGTCAGCACGAACAGGTCGGGGTTCGACCCCGCGGGCATGATGTCGAGGCCCACGACCGCGATGGGCACGACAAACAGGCTCATCAACATCAGGTACAGCGGGAAGGCCCAGCTGGCGATTTGCAGGTGCCGCTCGTCCTCGTTCTCGACAACCATGACCTGGAACATGCGCGGCAGGGCCAGGAAGGCCGCCGCCGACAAGGCGGTCAATGCGGCCCAGCGGCTACGGTCCATGCTCCATTCCCCGATGGGCGAGGCGTCGATCCGCTCCATCATCGGCGCGATCCCCCCGGCGATGCCCCACACCACGAAGACCCCCACCGCCAGCAGGGCAACCAGTTTCACAACCGCTTCGACCGCGATGGCGATGACCACGCCGTCATGGCGTTCATTGGCGTTCAGGTTCCGGGTGCCGAACAGGACGGTGAACAACGCCAGACCGAAGGCGACCCAAAAGGCGGCGGTGGGCTGACTGAGGGTATCGGACTGTTCCGGGCCTGCAAAGATCGACAGCGACAGGGTCACCGATTGCAGTTGCAGCGCGATGTAGGGCGTCACGCCGACAACGGCCATGACCGTGACAACGATGGCAAGCAGGTTCGACTTGCCATAGCGCGCCGAAATCAGGTCCGCCACCGATGTGGCACGTTGGGCGCGCCCGATGCGGACCAGTTTGCGCAAGACCCACCACCAGCCGATCATCACGAGGCTGGGACCAAGATAGATTGTCACGAACTCCATCCCCGACCGGGCCGCATAGCCGACGGCGCCGTAGAACGTCCAGGCTGTGCAGTAGATCGACAAGGACAGGGTGTAGACAAGGGGCGAGCGCAGCCAGCTGCCCTTGCCCCGGACCGACGCGCGCTCGGCAAAGAAGGCGATGGCGAACAGAAACGCGACGTAGACAAGGCTGACGCCAACCAGTTGGTTGACGGAAATCATGTCTCCTGCTCCGGTGCCTCGCCGTCATCCGTACGGCGACCAACGGCCCACCACAGGGCAAGCCCGGTCAGGATCAGCACCGCCCAGACGATGAACACATACGTGACTGCACTGGACATGGCGACCGGCGCAGGTGCAGCGGGCCCATCCTGCCCATTGGGCCAGAAGACCGGCAGGATCCACAACAGGATACCGGCGATCGGCAACAGGCGCAGTGCATCCATCATCCGGCGGCGGCGATAGCTTCGCTTTTCCAGAAACAGCGTCGGGTTCTGGACCTTGCCGGTCATTGCGCCAGCTGCACCAGATCGCGCACGGCTGTCATCACCTCGGTATTGGAAAACGGCTTGGTCATGAAGCGACTGACACCTGCGCGTTCGGCCTGTTCGCGGTCGCGACTTTGACCGCGCGCGGTCAGCATCAGCACCGGAAGACGTTCAAAGGCAGGGTCGCTGCGCAATTCCGTCAGAATGTCGATCCCGTTCCTGCCCGGCAACATGTAGTCCAGCACCACAAGGTCCGGGCGCATGGCACGCACCTTGTCTACGGCGGTGGCCCCATCCGAATGGGTATCGACCTCCCAGCCCTCACGGCTCAGCAGAAACTGCATGGCCTCGATGATGTTTATCTCGTCTTCCACGAGCAGGACATGCTTGCCCATGTCTGCGTCTCCTCCCCAAAGCGCGGAATCCGGTGGTCTTTTTGCCATCTCGGACACGCACCGCAACTATGTGCCGATTTCTGCACCCTGTCAAAAGCCACCGAACCCGTCGCTGAGGATCGACGGTTCGCGTCGCCCGTGGCAGCCGCTGCGGGGACAGATGCGACAGGCGGGACCGACCTCGTCAATGGGCAGGACCGGGTCGGACGGCGCGTCCGGAACGGGCAGGATCAGCATCGTCGCCTCAAGCAGCGGTGGGGTATTCAACATGGCCGGCCCCACCGGCTCGGCCGCCGCGAGACAGTCAAAAACGGCGCTGTTGCGGGACGGCATGCGCACCCGGGCCCGGATCACATGACCGGGTTGCCCCATGACCTGAAACAGGGGCCACAACGGACAGGCCGCGCCGTGACGTGGAATGGCAAAGCCGTCCACGTCCTTGCGAAACAGCAGGCTGCCCGCCCGGTCCGCCACCACGATCCCTGCCCCCAGCGCAGGCGACGCCGCCAGACGGCGCATGATCTGCGGGACCGACACGCCAAACCGATTGGCAAGCGCAATCACATCCGGCCCCAGATCCTCGATGGCTGCGGTCAGATCCGCCATCGACACCCGCGCACTGTCCTGCGCCACGCGTTCAAGAACCGCCCGCGCCAGTTGCCGCGACTGGGCCGAAGCAAGTTCGGGGGCCTGCGCAATCAGGCCGTCCACATCGCCCGTACCCGCTTCGAGCGTTTCAAACCCGTAGGCATGGGCAGCCAGAAACTGCGCCACCTCTTCCTGCGGTGACCCCGATGGCGCCGCCTCGCCGGTTTCGGCATCAAGGAACCCCACCAGCGCCTTTGAACTTTGGGCAAGGCGTCGGCTGTCGGCGTCGATATTGGCGTGAAACCGGTCCCGCCATTCGGCTGTGATGCTTTTGTCCTCGGCCAGGATAGACGCGGTCGACCGGATGGAGGCCGCGGTGGACAGCACCTCGTGCACCGAGGCGGCCAGTTCCGGGTCATGGGCCAGCCGGTCGCTGAGTGTTTCGACGGTGCGTTCCAGATCGGCGATCTTGCGGTGCGCTGTGGCCAACGCATCCGCCCATCCGGGGAAACGACCGGCAAATTCTTCGGCCCTTGCAGTTTCGTCCTCGGCCAGGCGCACCCGTTGGGCCGCCTCCTGCAAGGAGGCCACCAGGGCCGCCTCTGCCCCCTCGCTCAGAACGGTGGGTTCGACGTCCAATGCGGACGCGATATCCAACAGCAACTTGCCGCCGATTCTGCGGCGATTGTGCTCGATCAGGTTCAGATACGAGGCTGAAATCCCGATCTGACGTGCCAGATCGGACTGTTTCAGACCGCCCATGATCCGCCGTTCGCGTATCCGTGTGCCCGTCAATGCATCGCGCGCCATGGCCCGTCCCGTCCCTTTGCCAGTCATTTCAACGCGTTTCTGCGCTGCGACATAAGAAAGTTTACAAAGTATACCGTCGTATTGTGCAATTGTTTACAAAATAATCGCGCAAAACAAAGGGTTTATTGCGCAATTTTCCAATCACAAGCGATAGTACGTTTGCACTCTGTGCGCGCGCCGTCCAGTTGAGGAGCAGGACAGCGCATTTCAACAATTGGGAGGATATTCATGTCCAAAATGAATCTGACGCGTCGTGGCGTGCTGAAAACCGGTGCCATCGCGGGTGCCGGCGTTGCCGCACCAACGATCTTTACGGCGCAGTCGGCCGCTGCTTTCACGAACGAGCCCACGGGTTCCAGCGTGACATTGGGCTTCAACGTGCCGCAAACCGGCCCCTATGCTGACGAAGGTGCCGACGAACTGCGCGCCTATGAACTCGCGGTCGAGCACCTGAACGGTGGCGGCGACGGCGGCCTGATGAACACCTTCTCGTCCAAGGCCCTGCAGGGCAACGGCATTCTCGGCAAGAAAGTCGAGTATGTGACGGGCGACACGCAAACCAAATCCGACGCGGCCCGTGCCTCGGCCCGGTCGATGATCGAAAAAGACGGCGCCGTGATGATCACGGGCGGTTCGTCCTCGGGTGTGGCCGTGGCCGTGCAAGCACTCTGCCAAGAGGCTGGCGTGATCTTCATGGCGGGTCTGACCCACTCGAACGACACCACCGGCAAGGACAAGAAGGCCAATGGCTTCCGCCACTTCTTCAACTCCTACATGTCCGGTGCGGCACTGGCGCCGATCCTGGCCAACAACTACGGCACGGACCGCAAGGCCTATCACCTGACCGCCGACTACAACTGGGGCTACACGACCGAAGAAGCCGTGCGCACCTCGACCGAAGCCATGGGTTGGGAAACCGTCGCCGCAGTGAAAACGCCGCTGACACAGACCGACTTCTCGTCCTACATCGCGCCGGTTCTGCAATCGGGTGCCGACGTTCTGGTTCTGAACCACTACGGCGGCAACATGGTGAACTCGCTGACCAACGCGGTTCAGTTCGGCCTGCGCGACAAGCTCGTGAACAACAAGAACTTCGAAATCGTTGTTCCGCTCTACTCCCGCCTGATGGCGAAGGGTGCGGGTGCCAACGTGAAGGGTATCTTCGGGTCCACCAACTGGCACTGGTCGCTGCAGGACGAAGGCTCCAAGGCGTTCGTGCAATCCTTCGGCACCAAGTACGGCTTCCCGCCGAGCCAGGCCGCGCACACCTGCTATGTTCAGGCCCTGCTTTATGCGGACGCCGTGGAACGGGCCGGTTCGTTCAACCCCTGCGCAGTCGCCGAGGCCCTGGAAGGCTTCGAATTCGACGGCATGGGCAACGGTCCGACGCTCTATCGCGCCGAAGACCACCAGTGCTTCAAAGACGTGCTGGTCGTGAAAGGGAAAGAGAACCCGACATCCGAGTTCGACCTTCTCGAGATCGTGGAAGTCACACCGGTCGCGCAAGTCACCTACGATGCATCGATCTTCGGTGGCGAGCTGGGTTCGTGCAACCCCGGCGCGTAAGCCACTGAAAACATTGGGAGGGCCCCCAGCCCTCCCAAACTGTCCCCGCGGGGACACGTTCTTCCCCTAACCAAAGGTCAGGCCGATGGAAGCGATCATCCTTCAAATTCTAAACGGGCTCGACAAGGGCTCGGCCTATGCGCTGATTGCGCTCGGGCTCACACTGATTTTCGGCACCCTGGGCGTTGTGAATTTTGCCCACGGGGCCCTGTTCATGATTGGTGCGTTCTGCGCCGTGACGCTCAGCCGGATCATCTCGGCCAGCCATACGGTTATTGATGACACGCAAACGGACTTTCTGGGCAACCCGCTCAAGGTGGATGTACCTTACGTCTATGACTGGTTTGGGCAGGCCACCGGTGATGCCATCATCGATTGGGCGGTGCCACTGTCGATCCTGTTTGCCATCCCGGTGATGATCGCCATCGGGGTCATCATGGAACGCGGCCTGATCAAGCATTTCTACAAGCGCCCCCACGCGGACCAGATCCTCGTGACGTTCGGCCTGGCCATCGTGCTGCAGGAGATCATCAAGTATTACTACGGCGCCAACCCGATCCCGACCCCTGCCCCATCGGCCTTTGTGGGCTCGTTCGATTTCGGCACCATGCTGGGCTTTGAAGCCAACCAGATCATCTATCCCTATTGGCGGATCATCTACTTTGCCTTTGCCGCCATCATCATCGGCGCGGTCTTTGCCTTCCTGCAATTCACCACCTTCGGGATGGTCGTGCGGGCCGGTATGGCCGACCGCGAAACCGTGCAGCTGCTGGGCATCAACATTGACCGCCGCTTTACCCTGATGTTCGGCATCGCAGCCGCTGTCGCTGGGCTTGCGGGTGTGATGTACACGCCCATCAACTCGCCCAACTACCACATGGGCATGGACTTTCTGGTCCTGAGCTTCGTGGTGGTCGTCGTGGGCGGCATGGGTTCGCTGCCCGGCGCTGTCGCTGCGGGCTTCCTTCTTGGCATTCTCGAAAGCTTTGCGTCGATGCGCGAAGTGCTGAACGTGCTGCCCGGCCTGAACCAGATCATCATCTACCTGGTCGCTATCATCATTCTGTTGACCCGTCCTCGGGGCCTTATGGGCCGCAAGGGCGTGATGGAGGAATAATCCATGTTCGGACTGGACAAAAAAGACACCCGCCTGCTGATCCTGGTCGCCCTTCTGACCATGGCAGCCCCCTTCCTGCTCAACCCCTTTCCCGAGGGGTCCGGCATGGCACAATTCAACGCGGGTTACCCCGACCTGATGCAGCGGTTTGTGATCTTCGGCATCTTCGCCATCGGGTTCAACATCCTGTTCGGCCTGACAGGGTACCTGTCCTTCGGGCACGCCGCCTTCCTGGGTGTCGGGTCCTATGCCGCGATCTGGATGATGAAGCTGCTGACCATGAACGTCATTCCGGCCGTGATCGTGTCCGTGATCGTCGCGGGTGTCTTCAGCCTTGCGGTGGGTTGGATCAGCCTGCGCCGCTCCGGCATCTACTTTTCGATCCTGACGCTGGCCTTTGCGCAGATGTCCTACTCGCTCGCCTATTCGGTGCTGACACCGATCACGGGTGGTGAAACGGGGCTTCAGCCAAAAACCACCGACCCGCGCATCCTGGACGGCGCACTGGCCGAAGGGGCGACGGCCAAGGCCAACCTGTTCGGTCTGGAAATGGGGTCAAGCATTGAATGGAGCGTGGGCAATTGGCTGTTCACCTTCAACGCGGGCTACTATGTGGCGGCCATCGTCATGCTGCTGGCCTTCTACATGTCCATCCGCATCTTCCGCTCGCCCTTCGGCATGATGCTGCGGGCGGTCAAATCGAACCAGCAGCGCCTGAACTACACCGGCCTGAACGCCAAGCCCTATACGCTGGCCGCCTTTGTCATCTCGGGCATGTATGCCGGTCTGGCCGGTGGCCTGATGGTGGCGATGGACACGCAAGTAGGCGCAGAGCGCATGTTCTGGACGGCCTCGGGCGAAGTGGTGCTGATGTCCATTCTGGGCGGTGTCGGCACGCTGATCGGCCCCGTGCTGGGGGCTGGTGCGATCAAGTACATGGAAAACATCCTGTCCAAGATCAACTCGGACATCCTGCACACCTGGTTTGCCTTCCTGCCCGATGGGCTCGAGGATTTCGTGGTCACGCTGGTTTATCCGTTCATCGGCAAGGGCTGGCACCTGACGCTTGGCCTGATCTTCATGTTGGTCGTGATCTTCCTGCCCGGTGGCTTGGTCGAGGGTGGACAACGCATTGCGCGCCTCTTTGGCCGCAAGAAGACGTCGACAGACACGCCTGACGGCAAAACCACGCCTGCGGAATAAGGAGAGAGACCAATGGGTATCCTTGAAGTCAAAAACGTGGGCAAACGGTTCGGCGGTCTGCAAGCGCTGGGGGACGTGAACCTGAGCGTGGCCGAGAACACGGTGCATGCCATCATCGGGCCAAACGGCGCGGGCAAGTCCACCCTGCTGAACTGTCTGGTGGGCAAGCTGATCCCCGACACCGGGTCGGTCATGTTCGACGGGCAATCGGTGCTGGGGCGCAAACCCTACGAGATCAACCAGATGGGCATCTCCCGGGTGTTTCAGACGCCTGAAATCTTTGGCGATCTGTCGGTGCTTGAAAACATGATGATCCCCTGTTTCGCCAAGCGGGACGGCGCGTTCACACCCAACGCCTTCATCAGCATGATGAAGGACAAGGAAATCGTGGAACGGGCCGAGCAGATGCTGGAAGAGATGAACATGGCGGACGCCCGCAACGACAATGCGGCGACCATGTCGCGGGGCAACAAGCGCCGCCTCGAGATCGGCATGTGCCTTGCGCAGGAGCCACGCCTGTTGCTGCTGGACGAACCAACAGCGGGCATGGCGCGCGCCGATACCAACAACACCATCGACCTTCTCAAGCAGATCAAGGACGACCGGGATATCACCATCTCGATCATCGAACATGACATGCACGTGGTGTTCAGCCTGGCCGAACGGATCACCGTTCTGGCGCAAGGCACGCCGCTGGTCGAAGACACGCCCGACAACATCAAGGGTCACCCCAAGGTACGCGAAGCGTATTTGGGCGAATCCCAGGATGCGGCATAAGGAGCTGATGAGATGAACGTCAAACCTGACTTTTCGAAGGGCAAGAACCACGCCGCCACGGCCCCCGCCTTTTTGTCCGTGTGGGACATGCACGCCTATTACGGCGAAAGCTACATCGTGCAGGGCATCAGTTTCAACGTGCACGAGGGCGAGATCCTGGCCCTGCTGGGCCGCAACGGGGCGGGCAAGACCTCGACCCTGCGGTCCATCGCGCGGATTGGCGACCCCGAGGTGACGCATGGTGAAATCTGGCTGGATCACCAACCGCTGCACAACATGGCGAGCCACGAGGCAAGTCAGGCCGGCCTGGGTCTGGTTCCGGAAGACCGCCGCATCATCCCCGGCCTGACGGTCGAGGAGAACCTGAAGCTGGCGCAGATTGCCCCGCCCATCGGCTGGTCCATCGAACGGCTTTACGATCTGTTCCCGCGCCTGGGCGAGCGCCGCACGCAAGAGGGCACAACCCTGTCGGGCGGCGAACAACAGATGTTGGCCATTGCCCGTGCACTGGCCCGCGACATCAAGGTGCTGCTCTTGGATGAACCCTACGAAGGTCTGGCCCCTGTCATCGTCGACGAGATCGAAAAGACCCTAACCGTGATCAAGGAGCAGGGAATCACAACCGTGATCGTGGAACAGAACGCCGTGCGTGCCCTGCAATTGGCGGACCGCGCAGTGATCCTGGACACGGGCGGAATTGTGTTTGACGGGACCGCTGCCGAAGTGCTCGAAAACGAAGAACTGCGGGCCGAGTACCTCGCCATCTGACGACGGATCAGTCAAAAAGGGGTACAAAACCGGCCATCCACATGGCCGGTTTTTTCTTGCCCGCCCCGCTTTCACCGCATCTGGACCATTGCGGACGCACCATTGATGTGTCAGGGCGCTTTCCTCTGCGTCACTGCACGGTTATAAGCGGCGCGGAGCATGAAGGGCCGCGCATGGGACTGCGCGGCAACGACCAAACGGTTGAGGACAAGAATGACAAAGAGCAACCATGACGCCGACGTGGCCTTTATCCAGGCCCTGGCGGAACTGCTGCGCGAAAATGACCTGACGGAATTGCAGGTCAAACGCGAATATGGCGAAGACGACAGCCTGAACGTACGCGTATCGCGCCAGACGGCACAACAGATCGTGACGCAGGTCGCGGCCGCGCCTGCCGCCGCAGCGCCCGCACCGGCAGCACCAGCCGCGGCGCCCGCCGCCGATGCCGCCGAGGCGTCCTCCGATCCCGCCAGCGACCCCGGCGCCGTGACATCGCCCATGGTCGGTACCGTCTATATGCAGGCCGAACCGGGTGCACCGTCCTTTATCAAGGTCGGCCAGCAGGTCAGCGAAGGCGACACGCTGCTGATCGTCGAGGCGATGAAGACCATGAACCACATCCCTGCCCCCCGCGCAGGCACGGTCAAGCGTATCCTGGTCGAGGATGGCGCCGCCGTTGAATTTGGCGCCCCGCTTGTGATCCTCGAATAAGGATCTGGCCATGTTCAACAAAATCCTGATTGCCAATCGCGGAGAGATCGCCCTGCGCGTCATCCGCGCCGCGCGAGAGATGGGCATCGCGACCGTCGCCGTGCATTCGACCGCCGACGCTGACGCCATGCACGTGCGTATGGCGGACGAATCCGTCTGCATCGGTCCACCCGCCTCTCCCCAATCTTATCTCAGCTTTCCTGCAATCATCTCGGCCTGCGAGATCACGGGCGCCGAAGCCATCCACCCAGGTTACGGATTCCTGTCGGAAAACGCCCAGTTCGTGCAGATCGTCGAAGATCACGGCCTGACCTTTATCGGCCCCACCGCCGAACATATTCGTGTGATGGGCGACAAGATCACCGCCAAGGACACCATGAAAGCACTGGGTGTGCCCTGCGTGCCCGGTTCTGACGGCGGTGTTGCGACCTTGGACGAGGCCAAGGCGCTGGGTGACGAGATGGGCTATCCCGTCATCATCAAGGCGACTGCCGGCGGTGGCGGGCGCGGCATGAAAGTGGCGCAAACCGCCGCCGACATGGAAAGCGCATTCATGACCGCGCGGGCCGAGGGCAAGGCTGCGTTTGGCAATGACGAAGTCTATATCGAGAAGTACCTGACCACACCGCGCCATATCGAAATCCAGGTCTTTGGCGATGGCAAGGGGCGTGCAGTGCATCTGGGTGAACGGGATTGTTCGCTGCAACGCCGTCACCAGAAGGTGTTCGAAGAAGCCCCCGGCCCCGCCATCAGCGCCGAGGAGCGCGCCGCCATCGGCAAGGTCTGTGCGGATGCGGTGGCCAAGATCGACTATATCGGCGCAGGCACAATCGAATTCCTGTACGAGAACGGCGAGTTCTATTTCATCGAGATGAACACCCGTTTGCAGGTCGAACATCCAGTGACCGAAGCCATCTTTGGTGTCGATCTGGTGCGCGAGCAGATCCGCGTGGCATCAGGCATGGAAATGTCTTTCACCCAGGATGATCTTGAGATCAACGGCCACTCGATCGAAGTCCGCCTGAACGCGGAAAAACTGCCCAATTTCTCGCCCTCGCCGGGTCGGATCACCCAATATCATGCGCCGGGCGGCCTGGGTGTGCGGATGGATTCCGCGCTGTATGACGGGTATGCAATTCCGCCCTATTACGACAGCCTGATCGGCAAGCTGATCGTGCATGGCCGCGACCGGGCCGAGGCATTGGCCCGCCTGAACCGCGCGCTGGGAGAGTTGATCATCGACGGGATCGACACAACCGTGCCCCTGTTCCACGCGCTTTTGGCGGAAAAGGACATCCACACCGGCGACTACAACATTCACTGGCTGGAAAAATGGCTGGATGCGCAGGCAGAGTGAAATTTTGCGCGTGATCTGACAAGGGATCGCTGCGGCGGTCCCTTTTTTATGTCGGCACACCGGCGTAAGGTGGCACCAACCCCGGTGGATCCGCTTATGAAAGACGACATCCGACTGACCCCTGACCTGCTGTTGCAGGGCTATGCTGCGGGCATCTTTCCCATGGCGGAATCGCGCGACGATCCAGAGGTGTTCTGGGTCGATCCGCGCTTGCGCGGGGTGATGCCGCTGGACGGGTTTCACATGTCCCGGTCCCTGGCGCGCGCGATGCGACGCACGCAGTGGACATTGACGATGGACGCCGATTTCGAAGGGGTCGTCGATGGCTGCGCGGACCGGATCGATACATGGATCAACCCCGAGATACGACGCCTGTATCTGGGCCTGCACATGCGCAAACAGGCGCGGTCATTTGAAATCTGGGATGGTACGCGGCTGATTGGCGGCGTCTATGGCGTTGTTCTCAAGGGCGCGTTTTTTGGTGAAAGCATGTTTTCGCGCGCCACGAACGCATCAAAGATGGCGCTGGCCGCCGCCGTGGATCACCTGCGCCGGGCGCAGTTCACTCTGTTTGACACCCAGTTTTTGACGACACATCTGGCCAGCCTGGGCGCTGTGGAAATCACGCGGGCGGCGTATCACGCGCGGCTGGAACGTGCGTTGAATGTGCATGATGCCGACATGGGAGCAGTGCCTGTCAGCCCCCTTCAGGAGGTGGTGCACCGCATGACCCAAACGTCATAGCGGGGATGTTCCATCGCGTTCAGCGCGGGGGCGGAGGCGATCATCCACCCCGAAAACACCACGCCTTCGCGTCCGGTTTCGGTGATCTGCAACCCGGCATAGGCATTGCCCGACGGGTTGCCCGCAGGATAGCGGCATTCGGTCAGCGTGATGTTCAGACGTTCAAAGCGCACGGTGCGCCCGGCTAGCATCTCGATATCCACCACTTTGCCACTGAACTTGTCGAGGCCACGCAGCACCGCGCCGGGCCCGTTTTCCGTGGTCTGCTGCGCAGCAAGGCCAGTGCCAAGCAGCACCGCCGCCAGCGCCGCGACAACGGCGGCGCGCGCCCTCATCCCTCTTCGCCCCCCGAGACAAAGCGCAAAAGCAGGGAAATCAGGCTGACAGACCCTTGGGTGTCCGTGATTTCGTCGCCTTCTTCGAAATAGAATGGCGACCCGCCGGGCACGATTTCCACGAAATTGCCGCCCAACAGCCCTTCGGAGCTGATGATAATGGCGCTGTCATCGGGTATCTGCGTGTCTGCGCGCACAGACACCACCGTGTCGGCGCGGTAGGTTTCGGGGTTCAGTTCGACTTGCGATACCGTCCCGACCTTTACGCCGGCCAGCCGCACGTCCGTGCCGACATTCACACCTTCGAGGCTGCGAAAGCTGGCGGTCAGCGGGTATGCGGACCCCGTGTTCGAGCCCAGGCCCGCGACCTGCGCGCCATAGACGGCAAACCCGATGGCCGCAGCCAGAACGACCCCACCCACCAGCACTTCGGTCGTGTTTTCGGCCATTTATTCGGGTGTCCAGGCTTCGTAATCGGACCGGTCCGCAGGGTCCGGGCGCCGGATCGAACCTGCGGGCGCATAGGCCATGGCCGTGCCGGTCAGGTTCGGCTGGTGTGGCTTTTCCCAGTCCTTGCGCCTGAGCGGCTTTTCGGTCGGAGGTTCGTCCCAGGTGCGATGCAGCCAGCCGTGCCATTCGGGGTCCACGCGGCTTGCCTCGGCCTCGCCATTGTAGATGACCCAGCGCCGGGCATCGTCCCGCGTCTTGTAGAACACGTTGCCCTGGCTGTCTTCGCCCACTTTCACGCCTTTTCGGGCGGTGAAAAGCTGCGTGTTCAGCGTCTGGCCGTTCCACCAGGTGACTGCGCGCAAAAGCGTATTCAGAATGCCCATGTCTTGCCTCCGACGTTTGTGTCAGTCTATGCCGCAATCGGTTCGGCACGTCCAGTGGCACAGGCGCCGCACTCGAAAACTGACATTTCAGTCACAAAGTTTTTTCTGGAACTTGCAACTCCAGCGCGCAATTCATGAAGACAAAAGTAACGATCGGGCACAGTTTTGAATTCGGTATCCAAAATCGAAGGGTCTGTTGACGCGCCGGACATCGCCGCGACCAGTTTCGGGGTTCATGTGCCGGTGTCCCCTTTTTTGAACGAAACGCGCATTCGGCGGATGAATGCCGGTCGCTATGAGGGCGAGGAAATTGCCGGCGCGCTGGCCGTGGTTCGACCGGGCGACCGGGTGCTTGAATTGGGGGCCGGTCTGGGTGTGGTTGGCGCGGTCATCGCAAGGAACGCACAACCCGATGCCGTGCTGTCGTTCGAGGCAAACCCCAATCTGATCCCCCATATCGAAGCGCTGCACCGCCTGAACGGATTGGAAGAGGTGATGGAGGTGCGCCATCAGGTCGTGACCGCCGGGCCCAACCAGCCCCAACACATGACATTCCACCTGCGCAATTCGTTCCTTGGCTCGTCCCTCATTGATACGCCGCGGCGCCAGACCACCGCCGTGGATGTGCCCACGGTCCCCTATGGTCGGGTGATCAACACATTCCGACCTGATGTTCTGATCATGGACATCGAGGGGGGCGAACTGGACTTGCTGCGCCATGCAAATCTGCGTGGAATCCGGGCCATCGTGATCGAATTTCACCCGGACGCGTATGGCAAGGAAGGTGTGCGCGAATGCAAGGACATCCTCAAGCTGGCGCATTTCGAACGCAATGACGCGGTATCGACCCGCTTTGTCTGGACCTGCACGCGCGACGACGTCTGGACGCATCCCGATGCAAGTTGGCCGGACCCGTCTGGCGGATGGTCCGAGCGGATCCAGACATGCGAAAACGCGATTATCAAACCCAGCGAAACAAGTGGTTTCATCAGCCATTCGGGCGTTCAGACCGCCCAAGGGCGTGATGTGCCCATCGCGGCGCATTGGCGGAATAAGCGTCGTTCAACTTTGCCGTTCAAGCGGCTGAAAACTCAAGCAAATCCGTTGGATGGACGGTGGGTCTGGGGCGGTGTGCTGTACAGCAACTTTGCCCATTTCATCGCCGAATCGCTGGGACGTCTTTGGGCCCTCGACGTGGTGCAGGGAGAGATCGACGGCATCGTTTTCGTGCCGCGCCGCCCCGGAGGCGCCACCGAATGCAAATCGTTCCAGACAGAAATGTTCAAAGCCCTGGGCGTGGATGTCCCGATCAAGGTGGTGGATCAGCCGCATCAGGTGGGCGAGTTGATTGTGCCCGGGCAGGGATTTGGCCTTGGGGCTATTATTGCGGGCACGCCGTCCTACCGGCGGTTCCGCGACGCGCGCTTTGCCCGTGACATCGCACCAGAGGGCGGGGACAAGCTGTATATCTCCCGCTCGCAACTGCCGTTTGATCGGGGTGTGCTGCTGGGCGAGCAAGAGATCGAAGCGCATTTGCAGGCCGATGGGTACGAGATTTTCCATCCGCAGAAGCATACGATTCCGGAACAGATTGCACGTTACAAGGCGGCGCGTCATGTGGTGTCCTGCGACGGGTCTGCCCTGCACCTGCTGGCATTTTGCGGGATGCGCGACCAGCATGTCGCCATGATCATGCGGCGTCAGTCGACCGCCAGCACCATGATCGAACGGCATTTGACATCCTTTACCGGGCGCGCACCGTTGGCGATCAAGGCGCTCAAGACCACGTGGGAGAACCCGATCTCGCACCGCGCCCGGATGGCACTGGGCGAGCCGGACATGGCACAGGTCCAGACAGCTTTGGCAGAGGGCGGGTTCATCGCGCCCGGTGGTGCGCCCTGGGAAGACCTTGATCCCGACATGGTGCAAGCCACGCTTGCAGAACGGTTTGAAACAGCGCGCTAGGCGTCTGGCATCATCGCGGTAACTTCAATCTCGATCCGGTCTTCGGGCGTGATCAGGCCGCATTCGATCATGGTTGCCGCAGGCGGGTTGTCCCCGAACGCCTCCCGCAGCAAGGGCCAACAGGGCGGAAACTCGTCCCGGTCCGGCAGCATGTAGGTCACTCGTACCACATGGCTGAAATCGGCACCGAACTCGGCCAGGGCCTTGCCAATGATATCCAGCGCGGAAGCGCATTGTTCGACAGCCGTGGTGCCGTGCCCGACGGTGCCTGCCACGTGAATCCATCCACCCGCCGCGACCGCCCGGCAATAGCCGACCTTGGGTTCGTATTCGCCCCCGGAATGGATGCGCTTGATCATCGACATGGGTGCCCCCTTTTCTGCGATTGGGCGCAGAACGCGTGCGCCCTGCGAACTTCCCTTCAGACAAAATTGAAAAAGGCGGGTGTGACACCCGCCTTCGGTTTCCATCGTCTACGCGATCATCCGGCCGACGCTGGTTCCTTTTCCGCCTCGGCGTGAATCATCAGAGGGGCCGCATCCGAATTGACCGCTTCCTCGTTGACCACAACTTCGGTCACCGACTCGAGCCCCGGCAACTCGAACATCGTGTCGAGCAGGATATCTTCCAGGATGGAACGCAGGCCGCGTGCACCGGTTTTGCGTTCAATCGCCCGTTTGGCAATCGCGCTCAGCGCATCATCTGTGAATGTCAGTGACGTATCTTCCAACTCGAACAGACGCTGATACTGCTTGACCAACGCGTTCTTGGGTTGGGTCAGGATGGTGACCAGCGCATCTTCGTCCAGATCTTCGAGTGTCGCGAGCACCGGCAAGCGGCCCACGAATTCCGGGATCAGGCCGAATTTCAGCAAGTCCTCGGGTTCGAGATCGGTAAAGATTTCGCCCACGCCACGTTCATCATTGTCGCGCACATCAGCGCCAAAGCCCATGGCCGAGCCCTTGCCGCGCTGCGCGATGATCTTGTCGAGACCTGCGAATGCACCGCCACAGATGAACAGGATATTTGTGGTGTCCACTTGCAGGAATTCCTGCTGCGGATGCTTGCGCCCGCCCTGCGGCGGGACCGATGCCACGGTGCCTTCCATCAGTTTCAGAAGGGCCTGCTGCACCCCCTCGCCCGACACGTCGCGGGTGATGGACGGGTTTTCGGATTTGCGCGTGATCTTGTCGACCTCGTCGATATAGACGATGCCGCGCTGCGCGCGCTCGACATTGTATTCCGACGCCTGAAGCAGCTTAAGGATGATGTTCTCTACATCCTCGCCCACATAGCCCGCTTCGGTCAGGGTCGTTGCATCGGCCATCGTGAACGGCACATCCAGAATGCGCGCGAGCGTCTGGGCCAGCAACGTCTTGCCACAGCCCGTCGGGCCGATCAGCAGGATGTTGGATTTGGCAAGTTCGATATCCCCACCCTTCTGGGCATGGTTCAGGCGCTTGTAGTGGTTGTGCACGGCCACCGACAACACGCGCTTGGCCATGGCCTGGCCAATCACGTAATCATCAAGCACCTCGCAAATGTCCTTGGGCGTCGGCACACCGTCGGTGGACTTCAGGCCGGATGCCTTCGTCTCTTCGCGGATGATGTCCATGCACAATTCAACACATTCATCGCAGATGAAGACTGTCGGGCCCGCAATCAGCTTGCGCACCTCGTGCTGGCTCTTGCCGCAAAAGCTGCAATAGAGGGTGTTCTTGCTGTCGCCGCCCGAATTCGTGGCCATGTCGCGTCCTTCCCGGCAGATGCCGCCATTCCAGGTGCCGGATCATCTCCGGCGCGCCCCGCGTTGACCGTCAGCTTAAGACAGCCCCGCAGGGTCCACAATCGTCTTTTTGCCTGACCTCGCGGTCAATTCACGCCAGTCGTGAAGACCGGCGCGACTGCCTTATTTTTCGTCATCGTCGGACTTGGCCCGCTGGTCCACGATCTCATCGATGTGGCCCCATTCCTTGGCTTCTTCCGGTGTCATCCAGGTGTCGCGGTCCAGAGCTTTCTGCACAGTGTCATAATTCTGGCCGGCATGCTTGACATAAAGCTGATAGATCCGCTCGCGCGTTTGTTCGATATGGCGCGCCGAAATCAGGATATCGGACGCCATGCCCTGCGACCCGCCGGACGGCTGGTGCACCATGATTTCCGAGTTGGGCAAGGCAAAACGCATCCCCGGCTCTCCACCGATGGCGATGACAGACCCCATGGAGGCCGCCATCCCGCAGATCAGCGTCGATACCTTTGGCTTGATGTACTGCATCGTGTCGTAGATCGAGAACCCAGCCGTCACTTCGCCGCCCGGAGAGTTCACGTACATGCTGATTTCCTTGGACGGGTTTTCCGCCTCAAGATGCAAGAGCTGCGCGACGACAAGGTGGCTCATCCCCGAATGGATCGGGCCATTGATGAAGATGATCCGTTCCTTCAGCAGGCGCGAGAAGATGTCATAGGCCCGCTCCCCCCGGCTGGTCTGTTCGACCACCATCGGGACCAGATTGTTGGTGATGTTTGCATATTGATCGATGGGGTCGCGCATGATGTCCTGCCTCGTCAGACTTCTGCGAGACCATACCCGCAGAGAAGTTACCCGAGTCTTAGTATCGGCATTCGGGGGCTGCAAGGGCACGCGAATTGATGTGGCGCAATTGCCCTTGACCAATTTTAGTGCGAACTACGTATTATTCGGGTACGACCCTATTCTAGGAGGCTCCATGTCCATTCCACTTGTCATTGGCCGCGTGCTGCTTGCGTCCCTGTTCATCCTCGGCGGTCTGGACAAGATACTGGACCCGGACCCGTCGATCTTGCGGATGACCGAAGTCGGCATGCCTCTTGCACATCTTCTGATCTACCCGGTGATTGCGCTGGAACTGGGTGGCGGCCTTCTTGTTGCATTTGCGCGGGCCTGGCCGCTGCGCCTCGCCGCCACTGCGCTGATTGTGCACACCCTGGCGATCAACCTGCTGCTTCACCCGTTCTGGGCCGCAGCCCCCGAGCTTGCACGCATCGAAGTGTCACTATTTTTCAAGAACATCGCGGTTGTCGGCGGCTTGCTGATCGTCGCCAGCGGCGGGCGCGTTCCGGCGCAGAGTTGACCTGTTGGCGCGCTGCCTTACCTCCGCGCCATGAGCGACGCCCTGATCCGTTTTCCAGCAACCCGCACCGCCGCGCTCGAGCGGCTCCATCGTTTCTTGCCCCATGCCGGGCGCGATTATGCGGCGCGCCGGAACTTCGACCTGGGCCGAGACGGACATACCGGCGTATCCACCCTGTCCCCCTACATCCGGGCGCGGTTGATGACAGAGGCCGAAGTGCTGCAGGCCACGTTGGCCCGTCACAGTGCCGCCGCCGCCGAGAAGTTCATTCAGGAAGTCTATTGGCGCACCTATTGGAAAGGGTGGCTGGAATTGCGGCCCGCGGTTTGGGGCCAGTACAAGACGGCGCTGAAAGGCGCGCTGGACGGGGTGCAAACACAGTCTGGCCTGCGCGACAGGTGGGCAGCGGCCTGCACCGGCAATACCGAGATCGAGTGCTTTAACATGTGGGCGCAAGAGCTTGTTGAAACTGGGTATTTGCACAATCACGCGCGTATGTGGTTCGCGTCGATCTGGATATTCACCTTGCGCCTTCCATGGGAATTGGGCGCGGATTTCTTCTTGCGGCACCTTCTGGATGGCGATCCTGCGTCCAACACGCTCAGCTGGCGCTGGGTGGCCGGTATCCAGACCCCGGGCAAAACCTATCTCGCGCGCACCTCCAACATCTCGAAATACACCGAAGGGCGGTTTGCACCGAAATGGCAACTGGCGGGCGAGGCGCAGGCGCTTAACGGTCCGGCCAAGCCCGACGCGATGCCCCTGCCCGATGCGGATGTCCCCATTCCAGGCCCGCGCACCGGTCTGATCCTGCATGACGATGATCTCAGCCCCGGTTACATTCTGGACGCTGGCGTCGCACCCGTTGCGACGGCGGTGATCACGACACGATCTGGCCTGACGCCGCTGAACGTAGCCCCGCATGTGGCCCAATTCGCCGATGCCGCGGCGCGGGACACCGTGGACCGGTATCGCGACAGGTTGGGGGATGTCACCCATGCGGCGCCGACTGCGGATGCGTTGGCCGCCTGGGTCGCATCGGCCGGGGTAGATCAGATTATGACGCCATACGCACCCACGGGGCCCGCCGCTGACGTTCTGGCCCGCCTTGCCCAAATGGCGGATGCCCCGCCTGTCCGACGCATCCGGCGCAGCTTTGACAGCGCCGCGTGGCCCCATGCGACGCACGGTTTTTTCCGGTTCAAGGACAAGATACCGCACTTGCTGGGCGAGCTGCGAGGATTGCGCGCAGCCGAATAGGGCCGTGGCTTACACACCCAGGTAAGTGTTTGCGACCTCGCCTGCGACGTCTTGCATCGGCCCGTGCCAGACAGAGCGTCCGCGCTGAAGGATCACCGCGTGATCCGCAATGCGCCCCAGTTCCGCCAGCGATTTGTCCACCACCAACAGCGACAGCCCAGTGTCACGTCGCACCGCATCCAGCGCCGCCCAGATTTCCTGCCGAACGACGGGGGCCAGCCCCTCGGTCGCCTCGTCCAGCACCATCAGACGCGGATTGGTCATCAGCGCACGCCCGATGGCCAGCATCTGCTGTTCGCCGCCAGACAGATACCCCGCCATCTGGTCCGCGCGTTCCCCGAGGCGGGGAAATAGGTCGGACACGGACCTCAGGTCCCATGCGCCGGGCCGGGCCGCGGCCAGCAGGTTTTCCTGCACCGTCAAGTTGGCAAAGATCCGGCGGCCTTCGGGAACAAGACCAAGACCCGCGCGTGCCGCCACATGCGGTGCGACACCGTCCAGGACCCGCCCACCGAACGTGACCTGACCGCGCGACTGTTTCAACAGGCGACAGATCACCCGGATCGTCGTGGACTTGCCCATCCCGTTGCGCCCCATCAGGGCCAGCACCTCGCCCTCGTCCAGGCGCAGGTCGACCCCAAACAGGGCCTGCGCGGCGCCGTAGGAGGCTTCGATCCCGTCAAGCTGCAAGAGGGTCATGCGGGAACCTCCTCACCCAGATAGGCGGTGCGCACATCCGCGTTCGTTCGGATGTCGTCGGGGGTGCCGGTTGCAATGATCCTGCCTGCAACCAGCACTGAAATGCGGTCGGCAAGGGCAAAGACGGCGTCCATGTCATGTTCGACCAGCAAAATGGGCGCGTCCGCCTTGAGTTGCGCCAGAAATGCCGTCATCCGGGACGTGCCTTCCGCGCCCAGCCCCGCCATCGGTTCATCCATCAGGAACAGTTTCGGCTGCAAGGTCAGCGCCACCGCCACTTCCAGCAATCGGCGCTGCCCGTGACTGAGTGTGCCGACGCGCATGTCCGCAACCTCGCGCAGACCCACGCGGTCCAGCGCCGCTTGGGCAGCGCTGCGCGTCTTGGCAGTGCCAAGCGCCGATCCAAGGAACCGCCAGGCACCGCGCTGCGCCCCGATCACACCCAGGGCCGCGTTTTCCAGCACGGTGTTGTCCATGGCCAGCGCACTGATCTGAAAGGTGCGGCCCAGACCCCGTTGGGCCCGCGCGGCCATACCCAGGGCCGTGACGTCCTCGCCCCCAAGACTGATGCGTCCGGCGTCGGGCATCAGGCCCCCTGCAATCTGCTGGATCAGGGTCGACTTGCCCGCCCCGTTTGGACCGATCAGCGCATGGATTTCGCCCGGAACAAGGTCCAGTGATACGGCATCCGTAGCCTGCAACGCGCCGAACGACTTGGACACGTCGCGGATATCCAGCAGCGCGCGGCTCATGCCCCACGCCCCGGCTCGGTCAGTGCGCCGATCACGCCGCCCCGGGCGAACAGAACGACAAACAGCAGGATCGCGCCCAGAAACACCAACCAATAGTCGCTGACGCCGCTCAGCATGTGTTCCAGCAGCACAAACAGACATGCCCCGACCACCGGGCCAAACAGGCGGCCTATGCCGCCCAGCACGATGAAAACGATGAATTCGCCGGACATTTGCCAACTGAACATGGTGGGCGACACAAACCGGTTGAGATCGGCAAACAGCGCGCCGGCAAGACCCGTGATCGCGCCCGATATGACGAAGGCCTCCAACCGCAGGCGAAACGGGCTGAGCCCGACGGTTTCGACCCGCACGGCGTTCTGCCGGGCGGATCCCAGCGCCAACCCAAACGGAGACCGTTCAATCCGGCCCATGATCCACAGGACGATGGCAAGTACCCCGAACACAAGGGCGAAGAACTGGATCGGATCCAGCGTGTTCAACCCCGGAAAGCTGTTGCGGACATAGATGCTCAGCCCGTCCTCACCCCCGTAGGCGGGCCAGGAAATCGTGAAATAGTAAAACATCTGCCCGAAGGCGAGCGTGATCATGATGAAGTAGACGCCTGCCGTGCGCAGCGCCAAAAGGCCAATCAGCAGCGCCGCCAGGGCACTGACGAGAACCGCGACCAGCCAGATCACCGGCATGGACGTCGTGCCCTCGACCATGAACAGGCCCAGATCAATCGCGGTAAAGCTTTGGGCATGGCTGGCCAGAATGCCCATCGCATAGCCCCCGAGACCGAAAAACACCGCGTGGCCGAGGCTGACAAGCCCGCCGATACCCAGAGCGAGGTTCAGGCCCACCGCCGCCAGCGCAAGGATCGCGGCGCGAGTGGCAAGGGTGATCGTGAACGGTTCGTCCAGCACCACCGCAAGCGCAGCCACCGTAGGCAGCGCCAGGAAGACCAGTGTGTTGAGGACCGGTTCACGCAGCATCAGGCCGCCCCATAGAGGCCGGTGGGCCGGAAGATCAGGACGACGGCCATAAGCACATAAATCGACATCGACGCCAGCGCGGACCCGACCGTGGTGGCTGCGGACGCGTCCATGAACCCGCCCAGCGCGAGGGGCAGTACCACACCGCCCAGCGTATCCGTCAGCCCCACCAGCAAGGCCCCGACAAACGCGCCCTTGATCGACCCGATCCCGCCAATGACAATAACGACAAAGGCAAGGATCAGCACCGGTTCCCCCATGCCGACCTGTACCGACTGGATTGCCCCGACAAGCGCGCCCGCCAGACCAGCCAGCGCCGCCCCCAAGGCGAAGATCAGCGTGTAAAGCCTTGAAATATCGACACCAAGGGCGGCAATCATCTCTCTATCGCTTTCACCAGCGCGTATCTGGATACCGATCCGCGTGCGCGCGATGAGAAGGAACAACCCCACAGCCACCAGCAGACCGATCAGAATAATCAGCAACCGGTAGGCCGGGTACTGGATGCCCCCCGGCAATGTCACGGGCCCTGCCAATGCGGACGGCACGTCAAGGTACAGGGGAAAAGACCCAAACAGCCACCGCATCCCTTCGGACAGGATCAGGATCAGGGCAAACGTCGCAAGCACCTGATCCAGGTGGTCGCGATCGTACAGCCGTCGGATCACCCCCACTTCGATCACCACACCCGCCGCTGCGGCGGCCACGAGGCTTGCGCCAAGCGCAAGAACAAAGGATCCGGTTGCGCCCGCGACTGCCGCCGCCGCGAACGCCCCGATCATGTAAAGCGACCCATGGGCCAGGTTGATCAGGCCCATGACCCCAAAAATCAGGGTCAGCCCAGCCGCCATCAGAAACAGCATGATCCCCGATTGCAGCCCGTTCAGCACCTGTTCGATCAACAGAAGCGTCGTCATTCGCCCTGCCCCGCTAGATGCACAGCATCTTGCAAGCCCTTGAAATAATGTGAAAAGACCCCGGAATGGCCGAGGCCAACCTGATTATAGCTTGCAATCCGCCGCGTACGGATCGCTGTGATCTGTCGCGGCTGTGCCGATGATCCGGTTGGTGACCAGATCACCTTCCTTGATCACTTCGCGCATATAGATGTCCTGCACCGGGTGATTGTTCGACCCGAACGAGAACTTGCCGCGCACGGATTGGAAATCAGCCTCTTTCAAGGCGGCACGGAACGCATCCGCATCAGCCACGTCCGCCTTGCCTGCAGCCGACGCAAGCAAAAGGCCCGTGTCAAAGCCCTGCGCGGCATAAATGGACGGCAGACGGCCATACTCGGCCTGGAAGGCAGCCACGAATTCGGCATTGCCGGGCACATCAAGGTCCTTCGACCAGTGGGCCGTATTCTTGGCCCCGACGGCCGCGTCCCCAATGGCACCCAGAATGCCCTGATCAAAGCTGAACGCCGGGCCCGACACGGGTTTGTCCACGCCCGAGCCTGCATATTGCTTCATGAACGAAATCCCCATGCCCCCGGGCAGGAAGAAATAGATCTGGTCCGCGTCGCTGGCCCGCATCTGCGCAATCTCGGCGGCATAGTCGGTCTGGCCCAGCTTGGTATAGACCTCCGCCGCGATCTCGCCCTCAAAGGTGCGCTTGAACCCCGCCATGATGTCCTGACCTGCGGGATAGTTCGGCGCCATCAGAAACACCTTGCCCGCCTCGCCGTTCAGCGCCGTGCCCGCAGCTTCGGAAAAGGCATCATTCTGCCAGCTGACGTTGAAGTAGTTCTGGTGGCACCCCTTGCCGGCCAGCGCCGACGGTCCCGCATTGGGCGACAGATAGAACTTGCCCTGTGCCGTCGCCGCAGGCACCACCGCCATGGC
Source organism: uncultured Tateyamaria sp. (assembly GCF_947503465.1). Classification (NCBI taxonomy): domain Bacteria; kingdom Pseudomonadati; phylum Pseudomonadota; class Alphaproteobacteria; order Rhodobacterales; family Roseobacteraceae; genus Tateyamaria; species uncultured Tateyamaria sp. The sequence continues at coordinate 136,788 of NZ_CANNDN010000001.1, read as the reverse complement.
CAGGTTCGACCAGATGATGCCGGTCATCACATCGACCTTTTCGGATTGGATCATCTTGTCAGCCAGTTGTACCGCGATGTCGGGCTTGCGCTGGTCATCCTCGATGACGACTTCGATATCGTCATTGCCCTTCACCGCCAGCAAAAAGCCGTCACGCACGTCGATGCCAAGGCCCGCACCACCCCCGGACAGCGTGGTGATCATCCCCACCTTGACCCCGTCAGCCTGCGCAGCCGTGCCCAAGGCAGCGATGCAGCACGCCGCCATCAATCGTTTCAATGTCATTGAAGTCTTCTCCCTATTGATCCGGGCTCTTGCGGCCCGTCTTTCCCGCGCCATCAGGCCCCTACGGCCTGCGCGCGTCAAGACCTAGGTGACACGCTGCCGGGTTGTGAATGCGGGATCGTCCCACAGGCGGCCGGTCATCACCGCTTCAATGTGGTCGACCGCCGCCACCACGTCCGCATCATCCAGATACAGCGGCGTAAAGCCAAAGCGCATGATGTCGGGCGCCCGGAAATCACCGATCACACCGCGCGAGATCAGGGCCTGCATCGCGGCATAGCCATGTTCGAATGCAAACGACACCTGGCTGCCCCGCCGTGCGCTGTCACGCGGGCTGGCAAGGGTCAATTGCGGCACGCGTGCCTCGACCTCTCGAATGAACAGCTCTTGCAAGTCGATGGACGCCGCGCGCAGGGCCTGCATGTCGATGTCGTGCCAGACCTCAAGCGCGGCCTCCAGGGCCGTCAATTGGATCACCGGCGGCGTGCCGACGCGCATCCGTTCGATCCCAGGTGCCGGGCGATAGTCCAGATCAAAGGCAAAGGGCGCGTCGTGGCCCAGCCACCCGGCAAGCGCAGGCTCCACATGATCGGCAAGGTCCTTGCGCACATAAATGAACGCGGGCGCACCCGGCCCACCATTGAGGTACTTGTAGGTGCAGCCCACAGCGAATTCGCAGGCACAGCCCCCCAGATCAACCGGCAATGCCCCCGCACTGTGCGCCAGATCCCAGATCATCACAGCGCCCGCACTGTGGGCCAGTTCGGTGATCATCGGCATGTCGTGCAACCGTCCCGTGCGGTAATCCACCTGGGTCAGCAGGACGGCAGCGATGCTGTCATCGATGGCCTCCGCCACGGCCTCGGGTTCCACGACGCGCAACTCATACCCGCCTTCCAGCATCTGGATCAGACCCTGCGCCATGTAAAGATCGGTCGGGAAGTTACCGGAATCGCTGAGGATAATCTTGCGCTTGGGGCGCATTTTCAGCGCCGCAGCCAGCGCTTGATAGACCTTGATCGACAGGGTGTCACCCATCACGACCGTACCAGCGGGCGCACCAATCAAGCCGCCAACCAGGTCGCCAACGCGGCTGGGCTGCGCCATCCATCCGGCGCTGTTCCATCCCTTGATCAACTGCGCGCCCCATTCGTCCTGCATCATCGCGGCAACACGCCCTTGCGCCGCTTTCGGCAAGGGTCCAAGCGAATTGCCATCGAGGTAGATCACGCCGTCCGGCAAATCGAAAAACTCTTTTCTCAGAACCATCTACAGGGCTCCTCTCACGTTCCAAAGTTCGGGAAACAGAACCACGTCCAGCATTTTGCGTAAATAGCTGACGCCAGCCGTGCCACCGGTGCCCCGTTTGAAGCCGATGATGCGTTCGACCGTGGTGACATGGTTGAAGCGCCAGCGGCGGAAATAGTCCTCCAGATCCACCAGCTTTTCGGCAAGTTCATAGAGTTCCCAATGCGTTGCGGGGTCTTCGTAAACCAGTTGCCACAGATCTTGCACCGGTGCCTGTTCCAACCAGGCGCCGGTATGCGCCGCGCCCGCCAGGTCCCCGGCATCAAATCGGGCGGCAAGGCATGACAGCGCCACCTGGTACAGGCTGGGCCGCGCCAATTCATCTGACAGGATCACAAAGGCTTCGGGTCGGTGCGCATGCACCTTGGACACCGCCAGCTGCCGGTTGCCCAGGATGTATTCAATCAGCCGGTACTGATGTGACTGAAACCCGGACGAATTGCCAAGGCTGGGTCGAAAGGACGTGTATTCACTGGGCGTCATGGTGCGCAGCACGTCCCAGGCCCCGTTCAGCTGTTCAAAGATACGCGCGACACGGGTCAACATCTTGAAAGCAGGGGCAAGGTTGCCTGCCGCAATCGCATCACGGGCTGAATTCAATTCATGGATTGCCAGCCGCATCCACAACTCGGACGTCTGGTGCTGGATGATGAACAGCATCTCGTCATGGGCATCCGACAACGGATGCTGCGACGACAACAGCGCATCAAGCCCCAGGTAATCGCCATAGGACATGTCGCCCGCAAAATCGAGCTTGGCGCCATGGTGGTCATCACTGCTGGTCATGTCTGGCCTCCCCCGCCTGATAATGTGCGGGCGGGCGGTAATGTCCACACCTGGACGGGGAATGGCGGAGACTGTGGGATTCGAACCCACGGGACGCTCTCACGCCCAACGGTTTTCAAGACCGCCGCATTCGACCACTCTGCCAAATCTCCGTGCGCCCTGCTTTAGGCACGCAATCGCGATTCGGCAAATGCCCACAGTCACGGGGAAATTTGCCGATAAACGAATCGGGTGCTTTCCAGAACGGCCACATGTGGCTATTGTGTCGTCAGAACCCTGCACAAGCGGGGCAAATTTCGGTGTCGGACGCGACACCAAGACAGCCCAAAACGGGCACACAGGCAACAGCAGGCAAGGACTTGGTCCATGAGCAGAATTTCCTCCCGTTTCACCCTTCGGAGCAGCACCGCCGCCCTTCTCGCACTTGGCCTACTGGCCGGATGCGACGAAAGCGGGCAATTCGTGGCAATGGATGCGTTCAAGCGTTCGAACACCTCCGTTGAAGGGGCGCCGCAACCCGGTGTACCGATCAAGACCGTTGAACGGGACGTCGAAGTGCCTGAGGTGTTTTCGGCGACCGAAGCCGGCCTTTGGGACGGGCGTCCATCGCTGGGCGGTGTCTGGGTCGCGCATCCCGACGTCACCGACCCCGAGCGGGTGATCATCCGAAATGCCGACAACAACCAGTTCGTCGTGGGCGCACTGTTCCGCCGCGAACGGGATATTCCGGGACCGCGCCTTCAGATCAGTTCCGACGCCGCCGAGGCCCTTGGCATGTTGGCGGGTGCACCGGCGCAGCTGAACGTCACCGCCCTGCGCAAGGAAGAAGTCGCGGTCGAACCCGAGGCAAGCCCCATCGACGCAGAAACCGTTGCCGCCCCGGCGGATGTGACAACCACCGCCCTGGACCCGATCGAGAGCGCGGCCGCCGTGCTGGACGCCCCGACCCCACAGCCCGCGGCCACCGCACCCTCTGCGGCACAAGGCATCCAGCCGGCCGCGACCCCGCAACCCACGCCTGTTGCCGCACAAACGCGGCCAGCGGCGTCCCGTCTGGACAAACCCTTTATCCAGATCGGCATCTTCTCGATCCAGGCCAATGCCGAACGCACTGCCAAGCAGATGCGCGGCGCCGGGGTCATCCCAACCGTGAAAACCTTTGAACGCGATGGCAAACCGTTCTGGCGTGTCGTTGTCGGCCCTGCAGGCACGGCACCCGAACGCAGCCAGCTGTTGAAGACCATCAAGGCCGAGGGGTTCACGGACGCATACGCCGTCACCAACTGACCAGGAGCAACCCACCCGTGATCCGCCCCCTTGCTGCCGCCGCCCTGCTGATCGCAACCACCGCCCTGCCCGTCACCGCGTTCGAGACGCGGGCGACGGCGGCCTATGTGATCGATCACACCACCGGCACCGTTCTGCTGAACAAGAACGCGGACGAGCCCTTGCCGCCTGCGTCCATGTCCAAGCTGATGACGCTGTACATGGCGTTCGAGGCCATCGAGCGCGGGCAATTGTCGATGACGGACGAACTTGTGGTGTCCGCCCATGCCAACAGCTTTGGCGGGTCCACCCTGTTTCTCAAGCAGGGCGAACGCGTCTCGGTCGAGGACCTGATCCGGGGTATCATCGTGCTGTCGGGCAACGATGCCTGCGTTGTCATTGCCGAGGCGCTGAGCCCCGACGGGACCGAGGCGGGCTTTGCCAGGCTGATGACCCGTCGCGCGCAGGAAATGGGGATGACCAATTCCACCTTCGCCAATTCCAGCGGCTGGCCCGCCGCGGGCCACCGCATGTCGATGCGGGACCTGGGCCTGCTGTCGCAACGGCTGATCACCGACTACCCTGAATACTACCCGATGTTTTCGGAAACAGAGTTTCTGTTCGACACCAACGAAAGCTCGAACCGGTTCAACCGCAATCCCCTCCTCACCCTTGGCATTGGCGCGGACGGACTGAAAACCGGCCACACGCAAGAGGCCGGCTATGGCCTGACCGGCTCGGCCAAACAAGGCGACCGCCGCGTGGTCTTCGTGATTTCGGGCCTCGACAGCGCCGCGACCCGGGCCCAGGAATCCGAGGCCATCGTCAACTGGGCATTTCGCCAGTTCGCCGAACGGACGCTGGTAACAGGCGGGCAACGCGTGGCGACGGCGCGTGTCTGGGAAGGCGCCGAACCCGAAGTCGGGCTGGTCCCCGAAGAAGACATCTCTGTCCTGTTGCCGATCCTTGCAGGCAAGACGGTCGACGCCGAAGTGGTCTATACCGGCCCGATCCAGGCCCCCATCGCCGCCGGTACGCCCTTGGCCGAACTCGTCATCCAGCCCGAAGGCCTGCCCGAAAAGCGCATTCCGCTGGTGGCAGAGGCCGACGTGGCGCATGGCGGCTTTCTTGCCAAGATTTCGACCGCCGCCCTGTCCCTGATCGACCGGTTCAATGAAGGTGGCGTGTGACCTCCAAGGGGCACTTCATCACCTTCGAAGGTATCGATGGGTCCGGAAAGTCCACGCAAGCGCGGATGCTGGCGGATCATTTGCGCGCGCAGGGACATGATGTGATCCTCACACGCGAACCCGGCGGCAGCCCCGGGGCCGAGGAAATCCGCGCGCTCGTCCTGCAAGGGGACCCGGACCGCTGGTCGGCGGAAACAGAACTCCTTTTGTTCACCGCCGCGCGCCGCGACCACATGGAACGGTTGATCCAGCCCGCAATCGACAAGGGTCAGATCGTCATCTGTGACCGCTTTGCCGACAGCACGCGCATGTACCAGGGGCTCAGCCGGGGGGATCTGCGGGCCAAGGTGGACACGCTGCACACCCTCATGATCGGGCGCGAACCCGATCTGACCCTTCTGATCGACATGGACCCGGCCACCGGTCTCGCCCGTGCCAAGGGGCGTCAGGGCACCGAGGAACGGTTCGAGGATTTCGGCACCGAGCTGCAGGAAAAGATGCGGGCCGGTTTCCTGTCCCTCGCCAGTGAATTTGCCCACCGGTTCCAGACACTCGACGGCGCCCGCGATATGGATGCGGTTGCCCATGACGTACGGCGCGTGGTTGCACGGCATCTGTCTTCTTCTGGCTGAAAATACTTCGGGGGGTGGCGCGGATGCGCCGGGGGGCTGGCCCCCCTCCCCGCCCGGATGCTAGAGCACGGACATGGCTGACGATATCCCAGACCCAACAGGCATTCCCGGCGCGCCGCACCCGCGCGAAACGGACCGGCTGATCGGTCAGGACGCGGCACAAGACACGTTTCTGGAGGCGTTCAACACCGGCCGCCTGCACCACGCATGGCTGCTGACCGGCCCACGGGGCGTGGGCAAGGCAACGCTGGCATGGCGCATGGCCCGGTTTCTGCTGGCCACGCCCGATCCCGATCCGGATGACATGTTCGGCGCCCCGGTGCCCACATCGCTGGACGTCCCGGCGGATCACCCGGTGGCGCGGCGCATCGCGGCGGGGGCCGATCCCGGCCTCAGATCGGTGCACCGCACCGAAAACGAAAAAACCAAACGCCTGCGGGATCAGATCACCATCGACGACATCCGCGCGCTCGGGGCGTTCTTCCAGCTCAGTGCAACCGATGGCGGGCGGCGGGTCGTCATCATTGACGCCGCAGACGACATGAACGTGAACGCTGCCAATGCGCTGCTCAAAATGCTGGAAGAGCCTCCGGCCCGCACCACGCTGCTTCTGATCTGCCACCAACCCAGCAGGTTGCTGCCCACGATCCGCTCGCGGTGCCGCACAGTGCGCCTGAACACCCTGTCCGCCACGCAGATGCAGGATGCCATGGCGCAGGCGGGGGCCGCGCCCGGACAGCAGGTCGCGGCACTGGCCGAACTGAGCGCCGGATCGGTCGGCGACGCATTGCGCCTGTCCCTGCTGGATGGTCTGAAACTCTACCACGAGGTGATCCACCTGCTGGGCACGTTGCCCAATCTCGACCGCACCCGCGCGCTCAGCCTTGCCGAGGCCGCCGCCGGACGCGGGGCCGAAGAAAAGCTGGATCTGCTCTACACCCTGATCGACGTCGCCCTCACCCGTGTGGCCCGGACCGGCGCGCTGGGGCACCCGCCTTTGGTCGAGGCCGCGCCGGACGAGGCCGCGATCCTGTCCCGGCTCGCCCCCCACGCGGCACAAGCCCGCGCCTGGGCCGACACCGCACAGACCGCATTGGCGCGCGCACGCCATGGACGGGCCGTCAACCTTGACCCTGCCGCACTCGTCCTAGATACGCTGTTCAAGCTTTCCGAGACGGCCCCCGCCCGATGACCCCAGAAATCACCGACAGTCACTGCCACCTCGATTTCCCCGATTTCGAGGGCCAGCTTCCCGACATCCTCCGCAACGCTGCCGACGCAGGCGTGACACGCATGGTCACGATCTGCACGAAGCTGCGGCTGGAACCGCAGGTGCGCGCCATCGCCGAAGCCCATGCGCCGGTCTTTTACGCCGCAGGCACGCACCCGATGAGTGCGGCGGACGAACCGCTGGCAACCGTGGATGAGCTGATGGCCCTTGCCCAACATCCAAAGTTCGTGGGCATTGGCGAAACCGGGCTCGACTACCACTACACGTCGCAAAGCGCCGACATCCAGAAACAGTCGCTGCGCATTCATATCGACGCGGCCCGTGAAACCGGTCTGCCGCTGATCATCCACGCGCGCGCCGCCGATGACGACATGGCCCGGATCCTGACGGATGAATACAGGCAAGGCGCATATGCCTGCGTGATGCACTGTTTTTCATCCTCGCGGGCGCTGGCCCACGCGGCCCTTGATCTGGGCTTCTACCTTTCGATGTCCGGTATCGCCGCCTTTCCCAAAAGCCAGGACCTGCGGGACATCTTCGCCAATGCGCCCATGGACCGCATCCTCGTGGAAACCGACGCCCCCTACCTCGCGCCGCCGCCCCACCGGGGCAAGCGGAACGAACCGGCCTACACCGCCCATACCGCGCGCAAGGGGGCTGAAACGATGGGCCTCGATTACGCCGCGTTCGCGGCACAGACCCAAAAGAACTTTGACCGCTTGTTCTCCAAGGCGGCGGCCTACACTGTGCCTGCATGACTGACACGCTGACCTTCACGATCCTGGGCTGCGGCTCCTCGGGCGGTGTGCCCCGGCTGGGCGGGCACTGGGGCGCGTGCGATCCGGCCAATCCCAGGAACCGCCGCCAGCGCTGTTCGCTTCTGGTGGAACGCGCAAACGCCGCAGGCACCACGACCGTGCTGGTGGACACCTCCCCGGACCTGCGCAACCAGTTGCTGGCAACGGATACGGGGCGGCTCGACGGGGTGATCTACACCCACGCCCATGCCGATCACGTGCACGGCATCGATGATCTGCGCATGATCGTCTTCAACATGCGCCAGCGTCTGCAAGTCTGGGCGGATGGCGACACACAGGACGATCTGATCAGCCGCTTCGGCTACGCCTTCGTGCAACCCAAGGGCTCGCCCTATCCGCCCATCCTCGAACTGAACACCATCGACGGTGACACGGTGATCGACGGACCCGGCGGCCCGATCACGTTCAAACCGTTCAAGGTCAGCCATGGCAGCATCGACGCGCTGGGGTTCCGCATCGGCGATGTCGCCTACCTGCCGGACGTGGCCGATATCCCCGACGATGCCTGGGCCTGCCTTCAGGATCTCGACATCTGGATCGTCGATGCCCTGCGCCGCGACCCGCACCCCACCCACAGCCATCTCGACAACACACTCGCATGGATCGCAAAGGCCAAGCCAAGACAGGCCGTCCTGACCAACATGCATATCGACCTCGACTACGACACGGTGCTAGCCGAAACCCCCGACCACATCGAACCTGCGTATGATGGCATGACACTGACCATCGGGGTGCCGTGATCCAGGTTCACTTGGCACAATAAACTCCCGCCGGAGGCTCCCGCCCTCTGACACCGCCCCAGAGGCCCGATCATGCAAGCCCTCCTCGATGTCATCCTGCCCGTGTTCCTCGTCATCGGGTTCGGCTACGTCGCCGTCTGGCGGGGCTTTTTCACAAGCGCAGGCGTCGACGCCCTGATGAAGTTCAGCCAGAACTTCGCCATTCCGTGCCTGCTCTTTTCGGCGATTGCCGATCTCGACCTGTCGACCAGCCTCGACAGCCGTCTGCTTCTCAGCTTTTACGCAGGTGCAGCCAGCGGCTTTGCCCTCGGCACGCTGGGGGCCTACCATCTCTTCAAACGCGATATCGAGGACAGCATCGCCATCGGGTTCTGCTGCCTGTTCTCAAACTCCGTCCTCCTGGGCCTGGCGATCAATGAACGCGCCTACGGGGCCGACGCGCTTTCCGGCGCCTACACGATCATCGCCTTCCACTCGCCCTTCTGCTACGGCCTCGGCATCACGGCGATGGAGATCGCGCGCAACCGTGGCGGCTCCCCCCTGACCATGGCGCGGGGCGTGATCCGCGCCATGTTTCGCAACGTGCTGGTGCTGGCGATCATCGCGGGCTTCATCGTCAACCTCAGCGGCCTCGACCTGCCGGGCGTCCTGCGGGACGGGCTCGACCTCGTGATCCGGGCGGCTCTGCCCACGGCGCTCTTTGCGCTGGGCGGCGTGCTGATCCAGTACAGACCCGAAGGCGACGCGCGCATTATCGCCATGGTCTGCGTGATCTCGCTCCTGCTCCACCCGGCCATCACCTTTACCCTGGGCAGCGCGCTGGCTGTGCCCTCGGACACCTACAAGGCAGCGGTGTTGACGGCGGCCATGGCCCCCGGCGTCAACGGCTACATCTTTGCCAACATGTACGGACGGGCCAAGCGGGTGGCCGCCACGTCGGTCCTTGTGGCAACGGCCCTGACTATTCTGACGGCATGGATGTGGCTTGTGGCTCTGGGATAGACAGCTTGGCCCGCCGCGCCCGCGCCAATTCGGCGTTCAGCGCACCGCCCAGCAGAACCAGATAGGCGCTGATGAACAACCACAACAGCATCACGATCACCGCCCCCAGCGACCCGTAAACCTCGTTGTAGTTCCCGAAGTTCTGCAAATAGACCGAAAACCCGGTGGATGCGGCCAGCCAGCACACCACCGCAAACCCCACCCCGGGCGAAATCAGCCGCGGCCGCCGCCCCTGCAGGTTCGGACCCAGCCGGTAGATGACCGCAAATCCCGCCAGCAATACCGCAATGCCCACGGTCCACCGCAACAGCTCGATACCGAAATTCGCCCACGGCCCCAGCGGCAGAAACTCCATCACGACCGGCACCACAACGATGCAGGCCATCGCCGTCAGCACCACCCCGATCAGGCTGAGCGTCAGCAGGAGGGCCCGAATGAAATGCGCCACGCCCGACCGGTTCGGCGCGTCGTAGATCGCGTTCAACCCCTGCATCAGCGCCGCCACCCCGGCCCGCGCCGAAAACAGTGCAAAGCCAAATGACAACAGCGACGCCCAGCCCAGCGTCAGACCGTCGGTCGTCGACAATCTGGTCAGCTGTCGCGACAGCAACGCATAGACATCCGCCGGGATCAGCGCCTGAAACTCTTCCATCTGCTCAAGGGCCAGGCCGGGATCGCCCACGATCCCCCACAAGGCAATGGTGGCGGCGATGCCCGGAAACACCGCCAGAATGGCGTAAAAGGCGACACCCGCCGCAATCAGGCCCAGATGTTTCTGATCGTTCAACTCGGCCACATGCCGGATGGCACGCCACCAGATCGCGGGATTCTTCGGGGTGGAGTTGTCGCTTTCGGAATGGGTCATGGATCGGCTCATACCGCAACAACGCCCGAACTGCACCCTGCGGTTCCATACACCCGCGTCGGATGCCTGTAAAACGTCAAAGTGGTGCAGGTGATCAGACAAACCCAGAAACCAAGGCTCTCGCGGTTCCTGCGAAACCGCTGCCGCCTGCAACCGTTTCTCGTGCGTCCGGACCTTTGCTGCCGCAAAGGCCGTATGGTGCGGGCGGGGAGACTCGAACTCCCACACCTTGCGGCGCCAGAACCTAAATCTGGTGCGTCTACCAATTCCGCCACGCCCGCAACGAGGGTTCGTGTAGCAAAGCCACACATCGGATGCGAGACGTATTTGAAGAAAAATCTCAGCGACATTAAGGGGCTGTTGAGGTATTCTGTGCCCAACCTAGAGGCAGGTTACAGAAAGAGACGCCATGAAACCGAACACGGTCGGGCGCGAAACGGGCAACATGATGCCCCCTTTGCGCATTGATATCGCGCATGTCGGACTGGTGTCCGGCACGCTTCTTTTGACAGCGGACGGTGAGATTCCGGTCGAATATCTGTCGCCCGGGGACAAGATCATTACCCGCAACGCAGGGCTTGTGCGGCTCACGGCCATCCAGTCCTACCGCACGACGGACGAGGCGGTGAAAATCGCCGCCGGATCGCTGGGCGACACCAAACCGTCCCACCACATCATCATTCCCGCCGCTCAGTTGGTGCTGGTCCGCGACTGGCGCGCCCGTGCACTGCGGGGCGCAGCCCAGGCCGTGATGCCGGCCGGGTGCCTGATCGATGACGAGTTCATCACGTCACTGGGCCCGCGCGAGATGACACTGGTCCGATTGGGGTTCGAGGCACCCCACGTGGTCTATGCGGATGGGCTGGAACTCTCCGTCCCCGCGATGACCATGACCGGCGCCGAAGCGGCCTAAGGCCCCAACTCCCGCAACACCTGCGGCAGGATTTCAGGCAAGTCCTCGGCGATCAAGCCGGGGCCAAACGTACGCGCACATTCCACGTGCAGCCAGGCGGCGGCCTCGCAGGCCTCCATCGGTTCCAATCCGCGGGCCAGCAGCCCGGTGATGAACCCGGCCAGCACATCGCCCGCCCCTGCCGTGGCAAGCCAAGGCGCGGCGCGTCCGTACGTCGCCGCATGGACCGAACACCGGCCGTCCGGGTGGGCAATCACGGTATCCGGCCCCTTGTAGAGAACGACGGCCCCGGACAGCGCCGCCGCCTCGCGCGCGGCGTCAGCTTTGGAATATGCTGGCCCCCGTTCCGACAGCGCGTTCAGCTTCTCGGCAAGATCCGGAAACAGCCGCGCAAATTCGCCGCCATGGGGCGTCAGGACGCACCCATCGTGCAACATCGCGAACAGGTCACCCGGCGCCTCCGCAAAGGCCGTCAGCGCATCCGCATCCAAAACCACGCGCACCGCACGCGGCCCCAATGCACCCGCCTCTCCGTAGGGTGTGCGCTCCGCGCGCACCGCAACCGGCACCAGATCGCGCGCCCGTGCCACCCCCAACCCGGGACCGAGGCACAGCGCATTGATCCGCGCATCCTCCAACGCGGCGCGCAACGCCTCTGCATCAGCAATCCGCATCAACATCAAAGCGGTGATCTGCGCCGCCACCTCCATCTGCGCGGACGGCGGCACACCCAGCGTGACCAAGCCCGCTCCAATGCGCAGCGCTCCCCGAGCAGCAAGGCGTGCTGCGCCTGTGCGCCCAGGACCACCCGACAGAACCAGGGCGTGGCCGTAATCAAACTTATGACCCGTGACCTTTGCCAAAGCGGTGGGCGCTTTGACGGCCCGCACCGTTTCCGACCCGAGGATCGCGCCCGACCCGAGGGTGGGCGCATCGCGCCCACCCTGTGGGGCGGGTCGGGCGCGATCCGGGGCTGGCGCCCCGGCGGAACGGTTGGTCGGTTTGTCAGCCATTCAGGCCAATGTCCTTGACGACTGTTTTCATTCCGTGACCTTCGATCACTGTGTGGACGCGCTTACGCGCATGGAATGTGACAACCAAGTCTGCGAAAATCGCGGGAAAGGCAGGCGCATTGTTTCGCTGCCCCCAAATCATCTCACCGCTATCGCAGTCATAGCCGCTTGGGACGTCAATTGCGACCAGACGACTTTCATTGAGATCGCGATGAAGCGCAAGATAGTCCATGTGGACCATTACTTCATCGAGGCCGGTGATTGGACGTGCAAGCCCAATTCCAAAAAGAGCATCGACGACCAGAAAAGGTGGTTTTACTTCGTTTTCGTCTCCAGACAACTCGTCTGCTCTATGGCTTGCTTGATCACCGAACGAATGCTGCTCGTCCAATGCCGCACGAGGGAAGCCTAGTACGTTCACCCGGCAAATCTCCTGAAGTTGCCGAAAGTTCTCGCGCGCATCCGGCGGCAGCTTTTGGGCATCCCCATACAGGAACACCTCAACATCCCAACCGCGCGCATGCAACAACCGCGCCACCACAAACCCGTCACCGCCATTGTTGCCCGGCCCGCACAGCACCACGGCCCGGTGCGCGCCCTCGCTCAATTCCGGCCATTCCTCCAGAATGGCCTCGACCACACCGGCCCCGGCACGCTCCATCAGGTCCAGACCCGTCACCTGCCCCGACTCAATCGCGGCCTGTTCAATGGCCCGCATCTGGGCGGCTGTCAGCAGGTCGGTCACGTGCAAATCCTCAAAGTTTTCATTTCGCCTGTTTTTTGTGCGCTTCGCTCACCAGTTAAGCGCGTACCTCACAATTGCACTTTATCCCATACAATCTCTACCCCATCCCATGGACCTCCCAAACCAAGAAATGGTCCACCGCAGACAAGGCGCGACAAAGGGAGGCAGCCCCATGAAAAAGATCGAAGCAATCATCAAGCCCTTCAAGCTGGATGAAGTCAAAGAGGCCCTGCAAGAGGTCGGCGTTCAAGGGTTGTCTGTCATCGAAGTCAAAGGGTTCGGTCGGCAAAAGGGCCACACGGAACTTTATCGCGGCGCCGAATACGTGGTCGACTTCCTGCCCAAGGTGAAGGTCGAAGTGGTGCTGGACGACGATCAGGTCGATGCCGCCATCGCGGCCATCGTGGACGCGGCCAAAACCGAGAAAATCGGCGACGGCAAAATCTTTGTCACCCCCATCGAACAAACAATCCGCATCCGCACCGGCGAAACCGGCTCGGACGCACTGTAAACTCGCTACCAAGACAGGAAGGACTTCTCTGAAATGGCAAACCCCGTTCTCGACCTTATCAAGGAAGAAGGCGCAGAATACGTCGACATCCGTTTCACGGACCCGCGCGGCAAGCTGCAGCACGTGACCGTCATGGCCGATCAGGTCGACGAAGACTTCCTCGAAGAAGGCTTCATGTTCGACGGCTCCTCCATCGCGGGCTGGAAGTCGATCGAAGCGTCGGACATGAAACTGATGCCCGATCAGGCCAGCGCCTATGTTGACCCGTTCTATGCGGAAAAAACGATCTGCGTGCATTGTTCCATCGTGGAACCCGACACCGGCGAAGCCTACGAACGCGACCCCCGCGGCACTGCAGAAAAAGCCGAAGCCTACCTGAAATCCACCGGCATCGGCGACGCCGCCTACATGGGTCCCGAAGCGGAATTCTTCCTGTTCGATGACGTGCGCTATTCCAACAGCATCAACAAGGTCTCCTACGAAGTCGATGCAACGGACGCGTCCTGGAACACCGACACCGAATACGAAATGGGCAACATGGGCCACCGTCCCGGCGTCAAGGGCGGCTACTTCCCCGTGAACCCAACAGACGAAAGCCAGGACCTGCGCTCCGAGATGCTGTCGACCATGAAGCGCCTGGGCATGAAGGTCGACAAGCACCACCACGAGGTGGCGTCGTGCCAGCACGAACTGGGCCTGATCTTTGACAGCCTGACCAAACAGGCCGATGAGCTGCAGAAATACAAATACGTCATCCACAACGTCGCCGCTGCCTATGGCAAGTCGGCCACGTTCATGCCGAAACCCATCGCGGGCGACAACGGCACCGGCATGCACGTGAACATGTCGATCTGGAAAGACGGCAAGCCGCTCTTCGCAGGCGACAAATACGCTGACCTCAGCGACGAGGCGCTGTACTTCATCGGCGGCATCCTCAAACACGCCAAGGCGCTCAACGCCTTCACCAACCCCTCGACCAACAGCTACAAGCGTCTGATCCCCGGCTTCGAGGCCCCCGTGCTGCGCGCCTATTCGGCCCGTAACCGCTCGGGCTGCGTGCGCATCCCATGGACCGAATCGCCCAAGGCAAAACGGGTCGAGGCGCGCTTTCCCGATCCATCGGCCAACCCCTACCTGTGCTTTGCGGCCCTGCTGATGGCCGGCCTCGACGGCATCCAGAACAAGATCCACCCCGGCGAGCCGTCGGACAAGGACCTCTATGATCTGCCGCCCGAGGAACTGGCCGGCATCCCCACCGTCTGCGGTTCCTTGCGCGAAGCCATGCAAGAGCTTGAGGCCGACATGGACTTCCTGCTGGCCGGTGACGTCTTCACCAAGGACCAGATCGAAGGCTACATCGCGCTCAAGATGGAAGAGATCGAAACATACGAACACACGCCCCACCCGGTCGAGTTCGGCATGTATTACAGCTGCTGATCCTCCCTTCTGTAGCTGACCTTCAAGGGCGTCCTCCGGGGCGCCCTTTTCCGTTCACGAGGTAAGGAATTCCCAACTACTCCCGCATGACGCGAACTCTTAGGCTGACTGCATTTCAAACCAAAGAGGTGCTTTTCATGCCTTTCCATTTCGCAAAAACCATTTTGATCACCGGCCTTCTGGCCACGGCCCCCACGCTGGCCAGTGCCGTCTGCCACCACTGCCCGCCCGAACCCACCATCGGCGGCCAACCCCAGCCCACGGACGATGTGCTGATGCAAAACGGCGTGAACTGGGCCGAACGGCACGCCGCCAACCAGAAGGCGATCATGGAATATGACGGCTGGGACCCCGCGGTGCGCTTTGCCCAGTTCATCATCTGGTTCGCCCGCACCGCCGGGCCCAACATTCCAACCGAACAGGACCTGCAAACCCAATCGCAAAGCGCCCCCAATCACGCAGAGACGGGCCTGGTCCTCGCCCAGGGCAAGGATGACCTCTTTGGCGAACACCGCATCATCGTGCCGATCCAGGAAAAAGGGTTCATCGCCAATGGGCAGATGGCCTATGTCGAAACCAAGGGGAAAAACTACCCTTTGCAGGTGATCACGGCGGCCAGCACGACAAAGGGCTATGGCGGTTACCTGATGCTGACGGGCTACACGCCCGATGGCGACCCCGTGTTCTACGGCATTCCGTCCGGCGAAAACGACCTTGAATGGGTCTATCCCGTGGTCCGTGTCGTAGGCAGCAAACCCTCGGCCAAATCGGCCAAGCTCTACTCCGAAAAGGGCCGCGCGGTGCGCAAGCAATAAACGCAGGCATGACCGCTGAAAACCGGACACGGGCGCGCCGACGCGCGCCCGTTTCAGGCCCCGGGTCCTCCAGTTCTGCCGCGTCTGCACATCCCTGAATTCCGCACCAGATCAGCCGCTTGCCCGCGCAGTGCCCACAAAAGTGGCACATTCCCGCTCACGTTTCCGCGATGCAGCATGGGTCGTGAATTCCTGACTTGCGCGCCCATGCTCAAACGCCGACCATGACAGCATTAACCATTTTGAAAGTGCCCGTTATGACCACAACACAATTTTGCTTCCGCGTGTGCATCGCCGCCTCCGTCATCATGGGGCTGCACCTGATTTTGAACCACATCGCCTGACCCTTTGAAAAAGACCTTTCAGGCAGGCAACCCGACACTGTAGCCTTGTCGCGTCACCGCGAAGGGAGGGAGACATGATGCGTTTCACACTTTGGACACGCGGCACCTTGGCCGCGACCGCGATCATTCTGGCCCATGGCGCGGCCGCCCAGTGCGGCAATACCTCGGCCGGGTTCGAAGGCTGGAAAGCCTCCTTTGCGGCCGACGCCAAACGCGCCGGGGTCAGGGGACCGGGGCTTCAAGCCCTGGCAAATGCCCAATATGCGCAGCGCACCATCGCCGCCGACCGCAACCAGAAATCCTTCCGCTATTCGCTCGACAAGTTCATGCAGGTCCGGGGGGCCGACACGATCGTGGCCCAGGGCCGCAAGCGCAAGGCGCGCAACCCGGACTTCTACGCCGCACTTGAACGGCAATACGGCGTGCCCGCAGGCGTGCTGATCGCGATCCACGGAATGGAAACCGCCTTTGGCGGGTTCATGGGGGACAGCTCGGTTGTCTCGGCCATCGTGACCCTGACATATGATTGCCGCCGCTCGGACTTTTTCAGACCCCACGCGATCGGCGCGTTGAAACTGGTCGATCAGGGGTCGATCACCGGCGCGACCAAGGGGGCCAAGCACGGCGAATTGGGACACACGCAATTCCTGCCCGGCAATGCGCTCACCTACGGCGTCGATGCCAACGGTGACGGGCGCGTCGACCTCTACAACCAGACCGATGCGCTCGCCTCCACCGCCAACTTCCTGCGGCAAAAGGGCTGGACGCCCGGCCAGGGCTATCAGGAAGGCCAGCCGAATTTCGCCGTGATCAAGCAGTGGAACGCCGCCACCGTGTACCAACAATCCATTGCCATCATGGGCGCGCGGATCGACGGCTAGGCACGCGCCTCCGTTTCTTCCGACTAGAAATACGACGGGGGGGCCGCAGGCCGGGGGCAGCGCCCCCTCCACCCCTTGCCAAACGCGCACCAGATGTCTAGCTACACGCACAAGGGTTCAGGCCCCTGCCCTCCGCACCTCGTGGTAAAGTCCTGATGATCCGACCCGATCCAACGGTCGCAGCCCTGGCAATGCGGAGCCCCGGACCCCAGAACACCGCGACCGGATAACGGAGACGGATATGGACATCCCCCTTCCTTCCCGCGCCGCACTCAAGGCGCATGCCAAACGCCTGCGCGGCGCTTTGGCCGACGCAGGCACCACGATCACCCACGCCCAGGCACTGGAAGCTGTCGCGCGCCAATGGGGCGCACGCGACTGGAACACGCTCAGCGCGCGCGCCCATGACGCCCCGCAACATGCCTACCATCCCGGTCAGCGTGTCACCGGGCGCTATCTTGGTCACCGATTTGCCGCAAGTGTGAAGGCTGCGCGCCTGATGCCGGGCGGTCGGCACGCCCTGACCTTGCGGTTTGACGATGCGGTCGACGTGGTGACATCGCAGCATTTCTCTGCCTGGCGCAGGCAGGTGAACTGTGTGGTGGACCGGACCGGCCGCACGGAACGGAAAACATCCGATGGGCAACCGCATGTGGTGATCCACGCCGCCTTGGCCGGCGCGTAAAGCAGACGGTAGGCCACAGCCTGCCGTCCCCAAATTCCGGGGCGCAATGGTTAATACTTACTGAAAGTGCACACTTAACCCCTTGAAAAGGCTAAAGGTGAAATCTGTCCCCGCGGGGACAGATCACCGCAAATCGGGCACATCCGCCCGCGCAAGAACATAGGTGTGTATGGCAAACACAACCGCGCGGCTGCGGGGCAGCCGCAGCAGCGTCTGCCGCTCGCTCCGATAAAATGGTCCGTCCTCCAACCCCGCGCCCACGCGCCGCGGCTCGCACTCGGACCGGGGTTGATAGAGTTCGGGGTCCTGGTACCAAAGCTGGTTGAACCGCCACAGCGGGCGCCCCACCTGGATGCCGTCAAACAATCGCTGCACACGCCGCGCGACGTCACCCGTGTAATCCGCCACCGGCACGTGGATATCCACCAACGGCTTTCCCGCCTTCTCGGCCAATCGCCAGGACGCGGGAAAGCACAGCACCGCAGCGGTCAGAACATGCTGATCGCCACGCTTTTCCATGAGTACAAAGTCATTCTGGCACAGCCTGCCCAGCGTCGCCATCGGGTTGGCCGGATCGACCGGTACAACGCGCCCGTCCGGGCACTGCACACTATGCGCGCCAACATCGAACCCAAGGTCGGGCAAGGCGGCCAGAACGCAGGTCAGCAATTCCTCGGCTGCGGGGCGCGCGCGCGTGTCCAGAAAGAGCACATCCCCGGCTTGCCCGCGCAGCAGCGTTTCGCGTCGCGCCATCTGCGCGGCATAGGCTTCGTCGATCCGCAGCCACGGGCCGCGTTCGGGCTGGATGCCGGGCAATGCGCGCGCGACATGCATGTCATCTGGAAGATTACTTTGTAATATCAAAACCATACACCATGATTCCATGCCGTCGCGGGCGCGACCAAAACCCTATCCATCTGCAACACATGATCGCGCGACCTGTATCTGATCCGCGTCCGGGCAGTGCCGAATGTGCAGGTCACCCGCCGCCACCAGATGGGCCGCGATCTCTGGCGGGGTTGTCGGATCGGGCCGCCCGGAGTGCCAATCGTGCCGGGCCGTGGAATACCGCAGCTTTGCACCGCTGTCCGGCAAGTCCAACAAGCCCCCTTCCGCCCAGAAGGACAGGCTGTCGCCCATCGGCGCGCCGATCAATGCGGCGCGCGGGCCAAGGTGCGCGGCAACCAGAACCGCGACCACGATGGCCGCGGAAAACGTGTACCCGTTCACAAGGACCGCGCATCTGTGGTCCCAGGTCGGCTGCGCCAGCAGCTCGACCAGCGGCAGCGCCGTCAGAAAACTGCCACCGGGATTGCCGCGCAGGTCCAGAACCACGCCCGCGGGATCGTTGCGCACTGCTTCTGTCACAGTCTCAACATCCGCTGGCGTCAGCGCCTTCAGATCCGCAATCCGCACATGCCATGACGCGCCGTGCCGCGCGACCAGCGGTGCGGGAAAGGCATCGTCCCCGGCGTGCAAGGCGCCTGTCTCGTTCTCTGTGAAATGCGCCTGCGCCGGCACGCACTCGGCCACCCTACACCTGCGTATTGAACTGTCCGCCAGTTGGTAGGCGTAGTCCGGACCGGTGACCCCGCCCACAGACAGGGCGGCGGGCCACGCCAGCATCAGCGCAGCCAGCACGGCACGGCGCGCATTTGGACCGGGAAGGTAACGCTGCCACGCTGCCTGCAAATCCGCGACCCTCACGGAATTGACCGACACAACCGGAACGCACGTGTCGCCGACACAGGCGCAAAGCTGCCCATCCCGCACCACAAAGCGCTGCGGCAGGACCAGGATCGCCGCGTTCGGGATCACCCGGCTGTGCGCATTTTGCGCCAGTGCGACAAGTCGCATCGCAGACAGAAGAAACCCATCCCTGTCGCCTGTGCGCGCACGCGCCTGCATGTCGGCCACAGCGGCGGCGTGCACGGCATCGGGGACAGCGACAAAGGCAGGATCGACGGACTGCACCACCCGTTCGATGATCGCTGCATCCCGTTGAAACCCCATCACATCCCCCTGTGACACCTGCCGCCTTCGTTCCAAGGCGACCAAAAAACGCCCTGCCTGCGTCGGAAATCGGCAATTCGACCGCAAGAATCCAACGCACCTTACCTTCAGGGAAGGAACGACCATGAACCAGCATTATCGCGACACACGCAAGATCGATCCGAACACGGGTGCCACATTGGGCGACGGCACTCCGAACGACGCCAACCGGATCGAGATCGGGCCGACGCAACTGGCCTTCTCTGAATGGGCGGATGCGGGGCTGACCCTGCCCAACCTTGCCAATATGCGCGACTTTCGCTGGCGGCGCCTGACGCAGCATGTCGTGGACCGCGATTATGCTGGCCTGCTGATGTTCGACCCTTTGAACATTCGATACGCCACCGACAGCACCAACATGCAATTGTGGAACACACACAATCCGTTCCGGGCCGTGCTGCTGTGTGCGGACGGGCACATGGTCATCTGGGATTACAAGAACGCGCCTTTCCTGTCGTCGTTCAACCCGCTGGTCAAAGAGGTGCGGCACGGGGCCGACCTGTTCTATTTCGACCGGGGTGACAAGATCGATGTGGCGGCGGATGTCTTTGCCAATGCGGTGCGCGAAATCTGCGCCGAACACGCGCCGGGGCTGACCCGGCTGGCGGTTGACAAGCCCATGGTGCACGGCCTGCGCGCGCTTGAAGCGCAGGGGTTCATCGTGATGGACGGCGAGGAAGTCACTGAAAAATCCCGATCAATCAAGGGCCCGGACGAGATCCTGGCCATGCGCTGCGCGGTGAACGCCTGCGAGGCCGCCGTCCAGGCGATGGAGGATTTTGCCCGCGCCACTGTCGGCGACGGCACAACCTGCGAGGATGACATCTGGGCCGTGCTGCATGCCGAGAACATCCGCCGTGGCGGCGAGTGGATTGAAACCCGCCTGCTGTCGTCGGGCCCGCGCACCAACCCGTGGTTCCAGGAATGCGGCCCACGTGTCTGCCAGCAGAACGAAATCATCAGCTTTGACACCGACCTTGTCGGCAGCTACGGAATTTGCGTCGATATATCAAGAAGTTGGTGGATCGGAGACCAGAAGCCGCGCGCCGACATGATCTATGCGATGCAGCACGCCCATGAGCATATCATGCAGAACATGGAGATGATCAAACCCGGCGTGACCATCCCGGAACTGACGGCAAACACCCATGTGCTGGACGACAAGTTCCAGGCCCAGAAATACGGCTGCCTGATGCACGGCGTGGGCTTGTGTGACGAGTGGCCGCTGGTGCAATACCCCGACAAGGCGGTGCCGGGGTCCTTCGACTATGCGCTGGAACCCGGCATGGTGTTGTGTGTCGAGGCGGCGGTGGGCGAGGTTGGCGGTGATTTCACCATCAAGCTGGAGGATCAGGTGCTGGTGACCGAAGACGGTTTTGAAAACCTGATCAGCTATGCGTTCGATCCTGCGTTGATGGGCCTGACCTAGTCTGTGTGCTCTGCGCGCAGCACGTTCTTTTGCACTTTGCCCATCGTGTTGCGCGGCAGCGCGTCCATCACGACATAAGCGCGCGGATGCTTGAACCGGGCCAGTCTGGCCTCGACCGTTGCGCGGATCGCGTCCAGATCCAAGGCGTCCGAGGTCGCCACAAGTGCGGCCATCACGCGTTCCCCGAAGTCAGGGTCCGGCACGCCGAAGACCGCGCTTTCCGATACGCCGTCGACATCGTTCAGCGCGTCTTCGATTTCCTTGGGGTAGATGTTGTAGCCACCCGAGATGATCAGGTCCTTGGCCCGCCCGACGATGGACACGCGCCCGTCGGCATCCTGCACCGCCAGATCGCCGGTGATGAAGAACCCGTCTTCGCGCAGCTCTTCCGCCGTCTTTTCCGGCATGTTCCAGTAACCCTGGAAGACGTTGCTGCCGCGCACCTCGATCATGCCGATGTCCCCGGGCGGCAGGGTCGCGCCGGTGTCGGGGTCGGTGATCTTCACCTCGGTGCCCGGCAGTGCAAAGCCGACCGTGCCCGCCACCCTGTCGCCCACATAGGGGTTGGATGTGATCATATTGGTTTCCGTCATGCCATAGCGTTCCAGGATGCGGTGCCCCGTGCGGTGTTCAAACGCCTGGTGCGTTTCGGCCAGCAAGGGGGCTGACCCGGAAATGAACAGCCGCATGGTCTGGACACAATCCCGGGTAAAGCCATCCGCCGCAAGCAGCCGCGTATAGAAGGTGGGCACCCCCATCAGCAGGGTGGATGACGGCAATTCGGTCAGGATCATGTCCAGGTCGAACCGCGCCATCAGCCGCACCGTGGACCCGGCCAGCAGCGCCGTGTTCAACGCGACAAACAGGCCGTGGGTGTGAAAGATGGGCAGCGCATGGATCAGCCGGTCGGCATCGGTGATCTGCCACAGGTCGGTCAGCACCCGGGCGTTCGACAGCAGGTTCATGTGCGACAGCATGGCCCCTTTGGACCGCCCCGTCGTGCCGGAGGTATAGAGCAACGCCGCCAGATCATCGGGGCCGCGTGGCACGGTGTCGAACGATGTGGGTTTGCCGGACGCGGCCCGGCTCAGGCTGCCCGATGGTCCGCCCAGTGTCAGGACCTGAGCCCCGACGCTTGCCGCCAGGGGCGTCAGCGCCGCGATGTCCGCGGCGTCGCAAATGATCAGGCGCGGGTCTGCGTCGCGACAGAAATACTCAAGCTCCTGCAAGGTATAGCCGGTGTTGAGCGGCAGATAGACGGCCCCCGCCTGAAGCGCGCCGGCATAGAGCGCCACGGTGTCCGCGCCTTTTGGCGCTTGCACCACGATGCGGTCCCCGGGCGCCACCCCGGCCTCTGCCAGAACATGGGCCATCTGCGCGGCGCGCGCGACAAACCCGTCATAGGTCACGACCGTGCCGTCATCGCAGTGCAGAAACGCGCCGCCCCTCCCGGCATGTGGCGCAATCAGCGCATCGTAAAGCGTGTTGTGCATGGTTCTGTGCCCCGTCGTCCGGCCCCAGGTCTTTGGCGCACTGTGCGCGCGGGGCGCGATGCTTGTCCAGTTGTGGCGGCCCATGGGTGAACAAATCGTAGGTCCGTCCGAATTTCTCGCATAACGTGAACATGGGCATCGATTCTGCCATACGGTGCCGCAGCATTTGAAAAGACCTTTGACCAGCGACATTTCAGGAGAGCCCTCATGCAGGCCGACGAGATCAAGAGCGTTTCCATTCACCCCGCAATTGGCGTCGCACGTGTGGGCAACGCGGAAAGCGGGTATTTCCTGGCGCCCGAGGTCATCGGGGCCACGCCCGAAGACGCGGACGGATTCCGTGACGAACACGGGCATATGAAGCGGCAGGTGGCGCGGTTCCGGGTCTATGCCACGCTGACCTCGGGCGAGGTGCGGGAACTGACGGCGGAGGACGCCGATATCGAGTGGCGGGTCGAGATCGCGAACCTCAAGGCCGGGTGGTACGCGTTTCAGCACGCCATGGACCTGCCGCCCGACCAGGTATTCGAACCCCCCAAGCGCAACGCCGACTTCAACGGGGATGACCGCGCGCGGCTGAGCATCCGCCCCAGCCCGCGCCATGTCAGTGGCCCCAATCAGGTGTCTGCGCCCTTCGACGATGGCACGTTCTTTGGCAAGCCGGTCTATCTGGGCGAATTGCGCACCGATGATGCGGGCCGCCTGTTGTTCTTTGGCGGGCGCGGCGCGTCCGCGCCGCTGGTGCCCGGCACCGCCCCCACGACATTCGCCAATAATGACGGTTGGCATGACGACACCAGCGATGGCCCGGTGCGCGCCACCGTGACCGTCGGCGGCCGGACATTCGAGGCGACACCGGCCCATGTGATCGTGGCCCCGCCAAATTTCGGCCCCGGCCTTTTCGGCGTGGTGACCATGGATGACGTGGTGCGCGACCTGTTCTTCCACGAAGGCATTCTTGACCCACCAGCGGGCACGCGCTTTACCCGAGACATCTGGCCCATTTTCGACCGGATGACCGGACACCAGTGGGTCTGCGACGGCATTCTGCTGCTGGCCGGGCAAGGCACGCCACTGGATGCGCGCGACCCGGCCATCGTCGCACAGCTGTGCGATCCGTCCCCGGACGGCGCGACCTTCCGGCAGGCCGTGTTCAACCTGTTCCGCAACAGCGACACCGAGGAACTGAACCACGCCGCCCTGCCCCCGTTCTTTGGCGACACCTACGGTGACCGCTATCTGGACGGCCCCGACAAGGGCGATCTGGTCAATCCCGCACGCGAGGACCTGTTCCTGACCCGCACCCAGTACGCCCATCTGAAGAACTGGGCCAAGGGGCAGTTTGACCCCGATTGGGACGGGATCCCGACCATTCCGGCCTTTGACGACATTCCCGTGGCGGACCAGCCGCGCGAACTGGACCGGGCGGCCCTGCACGAATGTCTGGGCGGGCCGTTCCATCCGGGGATCGAACTGACATGGCCCATGCGCCTGGCCTCCTTGTGGGACCCGGAGGTGCCCTACCGCCTGCGCCCATTGCCCGAGGGCGAACCTGTGCGCCAGGATTATGGCACCGTTCTGATCCGCGAACAGGCCCTTGCCTGGGACGGGCCATGGGGGCCAACGGGACCGGGCAGCCTGACCCGATGGATGGGTGTACCGTGGCAAACGGACGAGGCGTCGTGCAATTCGGGCCTTGTCTATACGCCCAGCCTGTATCTGAGTTCGCCCAGTTTCTGGGGCGCGCGGGTGCCCAATCAGGTGCTGCCGATCGAGGCCTACACCATCGCCATCACGCCGGGGCTTGAGCCGTCGCAGGTGCAGCGCCATTTCAGCAACCGCCGCTTCTGGCTGCGGGACCTGCAAGGCACCGGCTATGACGACCGGATCGACAACATGGTGCACAAATGGTGGATGACCGGCCTGGTCGAGGCGCACACCCCGCCCGAAGGGTCCGGCCTGCCCGACCCGTGTTTCGTGGAAACGGGCCGCGCCCCCAGCTTTTCCAAGGGCGATCCCAGCCTGCGGCTGGCGCAGGATGTCGTGGCGCTGCAAGCCAAGGAGCATGCGGTCAAGGCGCTCGCCAAACGCACCGGCCCACCCGCGGAAGTCGCCCCGGACCAGCAAAGCTTTGAACGGTTCGGGCGCGGCGAAGTCTAGTGACGGATGTCCTGATTGCGGGCGGCGGCCCCGCCGGACTGGCCGCCGCGATTGCGCTGGCCGAGCGCGGCGTTGCCGTGACCGTTGCCGACCCTGCCATGGGCGTCGCGCAGCCGCGCGCGGAATTGCTGGCCCACGGTGCCAAGGCGATCATGGACCGGCTGGGCCTTGGGGCCACGCTGGCGACCGCCCATGTCGTGCGTGATGTTCAAAGCCGTTGGGGCACTGCCGGTCTGCAAGCGCATGGGGCGATGCCGGGCCTGGGCGTGTACGGTTGGGGCGTGGATCGGCGCGCGCTGTCGCGGGATATGCGCACACGGGCCAAGGCACTTGGCGTGCAGCTTGTCCATGCCAGCCTGCGATCGACCGAGACGCAGGGCGAAGGCTGGCGCGTTCGTTTGTCTTGTGCTGCCGGACAGCAGGTCATGCAGGTGTCCATCCTTTTGGACGCAACGGGCCGGGCGTCTCGGATCGCCCGGCGGCAAGGCGCAATTGCGCGGCATGGACCGGACCTTGTGGCCGCCATCTGGCATGTGCCATCGACGCAGGGCCACGTCATGCAGGCCGAGGCCGCACATGACGGGTGGTGGTATGCCGTCCCGTTGGACGACGGGGCGACAATTGGATTCGTGGGCAGCGCCCGATCCGCGAAGGCCGCCGGCGCATCGCCCGCCGCGTTCCTGAAGGCTGCCGATGCGCGCCTTGCCCGTGTCGTGGCCCAGGCCGGGGCTGTGCGGCCACGCCTCATGGATTGTCGCAGCGCTATTCTGGACCGGACCTGCGGACCCGGTTGGCTGGCCACCGGTGACGCGGCCTGCGCCTTTGATCCCATCTCGTCCCAGGGCGTGTTCAACGCGCTGTCCTCGGGGTTTTTTGCCGGACAGGCGGCGGCAGATGCGCTGGCAGGCGATGCAGATGCACCGCTGGTGTTCGAAGCGCTGGTCAAACGAACAGCAGAGTACACGCATGCGCGAACACACCTGCAATATGCCGCCCTGCCCTATGACACCCCGTTCTGGCGCCAACAGGCGCGCGCCGGGCATGAAAATCCGGCCCACCGCGTCATTCCCGCTTGAGTAGAATCTCTTACCCCTGCAAGCTGATGCCATTCATACGGCCCATTGCTGAATGGCATTTCGATCAGTCCAGATTTCCGAGGAGACCAGACCTTGCCCGCGTTTTCCAGCCTGCTGGCCGGGGCCGACACGGCCCTGCCGATGATCGCGGCGGGGGATGCGATTGCCGCGCGCGATCCATTGTCATCTTCGGGCATTCCGAACGCCATTGCGGGGGGTATTCAGGCCGCGCGGGTGGCGGCGGATGCCCTCTTTGGGCAGGGGACGCTGAAACCTGCCTACGTTGCCGGGGTGGCGGCCGACCATGCCGCCTATCTCAAGACCCATTGGCGTACCTACCGGACCGAAGCGCGCTGGCCCGACGCGCCCTTCTGGAAGGTCCGCGCGGCCCATGTCACGCGCGGACCCGAGACCCGGATCGTGGCCGACCCCGATGCCGCACGCTCGATCTTTGTACCTGCCCGGACGGCCCGCTGGATTGTGGCGCAGGCCCTCCAGGGCACCACCCAACTGGACCTTGTCCGACGCGCCCGGCACATGTTCCCCGACCTGCCGGACGAACGGCTCCTGCTCGCGATCGAGGACCTGACCCACGCGGTCGCCCCGGCCTGAAACGCCTTTGAAAACACCCTCTGGACGGCCCGCGCGTCCGCGTGTCAGCGTAACACCTCTACGTGAGATGTGTGTCACCCCCCTTCTCAGGTGAGGCGCTTCGCCCCATTCTCCACCCCAAGGAGATCACCATGCCCACTGAACGTATCACTTTCGCCGGACACGCCGGCACGCTTGACGCCCGGCTTGACATGCCCGAGGGGCCGCACCTTGCCACAGCGGTGTTTGCGCATTGCTTTACCTGCGGCAAGGACATCCCGGCCGCGCGGCGGATCGCGGCGCGCCTGACCACGATGGGCATTGCCGTGCTGCGCTTTGACTTTACCGGGCTGGGCCACAGCGAGGGCGAGTTTGCCAACACGTCCTTCACCTCGAACGTGCAGGACCTGATCAAGGCCGTCGCCTATCTTGAGGACCGGGGCCTGCCCCCCACCCTGATGGTTGGTCACTCGCTTGGCGGGGCGGCGGTGCTGAAGGCCACCGCGCAATTGGATCAGATCAAGGCGGTCGCCACCGTTGGTGCGCCCTTCGACCCCGGCCACGTGACCCACAACTTTTCCGACGCCCTGCCCCGCATCCTTGACGAGGGCGAGGCCGAAGTGTCCCTGGGCGGGCGCCCTTTCCGCATTGGCAAGGGCTTTGTCGAGGATGTCGCGAACGAAGCCCTGCAGCCGTCCATCGCAGCGTTGAACGCCGCCCTGCTGGTGCTGCATGCCCCCCGCGACAGCATCGTGAGCGTCGACAATGCCAGCCAGATCTTTCTGGCCGCCAAGCATCCCAAGAGCTTTGTCACCCTGGACGATGCCGACCACCTTGTGACCAAGGCCGAGCACGCGGAATATGCCGCCGACATCATCGCGACCTGGGCCAAGAAATACCTGCACCTGAAACCACCCGCCCCGCCCATCGGCGCGCCAGAGGGGATCGTGCGCAGTTCCGAGGCCGACCCCAAGGGCTTCTTGCAGGACATCACCCATGGCACCCGCCACCATATTCTGGCGGACGAACCGCGCGCCTATGGCGGCACCAATCAGGGGCTGTCGCCGTATGGCCTGCTGTCTGCCGGGCTCGCCGCCTGCACATCCATGACCATCCGCATGTACGCGCGCCGCAAGGAATGGCCGCTGGACCATGTGCATGTGGATGTCAGCCACGACAAGGTGCACGCGCAGGATGCGGGCACTGTCGCAGGCGACAAGATCGACACATGGAAACGCCGCATCACGCTGACGGGCAGTCTGGACGACACGCAACGCCAACGCCTGCTTGAGATCGCGGATAAATGCCCTGTTCACAAGACGTTGGAGCGCACATCCAAAGTCGTGACTGAACTTGCACCAACGGGCGATGTCCTTGAAACGACCTGACTGCGCGCGGCACAGGTCCGCCAGGCTGTCCCCGCAATGAAAAAAGGCGCGGTCCCGTCAGGGGCCGCGCCTTTCACGTTGCATCAGGCGTGGATCAGCCGCGCGCGCGGCCCACCAGTTTCCAGGCTGCGGGCAGGATCAGCGCCGCCAGCGCCAGCTTCAGCGCGTCGCCGACCAGGAACGGTGTCAGGCCCCATTCCAGGATGGGCTTGTCCCACCCATAAAGCTGCCCCAGCCACGCAAGGCCCGGCACGTAGATCAGCACATTGCCGATCAGCATCGCCAGCGCCATCCACATCACGGACCGGTCCCAGCCGCGCTGTGCCAGCGCGCCCAGCGCGACGGTGGCCAGCACATAGCCCACCAGATAGCCGCCCGTGCCGCCCATCATGTAGGTCAGGCCGAATGTTTCCGCGGACGAGCCGGCAAAGACATCAAAGCCCAGAGCACCGATGATCATGTAGCCCAGGATCGTGACCAGACCCAGACGCGCGCCATAGGCGGCACCGATGGTCAGAACCGCAAAGGTACCCATGGTGATCGGAACCGGCCACATCGGCACCTTGATCTTCGCTGCAACTGCAAGAAGCGCGATGCCCAGCACCACCAGAACGGCCTGCTTGATGCGCAGGGCCGTGCCCTCGGTCGCGCCAAGCATGTCGCTCAGCACCTTGTTATTCCACGTCGATTCCATGAGGTCCCTCACCTGTCAGGTCAAAAGCTGGGCGTGTTGTGCCAAGCCCCGCCCGTTTCTGCAAGCGCAAAGGGGTTGATGCAGGTCAAGGCGTGGTCCGCCGCTCTCTGCCACCCTGCGCGCACCGTCACATGAAGGAGAGCGGACATGACACAGGACCGCCGGTTGGCCGCCAGCGCCGATCTGATGACCGGCATGATGCACCGTCTGGGCAAGATCGCCGTGGGGCCGGGCGACGTGCCGGGCTTGGCCCGCGCGCGCCACTTGCAGACCATGGTTTTTCGCTGCCGGGCCTGTCCCGACCCCGGCGCCTGCGCCGCCTTGCAGCGCACCGTTCTGCATCTGGATGCGCCGCCGCTGTTTTGCCCAAATGCCCAGGCGCTCAGGGCCCTTCCAGCCGTGTGAAGACGCTTGTCATCCTGTACTCCTTGCGCGGCCCACGCACATCCCATGTGACGCGAAAGACGGGCCAATCCGCGAAGTCATAGGTGCCGGTATAGGTGTCCGGGTCACAGAAATGCTGCGTCCGCCCCCCCGCCGCAGGCACTTTGTGAAAGAACCGGCCGTCGTCGAAGAAGACGGACAGATCCGCCAGCCAGAGATAGCGGCGCTCGGCCTGCATCGGGGCTGTGCCGTCCATCCGCAAGGTCCCGGTTTCGGTATAGTCCGACCGGTCCCTGCCCCCCGTCCAGCGCGCCGTGCCGTCGAACTGTGCCGCCGCACCCGCCTTGGGCGTGATGGTGCGCGCAATCGTCCAGACCCCTTCGAAATCCGCAAGCAGGCGGTCAGTCGGCATAGGTGGCTTCCGTAATGTCGTCACGTTCCCTGACAAAGCGAAGGATGTCGCCCCGCCGGTCCATCCCGTAGCAGGCCCAGAGGTCGTTGGGCGGCCATTGACTGCAATACGCATCGCCCTCGACCCGCCAATAGCCCCAGCTTTCGCGGCCCTTGTGAATATAGAGCGTGCGTCCGCTGTCCCGGAAATCCTGCGTGGTGTCGGGATAGGCAAGCGTGCGACCGGTCAGCGCCGTCCGGATCTCGTCACCGGTCATCGGCATCCACTGCTCTGCGGCCACCGGGCCAGCCAGAAGGACAAGGATCAGGGCAAAGCGTCTCATGGCGGGGCCTTCGTCTTGTTGTTCGTCGGGCCTCAGTCTAAGGACGCCGCAGCATATCCGACAGTCACAAAAAGGTGCCCCATGATCCCACGCTATTCCCGCCCCGAGATGGTCGCGATCTGGGAGCCGGCCACCAAGTTCCGCATCTGGTACGAGATCGAGGCCCACGCCTGTGACGCCATGGCCGACCTTGGTGTGATCCCCCGCGAAAATGCGCAAGCCGTGTGGAAGGCCAAGGATGTCGAATTTGACGTCGCCCGCATTGACGAGATCGAGGCCGTGACCAAGCACGACGTGATTGCCTTCCTCACCCATCTTGCCGAACATGTGGGCAGTGACGAGGCGCGGTTCGTGCATCAGGGCATGACATCGTCGGATGTGCTCGACACCTGTTTCAACGTGCAACTCACCCGCGCCGCCGACATCCTGATTGCCGATCTGGAAGGGTTGCTTGCCGCCCTCAAGCGCCGCGCGTTCGAGCATAAGGACACGGTCCGCATAGGTCGCAGCCACGGCATCCACGCCGAACCCACGACCATGGGCCTGACCTTTGCCCGCTTCTATGCCGAGATGGACCGCAACCTGTCCCGGATGCGCGATGCGCGGGCCGAGATTGCGACCGGGGCGATCAGCGGGGCCGTGGGCACCTTTGCCAATATCGACCCGGCGGTCGAGGATCATGTCTGTGACAAGTTGGGCCTTGTGCCTGAACCGATCAGCACCCAGGTGATCCCGCGTGATCGCCATGCGGCGTTCTTTGCAACCTTGGGCGTTGTCGCCTCGTCCATCGAAAACATCGCCGTCGAAATCCGCCACATGCAACGCACCGAGGTGCTGGAAGGGGCCGAATTCTTCTCCATGGGCCAAAAGGGCTCAAGCGCGATGCCCCACAAGAAAAACCCTGTGCTGACCGAGAACCTGACGGGCCTCGCGCGCATGGTCCGCTCTGCCGTGATCCCGGCGATGGAGAACGTGGCGCTCTGGCACGAGCGCGACATCTCGCACAGTTCTGTCGAACGGATGATCGGACCGGATGCGACCATCACGCTGGACTTTGCGCTGGCGCGGCTGACATCCGTTGTCGACAAGATGCTGATCTTTCCCGAAAACATGCTGGACAACATGAACAAGTTCCCCGGTCTGGTCATGAGCCAGCGGGTCCTGCTGGCCTTGACCCAGGCCGGTGTCAGCCGCGAAGACGCCTATACCTATGTGCAACGCAACGCGTTGAAGGTCTGGGAACACCGCACCGACTTCAAGGCAGAGTTGCTGGCCGATGCGGATGTGACCGCGGCGCTCAGCCCGGCAGAGATCGAAGAGAAGTTCGACCTTGGGTATCACATCAAGCATGTCGACACGATCTTTGCCCGGGTCTTCGCCGAAGACTGACGCGCCCAATGCGGACACGCCTGCCTTACGAATTGGGCACAAAGGCGCATCCCGATGCGGTCACATGCGTTTTCCTTTGGTCGAACGGCCCAAGTGTCCTACCCTTGCGTCACCCAACAAGAGGAGACGACCGATGAAGACCAAGACCGTACTGGTGGCACTGGCCCTCACACTCGCGCCTTCGCTCAGCCTGGCCATGGGATGCAACTATGGCAAACACGAACAGCAGGCGATGTCTTGCGCCGATGGCACAGTCTATGACGCCGGGTCCAAGTCCTGTGTGTCCACCACAGGCTGACGCTCACGCTTTCGTGATCGCATAAAATCCGGGCGCGCCGGGTTGTCCATGTATCAAACCCGACGCACCTCACCACGGAGAGCTGACATGCTGCGCACCCTGATCCTGACCACCGCCATTGCCTTGCCATTGGCCCTGCCCACATCCGGCTTTGCCGCGGGCAGCGACAATGACGCCAAGCCAAAGAAGACCGAAACCACCCAGAACTGCCTGAACGCGCGGCAGTGGGATCCCGACAAGAACGCCTATGTGCGTTTTTCCCAGCCCGTGAACGGCGTCTGGGATGCCAAGATCAAGAAATGCGTGCGCCCCGACAAGACGTCCTATCTGGATGCCGACGACCTGTACAAGGCCGTCCGCGAACTGGCCTATGCCGGTCGCTACAACGAGGCGAACACGGTTCTGGACCAGATGCCTGACCAGGCCGAAGACCGTGTGCTGACCTATCGCGGCTTTACCGCCCGCAAGCTGGGCAACCTTGAACTGGCCAACGTCTATTACCAGCAGGCCATCGACACGAACCCCGACAACATCCTCGCGCGGTCCTATATGGGTCAAGGCAAGGTGGTCGAGGGCGACACCGTCGCGGCCATGGTGCAGTTGCGTGAAATCCAGGCCCGTGGCGGCGCTGGCACATGGGCCGAAACCAGCCTGCGTGACGCCATCGAAAGCGGCACCACCTACAACTACTGATCCGAACCGGTCGAAGGTTGAGGGATTCTCAACCTTTGCCTGCCAGAACGACACCAAATCGTTTCGAGGCAGGACATGACCGATCTGGTACCGATGTCCGCCGCCCCTGCGCCAGTGCAGTCGGGCGGCGGTGTTTCCTTGACCCGCAGGCCCGCCACCCTGTCGCGCCGTGCCAAGGCGGCGATTGTGGTGCGCCTGCTGCTGAACGAAGGCGCCGATATCCCGCTCGAAGAGTTGCCGGAAGAGTTGCAGGCCGACCTGACCAAGGCGATGGGGTCCATGCGCGTCGTGGACCGCGACACGCTGCAATCGGTCGCCGCCGAATTCGCCGAAGAGGTGGAGCGTATCGGCCTCAGCCTGCCGGGCAGCATGGCCGGGGCACTGGATGCGCTGGATGGCAAGATCAGCGCCCAGACTGCCGCGCGGCTGCGCAAGGAGGCGGGCGTCAAGCGGGGCGGTGACCCCTGGCAGCGCATCCGCGACATGGGCGCGGACACGCTGTTGCCCGTGCTGGAGGAGGAAAGCATCGAGATCGCGGCCGTCATGCTGTCCAAGCTGGACGTGTCCAAGGCGGCAGAGCTGCTGGGACTGTTGCCCGGCCCGCGCGCCCGCGCGATCACCTATGCCGTGTCACAGACCGGGGCGGTCACACCCGAGGCCGTGGAACGGATCGGCCTCTCCCTTGCCAGCCAGATGGACGCGCAACCCCTGCGCGCCTTCGACAATGGGCCGGTGGAACGTGTGGGTGCGATCCTGAACTCATCCACCTCGACCACGCGCGACGACATGCTGGCCGGTCTGGAAGAAACGGACGAAGGCTTTGCGACGGCTGTGCGCAAGGCCATCTTCACCTTCGCCAATATCCCGACCCGCATCGCCCCGCGTGATGTGCCCCGTATCCTACGCAACGTCGAACAGGAGGATCTGATCGTCGCCTTCGCGGGCGCTGCGGCCATGGGGGTGGAGCCGTCGGCGGACTTCATCCTCGACAACATGTCGGCCCGCATGGCGGATCAGTTGCGCGAAGAAATGCAAGAGGCGGGCCCCCAGAAAACCGCCGATGTCGATGCCGCGATGAGCACGATCGTCGGCGCCATCCGCAGCATGGAAGCCGCTGGCGAACTGATGCTGATCACCGAGGAAGACTAGGCGCGCGCGGTGCGTCCCCCGCGCGGGCAGCCCGGCAGCACATCGGCCCCGGGCGGATGCGGTCATGAAGAAATCCGGGGATTGGCACATGGTCACGCGCGGTTCGGTTCCCACGCTGGCGTGCCCGCATGCGCGTCCCCATCTGCCGCCCACCGGACACTGTGGGACGGGGCACGCTTGTGATCGCGCGGCACCGGTTCTATGTCTGGTCCCGGACCGGCGTGCCGCACCAGCGCCACGCCTCAATGACGGACAGGCATGCGACACGATCCCGAAGATTTGCCGTGGCGGACCAAACTGGCCTACCTCGCGACCAATGCCGTTGCGCGCACCTGCATCGGGGCGGCGCTGGCCCTGCCCTACAGGTGGCGCGTGCCGTTCATGGGCTGGATCATGGCGCATATCGTGGGCCCTGCGGCTGGCTTTCGACGCCGGGCCGCCGAACACATCGCCTTTGCCATGCCGGACCTGCCGAAGGCAGAGCATGAGCGCATTGCAAGCATCAGCCTGAACAATGTGGGCCGCACCCTGATCGAGAATTACTCGACCCGCGCCCTGTTGGCGCGCCAGCGTGGGGCACAGATCGACGGGCCGGGCCTTGCCGCACTGGAAGAGGCCGCGCAGAACGGCCAGCCTGTCATTCTGGTCACCGGGCATTTCGGAAATTACGAAGCGCCCCGCGCTGCGCTGGTCGGACGCGGGCACGACGTGGGCGGCCTGTACCGCGACATGTCGAACCCCTATTTCAACGCCCATTACGTGCGCACGATGCAGGCCTTTGGCGGCCCGGTATTTCCGCAGGGGCGCAAGGGCACGGCGGGCTTCGTGCGGCACCTGAAGTCAGGCGGCCAGCTTGTGCTGCTGTTCGATCAGCATGTACTGCGGGCCCCGGTCCTGGATTTCCTGGGGCATCCCGCCCGAACAGCCCAATCCGCCGCGGAACTGGCCCTGCGCTACGACGCCCTGCTGATCCCGTTCTATGGCATTCGCAAGCCCGACGGGCTCAGCTTTGACTGCGTGATGGAGGCGCCGATCCCGCATTCCGATCCGGCAACGATGACACAGGCGATGAACGACAGCATCAGCGCCCGCATCCGCGAGATGCCGGAGCAATGGCTGTGGGTCGCAAGACGCTGGCGTACGGACTAGCGCGCCGCGGGCGCCGTCACTTGATCTGGGCCGCTGCCAGGATGGGCCCGTGCACGCCCTTTTGCACCAATACCACAAGTGGCTTGTCGCCCGGCGCATCGGCGCTGATCGCCAGATCGGTGATGCCGTCCCACTCCTTCAGGATTTTCCAATCCTCGGTGACGTTGGCATAGGTCAATGTGTGGCCGGCATTCTCGCCCCGCGTGATACGTGCCGTCCGCTCAGGCGTGTACCGCAGCATCTGAACGATCATGGGGCCCTGTGCCTCGGCGCTTTGCGCTTCGATGCGAATGCTGTCGCCATTCCGCGCGACCGACAGCGTGACGGCCGTGGTCTTGCCGGCATGATCCGAGATGACCTTTGACAACTCCATGGGCCGCGCGCCCACGATATCCGTCTCGCCATTGATGATCATCTGCGGCGTGTACACAGACCGGCGCCCCGCAGCGATGGCATAGCCGCGTTGCCGTTCGGCATAGGCCGGGTCTGCAAATTCGTCCTTCCACCCGATGTAATCCCAATAGTCCACATGCAGCGCCAGCGCGATCACATCGTCCCGCTTGGCCAGTTCATGCATCATCGCATCCGCGGGCGGACAGGATGAACAGCCCTGCGACGTGAACAGTTCGACCACAACCGGGGACTGTGCCGCCGCAGGTGTGACAAGGCTGGCAAGTGCCGCAAAGGCCAGGGGGATCAGTCGGGTCATAAAGTGCGCACTACCTGTTCGGTTGGATGGTTGGGAAGCCTGTTCCGCTTAATTATGAAAGACTTTGCCAAACCGCCAATCAAGGTTTGTTGAGCGTATGTGACAGCCCGATCACGCGATTGCGCACAGAAACTGTATGCAAAGGTATACAAAATCGTCGCACGCCCCCCAAATGCGGTTGATCGCAACCGGGCATTTAGGGCATGACGCTCACAATTCGTTGCCCCATCCGCTTTAGGAAAGGAAAATCCCCCATGCCCATCACCGTAGGCCAGGATACAGCCAAGACGCGCAAGACGCTGACCGTTGGCGGCCAGTCCATTGATTATTACTCCATCCCCGCGGCAACCGACGCCGGGCTGGGTGACTTTGCCAATCTTCCCGCCGCCCTGAAGGTGGTGCTGGAAAACATGTTGCGGTTCGAGGATGGAAAGACCGTCAGCGTGGACGATATCAAGGCCTTCGCCGAATGGGGTGCCCAGGGTGGCAAGAACCCGCGCGAAATCGCCTACCGCCCCGCGCGCGTGCTGATGCAGGATTTCACCGGCGTGCCTGCCGTCGTGGACCTGGCCGCCATGCGCGACGGCCTTGTGGCCCTGGGCGGCGATCCGGAAAAGATCAATCCGCTGAACCCCGTCGATCTGGTCATCGACCACTCGGTCATGATTGACGAATTCGGCAACCCGCGCGCCTTCCAGATGAACGTGGACCGCGAATATGAACGCAACATGGAACGCTACACGTTCCTCAAATGGGGCCAGTCGGCGTTCAACAACTTCCGCGTCGTGCCGCCCGGCACCGGCATCTGCCACCAGGTGAACCTGGAATACCTGGCCCAGACCGTCTGGACCGATGCGGATCAGAACGGCGCGCAGGTCGCCTATCCCGACACGCTTGTGGGCACCGACAGCCACACCACCATGGTCAACGGTGCCGCCGTCCTGGGGTGGGGCGTCGGCGGGATCGAGGCCGAGGCCGCCATGCTGGGCCAGCCGATTTCCATGTTGATCCCCGAAGTGATCGGATTTGAATTGACCGGCTCCATGGTCGAAGGCACCACCGGCACCGACCTTGTTCTGAAAGTCGTCGAAATGCTGCGCGCCAAGGGTGTGGTCAGCAAATTCGTCGAATTCTATGGCGAGGGCCTGAACCGCCTGCCCCTGGCCGACCGCGCCACCATCGCCAACATGGCGCCGGAATACGGCGCCACCTGCGGCTTCTTCCCGATTGACGACGAAACCCTGCGCTACCTGCGCAACACCGGCCGGGACGAGGACCGCATCGCGCTGGTCGAAGCCTATGCCAAGAAAAACGGGTTCTGGCGCGGCGACGACTATGCGCCGATCTATACGGATACGCTGCATCTCGACATGGGCACCATCGTGCCTGCCATCTCGGGCCCCAAACGCCCGCAGGACTACGTGGCGCTGACCGAAGGCCAGACCGCGTTCCGCCGCGAAATGGAAGAGACGTTCAAACGCCCCATGGGCAAGGAAGTCGCCGTAGAGGGCGAAGACTACACCATGGAATCGGGCAAGGTCGTGATCGCGTCGATCACATCCTGCACCAACACCTCGAACCCCTATGTGATGATCGGTGCCGGGCTTGTGGCCCGCAAGGCCCGCGCACTGGGTCTGAACCGGAAACCCTGGGTGAAAACATCGCTGGCCCCCGGCAGCCAGGTGGTGTCCGCCTATCTCGAAGCGGCTGAGCTGCAAGAGGATCTGGACGCCATCGGCTTCAACCTCGTGGGCTATGGCTGCACCACCTGCATCGGCAACTCCGGGCCGATCCAGGAAGAAATCAGCAAGGCCATCGCGGACGGCGATCTGGTCGCCACCTCGGTCCTGTCGGGCAACCGCAACTTCGAAGGGCGCATTTCGCCCGACGTGCGCGCCAACTACCTCGCCTCGCCCCCGCTTGTGGTGGCCTACGCGCTGGCCGGTACGCTTGACATCAACCTTGCCTCCGACCCCATCGGTCAGGACAAGGACGGCAATGACGTGTTCCTGAAAGACATCTGGCCCACCAGCCAGGAGGTCGCCGAACTGGTCGAAGCCACCGTGACGCGCGAAGCCTTCCAGGAAAAATATGCCGAAGTCTTCACCGGCGACGAGAAATGGCAGGGCGTGGAAACAACCGACCAGAAAACCTATGACTGGCCGCCGACCTCCACCTATGTCCAGAACCCGCCCTACTTCCAGGGCATGTCGCCCGAGCCGGGCGTGATCACGAACATCGAAGGGGCCAAGGTGCTGGCGCTGCTCGGTGACATGATCACCACCGACCACATCTCGCCCGCCGGTGCGTTCAAGGAAAGCACGCCTGCGGGCCGCTACCTGACCGAACGCCAGGTCGCCCCGCGCGAATTCAACTCCTACGGCTCGCGCCGCGGCAATCACGAGATCATGATGCGCGGCACCTTCGCCAATATCCGCATCAAGAACGAGATGCTGGACGGGGTCGAAGGCGGCTATACCAAGGGGCCCGACGGCGAACAGACGTCGATCTTCGATGCCGCCATGGCGCATCAGGAAAACGGCACGCCGCTGGTGATCTTCGGCGGCGAACAGTACGGTGCGGGGTCTTCGCGCGACTGGGCGGCCAAGGGCACGGCCTTGCTGGGCGTCAAGGCGGTCATCGCGGAATCCTTTGAACGCATCCACCGCTCGAACCTCGTGGGCATGGGCGTCATCCCGTTCGAATTCACAAACGGCGACACCCGCAAGACGCTGGGCCTGACAGGCGAGGAAACGGTCAGCATCTCCGGCCTCGACACCATCCAGCCCCTGCAAGAGGTGCCCTGCACCATCACGTTTGCCGATGGATCGGTGAAAGAGATCACGCTGAAATGCCGGATCGATACCGCGATCGAGATCGAGTACATCGAACATGGCGGCGTTCTGCACTACGTGCTGCGGAACCTGGCCTCAGCGGCCTAAAACGACGCGGGCGCGGCAATACTGCCGCGCCCGTCCAAACAGACCACGGTCAAGCAAATACAAGAAAGCATTGCGAGATCAGCGAAAACTCGCTATTTATTAACCACAAAACAATTTTAAAATGTGTTTTTGAACTGGGGAAAGTTATGAAAGCGCTAATCGCTGCCGCCCTTTTTTCCATGGGCCTGGTCGGTGCAGCATCCGCAACGACCATTAATTTCAACAACTTCGATGAAGGTGAGGTTCTGGGGTCCGACACGGTCCTGAGCCCGGGCGTGACCGCCGACATCACCGCCATCGGCGGAATCGCGGAAACCGTTGTTTTCGACACCGCGCCGGGCACGGTCAGCACCGGGAACGATCCGGACCTTACCTCGCCGTTCACGAATGCCGAAGACAGTTCGGACCGACGCGCGTTTGGCAATGCGCTGATCATTCAGGAAAACCGGACAGGCGGACCGGATGACGCGGTCGGCGGCTCGTTGATCTTCAGCTTCCAGTCTCTCTGGTCCTTCGCGTCTGTCTTCCTGCTCGATTCCGAGACCGGAACAAGCGCCACGCTGTTCAACGGCGGGGTCGAGGTCGCGTCCTTCACGCTGGATTCAACCAACGAATCAGAAACCGGTGGAAATCCAAACAACAACGAATTCACGCTCCTGGGATTTGGCGGCGCAATCGGTGATATGCTACGTATCGATTTCGTGGCATCCGGCGCAATCGGCGAATTCGAGATCAACGCGGTTCCACTGCCCGCGGGCTTCTTCCTGATGATCGCCGGGCTGGGCGCATTTGGATGGCTGCGACGCCGCCAGCAAACCGCCTGAGCCGTCTGATCAGACGCTGACAGACAAGACCGCGGCCCGCGCCGCGGTCTTTTTCATTCCGCCTGACCTGCCAATGCCTTTTCCAACTCTGGCAGGAACCGGTTTTCGTAATCTGACCCCACAAGGGGCCCTTGGAACCGGAACAGCACAGTACCATCCCCGCTCAGGATGAATGTCTCCGGCGGTGCCGTCACGCCCCAGTCCAGCGCTGAACGCGCCGCCGGATCAAAGGCCACGGCCACAAACGGGTTGCCATCGTCATTCAGGTAACTTGATGCAGGCCCCTCCGTGTCGCGGAAGTTCACTCCGACAATCGGAATGCCATCGGCCGCCATCTCCAGAAGCCTGGGATGCTCCGCCCGGCATGGCGGGCACCACGACGCCCAGAAATTGACCAACGTCACCTCGCCCCGCGCCAGATCGCCCGCGCGCACAGGCGTGTAGTTCGCCAGTTGCGCGTCCGTCAGCGGCGGGGCCGCTGCCCCCACACGCGTGGACGGCAATTCATTCGGGTTGTCGCGAAACATGCCCACGGCGGCCAGGGCGACGAACCCGGCGAAAATGCCGATCGGTGCCAGCATCAGCGGAGAAAGCTTAGCCATCGCGCCCGCTCCTGCGCTCCGCATGCTCCATCTCGGACCGCACGCGCCTGCCGCGCCAAAGGGTCAGGGCCACAAGCGCCACCAGCAACAGGATTGACACCGCATAGGCCGACAGGACCGCATCCGCATATGTCCCAAGATCAGGCAAGTTTCGCCTCCCGCGCCATCAGCGCGCGTGTGCGGCGCACCCGGATTTCCGTGCCGGTCCGGTACAGGACCAGCGCCAGGAACAGCAGCATGAAGCCGCCCATGCACACCAGCAGCGGAAAATAGAACACATCCGCCACGTTCTCTTCCTTGTCGAGACTCAGCGACGCCCCCTGGTGCAGCCCCTGGTTCCAGAAATTCACCGCATAGCGGCTGAGCACCGCGAACACCGTCCCCACAAGGCACAGGATCGAGGTCAGGTCGGCCGCCGTATCCGGGTCCTCGATCGCCTCCCACAGGGCGACATAGCCCAGGTAGAACAGAAACAGGATCAGGAACGAGGTCAGCCGCGGGTCCCACGCCCACCACGTCCCCCACATCGGTTGCCCCCAGATCGCGCCGGTCACCAGCGCAATCAACGTCATCACGATGCCCACCGGCGCCGCGGCCTTGGCCACCAGCGCGGACACATGGTGGCGCCGGACAATCCATATCAACGACACGATCAGCATCATGAACCAGGCCTGGATCGCCATGAAGGCGGCCGGCACATGCAGATAGATGATCTTCACCGTCGATCCCTGGCGGAAATCATCGGGGGTAAAGAAAAAGCCCCAGATCAACCCTCCAGCCAGACAAGCCACCGCCAATGTCCACACATATGGCAGCACCCGTTCGCTGAGCGCCAGAAACTTGACCGGATTGGCATATTCCCAAAGTGACATGGCACGTACCTAAGCGCTTGCGCGCCCCTTCTCAATCGACATCCACGTTATCGCAGGTTCACCCGCAAGACGAGGCCTGCGGCAAAAGGCATCGCCGCCAGCACGGCCAACGTGATGCCCGCCAGAAACAGCAACGGCGTGGCGGGATCAAGGCCTTGTGCCGCCCGCCGCGCCGCCTCGGCCCCGAAGATCAGCGTCGGCACATACAGCGGCAGGACCAGCAGCGACAACAGCAACCCGCCCCGCTTGATCCCCACGGTCAGTGCCGCGCCAAACGCCCCGATCATCGACAGCGCCGGGGTTCCCAGGGCAAGGCTCAGCACCAGCACGCCATAGCCTGCAGGCGCCAGGTTCAACAGGACGGCAAGCACCGGCGCCGCCAGCACCAGGGGCAACCCGGTGGTCACCCAATGCGCCGCGGCCTTCACCGCCAGAATGCCCTCCAGCGGCAAGGGCGACGTCGCCAGCAAATCCAGCGCCCCATCTTCCCAATCCACCGCCAGAAGCCGGTCCAGGGACAGCAAGCATGCCAAAAGCGCCCCCAGCCACAAAACCCCCGGCGCGATCTGGGTCAGCAGGGCCGCCCGGGGCCCAACGCTGAACGGCACCAGCACCACCACGATCAGGAAAAAGGCCAGGCCCAGACCAAAGCCGCCCCCGGCCCGCAAGGCCAGCGCCAGATCGCGAAGAAACAGCGCCCTCACAGAAACGCCTCGTCCACGGACGCCATCTGGGACGCGGCCGCCCGAAACCGCGATACATCCAGCGTCCCCGCCTCCAGCCCCAAATCGATATGCGTCGCCATCAAAGCGGACCCGCCGCGCGCCAGATGCCCCCGGACCGCATCGGCAAAAAGCGCCACAGATGCCGCATCCAGCGACACGGTCGGTTCATCCAGAACCCAGACATCGCGCCCCGTCACCATCAACCGCGCCAACCCCAGGCGGCGCTTCTGGCCCGCAGACAGCTGCCCCGCGCGCCGGTCCACCAACCCCTCCAGATCAAAGGCCGCCAAGGCAGGCGCAATCTCGGACTGCCCGAACACCGATGCCCAGAACCCCAGGTTCTCGGACACCGTCAGCGCGGCCTTCAACCCGTCGGCATGGGCCGCATAGGCAATGCGGTCCTCCGCGCCGGCCACATGACCGGCCATGGGTGCCTGCAACCCGGCCACGGTGCGCAACAGCGTGGTCTTGCCGGACCCGTTCGGTCCGCGCAACACCAGCGCCTGCCCCGCCCCAAGGCCAAAGGACACGCCCGCCAGCACCGGCACCCCCCCGCGGCCCACGGCCAGATCAGTGACTGTCAATTCCATGGGAAATCCGTAACCCATTGCACGCAGACGCAAAAGGTCCTTCATTGTTCTTCAAATATGCAAATCCACCGCGCTTACACAGGCAGTACCGCCAGCGCGATGCGACGCCCTTCGCTCAGAAGCACGTTATAGGTCCGCGCCGCAGACGGGGACGACATGACCTCAAGGCCCAGGCCCGCGTCTTCCAACCGGGTCCGAAACGCCTCCGGGATATGGGCAATATCCGCACCGGTGCCCACGAACAGCACATCGACCTTGCGCCCCAGCGCCACTAGAGGGGCAACATCGTCATACCCACCCCAGGGCACGGTCCCAGTCGGTCCGGTCAGCACACCGCCCGTGATCACCTCGCCACCAATGCGAAAAAACCCGGGCCCATACCCCTCGACAGGCTTCGCATCGGTGAACGTGATCTCATTCAGGCGCATGACCCATCTCCCAAATCGGCAGGCCCAGAATAGCCGAGGCCGCGATCACGATATAGGCCACCGCGCGGAAAAGTCGCTCGGCCTGCGGATCAAACAGCCAGGCCCCCGCGACATTGGCAAACATGTAGGCCGGGACCAGCACCAGCCCCACAATCACGGCCTGCGCATCCAGCAGGCCAAAGACCACGAACAGGCCCAGCATCATCACGTCAATGCCCAGCAGATACAGCAGGAAATTGGCGCGGATGACGGCAATCGCCTTGGCCGACGCCATATACAGCAGGATCACCGGCGGCCCCGGAATACCTGCAAGCCCCCCCAGAAACCCGCCAAACGTGCCGACCCCGGCAATGGTGCGCGGCCCCATCGGCCCGGAATAGCGCCAGCCCGACATCAGCGCCGCCAGCAAGACCAGAATGGCAATGGACACGCCCCAGCCAAACACCTCCGGCGCGACAAGGGACAGCGTCCACACCCCCACAGGCAAACCCACGGCACAACCCAGCAACAGCCATTTGGCTTCGGACAGATCCCCGTCGCGCAACGCGGCGCGCAGGTTGGGCAAGGGCCCCCAGAACTCGACCACGGTCAGGAACGCGAGGGCCGCAAACGGCGACAGGACCGAACTGGCCGCCGCCATGATGATCATGCCCGACCCGAACCCGGCAAAGCCGCGCACCAGCCCGGCGGCAAGGATCGCAGCGACAAGCCATCCGATCCCCGGCAAGGCCAGCGCGTCGGCCACGGCGGCGATCACATGCCGTCTCCGTATACGGGCAGGCCCATGAGGATGGCGACGGCGATGATGACATAGGCCACGCGGCGATACAGCGCCTGCTGTTCCGGGTCGAACAGGGCCTGCCCGATCCGCGACGCAATGCCATAGGGCACAATCAACATGCACCCCATCACGACCGCCTCCGCCGTCAAAAGGCCATGCATCGCCATCAGCGGCACCGTCAACAGGCCCGTGAGGGTCAGAAACACCAGCGTATTGGCCCGCGCCCGCGCCACGCCGTCCTGCCCGCCCAGTTGAAACAGCACCATGATCGGCCCGACCAGGCCCGTTGCTCCGCCGACGACGCCCGTGGCCGCCGCCACGCCAACCCGCGCCGCACGTGTGGGCGCCGCCCTGTACCGCCACCCCATCATCAGCGCGATCAGGGTGATCGTGGTCACACCCAAAACCGCCCATCGCATCGTGGTCACATCATTGGCCTTCAACACCGCAATGCCCAGGGGCAAGGCCAGCGTGGCAACCCCGATCATCAATACGACATTGGGCCGGTCCGCCTGTCCCCATGCCCGCGGCACCACCGACACAAGCGAGGCAAGGGCGGTCACGCCAAAGGCGGCGATCGCCATTTCAACCGGGACAAAGGCCGTGGCAACCGGCATGAACACAAGTGCCGCCCCGAAACCTGCAAAGCCATAGACGACGCCCGCCGCGACGGTGATGGCGACCACCCAGACCAAACCGGGCAACGCCAATGTCTCTGCAATCAGATGTCCCATGATGCCCCAGCATGCAGTCTCAGGACGGGCACGCTAGGGCCAGTTGGCAACGGGGTCTAGGCCAGCACCGACCTACGCATCGATATTGGCGTATTGATTGCCCGCGTTGGCGTCCGGTTTCGACCAGTCCCGCTTGACCCCCAGCCACAACAGGATGGTCGAGGCCACGAAGACCGACGAATAGGTCCCCACGATCACGCCCCAGATCATCGCAAAGACAAAGCCCCGGATCACGTCGCCGCCCAAAACGTACAGCGAAATCAGCGCCAACAGCGTGGTGATCGAGGTCATGACCGTCCGGGAAAGCGTCTCGTTGATCGAGATGTTCAGCACTTCGTTCAGCGGCTTCTTCTTGTATTTGCGCAGGTTCTCCCGCACGCGGTCGAACACGACCACCGTGTCATTCAGTGAATAGCCCACGATGGTCAGAAGGGCTGCGATGATGGCCAGATCGAACTTGATCTGAAGTTCGGAAAACACACCGATGGTCAGGATCACGTCATGCACAAGGGCGGCCACGGCCCCCAACGCAAACTGCCATTCGAAACGCAACCAGATGTAGATCAGAACCGCACCAATCGCCAAGACCACCGCGATGGCGGCGGTCTGGATCAATTCGCCGGACACTTTCGGGCCCACCGATTCCACCGACACGAACTTGATATCCGGCACCGCCCCGCTCAGAGCGGCCTGCACCTGGCGAATGGTCTCGGGCGTCACCGCCTCCTGCCCCTCTTGGGCCTGGATGCGGATCATCGCCACGTTCTGATCGGCGTCAAAGGTGGGATCGAACACCTCGGTGATCGAAATGTCGCCCAGGCCCAGCGGCGACAGCGCGTCGCGGTAAAGGCCGATGTCCACCGGCTGCGCGCTTTCGGTCCGCACCGTTGTGCCGCCCCGGAAATCGATGCCGTAATTCAGGCCCTGCACCACAAAGGACACGGCCCCCAGCAGGATCAGCAGGCCCGAAATGCCCAGCCACAGCTTCCAACGGCCGAAGAAATCGAAATCGGTGCCCTGTTTGACAAGCTTCAGTCGCATCTCACACCTCGATTGTCTTGGGACGGCGGCGTTCGAACCACATCACCACCATCAGGCGGGTCACGAAGATCGCCGTGAACACGGACGTCAGAATGCCCAGTCCCAGCGTGATCGCAAAGCCGCGCACCGGGCCGGAGCCCATGGCAAACAGGATCACCGCGGTAATGAACGTCGTGATATTGGCGTCCAGAATGGCCGAC
Organism: uncultured Tateyamaria sp.; assembly: GCF_947503465.1. Lineage (NCBI taxonomy): Bacteria > Pseudomonadati > Pseudomonadota > Alphaproteobacteria > Rhodobacterales > Roseobacteraceae > Tateyamaria > uncultured Tateyamaria sp. Next base: position 92,194 of record NZ_CANNDN010000001.1, on the reverse strand, counting down.
AGCGCCTTTTCATATCCCAACTCGATGGCCCGTGCAGGGCCACGCGACGACTTCAACTCTTCGCGGATCCGTTCGAACACCAGCACGTTGGCATCCACCGCCATCCCCACGGTCAACACGATGCCCGCAATCCCCGGCAGGGTCAGCGTCGCGCCGATCATGCTGAGCAGGCCAAAGATCAGGCCGATGTTGATGATCAACGCGATGTTGGCAAAGATGCCGAACAGACCATAGCTCAGCGCCATGAACACCAGCACCGCGGCAAACGCGACCACGGTCGCGATCTTGCCCGCATCAATGCTGTCCTGCCCCAACTCTGGTCCAATGGTGCGTTCCTCAAGGAACGTCAGTTCCGCCGGCAGCGCGCCCGCGCGCAACAGCACGGCCAGGTTGGTCGACTCCTCGACATTGAAATTGCCGGTGATGATGCCCGATCCGCCGGGAATATGGCTCTGGATCACGGGGGCACTGACCACCTCGTCATCCAGCACGATGGCAAAGGGCGACCCGATGTTTTCAGCGGTGTAGTCGCCAAAGGCGCGCGCGCATTGGGTGTTGAACCGGAAGGACACGGCCGGGCTGCCGTTCTGGTCAAAACTCGGCTGCGCATCGACCAGGCACTCGCCCGTGACCACCGGGGCGCTCTCGATGATGTAGAACAGGCCCGGCTCGTCAAGGCTCGGCACCAGCTTGTTGCCGACACCCGGCGATGCGTTTTCGTCCGAGGTCCGGTTTTCGACCGGGTTGAACGTCAGTTGCGCCGTTGTCCCGATGATCTCCTTCAGCTCGGCCGCCGACCCGATGCCCGGCACCTGGATCAGGATGCGCTGCGCCCCCTGGCGCTGAATGGTCGGTTCGCGCGTGCCCACCTCGTCGATCCGGCGGCGCACGATCTCCAGCGATTGCTGCACCGTCCGCTCGTCACTTGCCAGCTTTTCCTCGTCACTCAGCTGCACGACGATCACGTCGGCCCCATCGGCACTGACGACGATGTCATTCGCACCCACACCGGTCAGCGTCTGCACCGGCTGTGCCAATGTCCGCACCACCTGCAAGGCGCGCTGCAACCCCGCAGGCTCGCCAATGCGAATGCGCAATTCATCAGGGGCCGAGGGCTGCAACCGGATCGTGCCGATGGTCGCACGTTCGGGCCGCAGGATATCGCGGATCTCGGGCCAGCTTGCCTCCATGCGGCTGGCATAGACCTGCTCGACCTGCACCTCGGCCAGCAGATGCGCCCCGCCGCGCAGGTCAAGGCCAAGGTTGACCAGCGATGACGGCATAAAGCCCGGCCATTGCGACAGCGCCGCCTGGTTCGCGGGCGTGTCGGCCCCCAGCTCGATGGCCTGGGCGGCGTCATTGTGCTGTTCCACGCGGGTATAGAACCCGTTGGGCAGCGCCAGGATCAGACCCAGCGCACACAGCGCCCAGATCAGAACCCGTTTCCAGCTGTCGATCTGAAGCATTACTTCGCGGGCTCGGTCTTGTTCAGGACCTGCGCGATGGTCGACTTGACAACACGCACCTTGACGCCCTCGGCCAGTTCGACCTCAACCTCGTTCTCTTCCTTGACCTTGGACACCTTGCCGATCAACCCGCCCTGGGTCACGACCTGATCGCCCCGGCGCAGCGCCTCGACCATAGCGGCATGTTCCTTGACCTTCTTCTGCTGCGGGCGGATCAGCAGGAAATACATGATCGCAAAGATCAGGATCAGGGGGATAAACTGGCCGATGGCTTCCATGGGAAACGTCCTTGTCTTGAGGGCGGATTCTGACCCGCTGCAAAGTTTGGCAGAACCTATGGGCGGGGGCGGGCCTGTGCAAGGCGGAAAGGGGTTTTTGCGGACGGTTGGTCAGGGCCATGCATCAAAGCCCTTTTGCCCGACGCACATTCGCGTCAGACTGGTGGGATGAGCGATTTCCTTTCCACTGCCTTATCTTTTCTCGCCGTCGCCGTCGGCGTCCCACTGCTGGGTGTTTGCCTCGCCTTCCTGATTGACGTCGCCCGGCGCAAGGATGTGCACGCCCGGCTCGGGCTTGACCGGGTGCACCCCGCTCTTGTTTTGATCGGTATCACGCTCTACGGCGCCATCGCCCTGCTGCTGATCGCCGGACTGATCATCCTGATCGCCGGTGCCATCGCCTTGCCCTTCAAGGACGGGCAATCGCTGGAAGAGACGCAGCGCGAATACCTGTTCTACGTCCTGCGCATCGCTGGTCTCACGACAGTAGTTGGCGCAATGATCGCGCTGCCCTTTACCGTCATCCGGCTCAGGCTGTCCCAAGAGCAGACGGAAACCGCGCGCGAAAGCCTGTTCAACGACAAGATCAACGAAGCCACCAAGGGACTGTATGCGCGGCGGCAAATCTCCAAGTGGCACCGCCAAAAAGGTTACATTGATCATTGGGAAGACGACATCGTCCAACGCAACGCCGCCATCGACCGGCTCGAAGGGTTGGCACAGGAAAAACCGACAGAGGTTCCCCGCATCGCCCGTCTGCTGTCCGTCTACGTCCGCGAGCTCAGCGCCGAAGTGCACGCCAAAACCCCACCGCCAGATGCGACTCCGGAAACGCTGCGCGACTGGGCGCGCACGTTACCCAAACTGCGCTCTGACATGGAAAAAGCGGCCCAAACCCTTGGCCGGCTGGCCGACATCGCGCCCGATCCGCTGGTGAACGGCGAAATCGACCTGCGCGGTGCCAACCTGCAAGCTGCAGATTTGCGCCACGCGAAGTTCGAACAGGCCTCGCTGCGAGGGGCGCAGTTGCAGGGGGCAGACCTCGACGGGGCGCAGTTGCAGCGGGCAGACCTATTCAGCGCGCAGTTGCAGAGGGCAGACCTATTCAGCGCGCAGTTGCAGGTGGCAGACCTCCGCAGGGCGCAGTTGCAGGCGGCAGACCTCGATGAGGCGCAATTGCAGCGGGCAAACCTCATCGGGGCGCAGTTGAAGGGGGCAAACGCTTACAGGGCGCAGTTGCAGGGGGCAATCCTCATCGACGCGCAATTGCAGGGGGCAGACCTCTACAGGGCGCAGTTGCAGGGGGCCGACCTCTACAGGGCGCAGTTGCAGGGGACAGACCTGTTCACGGCACAGTTGCAGGGGGCAGACCTCGGCGAGGCGGCATTTGACAAAAACACCTCCCTCACTGCCGCTAATCTCCGAGGCGCGGCAGTGAGGGACGTGGATTTTACCGCCACACCACAGATCGCCGACCATCTTGCCGACATCTTTGGTGATGCCAGTACCGCCTTGCCCAACGGCGTCATTCCGGACCACCCGGATTGGCCCGCGCATTGGCCAAGGACCCGGCTCGATCTTTCCGAATTTCGCGACGCTTGGCGTATATGGCAATCGACCTTGCCCAAGGGCTGGGACGATGCGGATTGATGACGCCCACGCGCCAAACCTTTCCCAACAGTTAACGCCTCTGCCCAAACCTTAACGCTGTCAAAAAGTTAACCAAACCTGTACACGCATCCGCACCGCGTTTTGTACACTCCTGCGCCAAAACCGTACAAAGGCCCCCCACCCCCCTCAAACCGGCGCGTCCTGGCCGCGCGAGATTGTACGATCCAGGCCCCAAATCGTGCAGTTTGCCCGCAACACCCGCCGGTCCCCCCACCGTGCGCTGCCTTAACCTCTTGGCCCCCGCCCCCCGATCGGGCATAGGAACGGCATCATCCATGTCAGCTCAAAAGGACCAGACAAATGCACGACATTCGCGCCATTCGCGAGACCCCCGCCGCTTTCGACGCCGCCCTTGCGCGCCGTGGGGACGCTGCGATGTCGTCGTCCCTGTTGGAACTGGACGAGGCCCGCCGCGCCAAGATCCTGGCCGCCGAAACCGCGCAGGCCGAACAGAACAAGGCGTCCAAGGACGTGGGTGCCGCCAAGGGCCGCGGGGACGAGGATGAATTCCAGCGCCTGCGCGCGCTTGTGTCTGAAAAGAAAGCGGAAATCGCGCAGATGCAGGAAGAGGCCAAGGCGCTTGACGCGCAATTGACCGACGCGCTGGCGCGCATCCCCAACCTGCCCGCCGATGACGTGCCCGACGGCGCGGACGAAGCCGATAATGTCGAAATCCACCGCTGGGGTGATCCGCAAGCCTTTGATTTCGCACCGAAAGAACATTTCGAAATCGCGGGCGTCGCCGCCTCGATGGATTTCGAAACCGCTGCCAAGACGTCCGGCAGCCGCTTTGTCATGCTCAAGGGGTCGGTTGCCCGCATCCACCGCGCACTCGCCCAATTCATGATCGACACCCATGTCGACAAGAACGGTCTGACAGAGGTGAACAGCCCCGTGCTGGTGCGCGACGACGCCATGTATGGCACCGACAAGCTGCCCAAGTTCGGCGAAGAAAGCTACCGCACCGAAGAGGGCATGTGGCTGGTCCCAACTTCCGAAGTGCCCCTGACCTACACCGTCGCGGGCGACATTCTGGACGCGGCCGCCCTGCCCATCCGGATGACCGCCCACACGCTGTGTTTCCGGTCCGAAGCGGGCAGCGCCGGCCGCGATACCGCGGGCATGCTGCGCCAGCACCAGTTCGAGAAGGTGGAGATGGTGTCCATCACCCATCCCGATGGCTCCGAAGACGAACAGAAGCGCATGCTCAACTGCGCCCAAGGTATCCTGGAAGCCCTTGAAATCCCTTACAGAACCGTCGTTCTGTGCACGGGTGACATGGGGTTCGGCGCACGCCGCACCTACGACATCGAGGCGTGGTTGCCCGGGCAAGATGCCTACCGCGAGATCAGCTCGGTCTCGACCACCGGCGACTTTCAGGCCCGGCGCATGAACGCACGATTCAAGCCTGCGGATGGCGGCAAACCGCAATTCGTGCATACGCTGAACGGATCCGGTCTGGCCGTGGGCCGCTGCCTGATCGCGGTGCTCGAGAATGGACAGCAGCCGGATGGGTCCGTGAAACTGCCCAAAGCACTCGCGTCGTATTTGGGCGGCAAGACCGTGCTAACGGCGGCGGGAACGCTTGCCTAGACCCGAAGCGAACCGGGGCGGTAGTCGGCCCGGTACTTCCTGCGCTCCTTCACCGACGAGTGAACTTCTTCAATGGTAAGAGGGCCTTGCCGCCATTTGTTCAACCATGAGATGCGCGTTTCGATCTCGGCATCGGCAAGCGGGTCGGGCTTGGCCGGCGGGAACGTCGCGGCAGGGTCGATGGTCAACCGCCCCGCGCCCTGCACCACCCAGTCAAGCGTAATCGCCGACAGCGGCTGCGCCGTCCCCGACCCGCCGACGATGCCGTGATTGCCTACGAACCACATCTGCTGGTAAGGGCGCAGCGGGCCGGTATCGCCGTTGTTCAGGCCCTTTTCACCATCCAGATTGTCCCATTTCGCGGGCTTGTAGAGCACCCGCATCTCATCCAGCGCCAGCGCGTGGCGGGCCGACTGCACAAGGCTCGACAACGTCGTGTCGTGAAACATGTACTGCCGGTTCCACAGGGTCGCGATCGGTCCCAGCAGGGACGGCGGAATGCCACGCGCGCCCACCGTGTCCCAGACCCCCAGATACGATATCGCGACCAGCCGCGACGTGTCGTTGCGCCAGGCCAAGTCACTGTCGGACGTGGCGAATCTGGGCGACATGGCGCGCCGCGCCGCGCGGATATGGGGCGCGTCGGGATGGTTTCGTGTGCCCTTCTTGCGGTAAAGATCGAAGGCGGCGTTCACCCCATCGGCGCTGGTGTCCGTGATGATCCCGCATTTGCGGATCATGCCCGCCACCGACCGCGCCGTGAACGCGCCGCGCGAAAAGCCGAACAGGTAAATCTCGTCCCCCGGTTGGTAGGCTTGCGCCAGGAACTGGTAGGCCTGCTTGACCTTGGCATCGAGGCCCCAGCCAAATGCCCCGCCCGCATATTTGTTCAGAAACCGTTTGACCGGTCCGTCAAAACGGCGGTCGGTGCCGATGCCGGGAAAGTAAGCCGCGACCTGCCCCTTGGACGGATCGTTGACCAGGGCCTGTTTCAGCTTGTGCACGCTGGTGGGTTCGGGGATATCGGGGGAATTCCACGTTCCGTCGCAGAAAATTGCTATGCGTGTCATCTGGTGCCAAGTCCTTGAAAAGTCATATGCCAGACTACGTCGAGACTGGAAAAAGCGGGGCGCGAAAAAGATGGCCCGCGCGCCAGAATTTGTAAACGGTGGAATACCATGCCCGCACTTGTGCTGATCCTTGCCCTGACCTTTGCCGCGTCGCCCTTCTGGGTGCCCGATTTTGGCGGCTTTGACGGGGATCAGTTCCCGGTCCCGCAGAACGATCCCGCCGTGCAGCCTGCGGGCTATGCCTTTGCGATCTGGGGGCTGATCTATCTTTGGCTGATCATCGGCGCGGGATTTGGCGCGGTGCAGCGGTGGGGTGCGCCTGACTGGCAGCCCATGCGCGCGCCCTTGGCGGTGTCGCTGGCGGCGGGCAGCATCTGGTTGCCGGTCGCCGTGCACAGCCCGGTCTGGGCAACCCTCCTGATCTGGGCCATGCTGATCCCCGCCCTGATCGGGTTGTGGCGCAGCCCGCGGCTGGACGGCTGGGCCGCCGCGTGGCCCGTGGGTCTGTATGCCGGGTGGTTGAGTGCGGCGAGTTGTGTGGCGCTTGGGCTGCTGCTGGCGGGCTATGGCATCACCACAGAGCGCACCGCGGCGTGGATCATGGTGACCCTTGCCGTTGTGCTGGCGCTGCTGATGCAGCGCGCGCTGGAGCGTGCGCCGACCTATGGGATTGCCGTCATCTGGGCCCTGATTGCCATCGCCGTGCAGAACGGGTTCGATGTGAAGTCCGTCGGTGTGCTTGCCCTGCTGGGCGCCGTGCTGATGGTGCGGCCCGTTGTGGGCGCGTTTCGCGCGGAAAATCTGTCCCCGCGGGGACACGACTGATTTCAAACACTTTTTCCGTTAAATTCAGTTAATCAAGGTTAACCGCGCCGCCCCTCGGTGTGCTTGCGCAGCTTCGATGGGCCCGGTTTCTTGCGGCCCTTGTAGGGGTTCGCGTCGTTCTGGCCACGCATGAACAGGCGGATCGGCGTGCCGGGCATGTCGAAATCCAGCCGCAAGCCGTTCACCAGATAGCGGTTGTAGCTTTCAGGCACCTTGTCGGGATGCGAGCACATCACGACAAAACCCGGCGGCCGTGTCTTGGCCTGGGTCATGTAGCGCAGCTTGATCCGTTTGCCCTGTGGCGCGGGCGGCGGGTGTTGTTCCAGCATACCCGTCAGCCAGCGGTTCAGCGCCGCGGTGGGCACGCGCCGGTTCCAGACGTCATAGGCGCGCATGATGGCACCATGCAGACGGTCAAGGCCCCTGCCCGTCTTGGCCGACACCGTCACAAGCGGTGCGCCCTTGAGTTGCGGCAAGAGGCGTTCAAAGCTTTCCTTCAGCTCTTTCAGCTTTGCCTGTTTGTCGTCTTCCACATCCCACTTGTTGATGGCGATGACGACGGCGCGGCCTTCGCGTTCGGCAAGGTCCGCAATGCGCAGGTCCTGCTGTTCGAAGGGGATGGCTGCATCCAGCAGGACCACGACAACCTCGGCAAATTTCACGGCGCGCAGACCGTCGGACACCGACAGTTTTTCCAGCTTTTCCTGTACCTTGGCCCGCTTGCGCATGCCCGCGGTGTCAAAGATGCGCATGGGCGTACCCACGCCATCCGCCCCCGCCCAATCGGTGCGCAGCGAGATCGCGTCGCGGGTGATCCCGGCCTCTGGCCCCGTCAGCAGGCGGTCTTCGCCAACGATACGGTTGATCAGGGTCGACTTGCCCGCGTTGGGGCGGCCCACCACGGCCACTTGCAACGGCTTGGCATCGGTGGGCTGTGGGACGTAATCGGGGTCGTCCTCCTCCTCGTCCACCGTGACATCCGTTTCCGGGGCCTCTTGGGCGTTCTTTTCGGCGTAGAGATCGGCCAGCGGCTGCAACTGGGCATAGAGGTCATTGAGCCCCTCGCCATGTTCGGCGGAGAGGCGGATGGGTTCGCCAAGGCCCAGCGCGAACGCCTCGAGCACGCCGGCATCGGCGGCGGACCCTTCGCCCTTGTTGGCGGCCAGAAGCACGTGATCGGCCCGCTTGCGCAGGATGTCGGCAAACACCTCGTCTGTGGGGGTCACGCCCGCGCGCGCGTCGATCATGAACAGGCACACATCGGCCATGTCCACGGCCCGTTCCGTCAGACGCCGCATCCGGCCCTGCAGGCTGTCATCGGTCGCTTCCTCGAGCCCTGCCGTGTCGATCACGGTAAAACGCAGGTCCGCCAACCGCCCTGCCCCTTCGCGCAGGTCGCGCGTCACGCCGGGTTGGTCATCGACCAACGCAAGGCGCTTGCCCACAAGGCGGTTGAACAGCGTCGACTTGCCCACATTGGGTCGTCCGACAATGGCGAGGGTCAGGGTCATGGATTTGGTTCCGAAGGATCAGAGCGCGCACATAGACCATTCGGGCGATCACTTAAAGGGGGGGATGGGCAGGCTTGACGGAGGACAGGGTTGGCGGGATCAGGCGAAGGTCCGGTTTGAGGCCAATCCTACCGGTCTGCGGATTTTAACTTCTGCATTTCTGCAACGACCTTGGAAGCGCATTTCTTGATTTCATCGACGCTGGTATCCACGATCAAGCGATCCACTTTCCACGGGTCGAATTTGCGGTTGGCTACCTTTTGCCAATCAGGCATGACAAGCCCTTGGATGTCGCTTTCGCGAGCTTCTACGCGATACCGATGTATAGCCCGATCCGAACACACCACTTCAACGTTCAAAAGGTGGGCACTGCCAGAAGCCGCAGTTCTAGCCCACAGATTTCTTGTAATTTCAATGGGATTGACCGTGTCGGCGATCACATCGAAGCCAAGCAAGAGATTATCGACCGCCACTGAAGCGATTGCCAAATAGCCCGCATCTTCTGACGGATCGATCCGGAGAACGCTATTTTTCAACGCGGTTTCAACGGAGTCTACGCGCAGATGCACAGCTTTGACCTGTGCGGCCAACGCCTTCGCTAAAGTTGTCTTGCCTACACCCGGCAGGCCTGAAAGAGCAACGAGTATCGTCATGCCAGAAATGTATCATGAGGCAAGTGGCCGGACTATGCCGACGGCAGCAATGTCCCGCACACCTGACCCCAACCAAAGCGCGCACAGCTACCCAGCCGTCCAAACACCATGTGATCTGGTCGCGCGCCCGGCTTATCCTGGCAAGCGCTTAGCGATAGGCCAGCAACTGGCCCTTGCGCGACACCACGTACAGCGTCTGCCCCGCAACCACGGGTGCTGTTGACGCGCCGCCCGGGATTTCCGTCAGGCCCGTCAGCCCGCCCGAGACCGGGTCGAAGCTGCGCAAGGCGTCATCGGACGAGGCCACAAGAAGGCGTCCGCCGGCCAGAACCGGGCCATGATGGGCAAAGACCTCGGCCTGCCGCAGCGGGCGGTCCCGCACGAAGTTGGGCAGGCGCGTGCCCCAGATGCGGCTGCCGTCCGCGGCATCAAGGCGGATCAGTTCGTTGCGGTCGGACACCAGGAACACGCTGTCGCCCACGGGCAGAACGGTGTCGATCGCCCCTTCGCCCGCTGTCCAGATCGGTGCGCCGGATCCTGCATTCACCGCGACGGTGCGCCCGGACTGGTTGCCCGCATAGACCACGCCGTCCTTTGCGATCGGCCGACCGGTCACGTCGTCGATCTTGGCCAATGCCCGGCCCTGCCGTTCGCCCAGCACAGACGCGTCCCAGCGCCGCAGACCGCCCTGCCGGAACACGGCCTGCATCTCGCCCGAGCCGAACGAGAAGATGGCCAGCCCGTCCGTCACGATGGGTGCGGGACCGCCCAGCACGTTTGTCGTTGTCTCGGAACTGGTGATTTGCCAGGCGACGCGCCCGCTGTCTTTTTCGATGGCCCAGCCCGTGTCGTCCCCGGCCATCACATAGACCAGGTCTTCGAACGCGGTGGGACGGCCGACGCCGACCGCTTCGAGTTCCTGTGTCCAGATGGTGCCGCCGGTGGCCGCGTCCAGCGCCGTGAGCGTGCCGAGGCCGCTGGACACAAACAGCATGTCGCCATCTGCGGCCAGCCCGCCGCCCGTGCCATCGCCGCTTTCGGCCCGGTCGGGCAGGATGTCGCGCTGCCACAGCAGCTGGCCAGAGGTCGATACGGCCGAGACGGTGGTTTCCGCATCCAGCGTGAACACCCGTCCGCCCGACACAACCGGGTCGGCCACGATACGATGCTTACGGCTGTCGCCCTGGCCGATATTGACCGACCAGATCGGCGTCAGCGTTTGTCCAAGCTGCGGGTGGTCGGTTCGAAAGGCCGGTGTTCCAAAGCCTTGCGCCGCGTCCGCGTTTGTCTCTTGCGGTGGCAGGCTGATGTCGCGGGCGGCCCCTGCCAATGCGTCGGCCTCGGCCCCGCCGCCGGTTTCGGCGTCGGACGGGTCAGCGACCACCGCCGCCGACACCGGTTCACGTTTGCCCGGAAGGATGATTTCACGTTCCGAACAGCTGGCAAGGACGGCAAGCGCCACGACCCCCAGCAGCACGCGGGTTTGTGTGTTCACACTCATGCCCAGAACCCCCATCGTCCGACCCATGCTATTCTCCGGCGGTCTCTGTGGCCTCTGGCGCGCCGCCCAGCGCCACCATTGCCTGTAGGGCACGGCGTTGCAAGCCCGGGGTCGCCTCGGCATCATCGAGGATGCCCTGGAACCGCGCGATGGCAGCGTCGACGTCGCCCGTTTCGATATCGATCAGCGCCAGCTGTTCCTCGGCCAGCAGGCGCAGCCGCACACCTGGCACGGCGAGGGCCTGAAAGCCCTGGGCGCGGGTCGCGGCATCTTCGGTTTCGGTTTGCAGCATGAGCGATTTGAAGGTGGCGATCTGGCGGTAGATCAACGGCAGGTCCGTCGCGTTGGCCACGGGTGCAAGGGACTGAATTGCGGCGTCTGTCCGGCCTGCATCCGCCTGTGCGCCCGCCGTCAGAAAGGCGAGCACCGCCGCCCCTTCGGCCGTTTCCGCGCCGACACCCGCCAACGCGTCGGCGCGTTCATCGTCGTCATTGGCCACCAATGCTGCCAGCATGGCATCGCCCAGCGACTGTGCCTTGGCCTGTTCCTGGGCGCGGCGGTATTCGTTGAAACCTGCGGCCCCCACGATCAGCAGGATCACCAGGGCCACGATCCAGCCATAGCGTTTGACATAGCCAAACAGACGATCCCGGCGCACCTCTTCGGTGACTTCTTCGATAAAGCTGTCGGTGTCGCTCACGCCCGCGCTCCCAATATCCGTGGCGGATTGGCTCCGCCTCACCCTTGTTTTCCCGGGTGTCTTACAGTGCTGCCGCGCCCAAGCCAAGAGCGTGCGATCGCCCATTGCGGTGCGGCAATTGGGCATCATTGCGATGTGTCTCGAAAAAAAGTAATCTGAACTGGTTAGTTTAGACGTATGTCCTCCTATATCGCAGGTGACGCGCCGTCATTTGGCGGGTCATCAGGTCCACCAGGGAAGAAAAAAGATGCGGATTGTGTCGTTGATCTTGGCCATAGCAGTTGGCGCAGGGTTGTATTTTTGGGTCATTGAGCGGGAACAGACGCTGGCCTTTCTGGCCGGAGACACCGAAGCACCTGAAACCGAAACGGCAAGGACAGGCGCGCAGACCGACGGTACCGACGCATCGCAGGATGCCGCGCCCGCCTCCGACACCTCTGATCTGATCAAGGTCGTGGCCCGCAAATCCATTGCGCGCGAGATCGACAATGCGGTGGTCCTGCGTGGCCAGACCGAGGCGGCCCGACAGGTTGAAGTGCGGGCCGAGACGTCTTCGACGGTCATTTCCCCGCCGCTCCGCAAGGGCGCCTTTGTCGAAGCGGGCCAGTTGATGTGCCAGCTTGATCCCGGCACCCGCGCCTCGGCCCTGACCGAGGCCCGCGCCCGCCTGGCCGAAGCCATCGCCAGCAAGACCGAAGCCGAAAGCCGGGTGCCCGAGGCCGAAAGCCGCGTCATCGAGGCACAGGCGCGCATTGACGAGGCGCAGGTCAACCAGAACGCCGCCCGCCGCCTGAGCGAAGGCGGATTTGCCGCTGAAACGCGGGTCAAGAACGCAGAGGCGTCCCTGGCCGCAGCCGAGGCATCGCTGGAAGGCGCAAAGGCCAGCGTGATCGCGGCCCGTGCGGGTTTGCAAAGCGCCGATGCGACCATCGAAAGCGCGGCGGCCTCGATCGCGACGGCAGAAAAGGAGATGGAGCGGTTGGACATCCGCGCGCCCTTTGCCGGCATTCTGGAGAGCGACACGGCCGAATTGGGCACGTTGCTGCAGCCCGGATCGCTGTGCGCCACCGTGATCCAGCTGAACCCCATCAAACTTGTGGCCTTTGCGCCCGAAACCGAAGTTGCCCGTGTCGAGGTTGGGGCCATGGCAGGCGCCCGGCTGGCCGCGGATGACAACGAAGTGCGCGGTCGGGTCACATTCTTGAGCCGCGCGGCGGATGAAACCACACGGACATTCCGGGTCGAGATCGAGGTGCCCAACGACGATCTGCGCATCCGGGACGGCCAGACCGCCGAAATCGCCATCTCTGCCGCAGGCGCCAAGGCGCATTTGCTGCCCGCGTCGGCCCTGACCCTGAACGAAAACGGGGTGCTGGGCCTGCGTGTCGTCGATGATGCCGGTGTGGTGGCCTTTGCCCCGGCCAGGGTGGTGCGCGACACTGCGCAGGGCATCTGGCTGACGGACCTGCCCGAAGAGATCAACGTGATTGTGGTGGGGCAGGAATTCGTGACCGCCGGTGTGACGGTCGCGCCCACATTCCAGGAGCAAACCCAATGACCGGTATCGTTGACTGGGCCGCGTCCCGTGCGCGGATGGTGGTGGCCTTTATCTTCCTGTCCATCTTGGCAGGCGCGCTGGCCTATATCGTGCTGCCCAAGGAGGGTGAGCCCGACATCGAGATCCCGACGCTGGTGATTTCGCTGCCCTTCCCGGGCATTTCCGCCGCGGATTCCGAAACCTTGCTGGTTCAACCGATGGAAACCGAGCTGGCGGACCTGGACGGCCTGGACAAGATGACCGCCACGGCTGCCGAAGGCTATGCCAATGTCGTGCTGGAATTCGAGTTCGGCTGGGACAAGACGCAAGTGCTGGCCGATGTGCGTGATGCCATGGACAAGGCCGAGGCCGATTTTCCGGATGGGTTTGAACAGTACACGGTGGATGAATTCAACTTTTCCGAATTCCCCATCATCATCGTCAACCTGACCGGTCCCGTCCCCGAACGCACCATCGCGCGCGTTGCCAAGGACCTGCAGGACGACATCGAGGGCCTGGACGCCGTTCTGGAAGCCAGCCTTGTGGGCAACCGGGACGAGATGGTCGAGGTCGTCATCGATCCGTTGCGCCTGGAAGCCTACAATGTCACCGCAGGCGAATTGATCACCGTGGTGCAGAACAACAACCAGTTGATTGCCGCCGGCGAGGTGGAGACGGCGCAAGGGGCCTTTGCCGTCAAGATCCCGTCGTCCTTTGACGAGGTGCGCGACATCTATGACCTGCCGGTCAAGACCAATGGTGACCGGGTTGTCACGTTGGGCGATCTGGCGCAGATCAACCTGACCTTTGAGGATCGCGTGTCGACTGCGCGGTTCAATGGCAACGACACGGTTGCGTTGCAGGTGGTCAAGCGCAAGGGATTCAACCTGATCGACACCGCCACGGAAGTGAAGGCGCTGGTGGACGAGAAGGCCAGCGAATGGCCCGAGGGTCTGATCGCCGCCGTGGACGTGGGCACATCGAACGACCAAAGCCGCGAAGTGGCCTCGATGGTGGGCCAGCTTGAGGGCTCCGTTCTGACGGCGATTGCGCTGGTGATGATTGTGTCGCTGGCCTTTCTCGGGCCGCGGGCGTCCTTGCTTGTGGGCTTTGCCATCCCGACATCGTTCCTGCTGTGTTTCGTGTTGCTGGCGATCATGGGCATTTCGGTTTCGAACATCGTGATGTTCGGCCTGATCCTGTCGGTCGGTATGCTGGTCGACGGGGCCATTGTGGTGGTCGAATATGCCGACAAGCGCCAGCAGGCCGGTGTGGGGCCGATGCAGTCCTATGTCGACGCCGCCAAGCGGATGTTCTGGCCCGTGGTGTCGTCCACGGCGACAACGCTGTGTGCGTTCCTGCCGATGCTGTTCTGGCCCGGCGTGCCCGGCGAATTCATGGGCATGCTGCCCGTCACGTTGATCTTTGTTCTGTCTGCGTCGCTGATCGTTGCGCTGGTGTACCTGCCCGTGATGGGGGGTGTGCTGGGGCGCTTTATCCAGGCGATGAGCCGCGCCAACACCCGTATCGCGACGATGCCGATCCTGGCGCATCTGGGTTTGTTCCTTGTGGCCGGTGCGATGCTGGCCGGTTTGGCAGGCATTCCGTTCCTGTTGGAGCGCGCCGGGGGCGCATTTGCGGCCATGGACCAGCAAGAGGTCTGGCGGTCCGTGCTGCCGACCTTTGTCGATGTGTTCATGTTCGGCATTGGCATGCTGTTTCTGGCCGCCTTCGCCTTTGCCGGGGCCATCATGGCGGTGCTGTCGGTCAGCGCGCTGTTCGTGCGCTTTGGCCTTGGCGTGAACTGGGGGCTGCGCCGGGTGTTTGGTGCCCGCAACCGCAAGGTGCGCGCGGGCTATCAGCGGTCGGGCTTTGGCTATGTGATCCAGTCCATTGTCGGCAATCCGGTCATGCCGCTGGTGATGATCGGCTTTGTGTTCGTGTTTGTGGGCACGACCCTGATCTATTTCATCAACAACAACCGCGGCGTCGAGTTCTTTGTCGAGACCGAACCCGAGCAGGCCATCGTCTATGTGCTGGCCCGTGGAAACATGTCGCTGGAAGAAAAGGACACGCTGCTGGGCCAGGCCGAGGACATCGTGCTGGCCCATCCCGGCATTCGCAGCGCCTTTGCCTTTGCCGGCGCGGGTGGTCTGAACGCCAATACCGGCGGGGCGCAGAACCCACGCGACACCATCGGTCAGATCCAGCTGGAAACCATTCCGTGGGAAGAGCGTCCCGATGCTGCCGAGCCGTGGTTCACCCTTCCATTCGTGAACTATACCGTGATGCGCGAGGTGAAGGCAGAGGACTTTGACGGCGACACCGTTCTGGACGAGCTGTCCGCCGATCTGGCCCAGATCCCCGGCATCCGCACCGAGGTGCTGCCGCTGGCGCAGGGCCCGGCCTCGGCCAAGCCGGTGCATTTGCGCATCAGGGGCGACAATTGGCAGGACCTGTTGGCATCGGCCGGGATGGCCCGCGCCCGGTTCGAGGCGACCCCCGGTCTGACCCGGATCGAGGACACCCGCCCCCTGCCCGGCATTGACTGGCAGATCGACGTGGATGTCGAGAAGGCGGGCCGCTACGGTGCGGACGTCGCAACCGTGGGCGCGATGGTGCAACTTGTCACCCGTGGCCTGCTGCTGGACACGATGCGTGTGGACACATCGGACGAGGAAATCGAGATCCGCGTACGCCTGCCCGAGAAGGATCGCGTGCTGTCCACGCTTGACAGCCTCAAGGTGCGCACCGCGGACGGGCTGGTCCCACTGGCCAACTTCATCACCCGGACCCCCGTGGCTGAACTGGCGCAGATCAGCCGCGTGGATCAGAAACGGTATTTTGACGTCAAGGCGGATGTTCTGGACGGTCTGCAAAAGGTTGTCCGGACCGTCGATCAGGACGGCACCGAGGTCGAACAGACCGTCGCGACCGTGCGGCCCTCTGCCGATGCGCTGCTGTCGGCCAATGGGCAGGGCTATGCGGTGTTCAACCTGGCCCCCGAAGGACGCGGTGTTGATTTGCAAGCGGGTGTGGATGCGGGCGAATTGCGCCTGATCCCGGTCAATGCCAACGAACGGATTGCCGAGTTGACCAAGTGGGTCGACACGGCCCCCTTCCCTGTCGGTATCGACAGCGAGTGGACGGGCGATCAGGAGGATCAGGCGGAATCCGGCGCCTTCCTTGGACAGGCGTTCATGGGTGCGCTGGGGCTGATGTTCATCATCCTGCTGGCGCAGTTCAATTCGATCTACAACGCGCTTCTGGTTCTGGGTGCCGTGGTTCTGTCCACTGCGGGCGTGCTGATCGGCATGCTGGTCATGGGCCAGGCGTTTTCGATCATCATGACCGGCACCGGTATCGTGGCGCTTGCGGGCATCGTGGTGAACAACAACATCGTGCTGATCGACACCTATCAGGAATACGAAAAGTACATGCCGCGGATCGAGGCGATCATCCGCACGGCACAGGATCGTATCCGTCCCGTGCTATTGACCACGATCACGACGATGGCAGGTCTGGCACCGATGATGTTTGGCCTTTCACTGGACTTTGGAAATGGTGGATATACCGTCGACAGCCCCACCGCCCTGTGGTGGAAACAGTTGGCGACGGCGGTGGTTTTTGGCCTGGGCATCGCAACCGTCCTGACGCTGATGGTGACGCCATCTTTGCTGGCGTTGCGCGTCTGGGTCGTGACCTATGCGGGCTGGGCCAGCCAATTGCTGGCGAAACTGTCGATGGGGCGCGCCAGCCGCGCGGCCAGGGACTGGGCACTGGCCCGCGACTGCCGCACCGTCGGCAATCATGAACTGGTTTGGGATTTCGGCGATGAGCCCAGCCACGGCGACCCCGTTCGGCCACAACCACCGCTCACGGCTGCGCCTCTCAAGGCGGCGGAGTAGCAGGGACCGACGGCCAGTGGCGCTGATTTTTTGCGTCACTGGTCGGCCATTCCTATGCCCGACTTGCACGCTGTACTGACCGTACCGCGTAGAGGATGGTTCGGGCATTCTAAGTATGATCTGAGGCCAGCGCCGCTGGCATACGTTCGCTGGCTTTTTTTGCAATTCTGACATGCCTGATCGTCGGGTTTTGCACGGCCCTAGCACGTGCTGCATTTGTGCTGATCATTCCGTCATGGCGTGCGGGCGTCGAAGTCTTTTCGATCATCCTCCTTCTGAACACGTCGCTTTATTCCTACTTGCCCGCGAGGATGACCCACCGCGGGTTGGACAGTGTTCTGTGGATGTCCATCTACACCGTGATTTTCAATGTCGCTTACGGCACTGGCTGGACCGCAACGGGGGCACCAATTGGGACCTTCTGCCGAAAAAGGTCGGGGACCTCGCGGATCAAGATCATTCCTTTGACGTGGAATACCGGATTGGGCACGCACAATTCGGACACCAGACGATCCGCTATGACGCCATCGCGTATCCGCATCACGCGCGCTACGTCTTGCAGGGTGAGTTGAACCCGGCCAACCAAAACCTTGTCCAGAGCGACATGGAGTTCGTGATTGAGCCTGTTGCTGACATGGGCCGTTGCCGGATCACGCTGACCCGTATCCGCCGTTCGGTGCTTGTGCGCGAGGGGTTGGTGATATGGTTTGACGATGCCCTGGGCGATCAGGTCGACTACCTGCGTGCCACGTGGACCAATCGCTGGGACTGGAGCAGGGCGGGCAAGTTCCGCCGCCACGCTGCCGTTCTGTCCTAGGGCGCCTCATCCGCCTGCTGACGGTGCCACAGCTGGGCATAGCGCCCATCGGCGGCCAGCAATTCGTCGTGGGTGCCTGTTTCGACAATCTGGCCCTGTTCCAGCACGATGATCCTGTCGGCTTCGGCGATAGTGGAGAGCCGGTGCGCGATGGTCAGTACAGTGCGCCCCTGCCCCGCCGCGTTCAGCGCGTCCTTGATCTCCTGCTCGGTTTCGGTATCGAGCGCGCTGGTCGCTTCGTCCAGCAACAGGATGGGCGGGTTTTTCAGCAGGGTCCGCGCAATGCCCACACGCTGCTTTTCACCGCCTGACAGTTTCAGCCCGCGTTCACCCACCGCCGTGTCATAGCCTTCGGGCAGCGCCTGGATAAAGTCGTGGATCTGCGCGGCCCGCGCCGCCGCTTCGATGTCGGCATGGCTGGCGTTGTCGCGCCCATAGGCGATGTTGTAGCGGATCGTGTCGTTGAACAGTACCGTGTCCTGCGGCACCACGCCGATGGCGGCGTGCAGGCTGTCCTGGGTCACGTCCCGCACATCCTGCCCGTCAATGCGCAATGCGCCGCCGCCCACGTCGTAAAATCGGAACAATAGCCGCCCGATGGTAGATTTGCCCGACCCGGTCGAGCCGACGATGGCGACCTGTTGCCCGGGTTCCGCCACCACCGACACGCCCTTGAGGATGGGCCGCGCGGGGTCGTAGCCAAAATGCACATCATCGAGTTCGATCCGCCCGCCCGAGACCTTGAGCGGTTGGGCGCCCGGAGCGTCCTTCACCTCGGCCGGTTGTTCGAGCAGGTCGAACATCTCGCCCATGTCGACCAGCGCCTGGCGGATTTCGCGGTAGACCGTGCCCAGGAAGTTCAGCGGCATGGTGATCTGGATCATATAGGCGTTGACCATCACGAAATCGCCCACTGTCAGCGTGCCGTTCTGCACCCCTATGGCGGCCATCACCATGACGCCGACCAGCCCGCCAGTGATGATCACCGACTGGCCGAAATTCAGGAACGCCAACGAATAGCTGGTCTTGAGCGCTGCGGCCTCATAGCCTTCCATCGCCTTGTCGTAACGGCCCGCCTCGCGCGCCTCGGCTCCGAAATACTTGACCGTTTCAAAGTTCAGCAGGCTGTCGATCGCCTTTTGGTTGGCGTCGGTGTCCTGATCGTTCATCACCTTGCGCAGCTTCACCCGCCATTCGGTCACGGCAAAGGTGAACCAGACATAGAGCCCGATGGTGCCTGCCACGACCACAAGGTACCAGATGTCGAACATGATGGTCAGGACGATCCCGATCAGAAGCAGTTCCAGGATAAGCGGCCCGATGGAGAACAGCAGGAAGCGCAAGAGGAACTCGACCCCTTTCACCCCCCGTTCGATGATCCGGCTGAGCCCGCCGGTCTTGCGCGTGATGTGATACCGCATGGACAGGCGGTGGATGTGTTCGAATGTCTCAAGCGCCAGCATGCGCAGGGCGCGCTGTGCGACCTTGGCAAAGATGGCATCCCGCAGCTGCTGAAAGCCCACATTCATCAGCCGCGCAAACCCATAGGCCACGGTCAGGCCGACGGCCCCGAGGGCCAGATCCGACACGCCTTCGCCCGACAGCACGTTTACCGCATCGCGGTACAGGATCGGGGTATAGACCGACACCAGTTTCGACAGGAGAAGCGCCAGCATCGCCAGTACGACGCGTTGCTTGACCCACGGCTTGTCATCTGGCCACAGGTAGGGCGCGACCTTGCGCACGGTGCGCAGACCCGACCGGCGCTCGGACTCGGCGACAGGGTCTGGGGAATTTCCGGCTGGCGTGGCCTGTTCGGCATCCTGGGCCGATGTGTCTGCTGGCATGGGGCGGGGTTCCTGACGTTCAGGCCCCACTATCTAAGGCAGAGGTCGGGGACATGCCAGCGCGGGCGTCCGCTTAATTGGGCAGCGCAAAGACCTGGCCCGGGAAAATCAGGTCCGGGTTGCGGATACGATCGCGATTGGCCTCGAACACCTGCACATACAGAATCCCCTCGCCATAGCGGTCGCGGGCGATGGCCCAGAGCGTGTTGCCTGTCTGAACCGTGATCTGCGTGGCGGGCAGATCCGTGTCCCTGGCCTGTGCCAGCACCTCGGGGTCTTCGCGGCGGAACGGGGTTTCGACCCGGCTGGTCACGGTGCCTGTGTCGTCCAGCTCGTCAACGCGCAACGTGTAGGTGCCGGTGTCGATCCGGGGCAGTTCGCCCTTCCACTTGCCATCGTCGCTGACGTCAATATCGGCAATGGGCGTGTTGTTGACATAGACCCGAACCGTGTCGGCCTGCGGCTGGGCGCGGCCCGCCAGTTCCACGTCGCCGGTGTCGGAATAGCTGATGCTGTCCAGCGCGATGTTGTCGAGCGCCTCGGGCGGCGTGTTGCCCAGCACTTCGACCCCGTCCTGGGTCGATCTGAGCACCGTCACCTGTTGTTCCGGGTCAACCTGGGCCGTGACAACCGGGGCATCCACCGGATCAGGCAGGGGCGCCTCGGCGACCACCGCGGGCGCTTCCGGGTCCGTGGGCGCTGCGGCGGTGGCCACCTCCTCGACAATGTCGGGGCTTGGCGTCGCCTCGGTGATGACCGGTACGTCAGGCTCCGGGTCCGGGATGGCGGGAGTTTCCGGCGCTTGCGTCACTTGCGGCGCGTCCGGTTCGACGGGCACCGCTTCGGGCTGTGGTGTCTCGGGGCGCGCGGCGGGTGCGGGCGCTGTGGCAACGACGGTGTCGTCTTCGGGCGCAGCCACGACCGGCGCAGTCTCGGCGATGGCCGGCGCGTCTGCGACACTCTCCGGTTCGTCTTGCAAGGCAGGTGCGGGTTGCGCTTGCGGCGCGTCGGCGACACTCTCCAGTTCGTCTTGCAAGGCGGGTGCGGGTTGCGCTTGCGGCGCGAGGATCACCTCGTCCACCGACGCGATCTCGTCCATGCCGACCCGCTGGACAAGTGTCAGGACCCGCGCGTTCGGGCTGGGTGGCAGAATGGTGATGGCGGCAAAACTGCCCCCGTCGTCCACGGTCGTCTCGGTGTTTTCAGCGCCGTCCAGGAAGACCGCGACCTTGCTGCCCGGTGCCGCGCGTCCGGCGATTACGGTCAGGCCGTCTGCCTCGACCCGCACTTCGTCGATCGAGGGCGGATCAAGCGGCAGGGCTGCCTGCGGTTGCGGTGCGGGCGTGGTTCCTGCCTCGGGCGTGGCATCGACCACCTGAGGCGCTTCGACCGCTGCGGGTTGCGCGCGCGTGGTGTCATCGCCGCGGTTGGCATTCAGAAACAGGCCGATGCCCACTGCAGCCGCCGCAACGACAGCCGCGCTGCCCGCCAAGGCACCGTTCGACCCGGCAAATGCCGCCCATTTCGACATGTTGACCCTTTCCACCGCACCGGTTTGCCCGGTTTCGTTGCGCCTGCATAACAGGCGGCGCTATAGCGGTCAAAAGAAGGGCGTCACAAAACCATCACTTTCGCGCGCCCGTTACAGGAGCACCACATGTCCACATTGTCCGTCTGTGTTTATTGCGGGTCGCGCCCCGGTGCCCTGCCCGCATACGCGGCCGAAGCAGAGGCCCTGGGGGCGGGCATCGCGTCCAGGGGCTGGCGTCTGGTCTATGGGGCGGGCGACGTGGGTCTGATGGGGTCCGCGGCGCGGGCCGCCCAGGCCGGGGGTGGCGACACGTTCGGCGTCATTCCACGCCACCTGGTGGATTGGGAAGTCGGCAAGACCGACCTTACCCGCTATGTCGTGACCGAGACCATGCATGAGCGCAAGAAGGTCATGTTCATGAATTGCGACGCGGTTGTGGTGATGCCCGGCGGCGCGGGTTCACTGGATGAGCTGTTCGAAGTGCTGACCTGGCGCCAGCTGGGTCTTCATGAGAAACCGGTGATACTGATGAATGTCGCGGGGTATTGGGACCCGCTGGTCGCACTGCTAGACCATGTGGTTCGCAACGGGTTCGCCGATGCATCGTTGCTGGATTACTTTACCGCTGTTTCAGATGCAGGCGCTGCGCTTGCGAAGCTGGAATAGCAAGGAGTGTGCACCGGGCAGGCTATCCAATCTCGATCACCGTGATTTCGGGAACGGACCCCAGCCGGACCGGCAAAATCGAGCATCCGATCCCGCCCGACACAACAAGATGGCGGCCATCCTCTTCGACATGGCCATAGGCAAACCTGTTGCCGTATCTTGACGGTACAACGGGCGACCAGCCAAACAGGCGCACTTGCCCGCCATGTGTGTGACCTGACAACGTCACGGCGACGCGCGACGGGACATCGACGAATATATCGGGTTCGTGCGCCAAAAGGATGACAGGGTCATCATCCGTCACCTGCGCAAGCGTACCCGGCAAATCGTCCAACCCCACCCATTGGCCTGTTGGTCCACGCAGGGCGAGCTGATCCTCGAGCCCGGCCACCCAGACCCCACCTGTCTTGACCGCATGATTGGACAGGCACGGAATGCCCACACGTTCCAATGCGTCGGCATAGAGGTTTGGACCGCCGCCACGCCGTTGGGCTGACAAGTCATCCCACCAGTCATGATTTCCAAGGATGGCAAAGACCCCAAGCGGCGCTTTCAGGTCAGCCAGAACCGGCGCAACATCTTCAATTTTCACGTCTTTTGTTATGAAGTGATGTCCGGCGGCATAGTCCCCGAGCAGAACGATCATGTCTGCGCCAAGCGCATTTGCGCGCCGCACAACCTGCCGCACGCGGGACAGGCCCACATACGGCTCGCCGACATGCAGATCGGAAATTGCCGCGATCCGCAGTTTTCGTCCGCTTGGCCATACCTCGGGTGTAAGGTGCCACCGTTTGACCTGCAGACGCAGCGCAGGTTCGATGAAAAAGGTGTAAAGCGATGCAAAAAGGCCTGCCAAGATCGTTCCCAGCAGGCCCTTCAGAAATCCACGTCGTGTCAAGGACTACATCCGGGAAGCGACGTTTTCCCAGTTCACCAGATTGTCCAGGAAGTTGGTCAGGTAGGCGGGCCGCTTGTTGCGGAAGTCGATATAGTAGGAGTGTTCCCACACATCGCACCCCAGCAGCGCCGTCTGTCCAAAGCACAGCGGGTTGACGCCGTTTTCGGTCTTGGTCACCTTGAGGCTGCCGTCCTTGTCCTTGACCAGCCATGCCCAGCCGGACCCGAACTGACCTGCACCGGCCGCCGAGAACTGGTCCTTGAACGCGTCAACCGACCCAAAGCTTTCTGTCAGAGCCTTCTCCAGTTCACCCGGCATGGCGCTGTCGCCCGGGCCCATCATTTCCCAGAATTGATTGTGGTTCCACAACTGGCTGATGTTGTTGAAGATCCCGTTTTGGGCCACCGCATTGGCGTCATAGGTGCCGACGATGATCTCTTCGAGCGACTTGCCCGCCCATTCGGTGCCCTCGATGGCCTTGTTGCCATTGGTGACATAGGCGTTGTGGTGAAGATCGTGGTGGTATTCCAGCGTTTCCTTGGACATGCCATGCGGTGCAAGCGCATCGTGCGCATACGGAAGGTCGGGAAGTTCAAAAGCCATGTGGGCCCCCTTTCAAGTATTGCTAGCCTCGTGCCTGACAGATTGTGCGCAGAGGGGCAAGTTCAAGGCGACGGATGCCGAAAACAGGCGCTATTGTGTGAATGTCCCCGGCTGGCACTGGCCCTGACCATTGATCGAGTTGGTGACGCCCCGCAGGGATCCGGTGACCGAAACCTGGGTGCGGGACGGGTTCAGGACGGCCCGGTAGCCAATGGTGGCGGGACGTGGGCGCGCGGGGATATTGCTGACGCGCCACGTCAGAATGGCTCTGCCATCTTGCCGTTCGCGGACCTGCATGGGGATGGGTTCGCCCTTCACTTCGCGAATGAACACGTCAAATACCTGGGGCGTTCCACCTTCGGGAAAGCGGAAGACAATTACGGGCGACATGAACCCATCGCCAGTGTCCCGTACATTGCACACCAGATCCAACGCGGATGCAGGTGCTCCGATACCTATCGCCATCGCTGCGGCCAACATCAGATTTTTCATCGCAGATCCCCTTGTAAATGCACGTCATGACGCTCATGCGCGACAAGACCAGCAATCGCAACGGGAAATCCGCGATCCGTCAGAATATGTTCACGGCGCTGCCTTTTTGCGCCGCGGTGCACAACAGGTCGAACACGTATTGCGCCTGGCTGCGGAAACAGATGATGCGGAACCTGTCCGCCTCGTGCAGCCAGAAGGCGGCGGGCACCTGGGCCATGCGGGTGCGTCGGAACATGCCGGGGGTGAATGCGTCGGGCGCAAGGTCCACCGGCACCAGCTTGGCCATCACTTCGCGGGCAAGCGGGCCGGAGACGTCGAACACCGCACGGGCGTCCGACACATCGACACACAAGCTGTGCAGATCGCCGAGCGTTGCGCGCATCTTCTCGAGGTTGGGGCCGACCGTGTCATAGGGGCACAGCACCAGGAGTTCGTCTGGGGACATCCAGCAGATGCCGCGGTATTCGACGCAATTGGCGGCGCCCTGGGCGGGCATGTCGACGGCAGCCACGCCTGTGGCGGCGTTCTTGACCTTGGGGTCCCCCAACGGGCCGCGCAACGTGATCATGCCCTGCAATGGAACCTCTGCGACCATCGCGATTCCATCCGACCACGCGACCCCGCCCAAGGCGCTGACAGCATTAGACATTCTGCTTCTCCCCATCCGGGTCATAGAAGACCGGGCTGACGATCCGGGCCTTGTAGGTTGTGCCATCCGTGCCGGGGAAGTCGATGACCTCGCCCATCCGGTCCGGTCCATGCAGAACCAGGCCCATGGCGATGCCGCGGTTCAGGTTCGGCGAGCGGTACGACGACGTCACGCGGCCCTGCACGTTGCGCTGACCATTCGCGTTTGTTCCGTCCGCGACCGCATAGGCCCCGTCCGGCAGAACGGACCCGTCCAGTGTTTCAAGCCCGACAAGCTGCCAGCGTTCCGGGTCGGCCATATGGGTGCGCTGCTGGGCGCGTTTGCCAAGGTAGTCGTCCTTCTTTTTGGACAAGGCCCAGTGCAGACCAAGGTCCTGCGGGATGACGGTGCCGTCCGTTTCGTCCCCGATCATGATGAACCCCTTTTCGGCGCGCAGGATATGCAGCGCTTCGGTACCGTATGGCATCACGCCAAGGGCGTCCCCAACCGTCATGAGCGCATCCCAGAACGCCTGCCCCTCGGACGCCTTCACCGCGATTTCGTAGCTGAGTTCGCCTGAGAAAGAGATGCGATAGGCGCGCACGTCGAACCCGCCAAGCGTGCCATCGGCCCATTCCATGAAGCCAAGCGCCTCTGCTGACACGTCCATACCACCCAGCGCTTCCAGCGCCTTGCGGGCGTTGGGCCCAACCACCGCGATCTGGGCATATTGCTCGGTCACGTTGGCGACATAGACCTGCATGTCCCACCATTCGGTTTGCAGCCATTCCTCCATGTGCTGGTGGATGCTGTCCGCCCCGCCGGTTGTGGTGTGGCAAAGGAATGTCAGATCATCGAGCCGCGCGACAACGCCGTCATCGATCAGGAACCCGTTTTCGTTGCACATCAGGCCGTAGCGGCATTTGCCGGGCTTCAGCGTGCTCATCATGTTGGTGTAGAGCATGTCGAGAAAGCGGCCCGCATCCGGTCCCTTGACAATCAGCTTGCCCAGGGTCGAGGCATCGAGAAGGCCCAGGTTGTCCCGCACATTCTTCGTTTCGCGCATCACGGCGTCGTGGATGGTTTCGCCGCTGCGTACGAAGGCATATGGCCTGCGCCATGCCCCCACCGGTTCCCAGTTCGCGCCGTTGGCATCGTGCCAGTCATGCAGCGGGGTGCGGCGGATCGGCTGGAACACCTTGCCGCGCGCCTCGCCCGCAATCGCCCCCATCGAGATGGGCGTATAGGGGGGGCGGAAGGTTGTCGTGCCGGTCTGTGGAATGGGCTGGTTCAGTGCGTCAGACAGGATCGCGAGGCCGTTGATATTGCTCAACTTGCCTTGATCCGTTGCCATGCCAAGCGTGGTGTAGCGTTTTGCGTGTTCGACACTTTCGAAACCCTCCTGGGCCGCAAGCTGCACGTCCGACACCTTGACGTCGTTCTGATAATCAAGCCACGCCTTTCCGCGCAGCGCCGCCCCTGCCCCTTGCGGCATCAGCCAGACCGGGGCCATGGGGGCCTCTTCGATGCCGTTTGCATCGGGCGCATTTGCCTTCCTTGGTCGGTGGCCCGTTGCCCGGGCCGCCGCCTGCCCCATCGCATGGGCGTCGCCCACCAGTTCGGCCAGTCCGAAATGCCCGTTCGCCGCGCCGGCCGGGCTGACAAAGCCGTTGCCATCTGCGCCCAGCGGCGCTTTATCCACATCCGGGCGGAACATGGCAAAATCATTGTCCCACATGAGCTTGCCACCGCAATGGGACCACAGGTGCACAACCGGTGACCACCCGCCGGACATGGCGACCACGTCACACGCGATCTCTTCCAGCACGGCCCCTTCGCCGGCCTGCGCGCATACGGCCACGCCGGTGACACGTTTGCCCCCCAGCACCTTGGCAATGCCGTGGCCCATCAGCACCCGGATGCCTGCGGCCTTGGCTTCGGCCACAAGGGGGCTATCGACGGGCAGAACCCGCGCATCCAGAATGACCGGAACCGCCAATCCTGCAGCTTTCAAAGCGCTTGCGGTGCGATATGCGTCGTCATTATTGGTCACGATCACCGTGCGGTCGCCAGGACTGACACCATAGTTCACGACATAGTCCCGCACGGCAGAGGCCAGCATCACACCCGGAATGTCGTTGCCTGCGAAAGACAGGGGCCGTTCAATTGCACCGGTCGCGGTCACGACATGTCCGGCGCGGATACGCCACAGACGGTGGCGCGGACCATCGGCCTGGGGCGCGTGATCGGTCAGGCGCTCATATCCCAGCACGTAGCCGTGGTCGTAGACCCCTGCCCCCATGGTCCGTGTACGCATCGTGACATTTGGCATGTCAGAGAGGTCTGACACCAGTTCGTCCACGAAGATATCCACAGGCTTGCCATCAACCACGCCCCCATCGACAGGCGCACGCCCGCCCCAATGGGCCGATTGTTCCAGCAGCACGACGCGCGCGCCGGACGATGCGGCGGATTTCGCGGCCAGGAGGCCGGCCAGGCCCCCGCCCACAACCAGCACATCGCAGAAAGTGTGGAAATGTTCGTAGGTATCCTGATCGCGTCCCTTGGGGGCCTGCCCTAGACCAGCGGCCTGGCGGATGAACGGTTCGTAGACATGTTTCCACAAGGGGCGCGGGTGAATGAACATCTTGTAGTAAAAGCCCGCAGGCATGAAGCGCGACAGCTTGGCGTTGATGGCGCCCACGTCGAATTCGAGGCTGGGCCAATGGTTCTGCGACGTGGCAAGCAGGCCTTCGAACAGTTCTGTGGTCGTGGCCCGCTGGTTCGGCTCGAACTTGCCTTCAACGCCGAGGTTCACAAGGGCATTGGGTTCTTCGGGGCCTGCCGCCACAATCCCGCGCGGACGGTGGTATTTGAAGGACCGGCCCACCAGCATCTGATCATTGGCCAGAAGCGCGGACGCCAATGTGTCCCCTTCGAACCCGCGCATCTGCTGGCCGTTGAACGTAAATCGAACGGCGGCATCCTTGTTCAGAAGGCGGCCGCCCGTGGCAAGACGTATGCTCATGTTCGGGCCTCATCGCGGGCAGAGGTGTCGGAGCCTCTGGCGGTCGTATTTCTGGTCGGAAGAAACATCAGGCAATATCCCTCCATGTCCAGCCAGGGCGTTTTTCCGAGATGGTGTCGAGGATCTCTTGCGGCGGTTCGGTCACCTGGGCCGGATAGGTGCCGAAGATTTCCAGTGTGGTGGTGCAGCGCGCGGCGTGAAACCACTTGCCGCAGCCATAGACATGCCGCCAGCGTTCGAAATGCACGCCCTTGGGGTTTTCGCGCATGAACAGGTAGGTCTCGAAGTCCTCGTCGGACGCACCGGGGCCGAAGCGTTTCAGGTGCGCCTCGCCGCCTGCGTGGAATTCGGTTTCCTCGCCGGTCACGCCGCAATTGGGGCAGGTCAGGATCAGCATGGGCGTGCTCCGGTCTGGGATGTGGACGCGCAAAAGGCGGACGTCGCGAGACGCCCGCCTGATGCGGTCCGAAAACGTGGGGAGGAGTTATTCGGTTGGCACTGCCGTGCCTGTGACACCGGTCGCGTCTGTGGCTGCCGGTGCAATGGCGTCCTGGGTTGGACCACCTTCACCGCCGCCCGAGCCGATGGAGCCGAGGAGCGCAAGCAGCGCGACAACCGCCACGATGACCGCAAAGGAGATGAGCAGACCGCGTCCCGAGACGCCGTCGCCACGATGGATGTTCGGGTTTGGATAGTCTGACATGGGTAAGCCTCCGGTTTGTAGGCTTCCATCTCAGCATATAGGTGCGTCGGCGCAATCGGGTGGCCGATAGTGTGCCAAAACGGGCTGGGGGCAGCCGGTTTGGTGGTGCCGAAGCGGCTGCGTCCCGCCGGTTTTGCGATTTCGCGTGACGACCGGGCGCCTGATGTGGCAGTGTCAACAAAAGTTGACAGGAGACCCCCATGGATCACACAACCGGCGCCATCCTGGTCTTTGGCGCGATTGCAATCCTCGCTGTTGTCATGTTTCTGCTGGAACAACGCGCGGCGGCCAAACGGAAAGAGGCCCGCGGCGGGCGCGAGATTGACGTCGCCAACCTGATTGCCTTTGGTTCGGCCGCTGGCGAGGGCGAGAAGACGCATAAGTAGGTTTGTGCATTTCTTGGCGCGGGTTAAGCTGATCTCATGGACAGCTTTTGGACTTTGGTCGGTGTTTGCGGATTGGGTGCATCCTGCACTGCTTGGGTGCTGTGGCACGCCCGAAAGCGTTTGAAGCTGTCGAAGCGCGCCGTTGAAGACACTGATTTCCCGAACGGTTCCGGCTGAATCTTGACCGACATGCACCATCAATGCGCCACCCCGGCGGCCACGCTTTCATCAATGAAACGGCCCTCGCGGAAGCGGTCCAACCCAAACGCGTCCGTCAACGGCGACCGGCCCTTCGCCATCAACTCGGCCATGGCCCAGCCAGAGCCGGGGATCGCCTTGAATCCACCTGTGCCCCAGCCGCAGTTGATGAACACGCCCTCGACAGGTGTTTTGGACAGGATGGGCGAGCGGTCGCCGGTCACGTCCACGATCCCACCCCATTGGCGCAGCATCTTGAGGCGCGAGATCATCGGGAATGTCTCGATCAATGCGCGCACGGTTTCCTCGACATGGTGGAACGATCCGCGCTGCGTGTAGTTGTTGTAGCCGTCCGTGCCGCCTCCAATCACCATCTCGCCCTTGTCGGACTGGCTCATGTAGCCGTGCACCGTGTTGGCCATAACGACCACGTCCATGCAAGGCTTGATCGGTTCGGATACCAGAGCCTGCAGCGCCACGGATTCGATGGGCAGACGGAAGCCAGCCATGTCGGCCAGATGGCCGGAATGACCTGCCACGACAATGCCCAGCTTGTCGCAGTCGATGGCACCCTTGGACGTATCGACGCCCACGACCTTGTCGCCCTCGCGCCGGATGCCGGTCACTTCGCATTGCTGGATCACGTCCATGCCCATATCCGAGCATGCCCGGGCATAGCCCCACGCCACCGCATCGTGGCGTGCCGTGCCGCCGCGGGCCTGCCAGAGGCCACCCATGACCGGGTAGCGGGGACCGTCCAGATGGATGATGGGCACCAGTTCCTTGACCTTTTCGGGGCCTATGAACTCGGTCTTGACCCCTTGCAGCGCGTTGGCATGGGCCGTGCGTTGATAACCGCGCACCTCGTGATGGGTCTGGGCCAGCATTATGACACCGCGCGGGCTGAACATCACGTTGTAGTTCAGGTCCTGGCTCATCGTCTCGTAGAGGCTGCGCGCCTTTTCGTAGATGGCGGCCGATGGATCCTGGAGGTAATTCGAGCGGATGATCGTCGTGTTCCGGCCCGTGTTGCCGCCACCCAACCAGCCCTTTTCAAGGATGGCGACGTTGGTGATGCCGAAATTCTTGCCCAGATAGTAGGCCGTTGCGAGGCCATGCCCGCCTGCACCCACGATTATGACATCGTATTTCTTCTTGGGTTCAGGCGCGCGCCACGCGCGTTCCCACCCGGTATGATAGCGGGCGGCTTCCCGTGTGATGGCGAAGGCGGAATACCGTTTCATGATGAGCTGTCCCGAACCGTGGAATCGCAGGGCGACCATTGCGTTTGTAATCACCTTTGTGCCGTTGAAAAGGGGCCGTAGGGGCGGCGTTTTTTGACGGATTTGCGACACTGGATCGGTGACTGCGACATCACGGGTGCGCCAAGCACCCTTTTGCTGGTGCCGCGCAAGGGTTACATGGGCGAAACCAAGGGAATGCGGGGCGCATGGGATTCTGGATTGTCACAGCCGTATTGACGTTTGCCGTACTGGCCACGTTGGCCCGCGCGATGTTGCGTGGGACAGTCGGGGACAAGCCGCCGGCGGCCTATGATCTGGATGTCTACCGCGACCAGTTGCGCGAGGTGGACCGCGACCTGGCCCGAGGCGTGCTGTCCGAAGCAGATGCGGAACGCGTGCGCACCGAAGTGTCCCGGCGCATTCTTGCGGCGGATGCCGCTCTACAGAAACATACCGCGCAGGCGGAACGCTCGGGCGGTGTTGTCGCACTGGGGGTGACGGCCGGGGTCGTCATTGCAGGCGCCTATGCAATCTACATGCAACTGGGCGCGCCGGGTTATGGTGATCTGGCCCTGACCGACCGGATCGAGGCCGCGCAGATCCTGCGCGATGAACGCCCGGGCCAGGCCGCGGCCGAGGCGAGCCTTGCCGGGCAAGGCACCCCGGGCGATGCAGACCCCGACTATGTCGCGTTGGTGGAGCGGTTGCGGCAGGCCGTCACCACGCGGCCCGACGATGTGCAGGGGCATGAATTGCTCAGCCGGGCAGAAAGCCGTCTGGGCAACTTTGCCGAAGCCCATGCCGCCAAGGCGCAGGTTCTGGCCCTGAAGGGCGATGGGGCAACGGCAACGGATTTTTCCGAATATGCTGATCTGCTGATCCTCGCGGCGGGCGGTTATGTCTCGCCAGAGGCCGAAACGGTGTTGGAGCGGACCCTCGCCCTCGACCCCACGGACGGGCCTGCGCGCTATTACTACGGCTTGATGATGACACAGACCGGGCGCCCTGACACAGCATTGCGCATTTGGGATCAGCTGTTGCGCGACGGCCCGGCTGATGCCCCGTGGATCGCGCCGGTGTCGGCCCAGATCGAAGAGGTCGCGATCCGGGCAGGCGTGAATTATGCCATGCCCGCCATCGGCACGGGCCGTGGGCCGACCGCAGACCAGATCGACGCCGCCGAGGATCTGAGCCCGGGCGAACGCATGGAGATGATCCAGGGCATGGTCACTGGCCTGTCGGATCGGCTTGCCACCGAGGGGGGGCCGGTCGAGGACTGGGCCCAGCTGATTTCGGCCCTTGGTGTATTGGGCCAGATGGATCAGGCCCGCGCAATTCTGATCAACGCGCGTGAGGTTTTTGGCGGCGATCCCCGGGCCGAAGATGTTCTGAGCCGCGTTGCAGATCGCGTTGGTCTGGAATGATCACAGACAACACCGAGGCTTTTTTGGCCGCCCTGCCCCCGATGCAGGCGCTGATGGGGCTGGATTTGGGTGACAAGACCATCGGTGTCGCGGTGTCCGACACATTCTGGTCGGTTGCAACGCCGCTTGAGACGGTGCGGCGCAAAAAGTTCGGGGTGGATGCTGCACGCCTGCAGGACATCATCGCCGAGCGCCGCGTGGGCGGCCTTGTCCTTGGCTTGCCCCGCAACATGGATGGCAGCGAAGGCCCCCGCTGTCAGTCGACCCGTGCCTTTGCGCGCAATTTCGAACGGCTCTGGGACGGTCCGATCACGTTCTGGGACGAACGCCTCAGCACTGTGGCCGCGGAAAAAGCGCTGCTTGAGGCGGATACGACACGCAAACGTCGCGCCGAGGTCATTGATCATGTGGCGGCGGGCTATATCCTTCAGGGGCTGCTGGATCGACTGGCCGCGATAAAGAGGCAGGCATGACAGACGTTCCCAGTTCCCTTGTGTGGAAGCGCAACGAGATCGAAAGCCCCTGTGTGCAGATTTGTGTCATCCATCCGGAGACGCGGTTGTGCACTGGCTGTGCGCGGTCGATTGACGAGATCGGGGCCTGGAGCAGGATGAGCCCAGAGGACCGCCGTGCCATCATGGCCGAACTGCCCAATCGTGAGGCCGCGCCCAAGGGTCGGCGTGGGGGTCGGGCCGCGCGACTGAAGAGCTAAGGCAGGCTGTTGCCCTCCCTTTCCGTCCTTCGACGCGGCAAGCGGCGTATAATGACGGCCTGTTGACGTCACACAGCGGTCAACCAGTCCCTGGGATCGGGGAACTCGGGCCGGAAAAACGCAATCATCCGGCCATCGCGCCTGGGTCCTTGCCAAGGCGCGGTTCCGTGCAACGCGAAACGGTGCAACAGAAAAGCCTGTCCCGGCCTGGCCTTCAGCGGCACTATTTCACAGCTGTTGAACACATGCGCGCGCGCCGCCTGGTATGCCTCGGTGACATCCACGGTTCGCGGGTCTGCGCGACCGATTGCGCGGCGCAACGCGTCCTGCATGATCCGGTGGCTGCCTTTCCAGACGACGGTTGGGGCAAAGGGCACGTCGTTCAGCGGCAACCCAAGGATATAGGCATGGAATTCGCCCGGATACCGGCGCCGATCCGGCCCTTGCGGCAGCAGCCCATCGACATGGGCCGCCAGACGGTCAACCCGAAATCTATGATTGGCCGCGCTCTGACCCGCGTCCTGCTGCGGATAACCGGGATAGACGATGGACACCTGCGCCGCATGCTGGGCCAGGTCCGGCACCTCGTCTTGCCATGGCCCGGCAAGCGGTACGCCGTCCACCGCGCCAGTCGCATCATTGGGCAGCAGATCGACCCCCACAAACCATGTTTTGCCATGGCGCAGGTTTGCGGCCCTGACCTGCGGATCACGGGACAGTACCTCGGCCCGGTGCCGCGCGGCCTGCGCCCACAGGGCGGTCCGGTCATCGTGGTCAAATACCACGAAGCCCCGGTCTTGGATCAGCCCCAAAAGGCCCGGCGCAGCATATTGAGCGCCACCAAGACAAGGAAAACGGCAAAGACGCGTTTCAAGGGCCCTGGATCCATGGCATGCGCCAGTCTCACGCCCCAGGGCGTTGTGATCAGCGTCATCGCGATGATCACGGCAAAGGCCACCAGATTGACCGCGCCGACTGTCAGCGGAGGCACTGGCCCGTCGATGCTGACCATCAGGAACCCGATCACGGACGGGACCGCGATCAGCACCCCAAACCCGGCAGCGGTTGCAACGGCCCGGTGGATGGGTACGGCAAAAAGACTCATCAACGGGACGCCGAAACTGCCGCCGCCGATGCCCATCAAGACCGACAAGAAGCCGACACCGGGTGACAGTGCCGCCCGCCCCAGTCCCGTCGGCATTGCCGGCCCAAGCCTCCAGGTGGCCCGGCCAAGGCCCATATACAGGCCCACGATCAATGCCAGCACACCAAAGATCGCCTGCAAGGTCGTCGACCGCAGCTGCGCCACCACCAGCATGCCGATCACGGCCCCGATCACGATGCCGGGCGCCCAGCTGCGCAGGATATCCCAATCGACGGCACCCTTCTTGTTATGGCTCATGACCGACCGGACGGACGTAACGATGATCGTGGCAAGCGAAGTGGCCAGACACATCTGCATCAGGTCCGGTCCTTCGTATCCAAGCGTCTGAAAGGCATAGAAAAAGGCCGGAACCAGGACGATACCGCCACCCACACCAAGAAGGCCCGCCAAAACACCGGCAACGGCCCCGATCACCACAAGAACTCCAAGCATCTGAATCAGAAGAAAAGTGTCCGGCATGGGGTCCTCCGCGTGGCGTCGCGCGGTGCTACACTGCTTTGGCTTCGGGGGCCAGTGCGGTGACGTGGGCCAGCGCGACCATGACCAGTTCGGGCCCTGCCCCGTCGCGTGTGGCCCCTTCGCTCAGCGTCCGCCGCCACGCGCGCGCGCCCGGTCGGCCAGCAAACAGACCCAGCATATGGCGTGTGATCTGGTGCAGACGTCCGCCTGCCGACAGATGCGCCTCGATGTAAGGCAGCATCGCCGCAACCGCGTTTTCGGCGGTCCGGTCCTGGCCCTTGCCGAAAATGCGCCGGTCGGCCTGCGCCAGGATATCCGCAGGCTGGTGATAGGCCGCGCGCCCGATCATGACGCCGTCCAGCCCGCTGTCCAGCAGTGCCTCTGCCGCGTCCAGCGTGGCCACGCCGCCATTGATCGAGATGTGGAGATTGGGAAACAGGCCCTTCATCCGCTGAACCAGATCGTAGTCAAGCGGGGGAATATCGCGGTTCTCCTTGGGGCTGAGCCCCTTGAGCCACGCCTTGCGGGCATGGATTATGACCCGCTCACACCCTGCCGCGACGATGCGGGACAGAAACTCGGGCAGCACCTCTTCCGGGTCCTGCGCGTCGACGCCAATGCGGCATTTGACCGTGATGGGCACATCCACAGCAGCCCGCATCGCGGTCACACAGGCGGCAACCAGGGCCGGATCCTGCATCAGGACCGCACCAAAGGTGCCGGACTGGACCCGGTCGGACGGGCAGCCGCAGTTCAGGTTGATTTCGTCATAGCCTGCGGCCGCGCCAATCCTGGCCGCCTGCGCCAGTTCCACGGGGTCGGACCCACCCAGTTGCAGCGCGACGGGATGCTCTGCAACGTCATGATCCAACAAGTGGACCGCCCCGCCCCGCACCAGCGCCGGGGCCGTCACCATTTCCGTATACAACAGCGCATGCGTGCTCAGTTGCCGGTGCAGATACCGACAGTGCCGATCCGTCCAATCCATCATAGGGGCGACAGAGAGCCTTGAATGCTGTTCCAATTGCATGGGCGCTACATGATGTTTGGTGTGCCCATTGCCAAGCAGAAATTGTCGCGCGGGCCGCGACGGCGCGTGTTCAGGTCCGGATCGTGCCGTCCTTGACCCACCCATCAAATATCGCAAGCGCCGCGTCTACAAAGCCTGTGTCGTTGATGTGGCAATCAAGTTCCGTGAACAGGGTGGGATCGGTCATCTGGGCCCGCATCTCGTCACAGAACGCGGCAAAGGCCCCGGGGTCATGCGCTGCGCCGCCCTCTCGGTCCCATTCCTCGATCCCCTGGTTCGGCAACAGGACATGTACGGGCGACGCCGACGGTTTGAGACGCCTGGCCATTTCACGCGCCGTTTCGCGCCGCTCATCAGCGGTGTAGCCAGAGCATTTGACCAGTCGGTTGTGCGCGTGAAACGGCCGGTCCCGGAACCGGACGGGTATCTCTTGCCACCCGGCGAAATCGATCAGGTCCAGACACCCCGGTGCCACGATCTGCGGGATACCGGCCTTTCCGGCGTTCAGCATACGGTCATTGCCTGCATTCACAACTGATCCGGCCAGGAGGTTGCCCAGTTCTGACAGTGCAAAATCCATCACACAGACAAACCCGCCGTCGCGCGCGATGCTTTCATAAGCCATGCCGCCCATACCGGTCGCATGAAAGATCGCGACCTCGAACCCGCGTGCTTCCAGTTCAGGCTTCAGGCTTTTCATATATGTCAGGCAGGAAGAGCCAAGCGAAGTCATACCCACAAGCGGTCGGTCCAATTGAGGCCGTTCAACCGCCCGCGCGGCCCCCAGAACAGCGCCAGCCGCCTGCGACAGGGACGCCTTGCAGACGTCGTTCAGGCCATAAAGCCCGCCGGCCCACAGGATCATCTGAATATCAGCCGATAGCCGTTGCGGTTCGATAAGCGGCGAAAAGGACACGGTGGACACAACATATTTCGGCACGCCCAGCGGCAACGCCTGACAGACATCAAGGGCCACATCGGTGCCCATCGTACCGCCCAGAATGACCACCCCGTCGCATGCGCCGTCCGCGATCATGCGCCGGGCCAACGTACTGGCCCCGCGCGCCATGATCTGCATGGCGGTGTTTTCGTCGCCACTGTCGATGGCCGCCGCGATGGAACTGCCCGCTGCCTCGGCCACCGCATGTTTGGACACGTCCGTGGGCTGATCCGGATCCCCCAGAACCGAGATGTCCATCGTCAGCGCCCCGCCCCCCTGGGCGCGGATGCGTTGTACCATGTAGTCCAGTTCGTCATTCTTGGTGTCGAAGGTCCCGACAACCAGGATCGTCTTGTCCGCCACCGGTCCCTCCTGTCTGCGCTAGGCCAAACTGGGCAACCACAGGACGATCGCCGGAAAGGCCACAAGTAGCGCAATCGTGATTGCATCGGCAATGAAGAACGGGGTCACCCCCTTGAACACATCCTGAACGCTCAGGTCATCGCGCACGCCCGCCACGACAAAGCAGTTGAGGCCAATGGGGGGCGTGATCAGACAGAATTCGGCCATCTTGACCACCAGTATCCCGAACCAGATTGCACACATGGGTCCTGACATGCCGAATGTGCTGTCTTCGGCGCTCACGAACTCGCCCCCGTTCAGGGCCATGACCGCCGGATAGACGACGGGCAATGTCAGCAGCAGCATGCCGATGGCATCCATGAACATCCCCAGCACCGCATAGGCCAGCAGGATGCAAACAAGGATCAGCATGGGCGAAATCGTCAGCGACGTGATCCAATCCGAAAACGCGCCAGGCAGGTCGGCAAAGCCCAGGAACCGAACATAGATCAACACACCCCAGATGATGGTAAAGATCATCACCGTCAGCTTGGCGGTTTCGATCAGCGCATCCTTCAATTCGTTTAGCCGCATGCCGCGATAAAGCGCCATGAGAAAGACGATGAACGCGCCCACGGCCCCGCCTTCGGTCGGTGTGCCCCAGGCATCACCAAACGGGTTGTAGACAAAGAAGATGATGATCACCACGACCGCTACGATCGGCAAGGCGGGCGGCAAGGCCAGCAGGCGTTCTTTCCAGGTGAAGCCGGTGACAGGCGGGCCGACTGTCTTGAAGACAACCGCGATGCCGATGATCAGAACGGCGTAGATCAAGGCGGAAAAGGCACCAGGGATAAAGCCCGCAAGCAGCAGCTTGCCCACGTCCTGTTCCACGATAATGGCATAGATCACCAGGATCGCCGATGGCGGGATAAGGGACGCCAACGTGCCCCCGGCGGCGACGACACCTGCCGCGAACTGTTTGTTGTATCCGATCTTGAGCATCTCGGGAATGGCGATGCGGGCAAAGACGGCCGCCGTCGCGACAGACGCACCTGACACAGCGGCAAATCCCGCGGTCGAGAACACGGTGGATACGGCCAGACCACCCGGCACCCAAGCGATCCATTTCTTGGCCGCATCGAACAAGGCGGTTGTCAGCTTGGCGTAGTAAGCAAGATAACCGATCAGGATAAAGGTCGGGATCAGCGACAGCGCGTGCGCCGACACCTTGGAATGCGGCACCTGTCCGGCCACTTTCACGCTGATTTCCAACGCTTTTCCAAAGCGTTCCGGGGCGTAATCAAAGCCGTTCCAGCGCAGCCAGACAAGGCCTGCAAACCCTGCAAGACCCGCAGCGAACGCGACCCGCATACCCAGAAAGACAAGGCACAACATGCCCCCCGTGGTCCACAGGCCAATTGTAATCGGGTCCATCAGTCCGCTCCGTCCAGCGCTTCGGCCTCTGCCCGGGCCTGGGCCGCCACCGATTGGATCAACGGCACGGCCACAGGGCTATCAAGGTTCAGCCAGAACGCCCGCGCATAGCCCACGATTTGCAGGACAAGCCGTGCGCACAGCACGGCGAAGGCCACGGGCACCAAAACCTTGGACGGCCACAGTGGCAGCGAAATGTCGATGGAACTGTCACGGCTGCAAAATGGGCGCGCGCAATCAAACGAACGGTCGAAATGTGCCCAGGATCCCCAGACCAGCGCGATCATCAGGATCAGGATCAGCACCACCATCAACAGCTCAACCGCCCAAAGAAGCCGACCGCGCATCGCGCCGACGATGATGTCCATGCGAATATGTCCGCCGTTCCGCTGCACATAGGACACCCCCATGATGGCAATCAGCGGCATCAGTATCTCGATCAAGTCGACATAGCCCAGCAGCGGCGCCTCGAAAAACTCGCGGGCCGACACGGAATAGGCTGCAAGGAACATAAGGGAAAAGGCGGCCAGTCCGCTGAACAGGGCCATGATCTTTTCAATGGGCAAGAGCGCCCGGTCGAGGCGGCTCAGAAGGCTGGAATCTTCGAGAACCGTGGATGCACCGGCCATGGCAGTGTCCTGTCTTTTTTGGGTGTGGTGGGCAGATTGCCCACCCTACGGTGCCTGCAAAGGTCCGCAGTCTTTAGCGTAGGGTGGGCAATCTGCCCACCCTTTCAGTAGCTTAGCTGCCACCCTTGGCATCGGCCAGTGTCTTGACCACAAGGTCATAGAGCTCTTGGCCCGGCAGGCCCTGTGCTTCCATGTCCGCGATCCACTGGTCGCGGATCGGATCAGCGGCGACAGAGCGGAATTCCGCGATCACGGAGTCGTCGATTTCCACCTTCTGCACGCCTTTCTCCTGCAGAACACTGTCCCAGCGCTCCAGCAGTTCGGCATAGTTGGCCAGGTAGTGATCCAGCGCTTCGGGCACCGAGCTGTCGAGGGCAGCCTTGTGTTCATCCGACAGGCTGTCATAGGCGTCGATGTTCACGACCACCGGGCAGTTCACGGTGCCGGGGTTCAGGTTGGCTGTCCACCAATCGGCCTGATTGATCGTGCCAAAGGACAGGTGCGCGTGCTGGGCGAATGCCACGGTGTCAACCACACCCGATTCCATGGCCTGGTACGCTTCTGTCGCGGTCACCGATGTCGGCACGCCACCCACAGCGGAAAATGCGTTGCCGATACCACCCGTGGCACGCACACGCATGCCTTCGAATTCGGACAGTTCATCGCGCGGATCTCCGGTGCCAACCAGGTTGTATTGTGGCATGGGCGACGTCATCAGCAGTTTCGCATTCCACTGCGCCATCTCTTCGGTGGCGGCGGGGTGGCCATAGACAGCCGAAGACACGGCGACTTCCTGTTCCAGGTTCTCAACGCCCAGGAATGGCAGTTCCAGAACGGTGATCACGCGGTTCTTGTCGCGGTGATAGCCCGCACAGAACTGCGCCATCTCGAAGGCGCCGATGCTGATGCCATCGAGGTTTTCGCGGTTCTTCGACAGACCACCATAGCTGATGTTCATGGTGAATTCGCCGTTGGTCTTTTCGCTGACCAGTTCGGCCAACTTTTCGATATGCTCGGTAAAGGCGCGGCGCTTGCCCCAGACGGACACGTTCCATTCGGTGGCTGCGGCTTCGAGTGCAAAGGTGCACGAGACAGCGGCAACAATGCCGCCTACTGCGATCTTGTTCATGATGTTTCTCCCTAAATGCGGGACGTGGTGGCCCGCTTGCAGGCGAAGCTAGCGTGGCGATGCCGCGATGCCAAGAGGTTGGGCATGCCCGCGCACAGGCTTGATTCCCCGGCAACGCCATCGCGGCGGCGTGCCGGCATTCTGCCATCGCAGTTCCGGTCAAAAGCTGCCGAGTTCCAGGTTCAAAATTCAAGCCATTGATAAATATACGTTAAACACCCCTCGAACAACCACAGCGCGGCTTTTTGGCCGCCTTTCTACAACCATGGTCCCATTTGTTTCATTCTGCTGCGCGTTGCGTATTATCGCCAACAGCGGGAGGAGGACATGTCGCCAGTAAGATGGCGCACGTGGCCGGTATGCCTCCGACAAGACCAAGGAACATCCGGAGGAACCATGTCCGACACCAAAACCCACGCGCCCAGCGCAGAAATGGCCGCAGCCGCACATGTCAACGCCGCCAAATATGACGAGATGTATGCCGAATCCATTGCGGACCCGGCGGCCTTTTGGGGCGAACATGGCCTGCGGATCGACTGGATCAAACCCTTCTCCCAGGTCAAGGACGTGTCCTATGACTTTGGCAACGTGTCGATCAATTGGTACAAGGACGGCACGCTGAACGTGTCCGCCAATTGCATCGACCGGCATCTTGCGACCCGTGGCGACCAGACGGCAATCATCTGGGAACCTGACAGCCCCGATGATGATGCCAAGCACATCACCTATCGCGAGTTGCACGCAGAGACGTGCAAGATGGCCAACGTGCTCAAGGGCATGGGCGTGACCAAGGGCGATCGCGTCGTCATTTATATGCCCATGATCCCCGAGGCGGCCTATGCCATGCTGGCCTGCGCGCGCATCGGTGCCATCCATTCGATCGTCTTTGCGGGGTTCTCACCCGACGCGCTGGCGGCCCGTGTCTCGGGCTGTGACGCCAAGGTCGTGATCACCGCAGACGGCGCACCGCGCGGGGGCCGGGTCACGAACCTCAAGGACAATGTGAACCAGGCGCTTATCAACGTGATCGACGACACCAAGTGCCTTGTTGTCAAACGCACCGGGCAACAGATTGCCTGGCGCGACGGGATGGACTTTTGGTTGCACGAAGAGGCGGCAAATGCCGACGCCGACTGCCCGCCCGAGGAAATGGGCGCCGAAGACCCGCTGTTCATTCTCTATACCTCCGGCTCCACCGGTCAGCCGAAGGGCGTGGTGCACACCACGGGCGGCTACATTGTTTATGCCGCTCTTACCCACGAGATCACCTTCGACTACCACGACGGCGACATCTATTGGTGCACGGCGGACGTCGGCTGGGTGACCGGCCACAGCTATATCGTCTATGGCCCGCTGGCCAACGGGGCCACCACGCTGATGTTCGAAGGTGTGCCGACCTACCCCGACGCATCGCGGTTCTGGCAGGTCTGCGAAAAGCACAAGGTGGCACAATTCTACACGGCCCCAACCGCCATCCGTGCGTTGATGGGCCAGGGCAATGATTTTGTGACCAAATGCGATCTGAGCAGCCTGAAACTGCTGGGCACGGTGGGCGAGCCGATCAACCCAGAAGCGTGGAACTGGTACAATGACGTGGTCGGCGGCGGGCGCTGCCCCATTGTCGACACCTGGTGGCAAACCGAAACGGGCGGCCACCTGATGACCCCCCTGCCCGGCGCACACGCCACCAAGCCCGGCGCTGCGATGAAGCCGTTCTTTGGCATCAGGCCGCTGGTTCTTGAACCGGCAACCGGCGAGATCATCGACGGCGACGGGGTCGAGGGCGTCCTTGTCATCGCAGACAGCTGGCCCGGCCAGATGCGCACGGTATGGGGCGATCACGAACGGTTCGAAAAGACCTATTTCTCGGACTACAAAGGTTATTACTTCACCGGCGACGGCTGCCGCCGGGACGCGGATGGCGATTACTGGATCACGGGCCGTGTGGACGATGTGATCAACGTCTCGGGCCACCGCATGGGCACCGCCGAGGTGGAAAGCGCTCTGGTAGCCCATGCCAAGGTGGCCGAGGCCGCCGTCGTTGGCTATCCGCACGACATCAAGGGCCAAGGCATCTATTGCTACGTCACCCTGATGAGCGGCGAGGAACCGACCGAGGATTTGCGGACCGAATTGCGTGGTTGGGTCCGCTCGGAAATCGGGCCCATCGCGTCGCCGGACCTGATCCAATGGGCCCCCGGCCTGCCCAAGACCCGCTCGGGCAAGATCATGCGCCGCATCCTGCGCAAGATTGCCGAGGATGACTTTGGCGCGCTTGGCGATACCTCGACACTGGCGGATCCGTCGGTGGTTGATGATCTTATCCAGAACCGGATGAACAAAGGCTGACGCAGCCGCGCATCGCGCCAAACAACTTGCAAATCGCGCCACCGCTCTGGCGCGGTTTCCGCATTCAAGTCACACTGGCGGCATGACCGCCTTGCATGACACTTACTACAAGATCGCCCGGACGACCGAACAATTGTGCGGTCTGTTGCACGTTGATCCAGCCGCCGTCATGCGGCGCATGCGCTTTCCGTCCGACTTTCTGAGCAACGAGGGGCGCGGCGTGGCGGCCGCCGACTATTTTGCAGGGTGGAACGCGATCTTGGCCGAGGCGGCACGGGACGATGCGCCCTTGTTTCTCGGACGCGCCTATGCGCGCGGGCCATTCAATCCGGCCTTTTTCGCCTTTACCTGCAGCCCGACGGTGGCGGTGGGACTTGAACGCCTGTCGCTGTTCAAGCCCTTGACCGGCCCCCTGTTTCTTGGCCTGAGGCGTGGCCCGGACCAATCGCTGGAGATATCAAAGACCTCGAACCAGCCGGGACTGCCCATGCCCGCCACGTTCGCGGCCACCGAGCTGGCTTTTCTGACCGAAGCCATACGCTCCTGTACGGGTCACCATCTGGTGCCCCTGACTGCGCGCCTGCCCGAGCGGCTTGCCTGTCACGATGCGCTCGAAGAGTTTCTGGGCATTCCCATCGAGATTGGCGGCCCCAACTGCATGACGTTGCGGGCCGTGGATGCCGACCGCAAATTGCTGTCAGCAGACCCCGCGCAATGGGCGCAGCTCGAACCTGGCTTCAAGCGGCAGATGCAGTTGCAGACAGAAGAGCAACCCATTGCAGTGCGCCTGCGCGCGAGCCTTGCCGAAATGCTGCCTGCGGGTGAGGCCACCGTGGACGCTGCGGCGCGCCGCATGCGGTTAAGCACCCGGAGCCTGCAACGGCGCCTGCGCGAGGAAAGCACAACCTTTCAAAAGGTGCTGGACAGTACACGTGCCGAACTGGCCCGCACCTATCTGACGTCGACAGAACTGAACGTGGCCGAAATCAGCTATCTTCTCGCCTACCGCGACCCGAATTCCTTTTACCGCGCGTTCAACACATGGACCGGCCAGACCCCGCAATCGGTGCGTGAAGGGGCCGCCAGCTAGACGGGCGCTGCCGTCACATCGTGGCGATAGACCCAGTCCTGGCGCGCATGGATCAGTCCCGGCGCCAACCGCGCGCCCAGCGCCATGGGTCCGTAAAAGGCGATCCGACCTGGCAAAGACCCTTTGTGAAACATCCGCGCATTGGCAGCAGACCCGGCCTGAATGCGCGCGGTTCGGTCGATCCGCAGGTCGAAATAGCGCTGCAACCCGCCCTCAATCGTGGCCGCCTGATCCAGGACGGCGGCCAGGGTCCAGGCATCTTCCAGCGCCTGAACCGCGCCCTGCGCCATCGACGGCAACATCGGATGCGCGGCATCCCCCAGAAGCGTCACGCGTCCGTCGTGCCAATGCGGCAAGGGTGCCCGATCGAACAAGGCCCATCGGTTCAGCGCTGGTGCGGCCGCGATCAGGCCCGAAATGACGGGATCCCACCCGGCAAAGGCCGCTGCCGCATCCTCGCGTTTCCCCTCGATCCGCCAGCCTTCGGATGTGGGTTCCGGTTCCTCCACCATGCCGACGAAATTGGCCAGCCGGCCAGCCCGCAGGCGGGTTGTCACCGCATGGCGCTTATGTCCTGCCCAGATGCAGGCCGTTGGCGGCGGCGAAGACTCGAGGGCGGCAATCGGCACAACCGCGCGCCAGGCGACGTTGCCGGTGTAGCGCGGATGGTCCGCTCCGTGCATTTGGGTCCGGATGCGGGAATGCAAACCATCCGCGCCGATGATCAGGTCCCCTTCAACGCGAGAACCATCATCAAGTGTCACAGCACCGGTCGAGTCGTAGCCGGTCACGGTGCAATCCGTACGCACCGCGTCCGGCGCCAAGGCGTCGAGGCGCGCCGCAAGGGCTGCTTGCAGGTCGGCCCGGTGCACATGCATGAACGGCGCCCCCCAGCGTTCCGACGCATATCCCTTCATCGGCAGTCTGAACACGCGACGACCGGAAACACCAAGCCGCATCTCGATTGCCTCGGGCTCGAACGCGGTGTCCGACAGGGCTGCGGCGACACCCATCGCATCCAGCACGCGCCATCCGTTGGGCGAGATTTGCAGGCCCGCCCCAACCTCTGTCAGCATGGGGGCCTGTTCCATCAGCGCCACGTCCCATCCTCGCAAACGCAGTGCAACTGCCGCGGCAAGACCGCCGATACCGGCCCCGACAATCAGCGCCCTCATGTCAAGACTCCGTCCCGTTTGAGGATCGCGATCCGCTTTGCGTCATAGCCGATGGCCGTCAGGATTGCCTCGAAATCTGCGCCGGGCGCCCCGGGCGGTTGCGGCGCGCGTGGCGCTGATCCGCCAAACCGGGGTGCCGGGGCGGATTGCCAGACACCGCCGGGGGCCACGTAGGTTCCGCGTGCCCGCAGATGTGGCGTCGCGCGCGCCTCAGCCAATGTCA
Organism: uncultured Tateyamaria sp.; assembly: GCF_947503465.1. NCBI lineage: Bacteria > Pseudomonadati > Pseudomonadota > Alphaproteobacteria > Rhodobacterales > Roseobacteraceae > Tateyamaria > uncultured Tateyamaria sp. The sequence continues at coordinate 48,336 of NZ_CANNDN010000001.1, read as the reverse complement.
GGACCGGCGCAACGCAGGCATCTGTTCCGGCAAACCGCGCCGCCCACACATCGCGGGCACGGGTGGCGAAGGTTTGCGCGAACAGATCGGTCAATTCCGGCCAGCCCGTGCGGTCGTTCTGATCGGGCAAGGCTGATTGTTCCAATCGCAACCCTTCGAGCAGCTGCGCATAGAATTGCGGCTCGAGCGCGCCCACAGCAACGTCGCGCCCATCGGCGCACCGGTAACAGCGGTAAAACGGGGCTCCGCCGTCCAGCCAGTTTTCGCCCGGCCGGTCGGTCCAGAACCCGTCTGCAACAAAGCCATGCAACAGCCCCATCATAGCCGGCACACCGTCAACCATCGCCGCATCCACCACCTGCCCGCGGCCCGTCCGGCCCCGGGCGATCAAGGCGGACAGCACGCCCAGAAGCAGAAACATGCTGCCACCGCCGTAATCTGCAATCAGGTTCAGCGGCGGGCGTGGCGGCGCGTCAGCGGTAGCCATCAGGCTCAGGACACCGGTCTGCGCCAGATAGGTCAGGTCGTGGCCCGCCGACTGTGCCAGCGGGCCCTCCTGCCCCCAGCCGGTCATGCGCCCATAGATCACAGTGTCAGGCAGGTCGTCCGGACCCAGGCCCAAACGCTCCATCACGCCGGGACGAAATCCCTCGATCAGAATATCAGCACGTGCCGCGAGGTCGCGGGCCACGCCCACCCCATCAGACGTCTTCAGGTTCAACGCGATGGACCGCTTGCCCCTGCGGTTGATGTCGGTGGCGTCCTGCGGTGCGGACACCCGATCAATCACGATAACATCCGCGCCCAAATCAGCCAGAAGCTGCCCGGCCAGCGGGGCCGGGCCAAGCCCCGCGAACTCGACCACGTTCAAGCCATCCAACGGTCCGGTCATTCTGCCCTTTCGTTCGGACGCCCGGCGCATTGCAACTCCGGCGCCGCGCATCCACGCCATCCATGTTCCCCTGTCGCAGGCATACACCGCCACGCGGTTGCGAAAAAGCGGGTTGCTACGGGGCGTGTCAGCAGAAGACGTGTTCCGAACCGGAAACGCATGGCGCAGATGAGAGGATGAAGATAGAACCCGAAGCTCTTATTGGCCGTGCAGAGCGATTGCAGCATTCTAGTGTTGCGACGTTTTCCGCATCTTCCTTTGCAAGAGCCCGTGGTGCGGCCGGCGAGACTCGAACTCGCACGAGTGTTACCTCACAGCGACCTCAACGCTGCGCGTCTACCAATTCCGCCACGGCCGCACGCCTTGACTTCGGTAGGCGCGGTTTAGCGGCGAACGCGGGCCTTGCCAAGACCGAAAACTCAAAGAAAAACCGGGGCCGTTTCGGGCCCCGGTCCGGTCTTGCAGGTAGCGCGTGATCACGTCAGTTGCTGGACACACCAAAGGTGGGCAATGCCGCAGGTTGCACGGTGGGCTGGGCCGGAGCCGTCAGGCTGGAATTCGACGTGCCCAGTTGCAACGATGCCTGCCGCAGCAACTCCACCCGCTCAGGCTGGCCCGGGGCAAAGACGGCGGGCGCGCCCGCATCCACGGCCTTCAGCCCTTCGGCATACCACACGCGGGCGGAATCAATCCGCTTGGTGGTGCCAAACCCCTGCGCCAGGTGGTGGCCCATCATCTCACCATAAACATGATCACCCATCGCAAACAGCAACAGCGCCGATCCCAGCGCCACATCCATGTTGTCGGTACGGTATCCGACTCCCATGCAAATCTGCGCCGTGCCCTTGAGCTGCGCGGGCGACATGCCAGTGGTCAAGATGAAGCTGGCCACATCCTGCACCACCTCGGGCTGCGATTTCAGGGCAAGTGCTGCAACATGCGTTTGCATCGCCGGGCCAAACTGCGCGCACTGGCTGGCGATCTGGTCAGTGGTAAAGCCCTGGACCTTCGCAATCATGTCCTCACTCTTGGCAATGGCATAGGTGCGGGCCAGGCAGAACTGTTCGTTCAATGCCACATTCGGGTCCGTCATCGCCGCGGCGGTGGTAAAACCACCATTGGTGTTTGTCAGCAGCGACACGGTGTTGCAATGCGATGCCAGCGATGCAGTGGCCCCACCGCCAAGGAAGTTCGGCAGACCCGCCTCGGCAACGGGCGCTTCGGGTTCAGGTGCCTGCACCTCGGGCGCGGCGGCCACTACGGTGGTCGTGGTCGTGGTACCCAATGCGGGTGCGACGGGCTGCGGCGCGACCACAATGGTCGTGCCCTGCTGCGGGAAGGCGGGCGTGGTCGGCTGCCCGGCCATTTCGGCGCGATAGGTCTTGAGCAGTCCGCGCGTGCCATCGGGGTTGGCCGCAACCTGCTGGTTGACCGCATAGCCACCCGCCTGCGCCCGGTTATAGGACGTGATCAGCAGGTTTTGCTCGAACGGCGTCAACTGACCGGTCGCCGGATAGCCCAGATAAGCCTGATAGGCCGAAATCGCATTGCGCGACCTCCGCCCAAGCTGACCGTCCACCGTGCCCGCATTGAACCCGAAATAGTTCAGCGATGCCTGGATCTCGCGGCCCGCCTGCGTGGACGGGATGCCCGGGCGATAGGTCTTGCGGGTATAGGTGCGCTGCGTCGCCTTCTTGCGTTGATTCTGCTTGGTTGCCGCGTGGCCGACAATGCCGCCGATAATGGCGCCAGCGACAAAGTCTCCTGCATCCGCTGTTACCCGCGTGGCGGGGACAATCGCCATCGACAGGGCGACACAGGAAACGGCAATGGACTTGGTAAACATGAAAAACCCTCCGGAAATATGGCACCATGCTACCGTATTCAGCGCATTTGGGGAGTCACAAATTCCCTACCTCGCCGTAAAGCGGCAGAAAACCTTGAAACTCGGGGCAACCAGGGTGATGTAGGGGCAACCCCCGCGCCACAAGGACACCGCCCCGCCATGGCCGACGCCCCAACAGATGTAATCGATATCGACATCGTGTCGGACGTGATGTGCCCCTGGTGCATTGTCGGCTTTCGGCAACTGGAACATGCGTTGGCGGCCACGGGCATTGGTGCCCGCGTGCGGTGGCACCCGTTCGAACTGAACCCAGACATGCCTGCGGAAGGCCAGAACCTGACCGAACATATTTCGCAGAAATATGGCGCCAGCCCCGAACAATCCGACCAGAACCGTGCCCATTTGCAGGCATTGGGCAAGTCGCTGGGCATCGATTTTGTGTTTTCGCCTGACAGTCGCATCGTCAACAGCTTTGATGCGCATCAGCTTTTGGATTTCGCCCTGACCAAGGGGCTGCAACACCCGTTGAAACTGGCACTTTTTTCGGCGCATTTCACCGATCAGCGCGATATATCGGAGCGCGCCGTTCTGTTGGACATTGCCGCAACAGTGGGTCTTGAGCGCAGCGAGGCCGAAAGCGTCCTGACCGAAGGTACCCATGCGCAAGCCGTACGCGACCAACAGGCGGTCTGGGCCGCGCACGGCATTTCCGGCGTTCCGTCCATGGTGTTTGCGGGCAAATACCTGGTCACGGGCGCGCAAGGGGCCGACACCTATAGCCAAATCCTGCAGAAGGTCACCGAAGAGGACGCGGCCTGACCCGATGGTAGACTGGATCACGACACCGGGTCTGACCGAGTACCGGGAGGCCGAACGATGGATGGAGGCGCGTGCCAGCGCGATTGCAGCTGGCGACGCGGCAGAGTGCATCTGGCTGTTGGAGCATCCGCCACTTTACACCGCCGGCACCTCTGCCAGGTCACAGGATCTGACGGACCCGAACAGGTTTCCCGTGTTCGACACACGCCGCGGCGGGCAGTACACCTATCACGGGCCAGGTCAGCGCGTGGTCTATACGCTTCTGGATGTCGGCCAACGCGGCCGCGATGTGCGGGCGTTTGTCCAAAGCCTTGAAACCTGGGTGATCGCCACCCTTGATACGTTCAACGTCAAGGGCGAGATCCGCACGGGACGGGTGGGCGTCTGGGTTGAACGCCCCGAACGACCGCGGACCGCGGAGGGCCGCTTGGCGGAAGACAAGATAGCGGCCATCGGCATTCGACTGCGTAAATGGATCAGCTTTCACGGCCTGAGTATCAATGTCGAACCGGACCTGAGCCACTTTGACGGGATCGTACCCTGCGGCATTGCCGAGCATGGCGTGACATCGCTTGTCGATTTGGGCCTGCCGGTCACGATGGACGACGTGGACGTCGCCTTGCGCCAGACCTTCGAGACCGTGTTTCCCGACCACCCGTGATCCAAAGGCCGCTTGACAGCGACGCCATGCTTTTGGGGGGCGCTGCCCCCGCCCTGCGGGCTCCCCCGAAGTATTTTCAGCCAGAAGAAAGATCTAGCCGATCATTCCGGCCAGTGCCTTGGCCTCGTAGCCTTTCATCACCGGGCGGATGCAGCGGCTGGCGCACATCAGCAATTCGGGAAACAGGCGCGCGATTTCGGCCGCGACGGCCCCTTCCTCGCTGTGGTCGAACTCTGCCGCCTCGACGGCTTCGCGGGTCAGGTGGAAGCTTTCTGTTGGCGCACCCTCGGCAAAGATCACCTCGTGCCGGTCCATCAGGATGTGGTAATAGGTCAGCTCTGCCACCGGCGCACGGAAGATCAGGTCTCCGCGCACAAGGTTCACCGCGCTCACCAGCACCTCGTCAGCGCCAAACAGCATTTGTGCCCGCCAATCGGATATCAGCATCCTGTGGGCCGGTGACACGATCAGGTCGCGGGTGTTGTCCAAGGCTCCGGCGGCGATGTGGATCGGGGCAAACACGCCCGTCCCATTGACTTTGCGGCGCAGGACGGCCCGGACGGGTCGGTCCCCGTTGTCCCAGGTGCGCAATCGCATGCCCCGGCGCAAGTCCTCGACCGCCACCGGACCCTTGGTCGTGTCGATCAACGTCCCGGCCGTGAAACAGGCCACGTTGGTATTGTCGAACGTGAGGTCACCGCCCGACACACCGGTCATCATGATCGACCCGCCCAAGGCCGTGTTGTCACCGAAGTCACCGGTCGACTGGTTCAGAATGCCGTCGTCGGCAAGGTCAGCCCGCAATTCATGGATATGCGTGTAATACGCGCTCAGGTCGATGAAATCGTTGTTGGTCTGATCACCGTCGCTGGTTGTGCCAGTGTTACCGGCGTTGAAGTCGGTGATGACGTCATTGCCGTCGCCCGGGTTGAACACGAACACATCGTCTCCGGCACCGCCGGTCAGCGTGTCGTTCCCTGTGCCGCCGGTCAGCGTGTCATTTGCCGTGTCCACCCGTTCGACCGAGAAGTTGTCGATTGCAAAGCTTTCATTGGCGATGCTGGAATTCAGCGTGCTGCCAAGGCCGATGGTCAACGCGTCGGGTGCGTTGGTCACCGTGATCACGACATTCATGATCGTGTCCTGCGAGTTCGACACCGACCCGTCAGAGGTGTAGCCCAACTCGCCCGTCTGGACATTGGTAAAGTCCAACGTGTAGGTCGCGCCATCCGCGCCGACAAAGCTTTGCGTTGCGGGCGAGGATGTATCGCCCGCCAGATGGGTAAAGCGCACCTCTTCGCCGTTCAGCGTGATCACGAACTCTTCGCCGTCCCAGCTGTCGAGCAGCAGAGCGTCGAATTCGATTTGGACTTCTTCGGAATCCGCACCCAGATCAAAGGTACGTTGCGTCGCGACAACGCCGTCTGCGGCCCCGAACCGGCCCAGCGATGTGCCGAGGCCCGGATCGCTTTCCGTGGTGCTGTTGGTCCAGCCGCTTGCACCGCTTTCAAAGTCGTCTTCGTACAGAACCGTGGTGTCAGACCCGTCGTCACCGACCAGAACATCGGAACCATTGCCGCCAAACAGGCTGTCCGAGCCCTGATTCCCGTCGAGCGTGTCGTTGTCATCACCGCCGTACAACTCGTCATCGCCGGTGCCGCCGGACAGGCTGTCGCTGCCCTGATCCCCCACCAGTGTGTCGTCGCCCGAGCCCCCGATCAGTGTGTCGGCCCCGCCGTCGCCATCAACCACGTCGTCGCCGCTGCCGCCGTCAACGCTGTCGTTGTCCCCTTCGCCGAACAGGCTGTCATTGCCGCCGTTGCCCATGATGGTGTCGTCGCCGTCACCGCCCAGGATGCTGTCATCGCCCTCGACCCCGGCCGGCGTTCCTGTGACTGAATATTCCGGCCCCGGTGGCAATCCGATCATCGGTGATGTCAGCAGGTCCTGGGTCGCGCCGCCCGTGTCCGGCCCGCTGATGGTGGCCGCCAGCGTGTCGCCGCCGCGGTTTTCCCAGTACCTGATCTGGATCGTATAGGTTTCGTTCGGGTCCAGCGTCACGTCGCCGAAACGCGTCGTCGTGCCCTGGTGAAAGTCGTTGTTCAGGTAATCCAGCGTGCCACCGGTCTGGTTTGCGAACTGGAGCGGATTGCCATTGGAATCAAAGATTTGGATGGTCGACCCGTCATCCGATGACGTGGTGAGACGGTAGGTGCCACCGCTCGTCACATTCAGGGTGCTGGTATAGACAACGCCAAAGTCTTCGGCGTTGCCCGTGGTGCCGCGCACCGTGTTGGTCAATCCGCCCTCGTCAAAGTCGGTGACAAAACCCGATCCCGTGCGGGTGCCCAATTCGATATCGAACGCCTGACCGTTGGCCGAGGAAAAGTCGCGGTCGAATGTCTCGAAATGCCAGGCCCCTTCGACCGGGCCGTCGCCGCTCAGCACGTCATTGCCGCCGCCACCGGTGATCGTGTCGTTGCCAAAGGCACCTGTCAGCGTGTCAGCATCTGTCGTGCCGGAAATGACCTGATCGCCCTCGGTCCCGGGGTTCGTATTGTCGTTCGTTGCCATATCCTGCACTCGTTCACATGCGCATGTTTGCGCTTTGAGGACATGAATGCCGTCGGAATCGGGCCGAACGTGGGACGAACAGGGCCGTTAACGGCCCCTTAATGTGACTTTTCAGAGGCTTTGCCGACAAATTGGAAACGCGGAGCGGCCTTTTTCGTGATTGTGGCCATCCCGGAAACTGCCAGAAACTCACCCCAGGTTCTCCTTGCGAACTCAGGTGGTTGCATGCAGGATGATTCACACGCGACAATTCATCCCGGCCTTTCGGCGCATCTTCCATTGATGCGGACACGCCAAAACTCTAGAACCGCTCAAGAATCCGTGTGCGGAGCGGGAACCCCGCGCGCGAAGCAACCAACAGCCAGGAGGCACCGCATGGCAGACGCAGCCATTCACGGGCACGAGCACGAAGACGAACGGGGCTTTTTCACCCGTTGGTTCATGTCCACCAACCACAAAGACATCGGTATCCTGTACCTGATCGTGTCGGCCTTCGTCGGCTTCATCTCGGTCGCGTTCACAGTTTACATGCGCCTCGAACTGATGGATCCGGGCGTTCAATACATGTGTATGGAAGGTGCGCGGCTGACAGCCGCAGCCGCTGGCGAATGTACACCCAACGGCCACCTCTGGAACGTGCTGATCACCGGTCATGGCATCCTGATGATGTTCTTTGTCGTGATCCCGGCCCTGTTCGGCGGGTTCGGCAACTATTTCATGCCCTTGCAGATCGGCGCGCCGGACATGGCGTTCCCGCGCATGAACAACCTGTCCTTCTGGCTGTATGTCGCGGGCACCACGCTCGCGGTCTGTTCGGTCCTGGCACCGGGCGGCAATGGCCAGCTTGGTTCGGGCGTGGGCTGGGTTCTCTACCCGCCGCTGTCCACCAACGAACAAGGCATGTCGATGGACCTCGCGATCTTCGCGGTGCACGTCTCCGGCGCGTCGTCGATCCTGGGCGCGATCAACATGATCACCACCTTCCTGAACATGCGTGCTCCGGGCATGACGCTCTTCAAGGTGCCGCTGTTCTCGTGGTCGATCTTTGTCACATCGTGGCTGATCCTCTTGTCCCTGCCGGTTCTGGCGGGCGCGATCACCATGCTGCTGATGGACCGCAACTTCGGCTTCACCTTCTTTGACCCCGCGGGCGGCGGCGACCCCGTGCTGTACCAGCACATCCTGTGGTTCTTCGGCCACCCCGAGGTTTACATCATCATCCTGCCCGGCTTCGGCATCATCAGCCACGTGATCGCCACGTTCAGCCGCAAGCCCGTCTTCGGCTACCTGCCGATGGTCTGGGCGATCATCGCGATCGGCGCACTGGGCTTTGTCGTGTGGGCGCACCACATGTACACGGTCGGCATGTCGCTGAACCAACAGGCCTACTTCATGCTGGCCACCATGGTGATCGCGGTACCGACGGGTGTGAAAGTGTTCTCTTGGATCGCCACCATGTGGGGCGGCTCGGTTGAGCTGAAGACACCCATGCTGTGGGCCTTCGGCTTCCTGTTCCTGTTCACCGTGGGCGGCGTAACGGGTATCGTCCTGTCCCAGGCCGCAGTGGACCGCTACTACCACGACACCTACTATGTTGTGGCGCACTTCCACTACGTGATGAGCCTGGGTGCCGTCTTCGCGATCTTTGCGGGTGTTTACTTCTACTTCCCGAAGATGACCGGCCGCATGTATCCTGAATGGGCGGGCAAGCTGCACTTCTGGACTATGTTCATCGGGGCGAACATCACCTTCTTCCCGCAACACTTCCTGGGCCGCCAGGGCATGCCGCGTCGTTATATCGACTACCCCGAACAGTTCGCCTACTGGAACCAGTGGTCGTCCTGGGGTGCGTTCCTGTCCTTTGCATCGTTCCTGTTCTTCTTCGGCATCATGGCCTACTCGCTGCGGCGCGGCGCCATCGTGACCGAGAACAACCCCTGGAACGAATATGCGGACACGCTGGAATGGACCCTGCCCAGCCCGCCGCCCGAGCACACGTTCGAAATCCTGCCCAAGCAGGAAGACTGGGACAAACAGCCCTCGCATTAGGCTGGGACTGATCTGAAAACCCAAAGGGCTCCGGTGGCGACCGGGGCCCTTTTTCTTGAACACTAGCTTCCTGGATCCGGCACGTGTTCAATCCGCCCGCGTTGGCCCCTTCTCCTTGTATGTTTGGATTTGATCGCGGGTGTCAGCGTGACACTCTTTCGCAACGCAACATCGGTGCAAATGCACGCAGCACGCTTTGTCGCACTTGGCTTGTTCGCGATTGGCGCATCGATCATTTATCCAACAATCCGCCGATCAAGGTTGCGCACAAATGGCGCCGGGGCAATCCTGGACATCGCCCAAACTCACGTTGCGCCGCTGATCTTATCTGCAAGCGTACCTTTGATCGTGCTGGCCTTGCTTGGACCGTGGAACGCGGTGACGCGGTCCTGGCGCGGCGCACCGCACCGGCGCACCTGGTACATTTTGCACTGGACGATCCTGATTGCGTGGCTGGCGGTTGCCCTCATCGAACCTGGACGAACACCGTTTAGCACCCCTTCCTTCAAAGACCTTTCGCCCCAGGAGCGGCAAGCGTTTATCACCCGCTTTGAAGATATGCGCGACATTCACAGAACCGCCGTCATAGCCTACGCCATCGCCGTCTTTGCGGTGTTCCTGCTGCCGGTCGTCTTGCGATGGCTGCGCCCACGCAGACCAGCCACGAAGTAGCACGCGCGCCTTTGCCAACAGGTGCACAGCGTCATCTTCTTCTGACCAAAAATACGACGGGGTTTGGGGCAGCGCCCCAAGATCAGCGCCCAAGACAGTGCATGTTATGCAATATCAAGCGACCACATCCGGCCATTCCCCGCGCACCTGCGCGCCGAAACGCGCGGGTCGCCGCCCACACACGCGCGCGAGGCACAAACCATCTTTCGCGGCACACGCCCTGCCCCATATGCCCACTTCATAGCTGCCCTGTTTCGCGCTGCCCGAACACGTGATCACGGCGATACGACGAAAGGAGCATCTCATGCTGTCCAAAACACTTATCTCCGCCGCCATCGCGGCGTCGCTTGCCCTTGTGCCCGCCACGCGTGCGGCCGCAGACGGCAAGGATTTCATCGCGGGCGCCATCATCGGTGGCATCGGCGGTGCCATCATCCAGAACGAGGTGCGCAAGAACAAGGAACGCAATGCCGCGCGCCAACGCGCCGTTGCACCGCGCACCTATGCCGCCAAGCCGCGCACCTACCGCGCGCCGGCCAAGAAAACCTATCGCCCCTCGATCCCTGCCACCCCGGAAGGGCGCGACATCCAGTCGTCGCTGAATTACTTCGGGTTCAACGCCGGTTCCGTTGACGGTCGGGTGGGCTCCAAGACCCGCAGCGCCATCACGGACTACCAGCGCTACATGGGGTACGAAGGCACAGGTCAGTTGACCAGCTTCCAGCAGCACCTGCTGACCTCGGCCTATTTCCGGGCCGAAGCGGGCGGCAACAGGACATTTCAGGACATCGCATCGCACCCTGACGGGACGCGCGGTCTTTTGAAGATCTACCGCGAGGACCTTGCGGCGGGCAGTGCACAGCAGCGCACGTTGCGGCCTGAACCATCGACGGCCTATACCGACCTTTGACGCGCCACGCAGGTGGGGTGGCCAAACATGGCCGCCCCGCGACATCCTGCCCTTCGACACGGGCCCGGGGCGACGTATAACCAATACATGCCCTATCGCTGGACAACAGACCCAGATGCCCAGGTGCAGGAATTGCAGCTGTGGCCGCACAATTCCCTGCCACAGCGCGGGCTTGCCGCCTTTGTCCTTGCGACGTTCACCCTCATCCTGATCCCTGCCCTGCCGCTGCTGGGCTCCGTCGTGCTGTGGGGCCTGCTGCCCTTTGTGCTTGGGGCTGTGTGGGCCATGTATTTCGCCCTGCGCCGCAACCGCCGCGCCCGCCAGATCATCGAGGTGCTGACACTGGATGCCGACGAAACCCACCTCACCCGCACCGACGCCAACGGCCAGGTGCGGGAATGGGACTGCAATCGATACTGGACGCAAGTCACGAAATACGAGGCCGAAGGCCCCGTGCCGCACTACGTGACGCTCAAGGGCAAGGGGCGCGAGGTCGAAATCGGCGCATTCCTAAGCGAGGACGAAAGGATCGCCCTTTATGACGACCTCATCCGCGCGCTCCGGCGCTAAGGCGTGGCGCACAGACGGTCCTTGACCATCGGCCCAACCGCTCCGAAATCCATCTGACCGGTGTACTTCGACTTCAGCACGCCCATCACCTTGCCCATATCGCGGATACTGTCGGCTCCAACTTCGGCAATCGCATCATCCACCGCCTTGGCCGACGCATCCGCGTCCATCTTCTGCGGCAAATACTCTTCGATCACCGTGATCTCGGCCATCTCTCGTTCAGCAAGGTCAAGGCGCCCGCCTTCCTCGTAGGTCTTGGCGCTTTCGCGCCGCTGCTTGACCATTTTGCCAAGGATCGCAAGAACCTCATCCTCTGCCACGCCATCATCCTGTCCGGCGGCGCGTGCATCGATATCCTTGTCCTTGATCGCGGCGTTGATCAGCCGCAAGGTCGATAGTCGGTCTGCATCCTTGTCTTTCATGGCCTGCTTGAGCGCGGCCGAAATCTTGGTGCGCAAATCCATTTGATGTCCATCCCCATGGGCACGTGTTGAGCGCCTAAGGTAGGTCATACGCAGGGTTGTGGCAAGAATTTGTAACGACGCTAACCACTTGTTTTTGCTGCATAAAGTAAATTCGCAAACGCCCTTGACCACAGCGCGCGCCCACATTAGTTTCCGCGCAATTTGCCCGCACCCTGCTGTTCTCGCTCGCATTTGGAAGCCTTGCCATGACCCCTGCTGCCCCTACCGCCTGCCTTGCCCTTGCCGACGGAACTTTGTTTTACGGACAAGGGTTTGGCGCCACCGGACAGACCGAGGCAGAGCTGTGTTTCAACACCGCGATGACCGGATATCAGGAGATCATGACCGACCCATCCTATGCCGGGCAGGTGGTGACATTCACGTTCCCCCACGTCGGCAATGTGGGCGTAAACCCCGAAGATGACGAAACCAGCGATCCGGTCGCATCGGGCATGGTGGTCAAGTGGATGCCGACCGAACCGTCGAACTGGCGCGCTGCCGAAGAATTGTCGGGCTGGCTGGCGGCGCGCGGGCGCATCGCCATCGGCGGCGTCGACACCCGCCGTCTGACCCGTGCCATCCGCCAGGCGGGTGCGCCACATGTGGCCCTCGCGCACAACCCTGACGGCGTATTTGACATCGAGGCGCTGGTGGCCGCCGCGCGCGCGTTCGCAGGGCTCGAAGGCATGGACCTGGCCAAGGACGTCACCTGCGCCCAATCCTACCGTTGGAACGAAAAACGCTGGGCCTGGCCCGACGGCTATACACCGCAGAACGATCCCAAGTTCAAAGTCGTGGCTGTCGATTATGGCGCCAAGCGCAACATCCTGCGCTGCCTGGCCTCGGCCGGCTGTGACGTCACCGTGCTGCCGGCCTCCGCCACCTCAGACGAGGTCATGGCGCACAACCCCGATGGCGTGTTCCTGTCCAATGGCCCGGGCGATCCGGCGGCGACGGGCGCATATGCTGTTCCGATGATCCGGGATGTGCTGTCGCGCGACATTCCGGTCTTTGGCATTTGTCTGGGCCACCAAATGCTGGCTCTGGCGCTTGGGGCCAAGACGATCAAGATGAACCACGGCCACCACGGGGCCAACCACCCGGTCAAGGATCTTGAGACGGGCAAAGTGGAAATAACGTCGATGAACCATGGCTTTGCCGTCGATGCCCAGACCCTGCCCGACGGCGTCGTTGAAACGCACACGTCGCTTTTTGACGGGTCCAATTGTGGCATCAGGGTGCAGGACAAACCGGTCTATTCGGTTCAATACCACCCCGAGGCAAGCCCGGGCCCGCAGGACAGCTACTATCTGTTTGAGCGGTTCGCCGAGGCAATGGCCGCCCGCACAGGTTGAAACCACCCGCACATCGGTCGGCTTTAACCGATTGTTAACCACGGGCAGCCATTGCTGAAGGCCTGATCCCAGGACCCTGCGATGAGCGATCCGCTATTACGCCTGTCTTCCCCCCAGCCGGTGACCCGGCCCGCACGTCCCGCCGTTCCGGTGGGGCGTCAATTGGTCAATGCCGGGCTGATCAGCCAGACCGCCCTGCTTGAGGCGCTGACGCAGCAGCACAGGCTCGATGCGCCACTGGGCGAGATCCTGGTGGCCGAAGGCCACGTGGCGCCCGATGACGTGCTTGATGCGCTCGCGGTGCAGCATGACGCAGACCGGGTTGACCTGACCATCGACCCACCCTCGCCCCTGATGGCCCATGCCGTGCCCGCGCATATCTGCCAAAGCTACGGCGTCGTGCCGTGGCGCTGGATTGGCAATACGCTTTTGGTGGCAACGACACGACCCGACCTTGTGCCGGACCTCACCCGCGCGCTGGATCAAGCGCCGTGGTCCGTTCTGCCGGTCATTTCCCCCATTGATCAGATCCATGACAAGATCACCGAACTCTACGGTGCCCGCCTGGCCGAAAAAGCGGCGTGCAAGGTACCGGAGGAGGTCAGTTGCCGCACCTGGGCGCGCAAGGGCAGACAACATACCGCCGTGGCCTGCGTATTGGCGGCCCTGCTGTTGATCGGACTGTGCCTTGCACCGGCCTGGGCTGCGACCATTGCTACCGGATGGGCCGTGGTGACGCTGATCCTGACGACAGGCCTGAAGTTTGCCGCTGTGATCGCGCGCCTTCTGCACCGCCTGCCGGCACAGACCGAACCCGTCTCTGCCGGCCCGCCCGCCCGCTTGCCGCGCGTGTCCGTGATGGTCCCCCTGTTCAAGGAAGAACGGATCGCCGAGGCGCTGATTGCGCGCCTGTCCCGGCTGACCTACCCCAAGGCGCTGCTGGATGTTGTCCTGGTGCTGGAAGCCAAGGACAACGTCACACGCGACACGCTGGCGCGCACCGAATTGCCACAATGGATGCGCGTGATCGAAGTGCCGGATGACGGCACCATCACGACCAAACCGCGCGCGCTCAACTATGCGCTCGACTTTTGCAAAGGCGACATCATAGGCATCTGGGATGCCGAGGATGCGCCGGAACCGGACCAGGTCGAAAAGGTGGTGTCGAAGTTCGAAACCGCCGCGCCGGATGTGGCCTGTCTTCAGGGTATCCTTGATTACTACAACGCACGGCACAACTGGCTCGCCCGTTGTTTCACTATCGAATACGCAAGCTGGTGGCGGCTTGTGCTGCCCGGTGTATCGCGGCTGGGTCTGGTGCTGCCGCTGGGCGGCACAACGCTGTTCTTCCGCCGCGACATCCTGGAACAGCTGGGAGGCTGGGACGCCCACAACGTGACCGAGGACGCGGATCTGGGTCTGCGTCTGGCGCGGCGCGGCTACCGTACCGAATTGATCCCGACCGTCACATATGAAGAAGCGAATTGCCACGCCTGGGCCTGGATCAAACAACGCTCAAGATGGCTGAAGGGCTTTTTCATCACCTACTGCGTGCACATGCGCAGCCCCCGCGCCCTGCTGCGTGATCTGGGGGTCATGCGGTTTCTGGGCATTCAGGCCATGTTTCTGGCGACCGTGTCGCAATTCGCGGCCTTCCCGCTGCTATGGACCTTCTGGTTGCCTGCCGTGGGCCTGCCCCACCCGGTAACCTCCACGCTGGGCACCGGGGTGATCTGGCCGCTTGCGACACTCTTTGTCGTGGCCGAGGTTGTGACCCTTACCATCGGTCTGGTGGCCGTGTCGGACCGCAATCACCGGCACCTGATGCCGTGGGTGATCACCCTGCCCTTCTATTTTTCGTTGGGGGCAGTCGCCAGCTACAAGGCGATCTATGAACTGATCCGCGCGCCGTTCTACTGGGACAAGACACAGCACGGCACCGCAAGCGGCGATGTCATCGACCCCGCCGCGCTGGACTAGGCTTCGTCCCGCCGCGTTTCGGCATCCTGTTTCAGCCGCGTCATGAACGCGACCGAGATATGATCGCGCAGCGCCTGACCCGCCTCGGCTTCGTTCTTTGCCTCGATCGCGCGCACGATGCGATCATGTTCTTCCTGTGCGATGCGCGTGCGCCCCTGCGCCGCCAGCGATGTGGTCGCCATCAACGCCATCGTGCGGTGCACAAGATCCAGCTGTTGCACAAGGTAACGGTTGTGGGACGCCAGGTGGATCTGTGTGTGAAAGCGCCGGTTGGCACGGGACAAGGCCGGCGGATCATTGACCAGTTCGTTGTCCGCCTCGACCATCTCGCGCAGGATACGCACCTCTTCGGCGGTGGCGTGCTGGGCCGCCAGCGACGCGGCCAGCCCCTCCAACTCGCGTCGCACGACATAGAGTTCGGACATCTGGTTGTGATCCAGCGACGCCACGATCAGGCTGCGGCCATCGCGCGACAGCAGCGATTGAGTTTCCAGCCGCTGCAAGGCTTCCCGCACCGGCGTCCGGGAGACGCCAAACCGTTCCGCCAACTCGCTTTCCACCAGCCGGTCACCGGGGCGGTACGTCCCGATGTCGATCGCCTCCAGAATCAAGGAGTACGCATCGGTGTTACTGGGGCGTGGGGCGGGCATGGCATCCTCGCAAGTCATTGAATTTCAACACCGTAGTGCCTGCACCCCTTGCCGCGCAACCCCGACGCTTGCGCAAAGGCGCGCGCGCCCCTATCCACGGCGCCATGCCAGCCCAAGATTTTGCCCATGTACGGACATGGGTCTTTGACCTCGACAACACGCTCTACCCACCCGCCGTACGCCTCTTTGACCAGATCGAGGCGCGAATGACCGCCTATGTCATGGACGCGCTGAAGGTCAGCCGGAACGAGGCGGACAGGCTGCGCGTGCACTATTGGCACACACACGGCACGACGCTGGCGGGGCTGATGCGCGAACACGCGCTCGATCCGCTGCCCTTCCTCGACGATGTGCACAACATCTCCTTTGACCAGCTCACGCCGGATCCTGCGCTCAGGTCCCGGATCGCCACCCTGCCCGGACGCAAGATCGTCTATACCAATGGCTGTGCGCCCTATGCAGAGCGGGTGCTGGACGCGCGGGGCCTGACGGGGCTGTTCGATGCAATCTACGGCGTGGAACATGCCGATTTTCAGCCCAAACCAGACCGGGCCGCGTTTGATCGCGTCTTTGCCCGTGACAATCTGCGGCCCGATATCGCCGCCATGTTCGAGGACGAGGCCCGCAATCTGGCGGTGCCCCATGCGCTGGGGATGAAAACGGTGCATGTGGCACCCGCGCGAGCGGACGGCGATCACATCCATCACCACACCGACAACCTGTCGGACTTTCTGTCGCGGCTGGTGGGGTAGGACAGGATGCCACCTTGGCCCGCGCGCCGGTCGTCATAGGTTTACACGCGACGGAGACATGACATGACCGAGACCTGCGACATCCTGATTTCCGGCGGCGGCATTGCCGGGTTGACTGCGGCGGCGGCGTTCGGCACCGCCGGGTTCCACGTGATCTGCGTGGACCCGGCCCGACCGGTGACGGACCGCGAGGCCGACGGGGCCGACATGCGCACCACCGCCATGTTGCAACCGGCCCGCGCGCTGCTGGACCGGGCCGGGGTTTGGGACGCGCTTGCGCCCTACGGGGCAGCGCTCGAGGTCATGCGCATCGCGGATGCCGCGACGGACACCGGCACGGCGCGCGAAGTAAAGGAATTTCGCGCCTCGGATGTCTCGGACTTGCCCTTCGGGTGGAATTTCCCGAACTGGCGCTTACGGCGCGCATTGACGGAACGGTTGGCCGACCTGCCCAATGTCGACTTTCGCCCTGGCACCGGCACAACCCGCTTTCTGGGCCGCACAACAGAGGCGCGCGTATCCCTGAGTGACGGATCGGCGGTCAGGGCCCGGCTGGTGATTGCAGCGGATGGCCGCGGTTCGCCCATGCGCACCGCCGCCGGTATCGGCGCATCAACCAGGCGCTATGGCCAAAAGGCGCTGGCCTTTGCCGTTACGCACCCGATCCCGCATGAAAACGTCTCGACCGAGGTGCACAGGACCGGGGGGCCCTTCACACTGGTGCCGTTGCCCGATCACGACGGGCTGCCCTGTTCAGCGGTGGTGTGGATGGACGACGGCCCGAAATCAGTGGGCCGCATGACGCTGGATACGCCCGCATTCGAGGCCGAGATGTCCGAACGCAGCTGTCACATCCTCGGGCCACTCACCCTCGCCTCGCGCCGCACGATCTGGCCCATCATCAGCCAGATGGCCGAGCGCCTGACAGGCACTCGACTTGCCCTAATCGCAGAAGCGGCACATGTGGTGCCGCCGATTGGTGCGCAGGGGTTGAACATGTCATTGGCCGACACGGCAACACTTCTGGACCTGGCCCAGGCCCGCCCCGACGCCCTGGGCGATGCGGACATGCTGACCGCCTATCAAAAGGCGCGTTTCAGCGACATCCGGATGCGGGTGACAGGGATCGACCTGCTCAACCGTGCAAGCCAGGCCACGTCCCCCATGGCCCGCGATGCGCGCGCATTCGGCCTGAACGCCCTGCACGAGGTCGCGCCCGTGCGCAAGACACTGATGCAACTGGGCCTCGGCGTGACACGGGCGCATTAGGCAAAGGACATTTCCGCCTTTCGATTGGATCAGAGCACCTGGTCAACGACGCGCTTCAGACGCGCGACAGTCCCGTCCACGTCATAAAGCTTGTCGAGACCGAACAGCCCCAACCGGAAGGTGCGGAAATCAGCGGGTTCATCGCATTGCAGCGGCACACCGGCCGCGATCTGCATGCCTTCAGCAGCAAAGCGCTTGCCCGTCTGGATATCGGGATCGTTGGTGTAACTGACCACGACGCCCGGCGCGCCAAACCCGTCAGCGGCGACGGACGTGACACCCTTGTCCGCCAACAGGGACCGGACAGCATTCCCAAGCGCCCACTGCGCGTCCTTCAGCGTGTCAAACCCATACGCCTGCGTTTCCTTCATCGTATCGCGGAAATCGCGCAGCGCGTCCGTGGGCATCGTGGCGTGGTAGGCATGTCCGCCCCCTTCATACGCCGCCATGATCTGGTGCCACTTCTTGAGGTCGATGGCAAAGCTGTCGGATGTTGTTTCGTCCATCCGCGCAACGGCGCGGTCCGACAGCATCACCAGGCCCGCGCAAGGCGACGCGCTCCACCCCTTTTGCGGGGCCGAGATCAGCACATCCACCCCCTGCGCGCGCATGTCGATCCAGGCACAGCCAGAGGCGATGCAGTCCAGCACCATCAACGCGCCCACGTCGTGCGCCGCTGCGGCCATCGCAGCCACATACGCGTCCGGCAGGATCACACCTGCACTGGTCTCGACATGCGGGGCAAAGACAACATCCGGCTTCTGCTCTCGAATCGTCGCCACAACGTCGTCAATCGGCGCAGGCGCAAAGGGCGACGGTGACGCGTTGCCGGTCTGGCGCGCCTTCAACACGGTGGTGCTGGCGGTCAAGCCCCCGGTTTCAAAGATCTGGGACCAGCGATAGGAAAACCACCCGTTGCGCACCACCAGCACATCCGCACCACGCCCGAACTGACGCGCCACGGCCTCCATCCCGAAGGTGCCGCCACCCGGCACAACCACGACGGCATCGGCGGCATAGACCTCTTTCAACATGGACGAGATGTCGTTCATCACGGCCTGAAAGGCCGCACTCATATGGTTCAGCGACCGGTCCGTGAACACGACGGAAAATTCTTCGAGCCCGCTTGGGTCCACGGTATCTAGCAACGCTGGCATGGTCTCTCCCTTTCACTTTTCACAACCCATACAGACCTGTCCCCGCGGGGACAAAGTCTACTTGGGTATACCACCACGGATAACTGCAATGCGGTGTGCAATTTCGCGCCACTCGGGGACCATCCGCGCCATGGACCAGATATGCACCGGCCTCCAAAGACGACGCCACAGGCCCGGGCGCGCACGAGTGTCCTCGATCCGCCGGATCAACTCCTCTTCGTCAAATCCCGTCCAGTTGCCCGCCGTTGCGTAAAGGTTCCAGATGCATACGGGATAGACCTCTTCCAGCAGGATCCGTTCCAACTCGTCTTCGTCATAGGGCGTCGCGGCAAGTTCCCGTGCCAGACGGTCCATCGAACGGGTCACATCGGTGTCAAGAAACAACTCCGACAGCAAAATCCAGACGCGATTCCGTTGGCTGGGATGCTGCGTCACATCAACGGTCCCGGACGGCGCTCTTCGCTCAGAAGCACGTTGGCCTCAACCTCGCCCGCTCCGGGCAGGGTCATGATCCGACGGCGTAACACCCGCTCGAAATCCGGCAAGTCCCGTGCCACGACGCGCAGACGGTAATCATAAAGACCCAGCACATGTTCGACCGTCTGCACCTCGGGAATGGCCGACACCGCGCGCTCGAAGTCTTCCAGGCTCACCCGCCCCTTTGTCGCCAGCTTGACGCCCAGAAACACGGTCACCCCAAAGCCCAGCTTCCCGGCATCAAGGCTCAGCCTCTGTCCCCGGATCACGCCAGCATCGCGCAACCGCTTGATGCGCCGCCACGCGCTGGGCTGGGACAGGCCGCAAGCCCGCCCAATGGCACCGGCGCCCTGCCCCGCATCTTCGGCAAGCAGACGCAGAATTGCGAAATCCAGATCGTCCAGATCGATCACAGCGGCAGCGCCTCGTCGCTTTTGATCCGCGCCACATGCATCAGCGCCTCGATATCCGCGATATGCGGCAAGGTCAGGATGCGGCTGCGGTAAAGGTGCTGGTAATGCGACATATCCCGCGCAATCACGGACAGACGCACATCAACCCGCCCCAGAAAGGTCTGGATCTCTATCACCTCGGGCACATCGCGCGCCGCTTCGATGAAATCGTCAAAGGCCCGCGCCTGCGTCTTGTCCAGCGTCACACGCAGCGACACCTCGACCGCATAGCCCAGGGCTGCCCAGTCAATGACCGCCTGCACCGACCTGACCACCCCTGCCTCGTGCAGCCTGGCCTGTCGCCGCGCCAACTGGCCGGAACTCAGCCGCGCCCGCTCCGCCAATTCGGCCGGTGCCAGCGACGGGTCCGCCTGCCATTGCCGCAAGATACGGCGATCCACATCATCAAGCATGATTTATCTGCATATTTGAAGAACAATGAATGACTTATCCTTCATTGTTCCAAAAATATGCAAAACACAACACTGATTGCGCGCGCTGACGCCGCTATACAGCACCCCAGACATTCCAACGGAGAGAAAACCATGCGCGTTTACTACGACCGCGATTGCGACATCAACCTGATCAAGGACATGAACGTGGCCATCCTCGGCTACGGCAGCCAAGGCCACGCCCACGCCCTGAACCTGCGCGACAGCGGCGCCAAGAACGTTGTCGTCGCCCTGCGCGAGGGCTCGGCCTCCATCGCCAAGGCCGAAGGCGAAGGCCTGAAAACCATGGGCATCGCCGAAGCCGCCGCCTGGGCCGACCTGATCATGTTCACCATGCCCGATGAACTGCAGGCCGAAACCTACCGCAAATATGTGCACGACAACATCCGCGAGGGCGCGGCCATCGCGTTCGCGCACGGATTGAACGTGCATTTCGGCCTGATCGAGCCCAAGGAAGGCATCGACGTAGTCATGATGGCGCCCAAGGGCCCCGGCCACACGGTGCGCGGCGAATATGTCAAGGGCGGCGGCGTGCCCTGCCTTGTGGCTGTCGACAACGATGCGTCAGGCCGCGCGCTGGAAATCGGCCTGTCCTACTGCTCCGCCATCGGTGGTGGCCGTTCGGGCATTATCGAGACCAACTTCCGCGAAGAATGTGAAACCGACCTGTTCGGCGAACAGGCTGTTCTGTGCGGTGGCCTCGTGGAACTGATCCGCATGGGGTTCGAGACGCTGGTCGAGGCAGGCTATGCGCCCGAAATGGCCTATTTCGAATGCCTGCACGAGGTGAAGCTGATCGTGGACCTGATCTATGAAGGCGGCATCGCCAACATGAACTACTCGATCTCCAACACGGCGGAGTACGGCGAATACGTCTCCGGACCCCGCGTGCTGCCCTATGACGAGACAAAGGCACGGATGAAAGCGATCCTGACGGACATCCAGACCGGCAAATTCGTGCGTGACTTCATGCAGGAAAACGCGGTCGGCCAACCCTTCTTCAAAGGCACGCGCCGCATCAATGACGAGCACCAGATCGAAGCGACAGGTGAAACCCTGCGCGGCATGATGCCGTGGATTTCAGCTGGAAAAATGGTCGACAAATCCAAGAACTAAGACCCGTAGGGTGTGCATTCACTGCGCACCATCACCCAACTTCCGGAAAGGCCGCTGCAAAAGCGGCCTTTCCTTTTTCGGACACCAGAACCGCGCGACTGCCCGCATCCCTGCGCATCCACCCCTGATCTTCCATCCGGGTCAGCATGGCGCGCCCCAAAGACCCCGCCAAATGATTGCGCCGCTCTGACCAATCGAGGCACGTCCGACACAACCGCGTCCGCCCCTTTTCCAAACCGACCAGATCAATCCCAAACGCTTCGGCAAAGGCACGCCCGGCCCCCGTCAACGTCGCGTCTTCACCTGTCTCAACAACCAAGCCGCGCCCGATCAGACTGCCATACATCTGCACGCCCATGCGCCCGGCCAGATGGTTGTAACACACGCGCGCCACCTGCATCTGCGCATCGCGTGGCCCGGTACGCACGCGCGTGGCCCCCCGGCGCGCCGCAAGGCCCATCAGCGCCTCAAGCACAGCAGCCACCTCGGCGTCGGCCAGGTGAAAATACTTGTGCCGCCCGGATTTGCGCGGCGTGATCAACGCCGCATCGGTCAGCTTTGACAAATGCCCGCTGGCCGTGGACAGGCCTACGCCCGCTTCCTCCGCCAACTCGGACGCCGTCAGCGCACGGCCATCCATCAACGCCGTCAGGATGTTCGACCGCGCCGGATCTCCGATCAATGCCGCAATCTGGGAAATATCTGGGCCTTCTTTCATAGTTCGACCGTAGCCGAAGTATTCCCGCGCGTCAAAGTGCTATGAACACGCATCGTTGAAAGGATCATTCATGCTGACCTGCATCATCCAGTACCAGATCGACCCGACAAAACGCGCCGCCTTTGCTGAATATGGGGCCCGCTGGGGCCAGTGCATCCCGCGCTGCGGCGCGGACCTCGTGGGATATTATGCACCCCACGAAGGGTCCTCCACCCTCGCCTATGGCATCTATCACATTGAAAACCTTGCCGCTTATGAAACCTACCGCGCCCGCCTCGCCCAAGATCCATTGGGGCGCGAAAATTACCTGTTTGCACAATCCGAGAAATTCATACTCAAGGAAGACAGGACATGGCTCACCAATGTTTCGACACCGCAGGGAGGTTCCACATGATCGCAGTCATCTTCGAGGTCTGGCCCAAGGACGGGCACCGCACCCCCTACCTGAACCGGGCCGCGACGCTCAAGGACCACCTCGGCGAGATCCCCGGCTTCATTTCGGTCGAACGGTTCGAAAGCCTGATGGAGCCCGGCAAGCTGCTGTCCCTGTCGTTCTGGGAGGACGAGGCGGCGCTGGAACAGTGGCGCAAGCTGCCCGAACACCGCGATGCGCAAAGCGCGGGCCGCGACATCCATTTCGACGACTACCGCCTGCGCGTGGCAGGCGTGATCCGCGACTACGGCATGACGGAACGGGATCAGGCCCCCGCCGACAGCAAGGCCCTGCATGACAGATAGCCCCACGATCACGGCAAAAAGCTGGCTGATGGTCGCCATTCTGGGTGTCACCTGGGGTGGTACGTTTCTGGTCACAGAAATCGCGCTCAGGGGCATCACTCCGTTCTGGCTGGCCGCCGGGCGCATCTGCTTTGCAGCCGTCCTGATGGTGGCGATCTGGCGCGCATTGGGGCCAAAGCTGTTTGAACGCCGCGCAAATGCGGACACCTGGGCGGCGTTGATTGCCATCGGCGCCTTCAGTTCGGCCATCCCGTTCATCCTGCTGGCGTGGGGACAACAATATGTCACATCGGGCTTTGCCGGTGTCTCGATGGCGTCGGTTGCGCTTATTGTGCTGCCACTTTCGCATTTCTTCGTGCCGGGCGAACGAATGACCTGGCGGCGCACGCTGGGCTTTGTGATCGGCTTTGTCGGCGTGTGTATCCTGATCGGCGGTCAGGCGTTCGAGGCCAGCGGCGCGCAGCTGGAAACCGCAGGTCGGATCGCCTGTATCGGCGCGGCCAGCTGCTATGGCGTCTCGTCGATCCTGATGCGGCGGCTGCCAGCGGTTGACCCGATCGGCCTGTCGACCATCCTGTTGCTGATCGCCGCCTGCATCGTGCTGCCCGCGGCCTGGATCGTCGAAGGGCCACCGCCCCTGCCCGACACGCAAACCCTTGTCGTCATTGCTGGTCTCGGGCTGATCCCCACGGCGGCGGCGAACATGTTGCGGGTTCTTGTCATCCGCAGCGCGGGCCCGGTGTTCATGTCGATCACCAATTACCAGGTGCCGGTCTGGTCCGTGCTCATGGGTGCCGTCCTTCTGGACGAACCGCTCCCGTCCAGCCTCTTGCTGGCCATGGCCCTGATCCTGACTGGCGTCGGCCTCAGCCAATACGGCGCGCTGCGCAGGCTCTTCGCGCGCTAGGTCCAGGCTTCACTTGGCTTGAAATACTCCCCCCGGAGGGTCCGTCAGCCTCGCGGCGCGACAGCCGCCTCGACAGCACGGACCACATGGTCCACGCTGGCATTCAGCACCGCCTCATCCTCGCTTTCCGCCATCACCCGGATCAGCGGCTCGGTCCCCGACTTGCGGATCAGCAGGCGACCGTTGCCGTTCAACTGGTCTTCGGCCTCGGAAATTGCAGCCTGCACGGTCTCCATCTCCAGCGGAGCCTGGCCGGCGGAAAAACGCACATTCTTCAAAAGCTGCGGCACCGGGTCGAACACGTGCAGGACCTCGCTTGCACGTTTGCCGGATTGCACCAACTCGGCCAGAAACTGCAATCCGGCCATCAAGCCGTCACCGGTCGTGGCATAATCCGTCATCACGATGTGACCCGACTGTTCGCCGCCCAGGTTAAAATCGCCCTGGCGCATGCGTTCCACGACATAGCGGTCGCCGACGCCGGTGCGTTCCAGACGCACACCATGACCTTGCAGGAACCGCTCGAGCCCCAGGTTCGACATCACCGTCGCCACAAGCGCGTTGTTTTTCAAGCGCCCCTCGGATGCCCAACGGGCCGCCATCAGCCCCATGAACTGATCGCCGTTGCCGACACGGCCCTTTTCATCCAGCAAGATCACCCGGTCCGCGTCCCCGTCCAGACAGATGCCGACATCGGCCCCATGGGCCACAACCGCTTCGGCGGCGGTTTGCGGATGCATTGACCCGCAGCCTTCGTTGATATTGTGCCCGTTGGGCGACACGCCAACAGGGATCACCGTGGCCCCCAATTCCCACAGCGCCTCGGGCGCCACGCGGTAAGCGGCGCCATTGGCGCAGTCCACAACCACCTTCAGACCATCCAGGCGCATCTGGCGTGGGAAAGAGGATTTCACCCGCTCCACATAACGGAACCGACCGTCATCAATCCGCTTGGCGCGCCCGATTGTCCCCGCGGGGACAGGCTCAACCCCTTGAGAAACAAGGTTTTCAATTTCGGCTTCCGCCGCATCGCTCAGCTTGTACCCGTCGGGACCGAAGAACTTGATACCGTTGTCATGGGCCGGGTTGTGGCTGGCTGAAATCATCACGCCAAGGTCGGCCCGCATGGACCGGGTCAGCAGGCCGACGGCGGGCGTCGGCACGGGCCCCAGCAGCAGAACATTCATGCCCGTACTGGTCAGGCCCGCCGTCAGCGCGTTCTCGAACATATAGCCCGACAGGCGGGTGTCCTTGCCAATGACGACGCGGTGCACACCGGCACTGTCCCTGCGAAAGTACCGCCCCACTGCCGCGCCGATACGCAGCGCCATCTCGGCCGTCATGGGGGCAAGGTTGGCCGTGCCCCGGACGCCGTCCGTCCCGAAAAGCTTTTTCATGTCAGCGATGTGCCACAGAGGCGCGCCAAAGCGCAATGGCCTGCGCATGATCGGCAACGTCATGCGCACGGATGATCTGGACGCCCTGTGCCAAGGCGGCAAGGGCCACCGCCACTGACCCGGGGGCCCGCGCCGATGCCTCGGGCGCGTTGCCGATGGTGCCGATGAACCGCTTGCGCGACGCCCCCAGAAGGATCGGCACGCCCAGGCTGTGAAACAGGCTGATGCGGTTCAGCAGGGCAAGGTTGTGGTCCAACGTCTTGCCAAAACCGATGCCCGGATCGGCAATGATGTTTGCTTTGGCGATGCCAGCGGCTTGCAGCAGTTCCATCCGCTCCGCCAGGAAGTCATAAACATCCAGCAGCACATCATCATAGGTCGGATTGTCTTGCATCGTCTGCGGATCACCCTGCGCATGCATCACACACACAGGGACACCGCGCGCGGCGCACAGCGGTGCGAGTTCCGTATCATGGGTGAAGCCGGACACGTCATTGACCACCGTGGCGCCGGCATCCAGCGCCGCCTTTGCCACAGCAGCCTTGCGCGTGTCGATCGAGATCGGCGCGGTCACACCCGCCGCCCGCAGGACACGGATCACAGGCGCGGTGCGCGCGATTTCTTCCTTGACCTCAACGACATGCGCGCCGGGCCGCGTGCTCTCTCCGCCGATATCAAGACTGTCGGCGCCCTGCGCGATCAGACGTTGCCCATGGGCAACGGCATCGGCCCGCGCGTTGTGCTGGCCCCCGTCGGAAAAGCTGTCGGGCGTTGTGTTCAGGATGCCCATGATCCGCGGTGCGCCCCAGTCGCGGTCGAACGGCGCAAGCTCTTCTGCGGTCAGAGCCGAAACCGACAGAACATGCGGATCTTCGGTGCGCGACAGCACCTCCACATGGCTGAACCAGCACCCACCGCAGGTCACGGCACCGGCGGGCCGCGCTGGCCCCACCTGCATCAAGGGCCGGATATAGCGCATCAGAGCGTGGCCTGATCCACCGGGACCGCGCGCAGGGCAACGGGCGCGTCCGTGGGGCCGTCGTCACCGATGACCAGCATCTCCAGCACGTCGAACGTGGCCGCGAACCACGACGCCAAAGCGACCGCATCCGCCCCCTTGGCTGACGGGCCGTCGACCGCGTCAAGCACGATCTTGGACGGGGCCCAGACACAGGCCTGCCCGTTGCGCATTGCCCAATCCAGTTCCGTCCGTGTGTCCACCACCTTGCAGCGGGCATCGCGGGCGGCCAGCACCCAGGCGTTTTGTTCGATGGCCAGCAAGTCGATGCGCCGTTGCGCCAGCGGATGGCTCGCCTGTGGTGCGTCGATTGCGGCGGGCCCGACGCAAAAGATCAGCGGCCGGCCCATGTTCTCAAGCTGGTCGATCCAGCCGCTCAGATGGTCCGAAGCGATCGCGTCGTTGGACAGATACACCAGTTCGGGGTGCATCACGTCCTCTTCCATGTCCTCCACGGCGACGGGCCGGGCGGTGCCACGGCTGCGCACAATCTCGACCCCCAGCGCACCTGGACCACGGTCCAGCTTTTCGATGCGGACAAAGACGCGCATCGCCTGCGGTTCCATCAGGATACGGTCGGCGACGCGTTCGGACAGCGTTTCCAGCAGGTTCAGACGTTCGGCGGCCAACTCGTAAGCGATGGCCTCGGTCACCTTGTCATAGGACAGGATGCGGTCCACGTCGTCATCGATGGGACCGGTGAGCGGGCGCACCTCGACCACGATGTTGAAGCAGATACGCTGCGTCACCCCACGTTCGGCCTGGAACGCGCCGATCTCGACTTCGACAATGTGGTCACGGACCGAAATGCGGTCAAGCGGGGCGGATGTCGCCGTTGCCTCGGACCGTTCAGAGGGGTGGGAGAAGGCAAGACGGATTTCAGACGCCATGGAGCAGGGCCTTTGGATGGAAAAGTTGCGCCCTTCTACCCAAGCTGTCCCCGCGGGGACAGGGCCAAAGACGCCGCCCCCGGGCCTGAAAACGTCAGTTCGATGCGGTGCGGAAGGTGTGACGGTAAAATACGTGCACGCCGATGGCCGCCGTCTTGGTGTACACCCGGGCCCACTGCGGGCGCACCGCCGTGGTGTGATAGTGCGTAGCCCCCTTGGTCAGGTCGGGCGCACGACCATCCAGCACCGCGCGGGCCACTTTGGACACGCGTTCGAAGGCGCGGGGTTCATGGATGGTTTCGGGATTTCCGTCACAGGTATAGGTGAACTGGCATTGATACCGTTTGCCGGTGCCCTGGTTGATCACGCCGCAGACATTGTCGGGGAAACGGGCGCTACGCACACGGTTCATGATGACTTCGGCCACGGCAAACTGCCCTTTGACCGTCTCTCCGCGTGCTTCGAAGTAGAGCGCTTCGCTGAGGCATTTCCAGTGAGCGCCGCCCTTGGCCTTGGGTTGGGCATCCACCCAGCTTCGGGAAAAGGACACGTCGGTGGCAAGATTGGGTTCGCTCAGCAGCCCCTCGAGCCGGGCTTGGGACACTCCGCGCAACCCACGTGTTTCGGCTTTGCGCAACGCGTCGCCCGTGGCAGCCGTGTCGTCGCCATCCGCCGCGGCAAGTTGAGTGCCAGTCAGCATGCAGCACGCCAACATCGCCTTTACCAAAAGTCGCATAGATCACCCCAGGATCGTTTCCGATCCGCGCCATTTAGGGAAAATTCGACATGTCGTCCAGTTTTTGGGCGTTTTGGTCGCACATGCCCGCTATGCACAGGCGAGATACGGCTTGTGGATAACCCTTAGATACTGTGGCGTACGGTGGGCGCTGCTACCCGATTTTGTGGGCAATTGCCAGTTGAGCGGAAGCCAGCCGAGCCACCGGAACCCGGAACGGAGAGCAGGACACATAGTCGAATCCGGCATTTCGGCAGAAGGCAATTGATTCGGGATTGCCGCCATGTTCGCCGCACATGGACAGGGTGATGTTGGGCCGCGCCGCCCGTCCGCGTTCCGATCCCAGGCGCAGCAACTCGCCCACGCCGTCGATATCAAGTGAATGGAACGGGTCCTCGACAAAGACCTCCTGGCGCACGTAGTCGGACATGAACCGGCCCGCATCGTCGCGCGACAGACCATAGGTCATCTGTGTCAGGTCGTTGGTGCCGAAGGACAGAAAGCTGCAGTGCTGGGCGATATCACCTGCCCGCAACGCAGCCCGGGGCGTTTCGACCATGACGCCGAGGTGATAGTCGAACTCGGCCCCCTTTTCGGCGGCGACCGCAGCGGCGATGGCATCGACGCGCGAGCGCACCAGTTCCACCTCGCGCTTGGCGCTGACCAGCGGGATCATGATCTCGGGCACCACCGGCGCGCCATCGCGGCCCGCATCCAAGGCCGCCTCGAAAATGGCGCGGGCCTGCATTTCGTAAATTTCGGGCACGGTGACGCCCAACCGGACACCGCGCAGGCCCAGCATCGGGTTGTATTCGGCCATCGCCTCGATCCGGCGGGTCACGTCCGACAGGGGCAGGTTCAGCGCGTCGGCCAATTCGTTCTGGCCGGTCCGGTCCGTGGGCAGGAATTCGTGCAGGGGCGGGTCGAACAGGCGGATGCAGACCGGTTTGCCCTGCATGATCTTGAACAGCTGAATGAAATCGGCCCGTTGCATCGGCAGCAGCCGTTCCAGCACCGCGCGCCGGTCGTCGCTGGTGGCGGCAAAGATCATTTCGCGCATCACGGTCAGGCGGCCCGGTTCAAAGAACATGTGTTCCGTCCGGCACAGGCCAATGCCCTGCGCGTTGAAATTGCTGGCGGTCTGGGCGTCGGCGGGCGTGTCGGCATTGGCGCGGATGCCGATGTCACGTTCTGCATCGGCCCAGTCCATCAGGTCGGTGAACGCGTCATCCAGGGCCGCTTCCTGCATGGCAGGCGCGCCCAGCAGGATCGTGCCATTGGTGCCGTCCACGGTGACGATGTCACCGGCCGATACAGTCCGCCCGTCCTTGGTGGTCAGCAGGCCATTTCGGGTCTGGAACCGCATGTCGCTGACCCCCACAACGCAGGGCAGCCCGATGCCGCGCCCGATGACGGCGGCGTGGCTGGTGATGCCGCCCCGTTCGGTGATCACGGCCTTGGCGGCGTGCATGCCCCGGATATCCTCGGGCGAGGTTTCGCGGCGCACCAGAATGCAGTCTTCGTTTCGGGCCGCACTGGCCTGGGCTTCATTGGCGGAAAACACGAGGCGGCCCGTGGCGGCACCGGGGCTGGCGGCAATGCCGGTGGCCAGCAGGTCCCGTTTGGCGTGGCGGTCGACCTGACGGTGCAACAGTTCATTGAGTGTGCGTGGTTCGATCCGCATCAGCGCCTCTTGGCGCGGGATGATCCCGTCGCGGGCCAGTTGCACGGCGATGCGGACCGCCGCGCGAGAGGACCGCGCCACGCGCACGCCGTCAAGGATGTGCAGATGCCCGTTTTCAATGGTGAATTCGACCTGCATTTCCTCGCGCAGCCTGGTGCGCATCAGGCGGGCATGATCCACAAGCTGGGCAAAGGCGTCGGGCACCTGATCCTCGAGCGAGGGGCCGCGCGGATCGCGGGTGATATAGAGGCTCTTGGCGTCGCTGCGCAGCGCATCACGCCCCTGGCTTTGGCGCAGGTAGCGCCCGGTGATCTGCGGCATCCCGGTCTTCGACGACACCAGTTGCAGGACACCCGCCCCGCTTTCGCCCTGCCCCACGCCAAAGGCCATCTGTTGCACCACCAGGCCCAGACCCGCATCCGCGGGTGCGCCCTTGGCCTGGCGCAGCAGGCGGGCAGAGGTACCTTCCCAGGCGCGGGCCATGGATTTCAAAACACCAGCCAGCTGTTCGGCGCGGGTGGCCGGGAACGGGAACTCTGTCTCGTTTTCATAGGCTTCAAGCGTTTGTTGCAGGGCGTACGGCCCCTCGCCAGTCACATCGTCAAACATGTCGGGATCAAGCCGGTCCACATGGATGGCATAGCTTTGCACGAAGCGGGTGAACAATGCGGCTGCCGCATCGGTGCCCAGCGTCGCGCACAGCGCTTCGAACCGGGTGTCGTTCATGCCGATATTGAGGATCGCGGACGGGCCACCCCAATCCGGGTCCTCGGAGGACGGGCGCACGCACAACAGCGCCTCGGCCGGGAACTGGTCGAGAATCGCTGGAATATCAGGCAGGTGGCCCTTGGCGATGTCATGCACGGCGTCAAAGGACAGGGCCACGGTGGGCGGAACCGGCAGGTCAAGCCGGGTCAGACGCTGCAGGCATTTCGCACGCCCGCCATGGGAGTCCGTGGCGATGGGCGCGGTGGGTGTCACCAGGGTTGTATGCGGGTTATTCTGCACTGCGGCGATCCTTTCGCCCGGCACCATAGCCGTTGGCATGGGTGTGGCAAGGGGCTTACGTGGTCTGGCGTGAGGTCAACGGCGCACATGTGTCAATCAGGGCATGCACGGCGCCCGTGCGCCCCGTGCACCGGCCGGGTGCCTTGCCTCCGTCGGACAGGGGGGCCAGCCCCCCTGACCCCCCGTCGTATTTTTGGTCGAAAGAAGACCTTAGCCGTCGATCTTGGTCAGGTCGGCCACCGAGAGGCAGAGCGTGCGGATGCGGCTGAGCAGGTTGAGGCGGTTGCGCCGGACGGTCTGGTTGTCGGCGTTGATCTGGACCGCCTCGAAGAAGGCGTCGATGGGGCCGCGCAGGGTGGCCATGGCAGACATGGCGGTTGCGAAGTCCTGGGAGTCCATCGCGGGGGCGATTTTTGTCTCGGCTGCGTCGAGGGCGGCGAAGAGTGCGCGTTCTTCACCCGTTTCGGCGAATTTGACGTCGGCGCCGTAGGAGTATTCGACGCCATCCGCCGCTTCGGCTTGCGTGAGAATGTTGTTGGCGCGTTTGAAGCCCTGGATGAGGTTTTCCCCGTCGTCGGTTTTGAGCGTTTCGGAGAGGGCTTTGGCCCGTTTGACCAGCAGGGTGAGGTCGTCGTTTTGTGGCATCGCGATGCAGGCGTCGATGATGTCGTGGCGGATGCCTTGGTCGCGGAGGTAGACTTTGAGGCGGTCGTGGAAGAAGGAGAGGAGGTCCTCCGAAATGGGCGGTACTTCAGACTTAGCCGCCTCGACAATGTCGAGTTCGACCTCGAGTTCTGCATTTTCAAGGTAACCTATTATGTCGTCCCCAATAAAGTCATGACCGGACGCGTAGGCCGCTCTGGCAAACTTCTCGAATGGCTTTCTTTCGGCGTCCAATCGAGAATAGCCAAATCGGAATGCCACCTCTGACCTAAATTTTAATCCAAGATCTAGGTGTAACGCGTTAGTCAAAATCAAACGTGTCACCCCCAATGCGGCTCTGCGCAACGCAAACGGGTCCTTCGATCCTGTCGGCTTCTCGTCAATCGCCCAGAAGCCCGTCAGCGTGTCCAACTTGTCCGCCAATGCCACGGCGACCGACACTGGTGCTGTCGGCACATCGTCGGACGGACCCAGAGGCGAGTAGTGCTCTTCCGCCGCCGCTGCGATTTCTGTCGGATGGCCTGCCGCCTCGGCATAATACCGCCCCATAAGCCCCTGAAGTTCGGGGAATTCGTAGACCATTTCGCTGCTGAGATCGGCCTTGGCGAAGCGGGCGGCCTCTTCGGCTTGGTCGGGGTCTGCGCCCACCACGGGTGCGAGTTCCCGGGCCAGTGCCGCGATGCGGTTGATGCGGTCGGCTTGGCTGCCCAGCTTGTTGTGGAACGTCACGTTTTCAAGAGCTTGCGTCCAGACGCTCATGTCGGATTTGGCGATACGCAAGTCATTTTCCCAAAAGAACTTGGCATCCGCCAGACGTGCGCTCAGCACCTTTTCGTTGCCCGCCAAAATCGTGGCCCCGTTATCCGCCGTTTCGCGGTTCGCCACCGTGATGAACCGTTCGATCCGGCCCGTTTTGGGGTTGCGGACCGAGAAGAATTTTTGGTGCTCTTTCATCGAGGTTTGCAGCACCTCGGGCGGCAGATCGAGGAAGTCGCTCCCGATCTTGCCCATCAGGACCACGGGCCATTCGACAAGACCCGCGACTTCCGCAAGCAGGCCCTGATCTTCGACCACTTCGAGCCCGCTGGCGAAGGCCGCGTTGGTGGCGTCGTGCCAGATGGTCTCAGCGCGGTCGGCGGCGTTCAGAACCACGTGTACGCGCTTGAGCTTCCGCTCGTAATCCTCGAAAGAGGTTACAGAAAACCTGCCCGGCGCCATGAAACGGTGGCCTTCTGTCGTGTCGCCGAACGTGATGCCGTCAACGTCGCCGGGCACCATGTCTGTGCCTACCTCATCCGTCAAGATGCACAGGATCGAGTGCAACGGGCGGACCCATTTCAGGGCACCGTCGCCCCAACGCATGGATTTGGGCCAGGGGAAGGTGCGGATGGTGTGGGTCAACACCTCGGCAATGATCTCGGCCGCCGGGCGGCCCGGTTTTTCGATCACGGCAAACAGCACGTTGCCCTTGGGCGTCTCTCGCTCCTCGACCTGATCGCGTGTCAGCCCTGCACCGCGCAGGAACCCTTCGATCGCCTTTTCGGGGGCGTCGGCGCGCGGTCCCTTGCGTTCTTCGCGTAGGGTGGGTGATTCACCCACCACCCCCTCGACCGTCAGGCACAGGCGGCGGGGCGTGGTGAAGGCGGCGGCAGAGGCGTAGGTCAGCCCGGCCTCGACCAGTCCGTTGGTGACCAGCTTTTGCAGGTCCTCGCCGGCACGCTTTTGCATGCGCGCGGGAATTTCCTCGGAAAAGAGTTCGATCAGAAGATCAGGCATTATTCAGTTTCCCGTCCTGGGCATTCTTCGCCCACGATTGTTCCGTCATAGGCTTTTTCGCCGCAATCGTTCAGCTCGTGCCAGACATAGCCGCGCCCGTCTTCGGTGATGGCGACGATGCGGTCGACGCCGAAATCGACGTTTTTCTGGCTGAGGAACGGCAGCGCCGTGCCAGCATCCAATTCCGCCGCAATGGCGGCAGCGTCAAAGCAATCAAACCATCCGGGGGCATTGCGCGGGGTGGCATCTTCGAGCCCGACATAGGTTTCGGTCAGCAGGGCCAGCGACATGTCGGTGGTGAAGCATGCGCGGTAGCGGATGGGCGAGCTGTCGGCGTCGATGGCTTGGAAGTTGTCAAATGGGATCGGTTCCGGCTGATCCGAGACGACGGACACAAGCTGTACCTCGGCGTCTGTCACCTCTTCGTAGAAACCGTAGATCTGGAGGTAATACAGCGCGACACCCGCGATGATCGAACTCAGCACGATGACAATCCCAATGATCTTCCCGTTCATCCGGCATCCTCGCCCAGGCACAGCACATTGCCGTCGGGATCGGTGACCTCGACCTCGCGCATGCCATACTCGGTGATGGTGGGGCCTTTGACCGGGGTGCCCGTGGTGGCGATGTGGGCCAGTTGGGCATCAAGGTCCTGCGGGTAGAGGTAGACGCGCCAGTTTTCATAGGCCGCTTCGGGACCGTTCCAGGCCATCAGGAAGATCTGGGCCGCGCCTGCCCGGCATATGCCGAAACCGGTGACCGGCTCGCCCGCCTCTTCCATCACCTCGAAACCAAGGACATCCATGTAGAACGCCTTGGCCCGCTGGTAATCAGAAACGCGCAGGACGGGGGTGGCATTGGTATAGCTCATGCCGCGTCCTCCGGCTGCCAGCCCCCGGCCCGCGTCTGCACGAAGGCGTCGGCGCACATCTTGGCCAGCGCGCGAACGCGGCCGATGTAGGCCTGCCGTTCGGTGACCGAGATCACGCCGCGCGCGTCCAGCAGGTTGAAGATGTGGGACGCCTTGATGCATTGATCATAGGCGGGGTGCGCCATGATGATGCGCTTGCCCGTCTTGGGGTCGTCATGGGTGGCCTCAAGGATCGCCTTGCATTCGTTTTCCGCCTCGACGAAGTGATCGAGCAGGACGTCGGTATTGGCGGTGTCAAAGTTCCAGCGGGCGTATTCCTCTTCCGTCTGTTTGAAGATGTCGCCGTAGCTGAGCGGAATGGGCGTTTGCGGGTCGTTGAAGGGCATGTCCATCACGTGATCGACGCCCAGGATGTACATCGCGAGGCGTTCGAGGCCGTAGGTCAGCTCACCCGAAACCGGGTGGCAGTCATGGCCGCCAACCTGTTGGAAATAGGTGAATTGCGACACTTCCATGCCGTCGCACCAGACCTCCCACCCGAGGCCCCAGGCGCCGAGCGTGGGGCTTTCCCAGTCATCCTCGACAAAGCGGATGTCGTGCAGGTCCATGTCGATGCCAATGGCGCGCAAGGACCCAAGGTAAAGGTCCTGCAGGTCCGGCGGGCTGGGTTTGATCAGCACCTGGTACTGATAATAATGCTGCAAGCGGTTCGGGTTCTCGCCATAGCGCCCGTCGGTCGGCCGACGCGACGGTTGCACATAGGCCGCGGCCCAGGGCTGTGTGCCAAGCGAACGCAGCGTTGTGGCCGGGTGGAACGTGCCCGCCCCCACTTCCATGTCATAGGGTTGCAGCACCGCACAGCCCTTCGAGGCCCAATAGGTCTGGAGCCGCAGGATGATCTCCTGAAAGGAACGGGGCGTGGAAACGGTTTCTGACATGCATGCGCCATCGGTTGGAATTGCGTGCCTTACCTACGGCCCGCCCCCCGAATGGTCAATTGCGCGTGGGGTGGCTTTTTACCGGTATTCCACCATTTCCATCGCGGCGGATTCCTGCTTATTCTGCGCCGAAACGGAAGACTGGCACCAAGACCAACCAAGGGGATATGGGCGGATGTTGAAGCGTATGATGCTGGCGTGGGGTGTATTGCTTGCGTCGGTTGTGGGTGCGGTTGCCCAGGACGACCCGGTGTGGATCCAGATCGAGGCACAACCCAGCCTGAACGCCGCCACAGAGCGCGCACGCGCCTATGCCGCCGAATTGCCTGATGTGAACGGGTTTTCGCTGGGTGGCGGTTGGTACGGCGTGGCCCTTGGCCCCTACGCGCGGTCCGATGCCGAACAGGTTTTGCGGGTCTACCGGTCCGAAGGGGTGATCCCGCGCGACAGCTATATCGCGTTCAGTTCTGCCTTCCGTCAGCAATTCTGGCCCATTGGGGCCAATGTGCTGAACCGCGGCGTCGTGGATGCGCCCCTGCCCACAGCCCCCCAGGCGCCCGCCCCCGTCACGGCAGCGCCGGAGCCGGAGCCCGCAGATGAAACACCCGCGCAGGCGCAGCGCAGCGAACGGCAACTGACGCGGGCCGAACGGGAGGACCTGCAAATCGCCCTGCAATGGGCGGGCACCTACCAGGGGGCCATCGACGGCGCCTTTGGCCGCGGCACACGCAATGCAATGGCAACCTGGCAAGAGCGCAAGGGGTTCGATGTCACCGGCATCCTGACCACGCGGCAGCGGGCCGTCCTGTTGCAGGACTACAATTCCGTACTGGACGGGCTGGGCCTTGAGCTGGTGTCGGACGACACCGCGGGCATTGATATCCTGATGCCGACGGCTGCGGTCACGTTTGAAAAATACGAGTATCCCTTTGCCCATTATGCGGCGACCGGGGATATTGATGCGACCGTCCTTCTGATCAGCCAGGCCGGCGACCAGACCACTTTGTTTGGCCTCTATGACATCATGCAGACCCTGGACATCGTGCCCCTGGATGGGCCGCGCGAGCGCAAGGAACGGTCCTTTACCCTTGTCGGTCGTGACGCCAATCGCGTGTCAGAGACGCGCGTCGCGCTGGAAGATGGACAGATCAAGGGGTTCACTGTCGTGTGGCCCGCCGGAGACGAAGAGCGGCGCACGCGCCTGCTGGACGAGATGGAAAAAAGCTTTGTCCGGACAGGCGGTGTGATCCCGGCCAGTGCAAGCAGCCAGGACCAGGCGATTGACCTTGTGTCGGGCCTTGAGATCCGCAAGCCGCGCCTGTCGCGGTCCGGTTTCTTCGTGGACAGCCGGGGGACCGTCGTCACAACTGCCGAAGCGGTGAACAGCTGCAGCCGTGTCACCCTGGACACGGATGTCGAGGCCGAAGTGTCGGTGCTGGACGCGGATCGGGGTGTTGCGGTCCTGAAGCCCACGAATGCCCTTGCGCCACGGGCGTTTGCCCGCTTTGCCGACGCCCAGCCACGCCTGCAATCAGAGGTGGCCGCAGCCGGTTTCAGTTTCGAAGGTGTGCTTGGGGCGCCGTCAATGACCTTTGGCACGCTCAGCGATGTGCGCGGTCTGAACGGAGAGACCGATCTGGCGCGTCTGGCGATGAACACCCTGCCGGGCGATGCGGGAGGCCCGGTTCTGGATGCGGGGGGCGGTGTGCTTGGCATGTTGCTGCCCGAGGCGCAGGACGGGCGTGCGCTGCCGGAGGGGGTTCGCTTTGCCCTGGATCGCGACGTGTTGCAGGACGTGCTGTCGCAGGCCGGCATGGCCGCCGCGGGCACCAATAGTGCAACGCCGATCGATCCCGTTGACCTGACCGAGGCCGCGACGGGCATGACCGTTCTGGTCAGCTGCTGGGACTGAACACCCGGGCGCAATTCGTTAAAATCACAGGCATTCCGATCACGGTCGTTAGGCCGCTGTTAACGGCAAACCGACATCACTGGGGCCAAGGCGTGGGGGCGCTGGACCTTATTCAGTGATCGGAGTGTGTCATGTTCAAATCCCTTATCAAAACCGTGGCTGCGGCTGCATTCGTTGTCGTACCCGCAGCCGAGGCCGTGGCGGCCACGGCCGTCGTGAAACCGCCCGCCTCGCATCAGGGGCAGTGGTGGACGCATCCGCTGGGTTGTGAATACAGCCGCGCGGGGCGCCCGGGCGAAACCATGTGGTTCCTGATCGTCAACACCCGTAGGAAAGGCTGTCCCAGCTATATCTCGGGCAACACCTGGGGCGGTATCTACCGTGCTGAAGGGTCGAAGATGTGATCCAAAGGGCGCCGTGCGGCGACACGACAGTTTAGGGGGCTCTGCCCCCGCCCTGCGGGCGCCCCCGAAGTATTTCCGGCCAGAAGAAGATGATCAGGGTCGTGCGATTTCGGGCGTCAGGTAGACGAGTGTCGGACCGTCTGCGTCGAATGCGGCGCGGACGGTTTCTTGCATCTCTTCGAGAGATTTGGGCGCCGCGGCATGGGCGCCGAAGGCGTGCGCCAGTTTGCAGAAGTCGGGGTTGCGGGCGACAACCGCATTGGGGGCGATCTGGGCACGGACCATGCTGTCCTCGATCTCTGCCAGTTTGCCGTTGTCCCAGAGGATGATAGGGATGGGGAGTTTGAGTTCGACCGCCACGCCCAGTTCCTGCATGGTGTAGTGAAAGCCGTAATCGCCGATGATCGCCATTGTGGGCAGACCCTTGCGCGCGACGGCACCGCCGATGGCGGCAGGTGTTGCGTAGCCAAGGGTGCCGAACCCCGTGGGGTGGTGCCAGTGGCCGGGGCGGTCCATGTCCCAGACTTCCTTGGCGGTGTAGGCAAACTGGGTCATGTCCGAATAGATCATGGTGCCTTTGGGCAGGCAGTCCTGCAGGGCGTCGCAGACGGGCACGATGCCGGGACGTTCGGCGTCGACCTCGGCGCGCCATTTGTCGCGGTAGCCCGCGACCAGGTCCGCAGACCAGTGCGACTTGGGCGGGCGCGATATGGTGGGCGCATGCCGTTCGACGGCGGCGGCCAATGCGATCATGAAGGTCGCCGCATCCGACTGAACCGACCATGACCGGGGATGCGCACGCGCCAAAACCTCCGGGTCGATGTTGATGTGATAGGTGTCGGGCGTTGGTGCAGGCGGATCACGCCACAAATCGACCTCGGCCATGTCGGTTCCGACCAGGACAAAGCAGTCGCTGGCCTCCAGCACCGCCGCGCTTTCGGGTCTGGCGAGGGTCGATCCAAAAGAGAGCTCCCAGCCCGGCGGCACGATCCCCCGCCCCGCGTAGGTCATGAACGTGGCCGCGCGCGTTTGCTCGAGCAGGCGAGGCAATGGGCCACCGTCCCCTCCGACCCGGGTTGCCCCCCCGCCGAAGACAAAGAGGGGGCGTTCCGCATGCAGCAGCTTTAGAGCCAATTGGTCAGCCAGGGTTGATGGTGCGGGGCCCTGAATCGGGCCGGGCACGCGGCTGATCTGGAAATGCCCTTGCGGCGCGCGCGCCTGCGGTTTCCAGTTCGCATAGGTTTGAGCCGCGTTTTCTTCCAACCGGGCGATAGGCACCTGAAGGTGTTTCGGGCGCTTGCGCCTGGTGCTGAACTCGGTGAATGCCCGGTCGATCAACGCATAGGCCGCCTCCGCCGTTCGCGCCTCTTCCGACCAATCACACACGGCTTCTGCCGCCGCGCGTTGGTCCTTCATCTGGTGCAACTGGCCTTTCTTCGCCGCCGTTTCGTCCAGGCAACTCGAAATCACCAGCATCGGCACGCTGTCGCTATAGGCCTGCCCCATCGGTGTCATGATATTGCACAGGCCTGGGCCGGTGATCACATAGGCCACGCCTGGACGCCCCGTCGCCCGCGCGTAGCCGTCGGCCATGAAACCGGCCCCCTGTTCGTGTCGCGCCAGCACGTGGGTGATCCCCGCCTCTTCAATCCCGCGGTACATTTCCTGATTGTGCACCCCCGGGATGCCAAAGATCACGTCGACCCCGCGGTCTTTCAGCATATGCGAGATTTGCGCACCGAGGGGGCGGACCAGGGGAGTACCGCTGGACATCAGGCTCTCCAGAATTGGATGGTGAAGATCACGTAGACGGCCATCAGCTCAAGCCGTCCGATCAACATGGCCGCCGCCAGCAGCCATTTGGCCGTGTCGTTAAGGCCTGCAAAATTGCCGGTCGGACCGATCTGTTCGCCAAAGCCCGGGCCGATATTGGCCAGCGCCGTGGCGGCACCCGACAGCGCAGTGACAAAATCAAGACCGGTCATTGCCAGCGCCACGGACAACATGCCCAATGTCACCACGAAGAACATGAAGAAGGACATGACCGAATTCAGCACGTCCTCACCCACCGGGCGACCTGCGTAGCGCGGGGTAAAGATGCCGTGCGGGCTGCGCGTTTTTTGCAACTGCGCCTTGATGGAAGCAAACAGCAGCTGATAGCGGAACACCTTGATCGAACAGGCGGTCGAGCCCGCACAGCCACCGATCAGACCGGTGAAAAACAGGATCGCCACGGCAAAACTGCCCCATTGGCCATAATCGGCATTGGCGTATCCCGTGCCCGTCATCAGCGACACGGTGTTGAACAGGGCGGTGCGCACGGCCCCTTCGGTCACGTCATTTTGCTGCCACAGGTTCCAGGCCGCGATGATGATCACGATGACAAAGGCCGTGACCAGGAACACATGGATCTGCCGGTCAAGGAGCAAGGGACGTGCCGTTCCCGCGCTCAGTTGCACGAAGCGGACAAAAGGCAGCGCCGCCAACACCATGAAAACGGTCGCAACGTAAGACGGCGCAGGTCCGAAGGCCGCAAAGGAGGCGTCATAATTGGCAAACCCGCCCGTCGCGATGGTGGTCATCGCGTGCACCGTGGCGTCAAATGCCCCCATGCCAGCCGCGATATAGCACAGGGCGCAAATCAGGGTCAGCGCCACGTAAATGACCGAGATGCGGCTTGCGATTTCCGTTGCACGGGGCAGGATCTTGCCAAAGGTGTCAAAGGCTTCGGTGCGGAAAATCTGCATCCCGCCGACCCGCAATTCGGGCAGGAAAACCATGGCCACCACGATGATGCCGATACCGCCCAGCCATTGCAGGATGCCGCGCCACAAAAGCAGCCCCTTGGGCAAAGTATCCAGACCGGACAGCACCGTGGACCCGGTGGTGGTCAGGCCCGACATCGCCTCGAAGAACGCATCGACAAAGCGGGATTCGGTGGCGCCGACGACAAAAGGCAACGCGCCAAAGATGGGCAGGGCCAACCATACGCCGGTGGTCAGAAGGAAGGTTTGCTGGATTGTCAGACCTTCGCGCACGCCGTTCTGACAGCTGAGCGCGATCATGCCGCCTGTCAAGACCGTGACCAGCGCGCATTCGGCAAATACGGGCCAGTGCCCCCGCCCTTCGGCCACATCGACAAGCATCGGCAGGATCATGGCCAGACCAAGCACGGCCACCAACAGGCCAATCACATATCCAACAGGGCGCAGGTCGATCATCGCGCTCAGCGTTGGCGGGCCGCGCGGGCGGTGTCAAGCAGGAGACACCGCACCACCGGCCCGGCGTGCATGTGGCCCACGGTTGGACCGCTTGCGTGTCAGAGGTGCATCAGGTCGCGGAACACGTAGGCCGCGATGTCTTCGCGCCGCAGGTTCATTGCTGCCAGTTCTTCGTCGGATTTGGCGCGCAGGGCTTCGATCCGGCGGAACCGGTTTTCGGCCGCGGCGGACATGGACGCGGAATGACCCAGTGCCGCAAGGAACGCGGTGACGCGGTCCAGAAGCGCGCTCAGGAAAGATGTGTTCGAGTGTGTGACGTAAGCCATTGGAGTACCTCGCAAATCATGCGTAAATTGTTGTCCTCCCGTTGCCCCGTACATAAGGGGTGCACCCCGAAATGACCAATGCCATTCGTGCATGGCGGGGTTGCACGCGCGTTGTGATCACAAAAGAAAAACGCGCCCCATGGGGCGCGTTTTTGCACGGTTATGTCGGCGGTGTCCGCCGCGCTCCGGGGGTTTACCCGGTATGGAACAGGGTCTGGAACATGCGCGGGTCGATGCTCTCTCCCGCAAACGTGTCACCCTCGGTCAGGACCGATACGGCATCATGGCTGTGCAGGCTTTCCTGATGGCTTGCGACCACGCGGAAATCGCCGATGCGCACATCCGCCAGAAGCTGTTCGCTGAACAGTCGCGCGGCGTCCTCGACAAAGATCGGGTTGGCGGCATTCAACTCGGCAAAGGCCTGTTCGTCCTCGCGCTTGACCATCACCTGCGTCTCGGTGGGAATGGCGCGGCGGCACGCGTCGATCAGGTCCTCGAACCACAGCGTATCCGTGCCATCCTCAAGCGCCACCGAGATCCGTGCGACAGACCGCTGCGAATGCGGCGTCGCCAGTTGCCCACGGGTGGCGCGGGCATGTTCGCTCAATTCCAGCGAACAGGGGCAGGTCGATGAATAGACATAGTCGAGATGCACGATGCGCTTGCGCACACCCGCCTGCTCGACCAGTTCCAGAGCGATGTCATAATACTGGTAGCCCGACAGGCCCGAACGCAGGCTGTCCACCCGCAAAGGCATGGAAAACCGCATCTGGATACGGGCGTCAAAGCTTTCAAGGTCTGCCTTGTAGTCGTCCAGCGCCGCTTCGATCACACCAAAGGAAAAGGTTTCCTCGGCGTGTTTGTAGAAGGACCGCATGATGCGGGACATGTTGATGCCCTTCTTGTCGGCCTCCAGGCTGACAGTGCCCGTGACCGATGTCTCAAGCGTCAGCGGCGCGCCATCGCGGCTTTCGATGCGCAGTGGCAGGCGGAAATTCGAGATGCCCACATGCTGGATGCGCGTCTTGGCACCGCGGATCAGGCTGGATGGCCCGTTTTGCAGGTCGGGCAGCGTGTCCTTGTAATCGGCATCCACGCGGAACCCTTCGGGGTATTCGCGCGTAAAGGCCGGGTAATCGACTCCATCGCCGCCCGGCACAAGCCGCGCCACCGACGGGTCGAGTTCGATGATGTCTGTGGTTGTCGCGTTCTTGGCCCAGCGGCGCAAAAGGTCCAGCGCTGCTTCGGCTTCGTCACGTTCGGGTATTGCGGTGATGTCGGGCGTATGAATGTTCATAAAGTAGCCCCCCTTTCTGTTTGCGTGCCAGACGAAGGTAAACGTCGTGCGGCACATTTCCAATATCGCTAACGGTTACGTGTGAACCTGCAACATGGATGACTAAAGGGGGGCGATCGGGGCGTCTTTTAACAATCCGCCGTTATTGTGCATTATTGTGCTTTTTCCAAGGCTTGCAGGATATCCGCCACCAGGTCATCGCCATGCTCGATGCCCACGGACATGCGGACCAGCCCTGGCGTGATCCCCAACGTATCTTTTTGATCCTGCGGCAACCGCTGGTGTGTGGTGGTGGCCGGATGCGTCAGAATGGACTTCGCATCGCCCAGATTGTTGGAAATCACCGGAATTGTCAGTGCGTTCAGAAACTTGAAGGCCGCCGCCTGCCCGCCCTTCAGGTCGAGCGACAGCACCGTGCCCCCTGCCCCGCCCATCTGACGGGTGACAAGGTCGTGCTGGGCGTGGCTGGGATGGCCGGGATAGATCACGCGCGCGAG
The DNA here is from genome assembly GCF_947503465.1 of uncultured Tateyamaria sp. NCBI lineage: Bacteria > Pseudomonadati > Pseudomonadota > Alphaproteobacteria > Rhodobacterales > Roseobacteraceae > Tateyamaria > uncultured Tateyamaria sp. Next base: position 6,218 of record NZ_CANNDN010000001.1, on the reverse strand, counting down.
GGCAGCGTGCCCGTGTAACGCCTGCGCCAGTTGCAGCGCCGTCGCCGCCTGTGCCCTGACCCGCAGGTCCAGCGTTTCCAACCCTTTCAGCATCACCCATGCGGTGAACGGCGACATCGAACCGCCCGTGTGCTTCATGTAGGGTTCAACGGTTTTGCGGATGAACTCTTGGCGGCCCATGATCACGCCGCCCAGCGCCCGGCCCTGCCCGTCCACATGTTTGGTGGTGGAGTAGACCACCACATCCGCGCCATCCGCAATTGCATTGGAAAAGACAGGCGTGGCAAAGACGTTGTCCACCAGCACAGTCGCCCCGACCGCGTGGGCCAGTTTCGACACCCCCGCAATGTCCACCACTTCCAGCGTCGGGTTCGAGATGGATTCGAAGAACACCGCCGTCGTGTCGGGCGTGATGGCCGCGGCCCACGCGTCCAGGTCGGTACCATCGACAAATTCCACCTCGACCCCGTAGCGGGTCAGCACCTCTTCCAGCACATAGAGACAGGACCCGAACAGCGCGCGGGCCGACACAACCCGATCGCCCGCCTTCAGCATCGCGGTCAGCGCGCCGGACACCGCCGCCATGCCGGAGGCTGTGGCAAAGGCGTCTTCGGCCCCTTCCAGCAGCGCCATGCGTTCCTCGAACATCCGCACGGTCGGGTTGCCATAACGGGCATAGATAAATTCGTCCTCGCCCGCCTTCTCGAACCGCTGCGCGGCGGCCTCGGCACTGTCATAGACAAAACCCTGGGTCAGAAAGATCGCCTCGCTGACCTCGCCATACTGGCTGCGGCGGACCCCACCGTGCACAGCGCGGGTGCGGGCATTCCATGTGTCGGACATGTTCAAACTCCATCGCGGGCCTGAAAGGGGTCAGGCCACAAAAAACCCCCAGACGCGGGTCAAGCGAAAGGGGGCTTTCATCCTGACCTTTTAGCGGAAGTGTTTAACGTGGCCCGCAATCCGGTAACAAATCGCCACGCCGCATGAAGTACGCCCGGGGGTGTTGCACGTCAACACCGTCACGGTGCTGTAACCTAAAATTCATGGCTTCGTCATATGCCTACGTCATAGCGGCACCACAATATGTGGTAGGAGGCGCAGACATGCCCATCCTGAGACTGAACGCCGGGCCCGCCGGTCTGCGGGTCCACGGCTCACCCGCTTCGGCGCTGTCGGCCACGCGGGCCGCCGCCGCAGGCACCGGCCCGGTGATGATCCTGGTGCACGGGTTCAAATATGACCCCGAATCAACGACCTGCTCACCCCACAGCACAATTTTCGGCCGGGTGCCGCATCAGGACAAATCGAACCGCACACAATGGCTGCGCCACCTTGGATTTGGCACCGGCCAGCCGGACGAAGGGCTGGCCATCGCATTTGGCTGGCGTGCGCGCGGCAACCTGTGGCGGGCCCAGCGGTCGGCCCGCTGTGCCGGGGCGGCGCTGGCCGAGGTTATCCGGACCATCCGCACCATTGCACCGACACGCCCGATCCATGCCATCACCCATTCGATGGGCTCGGAAGTCATCTTCGAAGCGCTGCATCATCTGCCCGCGCACGCGATCCAGCGGATCGTGGCCATTACCGGCGCAAGCTATACCAGCACAGCGCATGTGGCATTGCAGACCCCGGCAGGTCGCAGCGCCGAGGTGCTGAATGTGATCAGCCGCGAAAACGACCTGTTCGATCTGATGTTCGAACGGCTGATCGCCCCGGATGTGCCGGGCGATCGCGCGCTGGGTGCGGGCCTTTGCCTGCCGCATGCCGTGAATATTCAACTGGATTGCCCGGACACGCTGGGTGCGCTGACCCGCTTTGGCGGACATATCAGTGCCCCGCAGCGCCGCGTCTGCCATTGGTCGGGATACACCCGCCCGGGTGCGCTGCGCTTTTACGCCCGCGCCCTGCGCCACGCCGACCGCGTGCCGCTTGAGGGGTTGCAGGATGTATTGCCCAACCGTCCGGCCCCGCGCTGGTCACGTATCTTTGCTGTGCCGCCCCTGCCTGTGCCCTTGTTTGAAGGACAGAAAACCGCATCATGACCGCCGGACTGCCCGGAGGACCTGATGATCGACCTGTACTACTGGCCCACGCCCAACGGCTGGAAAGCCTCTATCGCGCTGGAGGAATTCGGGCTGCCCTACAAGGTGCACCTGATCAACAGCGGCAAGGGGGACCAGTTTCAGCCCGACTTTCTCAGGATCTCCCCCAACAACCGGATGCCCGCGATCACGGATCCCCACGGGCCTGACGGCGCGCCGGTCTCGATCTTTGAAAGCGGCGCGATCCTGCAATACCTCGCACGAAAGACCGGCCAGTTCGGTGGGCGCACAGAACGCGACCGGATCGCCGTTGATCAATGGTTGATGTGGCAGATGGGCGGGGTCGGTCCGATGGCCGGTCAAACGCATCACTTTTTGAAATACGCCCCGCAAATGGGCCACGACATTCCTTACGCCAAGGACCGCTATCGCAACGAGACCGCGCGGCTTTATGGCGTGCTGGACCGGCAACTCGCCGACAGCGAATATGTGGCGGGCGACTACTCGATCGCCGACATGGCGATCTGGCCCTGGGCATCGCTTTGGGAAGGGCAAGAGCAAAGTCTGGATGACAAACCCAACCTTGCCCGCTGGCTTGATCTGGTGGGCAGCCGCCCGGCCGTGCAGCGCGGCCACGCCCTGCACCTCGACTTGCGCACGACGAAACAAGACAAATCGGCTCAGGATACGCTATTCAAGCCCAAGACTTGACCGTAGGGTCACGGGTTGGAGTGGAAAAGAATGTTCATGGTCAGCGACTATGTCGCACCGGAGGCGGTGATTCTGACGGCGGGTGCGGTGTTTACCATCGGCTATCTGATCACCAACCAGATCGTGCTGCGGCTGATGATCCTGTTGGGGACATGTCTTTACATCTATTACTATTTGACCGCCGCCGACACGCCCCTGTGGGAGGCGATCTATACCTCCCTGGTCATGGGCACCGCCAACCTGATCGGGCTGGGCAGTCTGCTCTGGCACCGGTCGAGATTTGCAGTCCCCGCGGCCCACCGCGACATCTACCCCCTGTTCGAGGGGTTGCCGCCCGGTGATTTCCGCGATCTGGTCAAACGCGCCCGCCGCCATGTTCTGGAAGAGCGCATCCAGGTCACCACCGAAGGGGTCCAGCCGGACAAGCTCTATTACGTCATCTCGGGACCGATCCACATCACCAAGCGGGGCGAGCGGTTCACCATGCCCCCGAACCTGTTTGTGGGCGAGGTCGCCTATGCCACCCAGCAGACCAGCGCCGCCACCACACGGCTTGATGCAGGCAGCGAGGTGTTGGAATGGGACGTGGCGAGCCTGCGCAAACGCGCCAGGAAAAATTCGCGCTTTGCCCTCGCGATCGAGGCGATGATCACCAAGGACCTCGCCTTGAAAGTGGCCTTTGCCGTGGCGCCGCATTCCCAAAACTGGAACGAGGATGCAGCCAATGCGCGGCCCAAGCGGGCCTAAGCTTCGTCTTCCTCTGAAATCATGTGGTCCTGAAGGGCCGCAAATTGCAGGAAGATGAACGCGATCATCGCGATGGGAAAGCCGAAGGTTTCGATCTTGACCCATGTGTCCGTGGACATGGTGCGCCAGATGATCTCGTTTGCGACGGCCAGTGTCGCGAACATCGCACACAGCCGCCGGGTCAGGATCATCCAGCCTTCTCGTCGCATCGGCACCGCATCGGACAGAACAAACGCCAGCCAGCTTTGCCCGCGCAACAGGCCAATCCCCAACAACAGGGCGAACATGCCGTAGACGATGCTGGTCTTCATCTTGAAGAACCGTTCGTCATTGAACCATGCCGTGAGCGCGCCGAAGAAAATGACCATGAAGGCGGTGAAGACCTGCATCCGGCTCAGCTTGCCCGTCAGCGCCCAAAGAACGCCCATGGCAATCAGGATGATCGGCACGAAAATCAGTGTCGCAACGATAAAGCCGGAATATTCGGTGCCCGCAAATTCATAGGTGTTGTCGCGGATGCGCAGGTAGATCAGGAAAAAGACCAGCGGCGGGCCCAGTTCGAGGACCTGTTTCAAAAGCGGGTTGATCTCGCGTGCGTCTGCCATGCTCTGCCCTTTGTTATCCGCCCATCTCGACGATCACGGCCCCGGCGGCGATCAGCGCCATCAGGGCAATTCTGCGCGGTCCTACCGTTTCTTTCAGCACCAGCCAACCGATGATTGCAGCAAAGACGGTGGACGTTTCCCGCAGCACCGCCGCCTCGCCCACCTTGTCAAGACGCGTGGCCATCATGATGGAACCGAAGCTGAAGAAGGCAACGACGCCGCCAATCACACCGCGTAACATCAGCGGCGGCACAGCGGGCGGGTTCGCCATCCGCCGCCAGCGCATGTAGGCGACGGGCGGCATGAAGATCCCATCGATCATGAAAAACCACGCAAGGAAGGTAAACGGATTTTCCGTGGCCCGGATGCCATAGGCGTCATAAGTGGTGTAAAGCGCCACGAATAGGCCCGTGATGACCGCGAGGCCGAGGGCCATGGGCAGCGTGTCACGGTTGGTCTGCAGATACCGCAGATTGTACAGCGCAAGCCCGTAGATACCTGTCAGCAGCACCCCGACACCCAGCCATTGCACAAGCGTAAATGTCTCGGAAAACAGCAGATACGCGCCGATCACCGTAAAGAGCGGGCCGGTGCCTCGAACAACCGGGTAGACCACCGTGAAATCGCCCTTGGTATAGGCCCAAGCCTGCAACACCTTGTAGGCCACGTGGATCACGAAAACGACGCCGAAAATGGGCCACATATGCGGTTCGGGCCATGGCACAACAAACAGGGCAAATGGCGCTGCCATCACGCCATAGGACGCGTCGATTGCGCCACGCGTCAGCCAGGGATCGTGCCGGCCCTTCTGCAAGGCCCCGAACACCGCGTGTAGAAAAGCCGCAAGGATCGCCAGACACAGGGCCACATTGTGACCGGTTTCGGTGCCCTCGATGCTTGCCAACCAAGCGGTCATTCAGGATCTGTCCCCGCGGGGACAGGCTTAACCCATTGATCTATTTTACTATTCATTTTCCAAGCCGGTCAATGCAGCCGCGAAATCCTCGGGGTCGAATGGGGACAGGTCATCGATCTGTTCGCCCACGCCAATGGCGTGGATCGGCAGGCCGAACTTGTCGGCCAGCGCCACCAGCACCCCGCCCTTGGCGGTGCCGTCAAGCTTGGTCATCACAAGGCCGGAGACGTCGGAGACCTCCTGGAAGACCTTCACTTGCGCCAAGGCGTTCTGGCCTGTTGTCGCGTCCAAAACGAGCAGCGTGTTGTGCGGCGCGCTGGGGTCGATCTTGCGGATGACGCGGACGATCTTGGCCAGTTCTTCCATCAGGTCGCCGCGGTTTTGCAGACGGCCTGCGGTGTCGATCATCAGGAGGTCGGCGCCGTCGGCCTGCGCCTTGGTCAATGCGTCGAACGCGAGGCTGGCAGGGTCGGTACCTTCGGGCGCGGTGAGCACCGGCACCCCTGCCCGATCGCCCCAGACCTGTAGCTGTTCGACCGCCGCCGCGCGGAACGTGTCGCCGGCAGCAATCACCACCGATTTGCCTGCGGCGCGGAACTGGCTGGCCAGCTTGCCGATGGTCGTCGTCTTGCCCGACCCATTCACGCCCACAACCAGCACCACCTGGGGCTTTTGGGGATAAAGCGGCAAGGGTTTCGCAACGGGTTCCATGATGCGGGCGATTTCCTGCGCCATCAGTTCCTTGATTTCCTGCACCGACAGTTTCTTGCCCATGCGTCCCTCGGCCATGTTGGCGGTCACGCGCAAAGCGGTATCGACGCCCATGTCGGCGGTGATCAACAGCTCTTCCAGCTGTTCGAGCATGTCATCGTCAAGGGTGCGGCGCATGACCGGGGTCGCATCGCGGCGGCCCAGCAGGCGTCCAAGCAGGCCGCGCTTGGGTTGCGCCGGCGCCGGGGTCGTTTCAACAAGCGCAGAGGGGTTGACGGCCGCAGGTATGGGGGCCGGTTCGGGATCAACCGCCTCGGGCAACTCTGCTGCTGCCGCGGCGGGCGTTTCCATTGCCACATCAGTGGGACGCGGCGTTGGCTCCGGTTCCGGGTCGGGGACGTTGATCGGCTCTGGCTCTGGCTCTGGCTCTGGCTCTGGCTCTGGCTCTGGCTCTGGCTCTGGCTCTGGCTCTGGCTCTGGCTC